>NZ_JABBWX010000008.1:0-395308 GCF_014161375.1 Microbispora sp. H10830
TAATTCTTCCCGACCGGCTCTTCCGTGTCAAATCCGCCCCACCGGGACTTATTTGACCCGAAACCCGCCGACCGACAGGAATTCGACCACCCCGTTTCCGGGGCAACCCCTCTAACTTACCCGAACCGCCAGCCCGGCGCAAAACCACCGAACCAAGAAGATCGAAAAGCGAGAGGAGCCGCCGGCAATCAACCCGCGCACACACAAGACAACCACCGAAGTGATCGAAGAGGAGTGCGCCGAACCGCGCCGACACCACAAGATTACCAGGGTCCGGCACCGCCATGACCCGACTCGATACGAACGCCTGGAGTCCCGGATGTATTCCGCCCGCCTCACGCCTGGGGCCGGTGGGATCGCGACGCGCCGGCCGCGGCCCCCTTGTTCCCCGTCACGGGTTATCCACAGGCCGCAGCGAGGAGGCTTGGCGGGACCATGCCGAACATAGACTTTGGCGGGTGAGCGACATGCCGCCTGTAGCGAAGAAGGTTCCCCTGGAGCGCACGCATCACGGTGACACCGTGGTCGACGAGTATGCGTGGCTGCTCAAGAAGGACGACCCCGACACCATCGCGTACCTGGAGGCGGAGAACGCCTACACCCAGGAGATGACCGGCCACCTGCAGGACCTCCAGGAGAGCATCTTCAAGGAGATCAAGGGCAGGACCCTGGAGACGGACCTGTCGGTGCCCACCCGCAAGGGCGCCTGGTGGTACTACTCCCGCACCGAAGAGGGCAAGCAGTACGGCATCCAGTGCCGCGTGGCCGCCGACGGCGACAGCCCGCCACACCTGGAGCCGGGCACGTCTCTCCCGGGCGAACAGGTGATCCTGGACGGCAACGAGCTCGCCGGTGACAGCCCCTTCTTCTCCATGGGCACGAGCGCGGTCAGCCCCGACGGCACGAAGCTCGCCTACTCGACCGACTTCTCGGGAGACGAGCGCTTCACTCTCCGGTTCAAGGATCTGAAGACGGGCGAACTGCTCCCGGACGAGATTCCGGGAGTCTTCTACGGCGGCGCCTGGTCGGCCGACGGCTCCACGTTCTTCTACACGACGGTGGACGAGGCGTGGCGTCCATACCGGATTCACCGGCACACGCTTGGCTCGACCGAGGACGTCGTCGTTCATCAGGAGGACGACGAGCGCTTCTGGGTGGGCATCGGGCTCACCCGCAGCCAGCGCTACCTGGTGCTGACCTCGGGCAGCAAGATCACCAGCGAGGTGCGGGTCCTCGACGCGGACACCCCGGAAGGCGAGTTCGCGGTGGTGCGGCCCCGGCAGACCGGCGTGGAGTACGGGCTGGAGCACGCGGCCGACCGCTTCCTCGTCCTGCACAACGACGGCGCCGTGAACTTCGAGCTCGCCACCGCCCCCATCGACGATCCGGGGAGCTGGACTCCGCTGATCGAGCACAGGGACGACACGCGGCTGCTCGACGTGGACGCCTTCAAGGACTACGTCAGCGTCCACTTCCGCCGTGACGGTCTCACGGGGGTCCGGATCCTGCCGGGCGACGGCGGCGAGCCCTACGAGATCTCCTTCCCTGAGCCGCTGTACGACGTCGCGCCGACCGGCAACGCGGAGTTCGAGACCAGCCGGCTGCGTCTCAGCTACACGTCCATGGTCACTCCGCCGTCGGTGTACGACTACGACCTGCGCTCCCGCGAGCTGATCCTGCTCAAGCAGAGGGCGGTGCTCGGCGGCTACGACCCGGCCGACTACGAGCAGTTCCGCGAGTGGGCCACCGCCCCGGACGGCACCAGGATCCCGATCTCGATCGTGGTCCGGAAGGACACGAGCCGGCCCGCCCCCACCCTGCTTTACGGCTATGGCAGCTACGAGTCGTCCATCGATCCCTACTTCTCGGTGGCCCGGCTCTCGCTGCTGGACCGGGGGTTCGTGTTCGCGATCGCCCACGTGCGCGGGGGCGGCGAGATGGGCCGCCGGTGGTACGAGGACGGCAAGCTGACCAGGAAGAAGAACAGCTTCACCGACTTCGTGGCGTCCGCACGGCATCTGAAGGCCGAGGGATGGTCCGACAGGATCATCGCCAGGGGCGGCTCGGCCGGCGGTCTGCTCGTGGGCGCGGTCGCCAACCTGGCGCCGGAGGAGTTCGCGGGGATCGTCGCCGAGGTCCCGTTCGTGGACGCGCTGAACACGATCCTCGATCCGTCGCTGCCGCTCACGGTGACCGAGTGGGACGAGTGGGGTAACCCGCTGCACGATTCCGAGGTCTACGCGTACATGAAGTCCTACTCGCCCTACGAGAACGTCGACGGCCGGCCTTACCCGCCGATCCTGGCGACGACCAGCCTCAACGACACGCGGGTGCTCTACCACGAGCCGGCCAAGTGGATGGCCCGGCTCCGTGCCACCGCGCAGGGCGGCCCGTTCCTGTTGAAGACCGAGATGGGCGCCGGCCACGGAGGCCGCAGCGGCCGTTACGACGCCTGGCGTGAGGAGGCGTTCGCGCTCTCCTGGATCCTCGACCGAGTTGGAGTGACCGAGTGAGCTATGTGGCTGCCGAGGGCCGGTATGGGCCCATGCCGTACAACCGGACCGGACGGAGCGGGCTGAGGCTGCCCGCGGTGTCGCTCGGGTTGTGGCACAACTTCGGCGACGACAAGCCGATCGAGACCCAGCGGGCCATCCTCCGCCGGGCCTTCGACCGCGGAGTCACCCACTTCGACCTCGCCAACAACTACGGTCCGCCGTACGGCTCCGCCGAGATCAACTTCGGGCACCTCTACCAGCAGGACTTCGCCAGGTACCGCGACGAGCTGGTGATCTCCACCAAGGCGGGGTACGACATGTGGCCCGGCCCGTACGGCAACTGGGGGTCGCGCAAGTATCTGCTCGCGAGCCTCGACCAGTCGCTGAAGCGGATGGGCCTCGACTACGTGGACATCTTCTACAGCCACCGCTTCGATCCGGAGACGCCCCTGGAGGAGACCATGGGGGCGCTCGCCCACGCGGTCCGCTCGGGCAAGGCGCTCTACGCGGGCATCTCGTCCTACTCCCCGGAGCGGACCCGGCAGGCCGCGGCGATCCTGCGGGACATGGGCACTCCGTTGCTCATCCACCAGCCCTCCTACTCGATGCTCAACCGGTGGATCGAGAACGGGCTGCTCGACGTGCTGGAGGAGGAGGGCGCCGGCTGCATCGCGTTCTCTCCGTTGGCACAGGGCATGCTGACCGACCGCTACCTGGCCGGCGTTCCGAAGGACTCGCGGGCGGCCCAGGGCAAATCGCTCGATCCGTCCCTGCTGACGGAGGAGAGCCTGCGCCATGTCCGGCGGCTCAACGAGATCGCCGGGCAGCGCGGGCAGTCGCTGGCGCAGATGGCCCTGGCCTGGGCGCTTCGCGATCCGCGGGTGACGTCGGTCCTGATCGGCGCGAGCAGCGTCGAGCAACTCGACGACAGCCTCGACGCGATCAACCGGCTCGACTTCACCCAGGACGAGCTGGACGCGATCGACAAGGACGCGGTCGAGTGCGGGATCAATCTCTGGGCCGCTTCCAGCGCGGAATGAGCGTCCACGAGCCGCGGTGCACCGGCCGGCGCGCCTGCACCGCGGCGTGTGGCCCATGCTCGTGACCCCAGGCTGGTGACCCCGGGCTCATGGCCGGTGTCTCTGCTCTGGCGCACAGACACCGGGCGCCTGAGGCCTCATCCCCACCGCACCGCCTGTCCCGGCGGACGGCGATGCCCGGCCGGGCGTCGCCGAAGCCGGCCGCCGACGTTCAGAGGGCGTTCTGACGCTGGAGGTAGGCGAAGGAGGCCCAGCCGGGCAGGACGGGAAGCCAGAACGTCATCAGCCGGAACAGCAGCACGGCCGAGGTGGCGATGGGGCCCGGCACGCCGGCGACCTGCAGGCCGAGCGACAGGGCGTACTCAACCGCGCCCAGCCCGCCGGGCGTCGGAGCGGCCGAGCCGATGGCGTTGCCGGCCAGGAACACCACGGCGACCGCCGTGAAGCTGGCCTTGCCTCCGAACGCCTGGACGCACGCCTCAAGGCAGATCACGAAGCTGAGGGTGAGCAGCAGGGTCCCGCCCACCGCCTCGACGATCTTCTTGGGTGACTGCACCACGTCGAGCAGCCGGGGGATCACCCCCGAGAACATCGCCCGCAGGCGGGTCGTCAGCACGCGGCGAAGCGGCCGTACGGCGAGCACGATCAGGAAGAGCACCGCGACGCCGAGCAACACGACGAGCAGGCCCCGCGACGGGGTGAGGGACGGCGCGGCCTGCGTTCCGGTGAGGTAGCCGAACAGCAGCAGCAGCATGATGTGCATGGCCAGGCCGATGAGCTGCGAAGCCCCCACGCTGGTCACCGCCGCCCCCGGCGGGACGCCTCGTTTCTGCAGATAACGGGTGTTCAGCGCGACGCCGCCGACCGCGGCGGGCGCGACGAGCTTCACGAACGACGCGGCGAGCTGTGCCAGGACCGTGCGGCCGAGCGGCAGCGGCTCGGGTACGAACCCGCGCAGCATGATCGCCGCCGCGACGTAGCTGAGGGCGCCGGCGACCAGTGCGACGCCGCTCCACGCCCAGTTCGCCGTGGTGATCACGCTGATCAGGTTGACCTGGCTGAGCTGGGAGAGCAGGAAGTAGGCGCCGAGCGTGCTGACGATGATCGTCAACAGCGTCCGGGGGCGGAACCGTTCGAGCCGCACCTCCTCGACCTCGACCTGCGGCTTCAGCGCGGTGATCTGCACGCGGATTGCGGGCAGGAGCTTCCTGTCCCGGCGGGCGGCCGTCCGGGTGTCCCGGCTCAGCGCGATCCGCTGGAGCAGCGGCATCGCCCCGGCCAGCGTGTTCTCCCCCAGCGCCTTCGCCGCCGACCCGACAGAGCGCTCGGCTCCCACCCGAGTGCCGAGGTAGGCGAGGAGCTGGGCGATGTCGAGCCGCAGCAGCAGGTCGCCCGCCGCGATCTCGCCGCTCCGGGCGTCCACGAGGTAGACGTTCCGATGGGCGTCGACGTGGATGCTCTCGCCGGTGAGGTGGCGGTGGGCCAGGCGCTGCGCGTGCAGCAGCCGGACCTGCTCCCACATCCGCTCCAGCAGCTCGTCGTCGAAGTCCTCATCCTGTAGATCGCTCACCGGCCGGGTGTCCACGTGCTCGTAGGCGAGCAGCGCGGCCTCGGTGCCGACCTCGCTCGTGCCGAGCAGGCGCGGCAGCCGCACCCCGGCGGCCTGCGCGGCGTACGCCATCAGCGCCTCGCGCTCCAGCTCGGCGCGCAGCGAGCGGATGGCTCTGCGCCGGGTCTCGCTGTTGAGCAGGAAACGCCGCCACAGCCGGTAGAGGACGCCCGCCACCTGCCGGTCCCGGTCGAGCACGGTCACGTCGATCCGCCGGTCGTCGGCGAGGCCGACCAGGTAGCGGCGGCTGCCCGAGCTGTCGTCCTCCACCCGCCTGGCGCTGACCGGCGTGAAACCGAGCCTGCGCAGCGCCGCCAGCACGGCGCTGCCGGGCGGCCTGGTGTTCGCGCTGCCGATGCCGTAGAGCGTGCCGAACCCGACGGCGAGGCCGACGACGTACGTGAGGATCACGCCGAGGGCGGTGACCTTGGTCGCGGTGAAGAGCGCGAACACGTCGAGGGCGAGCGCGACCCACATCAGCGCCCGCCAGTTCGGGCGCCGCGCCATCCTCACGGCCGTGGCGTACGCGATGGCGGGGGTGAGCACGGTGTTGAGCGGCTCCACGTCCCTGCCGCCGGTGAGCAGCTGCACCAGGTCGGCCGGGCCCGCCTGGACCAGCCACTCGTCCAGCGCGTACGACACCAGCAGGGCGAGGATCGCGGCGATCAGCCCCTGGGTGACCCGCATGCCGTCGCGGTGGAAGACCCGCTCGACGGCGAACGCGACCGGGACGACCAGCACGGCGACGCCGCCCAGCAGCCCGGCGGCGGCCGACAGCACCTCGGGGGCGCGGCCGGTGCCCGCCTGGACGTCGGTCTCCAGGCCGTTCAGCGTGCGCTGCAGGGCCAGGGCCATCAGTGTGACGGCGACGAGGGCCAGCAGCGTGAGCAGGAACCGCAGTGCGTCGGAAGGACGGCGGATCCGCTGCGGCAGCAGAGGCTCGACGACGAGGACAGCTCCTTGGCCAGGAGTGTCCAGCGTTATGTCCTGCTCCTTGATGCCTCTCACCACCAGCGATTCTGTGCGATCTTCGCACTCGGTGTCCACAATTGACGGCATGCGTATATCCCTGGCCTCGGACAGCCTCGACGGGATCGCGTCGGTGCTTGTGGCCGAGGTGGAACGGCGCGGCCATTCAGTCACACTCTATGGAGCACTGGCCCCCGGCGACCGGGCCGATTGGGCGTGGTGCTGCTCCGCCGCGGCGAGGGACGTCGCGGAGGGCCGCGCGGACCAGGCCGTGGTCTGTTGCTGGACCGGCACCGGCGCGTCCATAGCGGCAAACAAGGTAGCGGGCGTGCGGGCGGCGCTGTGCACCGACGCCGCCACCGCCGCGGGCGCCCGCAAGTGGAACGACGCCGACGTGCTCGCGCTCAGTCTCCGCCTCACCTCCCAGCAGGTTCTGACGGAGATTCTGGACGCCTGGTTCTCCGAGGCGCCGAGCACCGACCCCGAGGACGCCGCGAACATCGCGTACGTGCGGGAAATCCGGTAGAGACCGCCCGTGGGGGGCGCGCTAACGTCGATGCCATGACGTCGCTACCCGTCCTCGGCGCCTGCCCGCTCGACTGCCCCGACACCTGCTCCTGGGTCGTCACCGTACGCGACGGTGAGGCCGTCGGGTTGCGCGGCAACCGCGACCACCCCTACACGCGCGGGGCGCTGTGCGTGAAGGTCAACCGCTACCTGGAGCAGGTGCGGTCGGCCGACCGTGTTCTCCACCCGTTGAAGAGGGTGGGGCCGAAGGGATCCGGCCGGTTCGAGCGGATCAGCCTGGACCAGGCCCTGTCGGAGATCGCCGCCAAGCTGACCTCGATCGTCGAGGAGCACGGCGGCGAGGCGATCTGGCCCTACCAGGGCACCGGGACGCTCGGCTACGTCCAGGGCGAGTCGGGTCAGGCCGGGCGGCGGTTCTGGAACGCCCTCGGCGCGTCCCGGCACGACCTCAACATCTGCGCGCGGGCCGGCAACGACGGGCTGCGGTACGTCAACGGGACTCCCGGCGGCATGGACCCGGAGACGTTCGCGTTGTCGCGGCTCATCCTGCTGTGGGGCACCAACACGCTGACCAGCGGCCACCACCTGTGGAAGTTCGTCCAGGACGCCCGCGCCGCCGGGGCGTACGTCGTGGCGATCGACCCCATCCGCACGCGTACGGCCGACCAGGCGGACGAGCACCTGCCGATCCGGCCGGGCACCGACGCCGCGCTCGCCCTCGGCCTGCTGCACGTCGTGCTGGAGGAGGGCGCTGAGGACCGCGCGTACATCGAGGAGCACACGACCGGCTGGGACGAGTTCGAGGCCGAGATCCGCAGGCATCCGCCGGCGCTGGTCGCGGAGATCACCGGCCTGCCCGAGGAGCGGATCCGCGCCCTCGGCGTACGGCTCGCGCACACCCGGCCGACCGGCATCCGGGCCACGATGGGCATCCAGCGGCACGCGGGCGGCGGGGCCGCGATGCGGGTGATCGCGTGCATCCCCGGCGTCACCGGCGACTGGCGCCACCCGGGCGGCGGCGTGGCCTACTCCACCTCGGGATACGCCCCCACGGGCCCCAATCCGCGTGACGACCTGCTCCCCCACCCCGTGCGTACGCTCACGATGACCCGGCTGGCCGACGGGCTGGACGAGTCGGTCAAGTGCCTGTGGGTCTATGCGGCCAACCCGCTGGGCTCGACCTCCGACCAGAACCGGATCAGGGCGGCGCTGGCGCGGGAGGATCTGTTCACGGTGGTGATGGAGCAGTTCCCGACCGACACCGTCGACTACGCCGACTACGTGCTGCCCGCGACCATGCAGATCGAGCACCTGGACGTGCACCACGGCTACGGGCACATGTACATGGTGTGGAACGAGCCCGCCGTCGAGCCGCCGGGCGAGTGCCTCTCCACGACCGAGACCTTCCGCCGGCTCGCCCGGCTGATGGGCCTGACCGAGCCGTCCCTCTACGACAGCGACCTCGAACTGGCCGGGCAGACGCTCGCCCAGGCGGGGATCTCGCTGGAGGAGTGCCGCAAGCAGGGGTGGGCCCGGCTTCCGGTGGCCGACCCGTTCGTGCCGTTCACGGAGGGCTTCCCGACGCCGAGCGGGCGGCTGGAGTTCGCCTCCGCGAAGGCCGAGGCCGCCGGGCTGCCGCGCGTGGCGGGCTACGTCCCCTCGTTCACCGCCCGTACGGCTCCCGCCGACCGGCCGCACCCGCTCGTCATGATCACTCCGGCCGCGCACATGTTCCTCAACACGCAGTTCGCCAACAACCCGGAGCTGCGCAAGCGGTCGAAGGGCCCGCGGGTGCTGGTCAACCCGGCCGACGCCGCGTCCCGGGGGCTCGTGGACGGGCAGGCCGCCCGGGTCTTCAACGGCAACGGCGAGTTCAGGGCGTACGTGGAGGTCAGCGACCGGGTGGCGCAGGGCGTGGTGGCGGCGCCGAAGGGCCACTGGCCGAAGCTGTCGGCGGGCGCCAACCCCAACGCGCTGGTCGACGAGCGGGACGCCGACATGGGCCGGGGCCCGGTCTACCACGACAACTTCGTCGACGTCGCCCCGCTGTCAGAGGAGGAGCTTGAACCCCTCGTGTGAGGCCGTGAAGCCGAGCGAGCCGTAGAAGCGGTGGGCCTCGGTGCGGGCCTTGTCGGAGGTGAGCTGCACCAGCGCGCAGCCTCGCTCCCGGGCCCGCTCGACCGCCCACCGCATCATCTCCCGGCCGATCCCCCGGTTGCGGTGCGGCACGGCGACCCTGACCGCCTCGATCAGCGCGCGCTCACCACCCCGCCGCGACAGCCCGGGAATGTAGGTGATCTGCATGGTCCCGACCGCGTCGCCGTCGGACTCCACGACGATCAACTCGTTGCGCGGGTCGGCGTCCACCGCATCGAAGGCGGCGTAGTAGTCCGGATCCCCGGAAGACGGGCGGGCGGCGGTGATCGGGTCCTCGTTGATCATGGCCACGATGACGGGGACGTCCTCACGCCGGGCCGTACGGAAGTGCAGCGACATGCCGGGGAGCCTAACCGGGTGGCGTCAGGGGCGGCTCAGGGACTTCCCCGATGCCGGAGAAACGCCCGGAAAGGCACGCTGTAGTCATGAACGAACTGACCCGCATGGACGAGATGTCCTTGGCCGGCGCGGCCCTGCGCGGCGCGCCCTGGCGAGCCGCGGCGACGTCCGGTGGGGCGGTCGCGGCCACGAGCTTCCTCCTGGGCGTCATCCTGCCCGGCCCGGCCGACCTGACCTGGGCCCTGTGCGCGGGGATCACCGTGTTCGCCCTCGTCGCGGCGATCGGCGCGATCTCCAAGCCGGACGTCGGCGACCGGGTGACCCGGCAGGCCCGCCTGTGGGCGCTGCGCCACCCCTGGCGCTTCTCGCTCTACCCGGGCCTCGGCGCGGCGGCCCTCATGTACCCGGTGCAGCTCGTCATCGACCACGAGGGCGTCTTCGGCTCGGCCTGGGACGCGCTGTGGGGCGGCGCGCTCGTGCTGCTGATCACCACCGTTCTCACGTTCTCGATGCGCGGCCGGGCCAAGAGCTCCTAAACCTCACGCGGAGGCGGCACGCTCGTACTCGCCGCGGCAGACGCAGAACTCGTTGCCCTCGGGGTCGAGGAGAGTGACCCAGCCGGTGCCCTCCGGGGTGCGGTGGTCCTCGTACGGCTTGGCCCCGAGCGCGAGCAGCCGCTCCACCTCCTGGTCGCGGGTGCGCTCCCCCGAGGGGACGACGTCGAGGTGCAGGCGGTTCTTGACCGTCTTGCCCTCGGGCACCTGGATGAAAAGCAGGTGCGGAGGGCCGTCCGGACGGTCCAGCATGACCTCGTCGTCCTCCGGCTCCGAGTCGACGAGCGGCCAGCCCAGGGCCTCGCTCCACCACTGGGCCAGCTCGTACGGCCGGGCGCAGTCGATCGTCATCGTGTGGATCTCCATCATGCGCCCAGCCAATCGCGACACCGGTAAAGCTGTCAAGCAGGTTACGTTGCCGTCCGGCGCGGCCGCAGGGACTGGACGAGACCCACCGCGGACACGATGGCCCAGACCCCCTCCAGCAGCAGGAATCCCCAGTCGTCGTCCGCGTACGCGAGCCACGCGAGCACCGCGGAGCCGACGAGGTTGAGCGTGAGGTAGATCTTCGAACGGTTGTCCAGGACGTTCATCTGGGAGAGCAGGAACGCGCCGAGGATGAGGACGGCGCCGGCGATCTGCAGAACTTGGTCCATGTCCTTCCGCCCACCGTCTTCGCTGGTCCGGGTACGGAGGGCACCTCGTCCGGGAGGGCCGCGGATCACGACCCTCACATCATGTGACCATACCGGTCGCACCTAACCAATCCGTGCGAACTGTGGCGCAGACCATGGATATCGCGGGTTACTCGCGGGTAGCATTCGTTTAGAGTTACCGACCAGTACGTTACCCCCGGGTTCGGTTCTAGGAGCGCACACAGATGGGTCACTACAAGAGCAACCTCCGCGACCTGGAGTTCAACCTCTTCGAGGTGTTCGGGCGCAGCGAGATCCTCGGCACCGGCCCGTTCGCCGAGGTGGACGAGGACACCGCGCGAAGCGTGCTGGATGAGGTGAACCGGCTCGCCGCCGGCCCCATCGCCGACTCGTTCGAGGACGCCGACCGCCACCCGCCCGTCTTCGACCCCGCCACCCACAGCGTGACCATGCCGGAGAGCTTCAAGCGCTCCTACCAGGCCTGGGTAGACGCCGAGTGGTGGCGCCTGGAGTTGCAGCCGGAGCTCGGCGGCACGCCCGCCCCGCGCAGCCTGGTGTGGGCCATGGCCGAGATGGTGCTCGGCGCCAACCCCGCCGTGTGGATGTTCGCCTGCGGCCCGGCCTTCGCCCACCTGCTGTTCGAGCTCGGCACCCCGGAGCAGAAGCGGTTCGCCGAGATGGCCGTCGAGCGGCGCTGGGGCGCGACCATGGTGCTGACCGAGCCCGACGCCGGCTCCGACGTGGGCGCGGGCCGCACGAAGGCGGTCCAGCAGCCCGACGGCACCTGGCACATCGAGGGCGTCAAGCGCTTCATCACCAGCGCCGAGCACGACATGGCCGAGAACATCTTCCACCTCGTGCTGGCCCGGCCCGAGGGCGCCAAGCCCGGCACCAAGGGCCTGTCGATGTTCCTCGTGCCGAAGTACCTGGTGGACCTGGAGACCGGCGAGCTGGGCGAGCGCAACGGCGTGTACGTCACCAACGTCGAGAAGAAGATGGGCCTGAAGGTCTCCACGACCTGCGAGCTCACGCTCGGCGAGAAGCACCCCGCCATCGGTTACCTGGTCGGCGACGCGCACGACGGCATCCGGCAGATGTTCATGGTGATCGAGCACGCCCGCATGATGGTGGGCGCCAAGGCCATCGCCACGCTGTCCACCGGCTATCTCAACGCGCTGGACTTCGCGAAGAACCGCGTCCAGGGCGCCGACCTCACCCGCTCGGGCGACAAGACCGCCCCGCGCGTGACGATCACCCACCACCCCGACGTACGCCGCGAGCTCATGCTGCAGAAGTCGTACGCCGAGGCGATGCGGGCGCTGGTCATCTACACGGCGACGATCCAGGACCAGATCCAGATCGCGGAGTTCGAGGGCCGCCGCGACGAGGCCGCCGAGGCGCTCAACGACCTGCTGCTCCCGCTGGTCAAGGGCGTCGGCTCCGAGCGGTCGTACGAGCTGCTGGCCCGCTCGCTGCAGACGCTCGGCGGCTCGGGCTTCCTCCAGGACTACCCGATCGAGCAGTACATCCGCGACTCGAAGATCGACTCGCTGTACGAGGGCACGACCGCGATCCAGGGCCAGGACCTGTTCTTCCGCAAGGTCCTGAAGAACCAGGGCGCGGCGCTGGGGTCGCTGCTCGGCGAGATCAAGGCGTTCGCCGCCTCTGAGGCGGGCAACGGGCGGCTGAAGGTCGAGCGCGGCCTGCTCGACGAGGCGGCCGACGAGGTCAAGGCCATGGCCGACACGATGGCCGGCTGGGCGATCGCCTCCATGGAGACGCCGCAGGAGGTCTACAAGGTCGGCCTCAACACCACCCGCTTCCTCATGGCGCTGGGCGACCTGGTGCTGGGCTGGCTGCTGCTGCGCCAGGCCGAGATCGCGCTGAACGCCCTGTCCGCCTCGGAGGAGGACAAGGCGTTCTACACGGGCAAGATCGCGGCGGCCTCGTTCTTCGCGCAGACCGTGCTGCCGCGCGTGGCCGCCGAGCGCCGCGTGCTCGCCGCCACCGGCCAGGACCTCATGGAACTGCCGGAAGAGTCCTTCTGATCTGTTCTGGTTCGGTACGGCCGCCGCCCACGTAACGGTGCGGCGGCCGTACCGCGTTTCTGGGCCGCACCGCTCCCGGGCCGGTCAGGTGAACGCGGGAAGCGGTGCGGCGGTCAGGGGAGGCACACCCCCAGGCGGAGGCACATCCTCGGGCGGACGCACGTCCTCAGGCGGACGTCGGAAGCGGCCGGGCGGCGCTGTCCTCGTCGGTGTTGACGGTCTGGAGCAGTTCCTCGCGCTCGGGGGTGTTCTCCGGGCGGATGAAGCCGATGATCGTGAAAAGCACCAGCGAGGTGGCCACCGGCGCGGCCGTCGCCACGGCGGTCGAGACGTCGCTCATGCCGTAGTTGGTGAGCCAGAAGACGAACAGGCCGGCCGCCCACGAGACCAGCGCGGCCGTCGGGCCGGACCTGCGGAACAGCGGCAGCATGCCGAGCAGCAGCGGGATCGAGATCGGGCCCATGAGCCCGGCCACCCATTTGATGACGACCGTGATGATGTCCTTCAGCACCGGGCTGTTGACCTGGGTGGCCACGGTCATCGACAGCGCGATGAACGCCACCGTGGTGACCCGGGCCGCGACCAGGGCGGCCCTGGTGTCCCAGGCCCGCGCCGCGCGGGACAGCACCGGGATCACGTCGCGGGTGAAGACCGAGGCGATCGCGTTGGCGTCGGAGGAGGCCATCGCCATCGTGTGCGAGAAGAAGCCGGCGATCACCAGGCCGAGCAGGCCGTGCGGGATGAGCTGGGTGGTCAGCAGCGCGTAGGAGTCGCTCGCGTCCGGCTTGGTCGCGTGGACCAGCAGCGGCGCGGCCCACATCGGGAAGAACAGCAGCAGCGGCCAGATCGCCCACAGCACGGCCGACAGCCGGGCGCCGCGGGCCGCCTGCGCCGCCGACGGCGCGGCCATGTAGCGCTGGGCCTGGTTCCACATGCCGCCGTTGTACTCGAACGTCTTGACGAACAGGAACGCGAGCAGGAACGTCACGGTGAACGGGCCGTTCAGCGGCTGCGCGTGCTCGGGCGGCAGCCGGTCCCACATGTCCCCCACCGCGCTGATGCCGCCGAGCTTGGCGAGGACGGCGAACAGCATGACGACGCCGGCGAGGAGCTGGATGACGAACTGCCCGAAGTCGGTGAGCGCGTCGGCCCACAGGCCGCCGACCGTGCAGTAGACGGCGGTGACGACGCCGGTGATCAGGATGCCCTGGTTGAGCGACAGCCCGGTGAACGTCGACAGCAGCGTGGCGATCGCGGCCCACTTGGCGCCGACGTCCACGATCTTCAGCAGGCCGCCGGACCAGGCGAGCGCCTGCTGGGTCGGCACGTTGTACCGCTTGGCGAGGAACTCCAGCGGCGAGCTGACCCTGAGCTTCGACCGGATCCGGTTCAGCCTCGGGGCGAACAGCACCGAGCCGATCGCGATGCCGATCGCGATCGGGAAGGCCCAGGTGACGTACGAGGTGGCGCCATAGAGGTAGGCGATGCCTGCGTACCCGGTGAACATGACGGCGCTGTAGCCGGACATGTGGTGCGAGATGCCGGCCAGCCACCAGGGCATCTTGCCCCCGGCGGTGAAGAAGTCACTGATGTTGCCGATACGCCGGTGCGAGTAGACGCCGATCGCCACCATGACGATGAAATAGGCGCCCAGAACGAACCAGTCCAATGGGTTCACGCGCGTCGTACCTCCGGGTGAACGGCGGCACCCGGACCGACAACCGCCTGGCCTCGTTACGATGCGCCCGCCCCCCTCCCGCCGTCAATGGCGGGTTCGCAGGTCACGGGCGTACGAGAGAGCGGATCGAGGCCGTGATGCAGGTCACAGCACGTTCATACTCATGAACCGGCTTCGCGTATCTGAATCGTTATCAGGAACGGCCTTGATCTCGCACGGGGTGGGGGGTGAAAGTGTGCGGCGAAATGAGATTCCAGCAAGCGGCACACAACGGACCCGTCACCGCCTGGCACCGGTGATCGTCCGGCAGGGCACGTGCGCGAGCGGGAGGACGAGGGGCGCCGCCCCCGCCCCTCGCGTGAGCATGCCCGGAAGTGTGAAAGGCCCAGCGAACAAGAGAGAAGGTCAGACGGCCGCGACCACCGCGGAGCGGCGTTCGAGGGCGGCCGAGAGGGCGGCGAGCACGAGCGCGGAGGCGGTGAGGAGGGCGCCCACCCAGTTGGGCGCGGTGTAGCCCAGGCCCGCCGCGATGACGAGGCCGCCGAGCCAGGAGCTCAGGGCGTTGCCGAGGTTGAAGGCGCCGATGTTCACGGCCGAGGCCAGCGTCGGCGCGCCGTGGGCCAGGTCGAGCACGCGCTTCTGCAGCGGCGGCACGGTGGCGAAGCCGAGCGCCCCGATCAGGGCGACGGTCACCGCGGCCAGGATCTTGCTGTGCGCGGTCAGCGTGAAGGCGGCGAGGACGACCGCGAGGGCGCCCAGCGAGACGTACAGCATCGGCATCAGCGCGCGGTCGGCGAACCTTCCGCCGACGAGGTTGCCGGCGACCATGCCGAGGCCGAAGAGGACCAGGAGCCAGGTGACCGCCCCTTCGGGATAGCCCGCGACCCGGACCATCATGGGCGCGATGTACGTGATGGCCGCGAAGACGCCGCCGAACCCGAGCACGGTCATGCCCATCGCCAGCAACACCTGGACGTCGCGGAGTGCGGCCACTTCGTGACGCAGGCGTACGCCCTGGGGGCGCGGCATCTCGGGCACGAGCGCGGCGATGCCGATCAGGCCGACGGCGCCGAGCCCGGCGACGACGGCGAAGGTGGTCCGCCAACCGGCGACCTGGCCGACCAGGGTGCCCAGGGGTACGCCGACGACGTTGGCCACGGTCAGACCGGTGAACATCAGGGCGATCGCCCCGGCCCTGCGGTGCGGGGCGACCAGTTCGGCCGCGACCACGGAACCGATGCCGAAGAACGCGCCGTGCGCCAGCGAGGCGACCACTCGGCCGGCCAGCATCACTCCGAAGCCCGGCGCGAGGGCCGAGAGCAGGTTGCCGGCGATGAACAGCGTCATCAGCAGCATCAGCACGCGCTTGCGGGACATGGTCGTCCCCAGCACGGTCATCGGCGGGGCGCCGACGACCACGCCCAGGGCGTAGCCCGTGACGAGCAGGCCGACGGTCGGGATGGAGACCCCGAGGTCGGACGCCACCTGCGGAAGCAACCCCGTGATCACGAACTCGGTGGTCCCGATCCCGAAGGCCCCGATGGCGAGGGCTACGAGTGCGAGAGGCATGAACGTCCCCCAACGATTGCAGGAGCAAGTAACAGGCGCAGACAATAGTTGCAGACGCTTGATACTTGCAAACGCGGGCTATTGCAGGAGTGGAGTATCCTCGTCTGAGTCACACGCGAACGGAGGGAGAGTCGATGACGACCGCCGATCCCGCCCTCACCGCGCTCGCGCAGGGCTGGTGCGCGCTCTCCCTGCTGCACGAGAGGATCGAGGCGCACATCGAGCGCGCCCTGCAGAGCGAACACGGCCTGAGCGTGCGGGAATACTCCCTGCTGGAGACGCTCAGCCGGCAGCACGACGGCCCCGGGGGCCATCTGCAGATGAAGCAGGTCGCCGACGCCGTGGTGCTCAGCCAGAGCGCGACGACACGCCTGGTGACCCGGCTCGAAGAGCGGGGACTGCTCACCCGCTACCTGTGCCCCACCGACCGCCGCGGGATCTACACCGACGTCAGCCCCGCGGGCCTGGCGCTGCTCGCCGAGGCCCGGCCCACGAACGACGCCGCCCTGCGGGAAGCCCTCGACCAGGCAGCCCGGAATCCCCGGCTCGCCCCTCTGGTCGAAGCGGTCGAATCACTGCATGCGCAGTAGCGAACCTAGAGGACGTACTGCACGGCCGCGCGGGCGGCGAGGATCGGCGTGATGCACTCGTCGATCACCGCCCGGTGGGCCGGGTGGTCGCGGTAGACGACGTAGTCCTCGGGGGAGTCGAAGTCGGCGACCACGCCGAAGGAGAAGTTGCCCTGGTTGACGCCCGCGTCCGGGCCGATCTGGTAGGAGCGCAACTCGGGGATGACGTCCGGCAGCCCGCCCAGCCGCCTGGCCACCTCGGCCCGCTGCTCCTCGGTGGCGTCCTCGGTCCACTTCAGCAGCACGACGTGGCGGAACATGCACTCCCCCTGGGATGAGACGCACGCGGCCGGCCGGCCGCGCTCTTCACGGCGCTCATCCTCTCATCATCGATGGCGAAGGCGCAGGCGCGGTGCCTGTTCGCGCCGGCCCGTCAGCCGAAGCGTGTGTCAGTCGCCAGGCGTTCGCACCGGCCGGGGAGCGCTCCGGGCGGCCGGGCTCTGCCACTGCTCCAGGACCTGCCGGAAGGCCTCGCTCACGAGGGACAGGAGTTCGGCGGAGGATTCGAAGCGCCCGCCCGCCGGGGTCGCGGCCCCGAGGATCTCCGCTCCGCGCCGCGATGCGGCCGCCAGGACCTCGTTCATCCGCAGAGACGCGAGGATCGACCGAAGCCAGATCTCATCGTCGATGACATAGCGCTCGCGCCGCGCGCCGGGAACCCGTTCCCGCCTGAGCATCCCCTGCTGTTCCAGGAAGGCGACGGCGTGCGAGATCGAGGCAGGGCTGACGTGAAGCCGCTGGACCAGGTCGGCGGCGGTGAGAGTGCCGGAGTCGGTGACGTACAGGCAGGCCAGCACCCTGGCCTCCATCCGGGGCAGCCCCTGCTGAACGAGGAGGGCGATGAAGGACTCCGTGAAGTCCTGCACCGCTTGGGGGTCGCGCCCATGGCCGCTGTCGGGGATCGGCGGCGCCGGAGGCTGAGCCCGTTTGTGCCGGCGCGCGCGGTGCCGCGTGGCCTCGTGCGCCCGCTCCGCCCCGTAATCGTCGGGCCCGCCGTTGCGGGTGACCTCCCGCATGACGGTCGAGGCGGGCCGCCCCAGACGCCGGCCGATCTCCGCGTATCCGAGCCCCTCGGCCAGCCCCGCAGCGATGTGCTGACGGTCCTCGTCGGTGAGTCTGCCTCCGGGCATGGGTGCTCGTCTCCTGTCTGCCGGCATGTGCGGAGCTCGGCGCCCGCATGCCGCACAGTATGCATTCACTCTGAGGTCATTGCAATGCACACCTGGCCGCTCGTTGCATTCAGTTTCATAGTCATTGCAATGGAACGCCCTAATACCCCTCTACAGCAGCCGCCATCTGCTCGCTTTGCTTGTTGACCGATTAGTGAATGCAATGTAGTGTCGCAGACGTTCAGAGATTCCCGAACACTTGCGAGTGCCGGTGGCGCCGCAGAGGGAGTCCCGATAAGGGCAGATCGACCACTGTGCGTGAGGAGATTCATGATGGAAACCGGCGACAGCGGCTTGTCCGCAACCGGGCTGCGCAGGTTGCGCGAGGTGCTGGCGCGGTATGTCGAGTCGGGGAGGATTCCCGGGCTCGTCGCCCTGGTCAGCCGGGGCGACCGGACGCACGTCGAAGCGATCGGGACGATGCGTCATGACGGTGGCGCGCCGATGCGCCGGGACACGATCTTCCGGATGGCCTCGACGTCCAAGCCGGTCTCTGTCGCGGCGGCGATGGTCCTGCTGGATGAGTGCAGGCTGCGGCTGGATGACCTGGTGGAGCCGTGGCTGCCGGAACTGGCCGACCGCCGGGTGCTGAAGCGGATCGACGGACCGCTGGACGACACCGTGCCGGCGCGGCGGCCGATCACCGTGCGGGACGTGCTGACCTCCACGTTCGGGATCGGCATGGATATGACGTCGCTGGGCACTCCGATCATGAACGCGGTCTTCGAGCAGGGGCTCACGCCCAACCTGCCGGTGCCGATGCCCGAGCCGGATGAGTGGATGCGCCGCCTCGGCACGCTTCCGCTGATGTACCAGCCCGGAGAGCGCTGGCAGTACCACATCAGCAGCGACCTGCTCGGCGTGCTGGTGGCCAGGGTCACGGGCCAGTCGTTCGAGGAGTTCCTGCGCGAGCGCATCTTCGATCCGCTGGGGATGACCGACACCGGTTTCCACGTGCCCTCCGACAAGATCGACCGGCTGCCGGCCCTCTACGCCCCCGACCCGCGGACCGGCGAGTTCCTCGTGTGGGACGAGGCCGAGGGAGGACGGTGGAGCGAGCCTCCGGCGTTCCAGGGCGGCGGCGGCGGGCTGACCTCCACCGTCGACGACTACCACGCCTACTTCCGCATGCTGCTCAACGGCGGAGTGCACAAGGGGAAGCGGATCCTGTCCCGGCCCGCCGTCGAGCTGATGACCACCAACCGCCTCACGCCCGAGCAGAACGCCGCCCGCAACGCCATGGCCGTCGACAACGTCCATATCTCGCACGGCCAAGGGCAGCACGGCGGCTGGGGCTTCGGGATGGCGGTGCGCACCTACCGCGGCGACTACGCCTCCGTCGGCCAGTTCGGCTGGGACGGCGGAAGCGGCACCGCGGCCTACGCCGACCCGGTCAAGCGACTCACCGGGCTCCTGCTCACCCAGGTCGGGGCGTCCACCCCGGATTCGATGCAGCTCATCCACGACTTCTGGACCACGCTCTACCAGGCGATCGACGACTGACACCGAGCCCGCGTCCCGGCAGACCCGCCCTCAGGCCCCTGACGCCCCGGGCACCGGCAGGACCCTTCCCGCTATCCGTATAACAGATGTAAAGGACCACACGACCATGTCCGTCACCCTCACCGACCAGGACAAGATCACCCTGCGGACCGCCGCCTACGGCGCCGTCTCGCTGCTGGCCGCCGCCGGTGCCGCCGGCTCGCCCCACAAGGTCGCCACCGCGGGGTCCATCGCCCTGACCTCCGCGACCGGCCTGGTCGGGCACGTGCTCGCCGAGAAGTCGACGGGCATGAACCTGGACGGCAAGTCCGTGGCCGAACTCGCCGACCACGTGCTGCCGGCCCTGACGGCGGCCATGAGCCTGCTCAAGAAGCAGGCTCCGGCAGAGGCCGACAACTTCCGCGGCACCGTCATCGTCGCCCTCGATGCAGCCACCCAGGCTCAGAAGGGCGGGCCCAGCCCCACCATGGCCGACATGGCCCGCAAGATCACCGCAGCTCTCGACGCCGCCTGACGGGATGTCCCGGGGTCCTCTCCGGACCCCGGGACGCGGGGACGACCGGCCCGGCGATGCCCGTCACCCGGCCGCCGATCACGTTCAGCCAGGTCCTCACAGCCAGTGCCACTCGATGGAGGCCCGCCTGCGCCGGCCGGCGAGCCACTCGTCGAAGGCGGTCTCGCCCGCCGCGGCCAGTGTCTCCGGGTCGTCCCGCCCCACCCGGCGCTCCAGCACGATCCCGGTCAGATAGCCGTCGCCGTACGCCACGGGACCGACCAGCGTGTCGTGCGCGGCGTGGCGCAGGGGCGCGGGCAGGTCTCTGGCCCACCGCGCACCGACGGTCACCACGGCCTCCCCGCAGCCCACCAGACCGCCCACGCCACGCAGCAACTCGCCGTTCACCGGCTGTGAGCCGGTCACCCACAGCGCGCGTACGCGGTCGAAGTCGCAGCGGTGGGCCGCGAAGTGACCCGGTGCGAGCTCGGCCTCCTTGCGCCGCCGGAAGCGCCGCCGCAGCGCGATCCCGGCGATGAACGCCTCGAACTGTTCGCCGGACAGCGACATCTCCGCCAGCCAGGCCAGCGTGGAGGCGCGGTCACGCAGACCGTGGCCGGCGCGGAACTCCTCGGCGGCGGCCCGGATGTCGGCGTCGTCGAGGGGCTCGCCGTCCTCCAGCGTCTCGTTCATCAGCAGGCACTGCTCGACGATCTCGTCGTGGACGTCGCGATCGCCGTACGGCCGCCTGGGCAGCAGCATGAGCGCCTCGGCGACGCGCAGGCGCACGCGGTCGACCGTGACCAGATGTCCGGCGGCCCAATTTCCGGCGGCGCAGTGGGCCGAGTGCTCGGCCGGCCAGGGCACGCCGTCGTCCGGCGAGGCCGAAAGGGCCACGGTGCCACCCTCCGGATGTTCGACGAGCAGGTCGTAGTCCACCAGCGGGCTGTCCGGACGCGTGCCGACGACGAGCTGGGCCCGCGCCTCCGGATGGGTGGCCGCCCACGCCGCGGCCAGGCTCCTGGCCTCGGGAACGGCCGTACGGCGGCGGCGCAGGCCGCGCAGCAGTTCGACGGCTTCGGCGAGGACCGCGGCGAACGCCGTCACCGATACGGCGGTCATGCCGCCGGCCAGGCGGCGATGGCGTCGCTGACCGGCAGCCCGGTGCTCTCCTCCACCGGCGCCCACGCGCCGTTCGGATCGATCTCCAGGAAGACGTGCTCGCCCGGGCGCTGGGCGAGCTGGGCCGTGTGGACAAGACGGTTGTCGGCGAAGGCCGCGCTCACCCGTGACCTGGCGGGAAACTCACCGCTGTCCCACCAGGTCACGGGGACGCCCAGGCGCTCGATCTTCGGGAGGACACGGCGCACGGTCGTGTCCCGCCGGTCGCTCAGTATGAGGATCACAAGCGAACGGTAGGAATCCGAGCTTGAGCCTCACTGGTTCGGATCTTGCATCCGACTTGAGTGGTCCCCGCTCAGCTCCAGGCGAGCATGCGGAGGGGGTCCTCCAGCATGGCGCCGACGTCGCGCAGGACGTACGAGCCGAGCTCGCCGTCGACCACGCGGTGGTCGAACGACAGCGCCAGCGTGGTGACCTTGCGGACCGCCAGTTGCCCGTCGACCACCCAGGGCATGTCCCTGATCTGGCCCACGGCGAGGATCGCCACCTCCCCCGGGTTGAGGATCGGCGTGCCGGCGTCGACGCCGAAGACGCCCACGTTGGTGATCGTGATCGTGCCGCCGCTCAGCTCGGCGGGCTGGCACTTGCCGGCCCGCGCCCGCTCGGTGAGCTCGCCCAGCGCCCGGGCGAGCTCGGGCAGCGCCATCGCGTCGGCGTCCTTGACGTTCGGCACGATCAGCCCGCGATCGGTGGCGGCGGCGATGCCGAGGTTCACGTAGTGCTTGACCACGATCTCCTCGCCGGTCCAGGTGGCGTTGACCATCGGGTGCCGTCTCACGGCGGTGATCAGGGCCTTCGCCACGAGGAGCAACGGGGAGACCTTGACCTCGGCGAACTCGGGCAGCGTACGCAGCCGCCGGACCGCCTCCATGGTCTCGGTCACGTCGACCTGCAGCCACTCGGTCACGTGCGGGGCCGAGAACGCGCTGGCCACCATCGCCTGCGCGGTCGCCTTCCTGACCCCCCTGACGGGGATGTACTCCTCCCGCGCCCCGGCCTCCCGCCGCGCGGCGGCCGGAACGGGGGCGGGCGCCCCCACCGCGGCCTCCACGTCCGCCCGGGTGATCGATCCCTGGGGGCCGGTGCCCGTGAGGGTCGTCAGGTCGACGCCGAGGTCCTTGGCGAGCTTGCGGACCGGCGGCTTGGCCAGGACGCGCGCCCGTGCGGACGCGGAGCCGTCGCCCTGCGCCACATCGACACTCGCTGCCCCATCGACACCCCCTGCCGCACGGGCCGGGGCCGCGACGACCGGGGCAGGTGTGGCCGGAACGGGAGTGGCCGGCGGAGGCGCGGCGGTCCGGGCGGGCGGAACCGGCGCGACCGGCGGAGCGGACGCGGCCGGCTTGCGGGGGCGGCGGCGGGTGGCGCTCGTCTTGACGCCGTACCCGACCAGCACCGGCTGGCGCTCCTCCTTCGCCGGAGCGCCGTTCCGCGCGTCCGGCACCATGTCGTCCGCCAGCGCCTCCCGGCCCGCGCCGGCGCCGGCGCCGCCCTCGCCGTCCTCGACCGAGATGATCGGGGCGCCGACGTCGACGGTCTGGCCCTCGCCGACCATCAGGGCGGAGACGGTGCCCTCGTAGGGGCACGGCAGTTCGACGACGGCCTTGGCCGTCTCGATCTCCACGATCGTCTGGTTGATCTTCACCGAGTCGCCCGGGGCGACGTGCCACTTGACGATCTCGGCCTCGGTCAGCCCCTCGCCCACGTCGGGGAGTCTGAACTCACGGAGCATGAGAAGTCCCTCCCCCTCAGTACGCGAACGAGCGGTCCACGGCGTCGAGCACGCGGTCCAGGTCGGGCAGGTAGTGGTCCTCCAGCCGCGACGGCGGGTAGGGCGTGGAGAACCCGCCGACCCGCAGCACGGGCGCCTCCAGGCTGTAGAAGCAGCGCTCGGTGATGCGCGCCGCCAGCTCGGCCCCGAAGCCGGTGAAGACGGGGGCCTCGTGGGCGACGACGCACCGTCCGGTCCGCGTCACGGACTCGGTCAGGACATCCACGTCGAGGGGGTTGAGCGAGCGCAGGTCGATGACCTCGATGTCCCGCCCGTCCTCCTCCGCCGCCGCGGCGGCCTCCAGGCAGGTCTTCACCATCGGCCCGTACGCGATCAGCGTGATGTCGCTGCCCTGCCGTACGGTGCGGGCGCGGTCGAGCGGCAGGCCGGGGGCGGCGAGGTCGACGTCGGCCTTGTCCCAGTAACGGCGCTTGGGCTCGAAGAAGATGATCGGGTCGTCGCAGCGGACGGCGTCCTGGATCATCGTGTAC
Organism: Microbispora sp. H10830; assembly: GCF_014161375.1. NCBI lineage: Bacteria > Bacillati > Actinomycetota > Actinomycetes > Streptosporangiales > Streptosporangiaceae > Microbispora > Microbispora sp. H10830. Next base: position 22,881 of record NZ_JABBWX010000008.1, read on the forward strand.
GCGTCCGCCGGGTTGGAGCACGCGACCACCCGCAGGCCCGCCGTGTGGGTGAAGTACGCCTCGGGCGACTCCGAGTGGTGCTCGACCGCCCCGATGCCGCCGCCGCAGGGAATGCGTACGACGACCGGCAGCTTGAGCGTGCCGAGCGACCGCAGCGGCATTTTGGCCAGCTGGGTGATGATCTGGTCGGCGGCCGGGAACACGAACCCGTCGAACTGGATCTCGCAGACCGGCCGGTAGCCGCGCAGGGCCAGGCCGATCGCCGTCCCGATGATGCCCGACTCGGCGAGCGGCGTGTCGATCACGCGGTCCTCGCCGAAATCCTTCTGCAGGCCGTCGGTGACGCGGAAGACACCGCCGAGCTTGCCGACGTCCTCTCCCATCACGAGCACCTTGGGGTCGTCCTCCATCGAGCGGCGGAGGCCCTCGTTCAACGCCTTGGCGAGAGTGAGTGTGGTCATCGTTCGAACCCCGCCAGGTAGGTCAGGTACTGCTCGCGTTCCTCGTCGAGGAGTGCGTGGGCGCCGGCGTACACGTGATCAAAGATAGCCCGGGGTGGCGGGTCGGGCAGCGCCAGGCACCGGCTTCGCACGTCCTTGCCGAGCGCGTCGGCCTCGGCGTCGATCTTCTCGAAGAACTCCTGGTCGGCGAGCTGGTTCTTGAACAGGTACGCCTTGACCCGCTCGATGGGGTCCTTCAGCTTCCACGCCTCCAGCTCGTCGGCGAGGCGGTAGCGGGTGGGGTCGTCGGAGGTGGTGTGCGCGCCCATGCGGTAGGTGAACGCCTCGATCAGCGTCGGCCCCTGCCCGTCGCGGGCGTTCTGCAGCGCGCGGCGGGTCACGGCGAGGCAGGCGAACACGTCGTTGCCGTCCACGCGGATCCCGGGGAAGCCGAAGCCGGAGGCCCTCTTGTAGAGCGGGATCTTCGACTGCTTCTCCAGCGGCTCGGAGATGGCCCACTGGTTGTTCTGGCAGAAGAACACGATGGGGGCGTTGAACACCGAGGCCCAGATGAAGGACTCGTTCACGTCGCCCTGGGAGGTCGCGCCGTCGCCGAAGTAGACGATCGTGGCCGCCTCGGCGCCGTCGCGCTGGATGCCCATGGCGTAGCCGACGGCGTGGAGTGCCTGGGAGCCGATGACGATCGTGTAGAGGTGAAAGTTGTGCTCGGCCGGGTCCCACCCGCCGTTGCTGACGCCGCGGAAGAGGCCGAGCAGCTTGACCGGGTCGACGTCGCGGCACCAGGCCACGCCGTGCTCCCGGTAGGTCGGGAAGGCCATGTCGGCGTCCGTGAGCGCCCGGCCGGAGCCGATCTGGGCCGCCTCCTGTCCGAGCAGGGACGCCCAGATGCCGAGCTCGCCCTGCCGCTGGAGCGCGACGGCCTCCAGGTCGACGCGGCGGACGAGGACCAGGTCACGGTAGAGGGAGCGGACCTCCTCCGCGGTCAACTCGATGTCGTAGTCGGGATGCTCGACCCGCTCCCCTTCCGGGGTGAGCAGTTGGACGAGCTCCGGGGGTGCGTGTACACCACGAGGGGCGTCGGCTGTCACGTGCCACTCCTGTGCGTCTCGGGCCCCCGCGGGTGGGGTCACCCCCGCAGGCAGGCCGGGTCGTCGGGCGTACGGCCGCTGGGGTGGGCGACCGGGCGCATATGTGGACATCGTGGCAGAACTCACACCCCTCAGCGCAAGACCCCGCCCGCCCGTCCACACTTCTCCGATTCCCGGACTGTGGGACGCCACACCCCGGCGCCACGTCTCAGGAGCGGTGGACCGCCCGCCCGCCCGGCATCGTCAGCCGCGCGTCCACCCCCGCCGGTTCGTCCACGCCGAGGCGGTCGAGGTCGTGGTCCAGGACGACGACGTCGGCCGGCCTGCCCGGCGTCAGGGACGCCGATCCGGTTTTCCATCCGCAGCGCGTACGTCGCGTCGGCGGTGTGGGCGCGCAGCGCCTCGTCCAGGGTGACTTCTCCCCCGCGGCGGCTCCGCGGCACGGCGGCGCCCTCGTCTCCTCCGTCCGGACCTTCCTCGGCTGCGGCGCGAGCGTCGAGGCCGCGGCGAGGCGTCTCGGCGTGCACAGGAACACGATGCGGGCCCGCCCGCAGACGGCCGAGCGCGTCTGCGGGCGCGACCTCGGCAAGGCGCGCGACCGCCTGGAGCTGTGGCTCGCCCTGTCCCTGGACGAGTTCGTCCCGCCGGGGCGCAGGAACCGAGCCGCGTGCCCGCCGTGGGCGCCGCCCGGCGCGGCATCGCGGCCCGTCGGGGGCGAGCCGACAAGGCGGCACTAGGCTTGACCCAAACGGACCTCCGAACGGGCGGACCTCCCCGAATTCGGCGGGCCCTCATTCGCATTGGAGGAACATCGTGGCGCGCGTCATCGTCGACGTCATGCTCAAGCCGGAGATCCTCGACCCGCAGGGCCAGGCGATCGCCCGGGCGCTGCCGCGACTCGGCTTCTCCGGGGTCTCCGGGGTGCGGCAGGGCAAGCGGTTCGAGTTGGAGCTGGACGGCCCGGCCGACGAGGCCGCGCTTTCGGATGTCCGAAAGATGGCCGAAACCCTGCTCGCGAACACGGTCATCGAGGACTTCACGATCCACGTCGAGGGGTGAAGTGACGCATTTCACACCACTATTCCCGCGGCTTGTCCACCCCTAATCGGGCATCGGTCCGTCTCGAACCCACCTATCCAGTGCGTCCTGAATAACGGGGACGTGATTTTGCGGTTAGCCCTGATTCATCGGGGAAGCCTTCCTTGGTGACCTTCGACACCGGGGAGGGGTCCGGTGGATATTGAGTTCTCACTGGCGATGCCACGGGACGCGATCGGCATCCCGATGGTCCGCCGAGTGGTGGGAGACGCGCTGCGGTCTCTCGGGGTGACCGAGGAGTGCGTGTCCGACATACTCCTGGCCACGTCCGAGGCGTGCGCCAACGCGGTGCGGCACGGTGGTCCCGCCAACCGTTACGAGGTCATGGCCACCATAGGCAACGGCCGCTGCGAGTTGCGCGTCGCCGACGAAGGCGAGGGGCTGCACATGATTCCCCGCCAGTATCCGCCGGCGGAGACCGAGAACGGCCGGGGCATCCTGATCATGCGCGCCGTCGTCGACGATCTCTCGTTCGACATCACGCCCGGGCGCGGCACGACCGTGCGCCTGAGCAAGGAACTCGACTGGGACGAGGACGCCATCGCCCATCACCTCACTCTCGACCGTCATCTCGCCGGGGTCTGAGGACCCTGCTCCGCACCGCGCCGGGCTCGGGGAGCCCGGCGTGACGAGTGATCGGAAGTAGGCCTCCGCAGGGGGAGTCGATTTGGCGGCTCCGATACCCTGAGGTGTACCGCCACAGACCGCCGTCCGGCCAGATGACGGTGGCGTCCGCCTTGGCGGGGACCCTTGGAGGGAAAACTGTCATGAGCGCTGCCCGGGTGGGCGTCGTCACCTTCCCCGGAACACTCGACGACCAGGACGCCGCGCGAGCCGTACGGCTGGCCGGAGCTGAGGCGGTGCCCCTGTGGCACGCCGATCACGACCTCAAGGGAGTCGACGCCGTCTTCCTGCCCGGCGGGTTCTCCTACGGCGACTATCTTCGCTGCGGGGCGATCTCCCGGTTCTCCCCTCTCATGACCGAGCTGATCCCGGCCGCCCAGGCCGGGCTGCCCGTGCTCGGCACCTGCAACGGCTTCCAGATCCTCTGCGAGGCGCATCTGCTGCCGGGCGCGCTGACCCGCAACGAGGGTCTCCACTACATCTGCCGCGACCAGCGCATCCGCGTGGAGAGCACGCGTACGGCGTGGACGGCGGACTTCGCGGACGGCCAGGAGATCGTGCTGCCGATCAAGCACGGCGAGGGCCGTTACGTGGCCGACGCGGCCACGCTGGCGGCGCTGGAAGGCGAGGGCCGGGTGGTCTTCCGCTACGCGGGCGGCAACCCGAACGGCTCCCTGAACGACATCGCCGGGATCACCAACGAGGCCGGGAACATCGTCGGCCTCATGCCCCACCCGGAGCACGCGGTCGAGGACCTGACCGGCGCGCCGAGCGTGGACGGCCGACACTTCTTCACCTCGATCCTGAAGAGACTGGTGAACGCATGACCCTGGACTCCGTCACGCGGGCGCAGGAGACGCCGGACGAGCGCCAGCCGTACGTCGAGCTGGGCATGAAGGACGACGAGTACCAGCGCGTACGCGACATCCTCGGCCGCCGTCCGACCAGCTCCGAGCTGGCGATCTACTCGGTCATGTGGAGCGAGCACTGCTCCTACAAGTCGTCGAAGGTGCACCTGCGGCAGTTCGGGACCAAGGCGCCCGAGTCGGAGGCCCTGCTCGTCGGCATGGGCGAGAACGCCGGTGTGGTCGACATCGGCGACGGCTGGGCCGCCACCTTCAAGATCGAGTCGCACAACCACCCGTCGTACGTCGAGCCGCACCAGGGCGCCGCGACCGGCGTCGGCGGCATCGTGCGCGACATCATGTCGATGGGCGCCCGGCCGGTCGCGGTCATGGACGCGCTGCGCTTCGGCGGGGCCGACCAGCCCGACACGCGCCGTGTGCTGCCCGGGGTCGTCGAGGGCATCAGCCACTACGGCAACTGCCTCGGCCTGCCCAACATCGGCGGAGAGGTCGTCTTCGACCCCTGCTACATCGGCAACCCCCTGGTCAACGCCCTGTGCGTCGGCCTGCTGCGCAAGGACCAGATCAAGCTGGCCACCGCGCCCGGCCCCGGCAACAAGGTCGTGCTGTTCGGCGCCAGGACCGGCGCGGACGGCATCGGCGGCGCGTCGGTGCTGGCGTCGGCCACCTTCGAGGACGAGTCGCAGGCCAAGCGGCCCGCCGTACAGGTCGGCGACCCGTTCATGGAGAAGCTGCTGATCGAGTGCTGCCTGGAGCTCTACCAGGCGGACGTGGTCGTCGGCATCCAGGACCTCGGCGCGGCCGGGGTGTCCTGCGCCACGACCGAGCTGGCCGCCAAGGGCACCGGCGGCATGGAGGTCGACCTCAACCTCGTCCCGCTGCGCGATCCCACGCTGCGGCCCGAGGAGATCCTCATGAGCGAGTCGCAGGAGCGCATGATGGCGGTCGTCACGCCCGACGACATCCCGGCCTTCATGGCGATCTGCGACAAGTGGGATGTTCCGGCGACCGTGATCGGCGAGGTCACCGACACCGGCAGGCTCGTCATGACGTGGGACGGCGAGGTCATCGTCGACATCCCGCCGGGCACGGCCGCCGACGAGGGCCCGGTCTACGAGCGCCCCTTCCACGAGCCCGCCGGGCAGGCGGCGCTCAACGCCGACGGTCCCGAGCGCCTGCCGAGGCCAGAGGACCTGCGGGGCGCCCTGCTCACCCTGCTCGGCTCGCCCAACGTCGGGTCCAAGGAGTGGGTGACCTCCCAGTACGACCGGTATGTCCGGGGCAACACGGTCCTGGCCCAGCCCGCCGACGCCGGCATGCTGCGCATCTCCGAGGTCATGCCGGGCGCGCAGGAGACCACCCGGGGCATCGCGCTCGCCACCGACGGCAACGGCCGCTACGCGAAGCTCGATCCGTACACGGGGGCGCAGCTCGCGCTGGCGGAGGCGTACCGCAACGTGGCGGTGACCGGCGCGAAGCCGCTCGCCGTCACCAACTGCCTCAACTTCGGCTCGCCGGAGGACCCCGAGGTCATGTGGCAGTTCTCCGAGGCCGTACGCGGGCTGGCCGACGCCTGCCGGACCCTGGGTGTGCCGGTGACCGGCGGCAACGTGTCGTTCTACAACCAGACGGGCTCGACCGCGATCAACCCGACGCCTGTGGTCGGCGTGCTCGGCGTGATCGACGACGTGGCACAGCGGGTCAGGTCCGGCTTCACGGCTCCGGGCCTGCGGGTCCTCCTGCTGGGCGAGACCCGCGAGGAGTTCGGCGGCTCGGAGTGGGCGCACGTCGTCCACGGCCACCTGGGCGGCCTGCCGCCGCAGGCGGACCTGGAGGCCGAGCGCGGCCTGGCGGCGGTGCTGACCGAGGCGGCGGCCCGCGGGCTGCTGGAGGGCTCCCACGACCTGTCCGACGGCGGTCTCGCCGTCGCCCTGGCGGAGTCGTGCCTCGCCCAGGGCGTCGGCTGCACGGTCACCCTGCCGGGCGAGGACGCCTTCGTGGAGTTGTTCAGCGAGTCGGCCGCGCGGGCGCTGGTGTGCGTACGGCCCGAGGCGTTCGACGCCTTCGCCGACCTGTGCGCCCGCCACGAGGTCACCTGCTCCGGGCTCGGCCTCACCGGCGGTTCCGCGCTCACGGTCGAGGGCGTCCTCGACGTCCCGGTCGAGGAGCTTCGCGAGGTGCACACGTCCGCGCTCCCGCGCGTCTTCGGCTGATTCTGATCGAGTGAAGGCCCTTCCGAACGGATCGTCCCTCGTCCGGAAGGGCCTTCGCCTGTCACGGTCGCCGTAGAGCACGTCGCGCCGCCTGGGCCACGCGCAGCAGGGCCATGATTCGTCAGATACGACCTAGGCTTACCAGGATGAATCTTGACGAGGCGGTACGTCTGTGGGATCCGGAGCCGGGATGGCTGAACACCGCGAGCTACGGCATACCGCCCGAGCCGGCGTTCGAGGCGCTACAGAGCGCGCTGGCCGAGTGGCGTCGCGGGGCCAACGGCTGGGACAAGTGGGACCGGTCCACCAATCGCGCGCGCGCCGCGTTCGCGCGGCTGGTCGGCGTCGCGGCCGACGACGTGGCCGTGGGCGCCTCCGCCTCGCAGGTGCTGGCCCCGGTCGCGGCCTCGCTGCCGCCCGGTTCACGTGTCGTCGTCCCCGACATCGAGCAGACGTCGAACCTGTTCCCCTGGCTCGCGCACGATCTCGACGTGCGCACGGTGCCGCCCGCGGACCTGCCCGGAGCGATCGACGAGCGCACGGACGCGGTCGCCTTCAGCCTGGTCCAGTCCGCGACGGGTGAGGTCGCGGCCGCGGACGAGGTCGTCGCGGCGGCGCGGACGCACGGCGCACTCGTCGTCGCCGACGCCACCCAGGCGGTCGGCTGGATGCCGGTCGACGCGACGCCCTTCGACGTCCTCGCCGTCTCGGCGTACAAGTGGCTGATGTGCCCGCGCGGCACCGCCTTCTGCTACGTGAGCCCGGCCGTGCGCGACCGCATCCGGCCGATCGCCGCCAACTGGTACGCCGGTGACGGCGACGCGTCGTACGGCCCGCCCCTGCGGCTGGCGAAGGACGCCCGGCGATTCGACATCGCCACCCCGTGGTTCTCCTACGTCGCGGCCGCCCCCACGCTGGAGCTGCTCCTGGAGATCGGCATCGGTCCGATCAACGACCACGACGTACGGCTGGCCAACCGGTTCCGGACCGGCCTCGGCATGCCGCCAGGCGACAGCGCGATCGTCAGCGTCACCCGCCCGGGCGCGGCCCAGCGGCTCGCGGCGGCCGGCATCCGCGCATCCGTCCGCAACGGCGCGGCACGCCTCGCCTTCCACCTCTACACGACGGAAGCCGACGTGGACACCGCCGTCGCGGCGCTGGTCTGAGCCCGGCAGTCCAGTGCACCCCGGCCAGCGGCGGCGCCGAACCCTCCGGCGCACCCCAGACCGGTGGTCACGGCGCCACCACGGGGCGCCGCCGACACGGCGGGAGGGGTGGCCGGAAGGGCCGGCGCGGTCACCCTAGAGACCGATGACGTGGCACTCGGCCGTCGCGGTCTTGGTGGGGTCGCTCTCCGAGGTGGCTGTGAGCGTGACGGTGGCCAGGCGGCTGCCGCCGTCGGCACGCTGGGCGTGGACGGTGACGTCGTCGTGCGTGCCGAAGCCGACCGCGGTGAGGGCGTTCGGCGTGATCACCGACCAGCCCTTCCCGTCGACCTTCGCCTGCAGGCGGTAGACGTCGCTGTCGAGGTACTTGCCGACGTCCTCCGGGTGCTGTCCCTGCGCGGGCGCCGCCTTGCCGGTGTTGAACAGCGGGAACCGGCACGTCGACACGCCCTTCTGGGCCGCGGGGACTCCGGCGCCCGGGAGCAGCTTCACGCCCCGCTTCTGCGGTCCCGACCCGTCGAGCGAGCGGACGGCGACCGTGTACGACAGCGTTCCGTCGCGGCCGCGGTGCGGGTCGATGACGTAGAACTGCAGGCGGTTGGCCTGGTCCACGTACTCGTACTGACTGCCGGAGTCGGTGCCGGCGTGGAAGAGGGCGTCGGCGAGCTGCCGGTAGTCGCCGATCGTGATCGGGACCTTGGTGCCGTCGGGCAGCACGTAGTCGGTCATGCCGATGTCCTGCGGGTTGGCGTCGATCACCCACTCGAACGGCGCCCTGTCCTGGTCCTTGGTCTTGGCCAGCAGCACACCGGAGTCGGGGGTGAACGAGTCGGTCCCCACGCGGTCGACGACCTCGACCGTGTAGTTGTCGTAGCCGCCGCCGTCGCACAGGGGATCGGTCGCGGTGTTGCACGAGCCCGTGGACTTGTCGCCGGTGCCGAAGGCGATGTTCACGCCCGTCAGGCCCTTCTCGCCCGGCTGGACGCTGCGGGCCGTGACGTCGGCGACGACGAGGCCCGACTGGGCGAGCGCGTCACGCGACAGGCGCAGGACGTTCTGCTCGTCCACCATGTTCAGCTTGATCTTGTTGCGCAGCATGTGCTGGGCGCCCATGGACGCGCCCGCCGTGGGCGGGATCAGCCAGCGGCTGTGCGGTCCGCCCGGCCCGTTGAAGCTGCCCCGGCTGAGCATCTCCCAGATGCCGGTGTACGCCCGGCGGGCCGGGACACCGTACGGGTTGTTGTAGTTGTCGGCGATGCCCATGATGTGGCTGAACTCGTGGGCGAACGTCCCCATGCCGGAGCTCTCGGTCTGGACCGAGTCGATGCCGAAGCGCGCGTTCGGCCAGAACGCCGAGCCCGCGGCCCACGAGGTCCAGTCCACGTAGCGCGTCTTCGACCAGTTGGGCAGGTTCGGGTCCGGCGGGCCGAAGTCGTCGGTGACGTCCTCCTTGGTGGGGAACTTCATCATGCCGAACTCCTGCCAGGTCGACGATTCGTCCTGGCCGGCGCTCAGGTAGAAGACGAAGTCGAACTGGCTCGCCACCTCCTGGCCGACGGCGTTCAGCCAGGCGGCGTTGCCGTCCGTACGCAGGTTCCTGTTGCAGTTGTCCCCCGCCGGGCAGGCGTCCCGCTGATACTCCATGCCGTACTCGTACGACTTGCCCGGCATGGTGTAGGGGCCGAAGGCGGTGAGGTCGACGCCGTACCGGCCGCCGGAGTCCTCCATCCAGTACTCGTGCAGGGTGTGGCCCTTGTTGAGCTGGTTGGGGGTGTTGAGGAAGTCCTGGTAGAACTTGGCGACCTGGTCGCGGGGGATGTCGTGGGCCTCGGCGCTGGGGTTGCCGAAGACGGTCGAGTTCTGCGGCCGGGTGACCACGAACGGCTGGTTGGGGTAGTCCACCAGCACGAGCGCGCCCTTGAAGGTGCGCGCGGAGCCCTTCACGGCGGGGTTCGCCCAGTCGGTGCCCGGGATCTTCTTGTAGTCCGCCCACGTCATGTGGTCGGGGTTCTTCCAGTTCTGCGGGTCGATCGGCGCGACGACCCGCGACGGGCGGCCACGCAGGGCCTGCGCCTCGTCCGGCTGGTCGCGCTGCCAGGGCTGGGTCTGGGGCCAGTGGTCACGACGCCAGGGGAGATCCGGGTCTCCGCCGGGGGCCGCGGAGGCGGGAGCCGCCGTCAGCGCGAGCGGGGCGAGCGCAATGGCCGCCACTATGCCCGGGAACAGCGTTTTTGAGAGTTTCACGAATTATGACGCTATAGAGACTATTGACGCAGATCATCGGTCACTTGTAGGGAAGACCAACGGGCCCTTCTCCTACAAATGTCGAAGCGCCCAGGTGGAGGCCGAGTGGTGGATCTGCAGCGAATCGTGGACGACCTCGCCCTTCGCCTCGAAAGACCTCTGCTGCTCGAGGACGGCCGCCAGCGCGTCGTCGCCTACAGCGAGCAGGACGGGCTGATGGACGACGTCCGCCGCCACTCGATCCTGCGCCGCCACACCACCCCCGACGTGCGCGATTTCCTGCGCGCCGCGGGCATCCACGAGGCGACCGAGCCGCTGCGCACGCCCGGCGCCCCGGAGCTGGGGCTGCTGCCGCGGGTCTGCGTCCCCGTACGGCACGACGGCCTGCCGCTCGGCTTCCTCTGGTTCATCGACGCGGCTCCGGCCATGACCGAGCCGGAGATCGCGGCCGCGGCGGAGGCCACGCCAACCCTTGCCCTGACCCTGTTCCACGAGAGCCTGGCCTCCGAGCTCGCCTCGCGCCGCGAGCTGGAGGCCGTCACCGGGCTGCTGCTCCGCGAGCCCGACGCCGACAGGACCCTGATCGAGGCGGGTGCGTTCCCTCATGGCGTGCCCGTGACCGTGGCTGTCGCCAGGCCCGTCCGCGGCGGGGCCGACGAGACCCTGCGGCTGACGCTGGAACGCGGGCTGCTGGCCCTGCGGCGGCGCCTGGCCAGGCACCATCCCCTGCACCTGGTGCGCTACGACCACGCCGTACTGCTCACCGCGGGCACCCGCGCCTTCTCGGAGGAGATGCACGCGGCCCTCGGGACGCCGGTCCTGGTCGGGGTCGGCTCGCCACGCTCCTCACTCTCCCTCGCACCCGAGTCGTACGAGGAGGCGTTGCACGCCGCCGAGGTCGTCGCGAAGGTGCCGGAGTTCGGGCGCTCGGCGGAGTGGGACCACCTCGGCGTCTATCGCATGCTGTCCGGAGTGCCGTACGGCAACCTCCATCCGGGGCTGGCACGGCTGCTGGACGAGGCCCAGCACCGGCCGCTGCTGGAGACCCTGGAGACCTACCTCGACCTCGCCGGCAACGCCCAGGCCGTCTCCCGCCGGCTCCGCCTGCACCGTACGTCGCTCTACTATCGCCTTCGCCGGGTCGAGGAGCTGGCGGAGACCGACCTCAGGGACGGCGAGGAGCGGCTGAGCCTGCATCTCAGCCTCAAACTCGCCCGCCTCTCCGGCCGCTACCGCCCATCCCCCTCGGGCGACACCTCGTTCCCGGCCGTCTGAGCCGACCCGAGGAGGGTCTCCGTCTCATAGCCGGGAAGGCGCTGGTTTGCGGGCGACGAGGTACGCCTGAGGGGTTCGCTCGAACTCGCGGCGTTCGGTCTTCAGCTGTGCCACCACCGGCAGTCCCGCCTCGGCCAGCATCGTCGCCGCTCGGTCCGGCGACAGGCGGTGGAAGTCGAGCGCGACCTGCCGGCCGAACACCTCCGCCGCGTAGAAGGGCTCGTCACCGACCTGGAAGGCGAGCAACAGATGCCCGCCCGGGGCCAGCACCCGGCGGAACTCGGCCAGCACCGCCGGCTGCCGCTCCGGCGGGGTGTGGATGATCGAGTACCAGGCGACGACGCCGCCGAGGGTCTCGTCGGCGATGTCCAGGGCCGCCATCGCCCCCTCCTCGAACCGCAGGTCCGGATGCTCGCGCCGGGCCACCGCGATCATGCCCGGCGACAGATCGACGCCGAAGACGTCCAGGCCGAGCGCGTGCAGGTGCGCCGTGATCCGGCCGGGCCCGCAGCCGACGTCGGCCACCGGCCCGGGAACGCCCGACGCCCGCACGATCTCGGCGTACGCGGCGAGCATCGCGCGCTCGAACGGCTTCTCGTTCAACTGGTGCCGGAGGCGATCGGCGTAGTCCGCGGCGACGGCGTCGTAGGCCGCCCGGGCGACCTGCAGGTAGGAGGGCTCGGTCATGATCGGACACCTTAGGCTCCGGAATCGGCAACGGCCCACGAAACCGACGAAGGCCCTTCCGGTAACCCCTCCGGAAGGGCCTTCGCAGTGCCGTACGCCAACGCCTCATCGCGTACGGCAAGTATGTGTGGCGCGTCCGCGGAGCCCCGCGGACTCCGCCGGGCCGCTCTTACGAGATCTTGGTGCAGATGGCGTAGACGAGGCCGTTGCCCTCGCCGTCGCTCGCCAGCTCGACCCTCCAGCCGTTGCCGCTCATGTAGCTGCCCGTGACGGTCCTACTCGAGTTGATCTTGTAGCCCCCGCCGGTGACCGTCTCTCCCGCCGCGCAGGAGACGGATGCGCTGTTCCCCGAGATGAACTGGCTCGCCATCCGCGAGGTCAGCGTCGGGGCGCCGCCGGAGTCGCCCTGGCCCTTGAGCCACTTCAGGAAGTCGGCCTCGTCGCCGGCGCTGCAGGCACCCTTGTTCCAGATCTCACAGGCGCTCTTGCCGTCCTGACCTGGGGCGCCGTCCTTACCGTCCTTACCGTCCCGGCCCGGAGCGCCGTCCTTACCATCCTGACCCGGAGCGCCGTCCTTACCGTCCTTACCGTCCTGGCCGGGTTCGCCCTTTTCGCCCTGGAGGCCCCGCGGACCGGCGGGACCTTGCGGACCCGCAGGACCCTGCGGACCGGCGGGACCCTGCGGACCGGCGGGACCTTGCGGACCGGCAGGCCCCTGCGGTCCGATCTGGTTCCACGACACCTTGGTCTCGGTCGTCTTGCACGCCGCGGTGTCGTCGACCAGACGCATGTCACCCGTGGTCTTATGCGTACAGGCATAGAGCACGACGTCACTCGCCGACGAAGCGGTGGCCGCGCCACCCAGGACAAGGACCGATCCAGCCAGAGCACCAGCCGTCATCAGGCCGATCGTGCGTCCACCCGGCAACTTGATAGCCACGGAACTTCCCTTTCTGAGGCACACGAACTGCGTGGGCACAGAGGTTGTACGTATAAAACACGCATTACGACATATGCCGGTTGTCACACCCAGCGTCACGTATGCGCATCTCCGCTACCAGTGAGTCCGAGTGGTCAAGAAATGGGCCGGCCGCGAGCATGGTGGAGCCCCACGGACCCCACCACCTCGCCGGCCACGTCACATGCAGAGCACGTAGACCGTGCCGTTGGAGTTCTTGCCCGAGATCTGCCAGCCGAGCGGCTTGTTGCCCAGGAAGTACGGGCCGTTCACCCAGAACTGCCCGTTGAAGCTACCGTTGTAGCCGCCGCCCGTGGCGACCCCCTTCTCACACATGACGATCTTGGTGCCGCCGCTGCCGCCGAAGTTGAAGCTGTCGGACTTGTAGGTGGCGCTGCCCGCGCCGCCGGAGCCAGAGCCAGAGCCGCCCGAGTCACCCGGGTCGCCCTTCTCACCCTTGAGCGACGCGAGGAACTGCGCGACCGTCTTGCCGCTGTTGCCCGGCTGCGCCTTCCAGATCTCGTAGGCGCTCTTTCCGTCCTCGCCGTCCTTGCCGTCGGCACCCTTGGTGCCCTGCGGACCGGCGGGGCCGCGCTCGCCGTCCTTGCCGTCCTTGCCCGGCTTGCCGTCCTCGCCCGGAAGGCCGCGAGGACCGGTGTCACCCTTGTCGCCGTCCTTGCCGTCCTTGCCGTCGATGCCCTTGGGACCCTGCGGACCGGCGGGGCCGCGCTCGCCGTCCTTGCCGTCGGTGCCCTTGAGGCCCTGCGGGCCGCGCATGCCCTGGGGGCCGCGCAGCCCCTGCGGACCGGCAGGACCCTGCGGGCCGGTGCCGCCGATGCCCACCGGACCCTGCGGACCGGTCCTGTTCCACGACACCTTGGTCTCGGCCGGCTTACACGTCGTCGTGGCGTTCACCAGGCGCATATACCGCGTGCTCTTGTTCACACACGCGTAGAAGGCGGCGTCACTCGCCGACGAAGCGGTGGCCGCGCCACCCAGAACCAGCACCGATCCAGCCAGAGCACCAGCCGTCATCAGGCCGATGGTGCGTCCACCCGGCAACTTGATAGCCACGGGACTTCCTTTTCTTGAGCACACGAAGTGTGGGGGACACAGGAGCTATGCACGTGATTCACACGTCAGGAGATATGCCGGTCGCCACGCCGGACATCACGTATGCGCATCTCCGCTATCGGTGAGTTCGAGCGGTCACGACAACCGGTCCGGGACGAGGGTGTGGTGGAGCCCCCCACGGCCTCCACCACCTCCTCACCTCTGCTGGGCCGCCTCAGACGAGCGTCTTCGCCGGATCAGCTCTCGGAAGCACCGCCGGAGCCGGACTGCTGGGTCCTCTCCGCACCGGGCTTCTTGTTCCCGCCGTTGTCCTCGGCGGTCTCGTTCTCGTTGCTGCGAGCGCTGTTGCCACCGCCGCCGACGCCGGCGCAGATCACGTACGCGGTGCCCTTGGTCGAGGTGCCGCCGACCAGCCAGCCGGTGGGCTTGCCGCCGGTGAGGATCGGACCGTTGGTGGTGATCTCGCCGATGATCTTCGTGCCGGTGAACCCGCCCCCCGTGGCGTAACCGCCGTCGCAGGTCAGCTGCACCGAACCCCCACCGATGCCGAAGTTGAACTCCTTCTGCTTGGCGGAGATGCTCGCGACGCCGTCGCGGCCCGGAGCGCCGTCCTTGCCAGGGGCACCGTCCTTGCCGTCCTTGCCCGGGGTGCCGTCCTTGCCGGGCTCACCCTTGGCGCCGGTGTCGCCCTTGGGGCCCTGCGGACCGGTGTCGCCCTTCGGGCCCTGCGGGCCGCGCATGCCCTGGGGGCCGCGCAGCCCCTGCGGACCGGCAGGACCCTGCGGGCCGGTGCCGCCGATGCCCACCGGACCCTGCGGACCGGTCCTGTTCCACGACACCTTGGTCTCCGCCGGCTTACACGTCGTCGTGGCGTTCACCAGGCGCATATACCGCGTGCTCTTGTTCACACACGCGTAGAAGGCGGCGTCACTCGCCGACGAAGCGGTGGCCGCGCCACCCAGAACCAGCACCGATCCAGCCAGAGCACCAGCCGTTATCAGGCCGATCGTGCGTCCACCCGGCAATCTGATAGCCACGGGACTTCCCTTTCTAAGGCACACGAAGTGCGCGGAATACAGAAGTTACGCACGTGATTCACGCGTTGAGGGATATGTGGGTTGTCATGCCAAACATCACGTATGTGTATCTCCGCTATCCGTAAGCCCCGGCGGTCAAGAACGTTCCAATCGAATGCCGGCCGATTCGGCACCACACCCATAGAGCAGGTCCCAGGACAATCCAGGCGTACGGCGTACGTCAGAATCGACGACATGGCCGACACCCCCCAAGAGCCAGGCTCAGCCGACCATGCGAAGGCCCTCCGATACGCCTGGAGGGTCTGCTCCGTCACCGGACTCGGTCTCGTCCTCATCGGGCTCAGCTCCAGCACGCTCAACGTCGCCCTTCCCACGGTCGTACGGCACTTCGACGCCGGACCGCTGGCGTCGAGCTGGATCCTGCTCGCGCACCTGCTGATCAGCACCGCGACGCTGGTGTTCTTCGGCCGTGTCGCGGACCTGCTCGGCAGGCGGGAGGTCTACCTCGTCGGGTTCGCCCTGTTCACGGGCGCGTCACTGCTCGCCGGGATCGCGCCGGACGTCGGCGTGCTCATCGCCCTGCGGGCGCTCCAGGGGCTGGGCGCGGCCATGATCCTGGCCAACGGCACGGTGATCGTCACCGCCGCCTTCCCGCCCGACCGGCTCAGCCAGGGGATGGGCGTCTACATGGCCACGCTCTCGGTGGCCCAGCTCGCCGGGCCGACCCTCGGCGGCCTGATAGCGGACACGCTCGGCTGGCGGTGGATCTTCTGGATCAACGTCCCGGCCGGGGTGGTCGCGCTCGCCTGGGGCGCGGCCGTGCTGCGGAAGGTCCCGGCCGGCCCCCGGCAGTCCGTGGACGCGCTCGGCAACCTGATCGTGTTCGCCGCGCTGTCGGCCGTGCTGATCGCCATCAGCCAGGGCGCGCCGTTGCCCGGCGTGGCCGCCGCCGCGCTCGTCCCCGCGCTGTTCGCGGTGGAGCGCAGGGCGCGCAACCCGGTGCTGAACCTCACGTTGTTCGGCGGGCGCATGCTGTTGTGCGCCAATCTGGCGTCGTTCGCCAACGCACTCGCGCGCTCGTCGCTGATCCTGCTCGCCGGGCTCTATTTCCAGGCCGCGCGCGGGGCCGACGCGCTGGCCGCCGGCGTGGGCGTGCTGCCGGTCCCCGTGGGCATGACCATCGCCTCTCCCCTGTCGGGCGCGCTGGGCCGCAGGGTGAGCCCGTACGCGCTGTCGGTGGGCGGGTGCGTGCTCACGGCGTCGGGGCTGCTCGTCCTCACGGTCTCGGCCGGCCCGGCCACGCCGTACTGGGTGATCGGGGTCGGGCTCTTCGTGTGCGGGTGCGGCAGCGGCGCCTTCCTGACCGGCAACACGACGCAGGTCATGGGCGCGCTGCCGGAGGAGAGCCGCGGGGTGGTGAACGGCTTCCGTCTGATGGTCATGAACGTCGGCGTCGTGCTCAGCGTGGCGACGACGCTGAGCGTGCTGACCGCCTCGGTGGTGCCGGCGCTGCGCGACCAGATCTACGCGGGGACGCTGTCACAGGTGTCCCCGACCGCGCTGCGGCAGCTCATGACGGGGTTCCGCACCACCTATCTCGTGCTGTTCTGCGTCGCGCTGTCCGGCGTCCTCTTCGCGGCCATGGCCTCGACCCCGGACATCAGGAGATCCAGGCCGAACGCGTAGTAGGCGTCGAGGTCGGGCTCCTCCTCCATCGTCTTGGCGTACTCGACGATGCGGGGGAACTCGTCGGCGGGGAGCCGTTCCAGGGCCAGCCGCTTCTGCCGGCGCAACTCGGCCGCTTCCGCCGCGGTGAACGCGCCGGGGCAGCCGGGCTCGTTGTCGACCAGGGCCATGGCGCCGTGCAGCAGGTATGTGGAGACGGCGTAGCCCTCGCTCAGCGTGAAACCCGCCTGGCCGAGCAGGTCGAGCGCGGTGTCGGTCGCCCGGCTGAAGCTCGGGAGCTCCTGCTTCTCGACCATCGCGAACAGCCCCGGCATGTACCGGTGCCGCCGCATCACCCCGATCAGCGCCTCGACCATCACCCGCAGCCGCGCGTTCCACGGCGCGGCCGGGTCGAACTCGGGAGTGACCGTGGCGAGCAGATGGTCGGCGAGACAGACGAACAACTGGTCCTTGTTCTTGACGTGCCAGTAGAGGGCCATCGGCGTCACCCCGAGCTCATGGGCGAGCCGCCGCACCGTGACCGACTCCAGGCTCTCGGCGTCGGCCAGCTCAAGGGCCTTCTCGATCAGACTCAGACGGCTCAGCCGCTCCGCGTTCGCCATGGCCCGCAGCCTCCCTACCTCCTCGGCACTTGACAACTATACGCCGTACAAGGTCTCCTATGCACCGTACATGTACGCCGTACATGTACCTCGTACAAGAGGAGGACACATGTCCGGACGGTGGTGGGCGCTCGTCGCGGTGGCGCTCGCGACATTCATGACCTATTTGGACAACAACGTGGTCAACGTCGCACTGCCGACGATCCAGCGGGACCTGGCGCTGACGATCTCCGGTCTGGAGTGGATCGTGAGCGCGTACATCCTGGTGTTCGCGGGCCTGCTGCTCGCCGGCGGACGCCTGGCGGACGTCTTCGGCCCCCGGACGGCGTTCTTCGGCGGCCTGGCGGTCTTCACGCTCGCGTCGGTGGCGGCGGGCCTCGCCGGGAGCCAGGAGACGCTGATCGCGGCGCGGGCCGTGCAGGGGCTCGGCGCGGCGCTGGTGACACCGTCGACGCTGGCCCTGCTGCCGCGGATCTTCCCCGATCCGCGCGAGCGGGCGACGGCCGTCGGCATCTGGAGCGCGGTCGGCGCCCTGGCCCTCGCGATCGGTCCGCTCACCGGCGGGTTCCTCAGCGAGAACGCCGACTGGGGCTGGATCTTCCTGATCAACCTGCCGATCGGCGTGGTCGCGGCCGTGATCGGCCTGCGTTCGATCAGGGTCGAGCGGGCCTCGTCCGGGCGGGCGTCCCTCGACCTGCCGGGCCTGGCCACCTCCGCCGTGGCGCTGTTCGCCCTCACCTACGCGCTCATCGAGGGCGAGTCGCGTGGGTGGACCTCGGCGCCGATCCTCGGGGCGTTCGCGGTCTTCGCGGTGGCCGCCGTCGTGTTCCTGGTCGTCGAGTCCCGTACTGCGCAGCCGATGATCGACCTCACGCTGTTCCGTGAGCGGGTCTTCAGCGGCGGCCTGCTGTCGATGGGCCTGTGGTCGTTCGGGGTCTTCGGCATCTACTTCTTCACCGCGCTCTACCTCCAAAGCGCGCTCGGGTTCTCCCCGACGGCGGCGGGCGCGGGCTTCGTGCCCATGGCGCTGCTCATGGCGGTGATCGCGAGCATCTCACCGCGGATCGCCGAGCGCTTCGGCAGCGCGGGCACCGTCGCCGTCGGCCTCGGCCTGATGGCGGTGGCCATCGGCGGGCTGTCGAGCGCGGGTGAGGGCTCCCACTACGGCGACCTGCTCCCCTGGTTCCTGCTGTACGGCGCGGGCGCCGGCCTGCTCGTCCCGCTGACCAACGTCGTGCTGAACGCGATGCCCCCCGCGAGGGCGGGCGTGGCCTCGGGCGTCCTCAACGTCTCCCGCGAGGTCTTCGGCCTGCTCGGCATCACGATCCTGGGCGCGATCCTCAGCGCCAGGCAGAGCGCGGTCGGCGGCGCTCCGCTGCACGCCTTCCTGGAGGCGTACCGGTTCACACTGCTGATCGCGGCCGCGATCGTGCTGGTCGGCGTGCCGGTCAGCGTCTACTCCCTGCGCCGCACCCGGGCCGCCGCCTCCGCCTCCGCCGAGACCATCGAACCCGCCGTGGCCGAGCCGGTCGCCTGACTCCCGGGGTTCGTTCAGGGCAGCAAGGTGCCCACCCGCTTGACAGTGCGGATCACCGGGGCGGTCTCCACCTCGCGCACTCCGTCCAGCGTCGCCACCCGCTCCGTCAGGTAGCGGTAGAGAGCCTGGATATCCCGGCAGGTCACCCCTGCCATGAGGTTGGTCGGGCCGGTGGTGGCGGCCACCACGTCGGCCTCGGCGTGCCGGGCCATGGCCTCGCCGACCGAGGTCAGCGCCCGAGGCTCGACCTTCATCCACAACCATGCCTCCGCGTGGTAGCCGAGCGCCCGGGCGGGGATCTCGACGTCGAAGCGCAGCGCGCCGCCCGCGCGCAGCTGCTCCAGCCGGCGGCGGGCCGTGGTCTGCGAGCACCCGGCCGCCGCCGCCAGTTCGCCGAAGCCGGCCCGGCCGTCCCGGGCCAGCACCCGCAGCAGGGCACGGTCCTCGCCGCCGAGGGTGATCTCGTGCTCGTCCACGCGATCCGGGCGCAGGCGCGCGGCCTGCTCGTCCGAGAGCACGGCTGCCCGGCTGCGCCATCCGGCGAACATGTGCAGCGTGGCGTGCGCCGACATCGACACGACGCGCGGAGTCCTGGGGAGCTTCTTCAGCAACAGGTCGTCCCCTTCCCCGCCGGACTGGACCCCGCAGGCGATCTCGGTGCCGCCGGACAGCAGGCGCACCCAGACGGTGTCGTCGCGCCGGGCCAGCGCCTCGGCCACCGGCCCGGCGGCGTCCGGCGTGCACACCAGACGAACCGCCCAGGAGGTCTGCCCGAAGCGGGTGCCGTCGAGCATGCCGACCACCCGCAGGAGCCCCTGAAAGCGCAGCCTGCGGTAGCGGCGCGCGATGGTGTGCTCGGAGGTGCCGACGACCTCGGCGATCTGCCGGAAGGAAGCCCGGCCGTCGATGTGGAGCGCGTGCACGAGAGCACGATCGAGGTCATCCAGAACGCCGCTTTCCGCCATATTTCACGATCTCATGCGATTTTCCGCCGCTACGACACCTCTGGCCTGCGCGTGCTACCGGTCGCCGGTGATCGTGGGCACATGAGCACTTACCTGGTTTTCGGCGGCACGGGAAACGTCGGCCGGCGAGTCGTGGAGCGGCTCACCCGGGCGGGCGCCGCCGTACGGGCGACCAGCCGGCGCCCGCGGACCGCCGGCCTTCCCGCGGGCGTCGAGGTCGTCCCACCGGACCTGGACGCATCCGGCGCTCTGGACGGTGTCGAGGCGGCGTTCCTGATGTGGCCGTTCCACTCGGCCGAACCCGCCCGGCCTCTCGTCGACGCGCTCAAGCGCCAGGCCCGCCGGGTCGTCTTCATGACGGGTGGCGACGCACGCCCCGGGGTGGCCCCCGAGCTGCAGCCCACCCCGGTCGCCCGCTGGCACGCCACCGTGGAACACCTGATCGAGCAGTCCGGCATGGAGTGGACGATCGTGAGCCCCAGCGCCTTCATGGCCAACACCCTGTGGTGGAGCGAACAGATCAAGGCCGGCGACGTCGTGCGAGGCGCCTACGGATCACTCAAGACGGTGCCGATCCACGAGGACGACATCGCGGCGGTGGCCGTACACGCCCTGACGGAGGACGGGCACGCCGGGCGCCGGTACACCCTCACCGGGCCCGAAGTCCTCACCCAGGAAGAGCAGGTGCGGATCATCGGCGAGGCGATCGGGCGGCCGCTGCGCTGGCACGAGCTGACGCGGGAGGAAGAACGCGCCAGGCTGCTGGCCGATCCCGGCTTCCCCGACGGTTTCGTGGACGAACTGCTCGACGGTTACGCCACGCTGATCGCCGCCCCGCCACCCACCGTGAGCACTGCCGTGCTGGACATCACGGGTGCTCCGGCCACGTCGCTGTCGGCGTGGGCCGCCGAGCACGCGGCCGGCTTCGGCGGTGAGCCGCGATGAAGGTGATCGTCATCGGAGCCGGCCTCGGCGGCCTGGCCCTGGCCAACGGACTGCGCGGGACCGGCGTCGACGTGGCCGTCTACGAACGCGACGCCTCGCCCGCGATCCGTGGGCAGGGATACCGTCTTCATCTCGGCGACCTGGGCATCGACGCGCTGGCGTCCGTGCTCGCGCCGGAGCGCTGGGCCGCGTTCCTGGCCGCCGCCCACACGCCCAAGCCGAAGTTCGTCCGTCTCGATCCGGCACTGCGGGTGCTGGAAGAACGCGATTTCGGCGGGCGGCACCTGTCGGTCGACCGGCAGGAGTTGCGTGACACCCTGCTGGCCGACGTGAAGGGGGTGGTCACCCATGGCAAGCGCCTCACCGCCTTCCAGGCGGAGGCCGGGCAGGTGACCGCGTGTTTCGACGACGGCACCACGGCCACCGGCGATGTGCTGGTGGGCGCCGACGGCGTCGGCTCCGCGGTCCGCCGGCAGCACCTGCCGCACGCCCGCGTCGTCGGCACCGGTCTCACCCAGCTCTACGGCAAGATCCCACGAGAGTCGGCCGAGGACCTGGACCACGTGTTCAGCGCCGTCACCGGGCCCCGCCACCGTGTGGTGGGCATCGCCCTCACCCGCGACTACGCCACCTTCTCCTTCAGCGCGCGCGCCGAGGAACTGCCACCCGAGCCGCACCTGCTCAGATCCCTCGTCATGGAGATGACGCACGGCTGGCATCCCCGCATACGGCAGATGCTCACCGAGTGGTACGACGTCTTTCCGCTCGCACTGCGCACCAGCGTTCCGATCGCTCCCTGGGACACCACCCGCGTCACGCTGCTCGGCGACGCGGCCCACGCGATGAGCCCGGCGGGGGGAGCCGGGGCCAACCTCGCCCTCCGGGACGCCGCCGGCCTCGCCGCCGCTCTCGCCGGTGGCCGTCCCCTGATCGCGGCACTGCGTTCGTATGAGCGCGAGATGATCGACTCCGGTTTCGCCGCGGTCCGCGCCTCCGCCGCCAACGGCGCTCGGATCCTCGGTCAGGATCCGCTCCCGATCTGAGTCCCCCATACGGCTCCGCGCCGAGCCGGCGACCGCCCATCATTTCCCCCGCGATCGAGCGGAGGCGGGATCCGGGACAATGGGCCGATGCCGGCACGCAGACTCGACCCAGGGAAGATCCGAGAGGCGCTCGACGCCCAGCTCGCCGATCTCGGACGGCCGCCGTTCGACGGTCCCGAGAGCATGGCGGGCAACGCGTGCGTGCTGGCCGTGCTCGACGCCTACGAGGCCGGGCTCACGCCGCTGAGGGCCGCCGCCCGCGCCGCCGTACGGCATCTGCTGGAGGACCTGGCCGCGCGGGCCCCGGGACGGTCGGTGGAGGTGCGGGTCCCCCCGCACGCCGCGGTGCAGTGCGTGGAGGGGCCCCGGCACACGCGGGGCACCCCGCCCAACGTCATCGAGACCGACCCTCGCACCTGGCTCGAACTGGCCACCGGGCGGCTGTCGTGGGCCGACGCCACCGCCGCCGGGAAGATCGCGGCCAGCGGCTCCCGGGCCGATCTGTCCGCGCTGCTCCCCCTCTGGTGACCCCCGCCCGGGTCACCGGAACCCGGAGAGCTTGTCCTGCACGCAGCGCTGCGCGTCCTCCTGGGTGGGGTAGAGCCTGCGGTCGAAGCACTCGCCGACGTGCCTGGTCGTGAACCAGTTGTAGAGCGCGATGCTTATGATCAGGGCCAGCAGCAGGGTCAGTGTGCTCAGCACCACCCCTCCGACCGCCCTGCCCCGGTTGGAGTTCCTGGCGATCGCCACGATGCCGAGGACGAGCCCGACGATCGCCACGAGCGTGCCGACGCCGCAGACCAGCAGCAGGACGATCGAGCAGATCCCGAGCACCAGCGCGGCCGTCCCGAGCCCGCCGCCCGGTTGGGGCCCCCAGGGGCCACCGGGAGGTCCGCCGGGTCCCGGGGGCGGCGGCAGCGGCCCCCCGTACGGCGGCTGCCCGTAGGGAGGCTGTCCATAAGGAGGCTGTCCATAAGGAGGCCGGCCATAGGGCGAGCCTCCGGAGGGCGGCTGACCAGAGGGCGGGCCTGCGGGTCCTCCCGCCGACGGCTCCCGCTCCTCCGGGGCCCCCGGGCCGTACGGCTCCTGTGGGCGCCCGGGGTCGTCGGGTGTCGCCACGATCATCCCTCCCGTACCGGTCTGGGCCATATCCGATTCTTGGGGCCTGCCCGAAAGCCCAGGCTGCCCCGAATTCCGCGTGTGAGCAGGGGCGACACGGCAAAGGGCGGGTGATGCTTCCGGCGCCTGAAGGGCATGCCCGGGTTTGAGCAGCGCCAACGCCCAAATAGACTCAAGTACGTGTTGAAGGGCGACGGCCGGCTGGGCCATGACCTCGACCCCCAGGACCGCGCTCCGAAGGACGCCTGTGGCGTCTTCGGCGTATGGGCGCCCGGGGAGGACGTCTCCAAACTCACCTACTACGGCCTCTACGCGTTGCAGCACCGTGGGCAGGAGTCCGCGGGCATCGCGGTCAGCGAGGGCAACCGCATTCTCGTCTACAAGGACATGGGCCTGGTGGCCCAGGTCTTCGACGAGTCGATCCTCGGCACCCTTCGGGGGCACCTGTCCATCGGACACTGCCGTTACTCCACCACCGGATCGAGCGTCTGGGAGAACGCGCAGCCCACGCTGAACTCCAGCGACGGCAAGGGGCTGGCGCTCGCCCACAACGGCAACCTGATCAACACCGCCTACCTCGCCGAACGGCTCGCGCCGGGCTCCACCCGGGCGACGACCGACACCGAGGTGCTCACCGCTCTCCTGGCGCAGGACTCCTCGCGTCCGGTCGAGGACGTGGCGGCCGAGCTGCTCCCGGAGGTCAAGGGCGCCTATTCGCTCGTCTGGATGAACGAGACGACGCTGTTCGCCGCCCGCGACCCGCAGGGCATCCGTCCGCTCGTGCTGGGCCGGTTGGAGCGCGGCTGGGTGGTGGCGTCCGAGACCGCCGCCCTCGACATCGTCGGCGCGTCGTTCATCCGCGAGATCGAGCCCGGCGAACTGCTGACCATCGACGAGCGAGGAGTCCGCTCGCAGCGCTTCGCGTCGGCCGAGCCCAAGGGCTGCCTGTTCGAGTACGTCTACCTCGCCCGCCCCGACACCACGATCGCCGGGCGCGGCGTGCAGTCCACCCGGGTCGAGGTCGGCCGCGTGCTGGCCCGCGAACACCCGGTGGACGCCGACCTCGTGATCCCCACGCCCGAGTCCGGCACCCCCGCCGCCATCGGCTACGCCGAGCAGAGCGGCATCCCGTACGGCCAGGGCCTGGTGAAGAACTCCTACGTCGGCCGGACGTTCATCCAGCCGTCGCAGACCATCCGCCAGCTCGGCATCCGCCTCAAGCTCAACCCGCTGCGCGAGGTCATCGAGGGCAAGCGCCTGGTGGTCGTGGACGACTCGATCGTCCGAGGCAACACCCAGCGGGCCATCGTGAAGATGCTGCGCGAGGCCGGGGCCAGCGAGGTCCACGTGCGGATCTCCTCGCCCCCGGTCGCCTGGCCGTGCTTCTACGGAATCGACTTCGCCACCCGCGCGGAGCTGATCGCCGGGTCGCTGTCGGTCGAGGAGATCCGCTCCTCGCTCGGCGCCGACTCCCTCGGGTACATCTCCCTGGAGGGGCTCACCCGGGCGACGACGCTGCCGGCCGACCGGCTCTGCCGCGCGTGCTTCACCGGTGAGTACCCCATTCCGATCGAGGACGACAGGGTGGGCAAGTTCGTGCTGGAGGCTCAGCGATGACCAGCTACGCCGACGCCGGCGTCGACATCGAGGCCGGCGACCGCGCGGTCGAGCTGATGAAGTCGCGGGTGGCGCGCTCCCGGCGGCCTGAGGTCGTGGACGACGCCAGCGGCTTCGCCGGGCTCTTCGACGCCTCGGCGTTCCTGCGCTACCGCAGGCCGCTGCTGGCCACGTCCACCGACGGGGTCGGCACCAAGGTCATGCTGGCCCAGCAGCTCGGCAAGCACGACACGATCGGCATCGACCTCGTCGGCATGGTCGTGGACGACCTCGTGGTCTGCGGGGCCGAGCCGCTGTTCATGACCGACTACATCGCGTGCGGCAAGGTCGTGCCCGAGCGGATCGCCGACATCGTGGGCGGTGTGGCCGAGGGATGCCGGCTCGCGGGCTGCGCGCTGGTCGGCGGGGAGACCGCCGAGCACCCCGGCGCGATGGGCCCCGACGAGTACGACCTCGCGGGCGCGGGCACCGGCGTCGTCGAGGCGGACGAGATGCTCGGCCCCGACCGGGTCGTGCCGGGGGACGTGGTGCTCGGGCTGGCCTCCAGCGGTGTCCACTCCAACGGCTACTCGCTGGTCAGGCACGTGATCAAGACCGCCGGGCTGGGCCTGGAGCAGGAGCTGCCCGAGCTGGGCCGCACGCTCGGCGAGGAACTGCTGGAGCCCACCCGCATCTATTCGCTCGACTGCCTGGCGCTCATCCGGGAGACCGAGGTGCACGCCCTGGCTCACATCACCGGCGGCGGGCTGGCGGCCAACCTGGCCAGATCACTGCCCGGCACGGTGGACGCCCTCCTCGACCGGAACTCCTGGACCCCGCCCGCGATCTTCGAGGTGCTGGCCGGGCGCGGCGGCGTGCCCCAGGAGGAGATGGACAAGACGTTCAACCTCGGCGTGGGCATGTGCGCGATCGTCCCAGCGGCGGAGGCCGACAAGGCACTCGCTCTGCTGACCGGTCGCGGCCTGCCCGCCTGGGTGCTGGGTGAGGTCGTCGCGGGCGAGGGACGGGCCCGTTTCCGTCAGTGAGGTCCGGGCCGCCCGGCCCTATGAACGGTCGCCGGGTGGAGGTCGTGGCGGGCGGCGGCGGCCGCGGCTGATCGGTCGGCGGCCGGTCGTCCGGAACATAGGCACTGAAGGTCACGGGCGGTCACGTCGTGGCGTCCCGCCCGTCCGGGCGCTGACGGCCGGCGGATGTCCCGCCCTCGTGAGATCCGTCACACTCGGGAAACGCGGCCATAGTGGACTCTCCCGGGTTGGCCGCCGCAAGCAACGCGAGCACCCGAGCATCGCACCGAGACGGCGACCACGACGGCTCCGGCCAGGGCGACTCGGCGGCGACTCGACAATGAGGAGACATGCCGATTACACCGACCGGCCGTGACCGTGTCTGGCCATATATGCGGCCGACCGCAACACCGCGCGGCCGGCCGACTCTCACCCCGCACCCGTCTCCGTACCGGAGGCGAGAGGCTCATGGGAGAGCGATTCGCGGACATTGAGAGAACCCGGCGGGAACGTCCCCGCCGGGTCACTCACCTGGCGATCAGAACCGGGTCAACGCCGCCCACGGCGGTCATCGTCGCCGTCGTCGTCGTCGACGGCCGCGTAATCGGCGTAGCGATCAGCCAACTCGTCGTAAGGGTCATGCTCGTCACTGTGGCCGGAATCGTCGGCGTCCACGACTCCGAGCTCCGCGCGCAGGCGCTCAAGATCCGTACCGCCGCTGTTGTACTTCAGCTGACGGGCGACCTTGACCTGCTTGGCCTTGGCTCGGCCGCGCCCCATTGGCTCGACCCCCTCATGCGGGGCCGTGCCCGACCCCTCGTCACTAACGCACCGCGCACCGACGCCACCTGACTTCAGGCGTCAGTCTCTCGTTCGCCTATTACCGTACCTGGTTTGTGCGCCGCTCGGTACGTCGTACGAGCGGCGGCGGTCAGCGCCGGAGCCAAATACCCCTTAGCCGACCGATTTCTGACATTCTCCGCTCTGCCAGCCTATCCGCTGCGACGGCGGGAGGGACGCCTTCCTCCTCGGCCGAGCGGAAGATTCTCAAGGTCGTGTCGAAGATCTTCGCCGCCCGGGCGCGGGCCCGGCCCATGTCGAAGCCCTCGATCTCGTCGGCCACCTGGATGACCCCGCCGGAGTTCACGACGTAGTCCGGGGCGTACAGGATGCCCCGCTCGGCGAGCTGCTTCTCGACGCCGGGATGCGCGAGCTGGTTGTTGGCCCCACCACAGACGATCTTCGCCTTGAGCCGGGGGACGGTCTCGTCGTCCAGCGCGCCGCCGAGGGCGCAGGGCGCGTACACGTCGATGTCGGAGGCCGCGAGCGTGGCGGCGTCGGGCACGACCTCGACGGCGGGGTGGCGCTGCCGCACCCGTTCGACGGCCTGCTCGTCGACGTCGCAGACCACGACCTCGGCGCCGTCCTCGATCAGGTGCTCGACCAGGCGGTGGCCGACCTTGCCGACCCCCTCGACCCCGACCCGCCTGCCGCTCAGGGAGGAGGCGCCGTACACGTGGTCGGCGGCGGCCCGCATGCCCTGGAACACGCCGAAGGCGGTGAGGATGGAGGAGTCTCCCGCGCCGCCGTGCGCCTGGGTGCGGCCGGTGACGTAGGAGCACTCGCGCGCCACGACGTCCATGTCCTCGCTGTAGGTGCCCACGTCGCAGGCCGTGTAGTAGCGCCCGCCGAGCGACTGGACGAACCTGCCGTAGGCCCGCAGGAGAGCCTCGCTCTTGTCGGTCGCGGGGTCGCCGATGATGACGGCCTTGGCGCCGCCGTGGTCGAGGCCGGCCAGCGCGTTCTTGTACGCCATGGCCCGGGAGAGGTTGAGCACGTCGGCGAGTGCGGCCTGCTCGCTCTGGTAGGGGTAGAACCGGGTGCCGCCGAGCCCCGGTCCGAGGGCGGTGCTGTAGATCGCGATGATGGCGTACAGGCCGCTGCGCTCGTCGGAGCAGAAGACGACCTGTTCGTGTCGAACCGGCTGGGCGGGGTTCGTGTCGCCGCCGGAGCTGGAATCCTTGTGGGACAGCCCGAAAACGTCGGTCACGGTGGTGACTCCTGATCGTGTACGCCGCCTCGTTGCGGCGATCGGCCTTCAGCTTATCCGATGCACCCGCAAAACGATCATGAAAAGCCGGGACGGTGCTGCACATGCGTCCCGCGACGTGGCACGATTCTGGTGTGCTCCCCTACGCCGCCTATCTCCGTGTGTACGAGCCGCTGACCGCTTTCGCCCCGCAGGATCAGGCTCGCTGGGTCCGATACGCCGAGTCGCGCGACCGGCCGCGCCGGGCGGGCGCGCTCGAGGTCGAACACGGCGAGGCGGTCCGCCGCCTGCTGCCGGTCCCGCCGCTGCCGGCGCCCGAGCGGGAGAGCCCCAACGCGTACCTGCGCCGGGTGGAGGAGACGCTGTACGTCTGCCCCTGGCAGAGCAGGCTGCGGTCGTGGCTGGCGTTCGCGTCGTTCCGCGGGAGCGTCCCCGTCAAGCTCGCCTCCCGGTTCGTGCCCCAGGCCATCGCGGAGCAGACCGCCGACGACTTCGACCGGTTCAAGCGGGGTGAGCAGTCGCTGCGCACCCACATTCGCACGAGCACGTGGCATGTGCCGATCGCGTGGTTCGTGCCGTTCGACTCGGCCGAGCGCTGGCTCGTGCTGGGCTCGGAGCAGCCGGCCGAGGCGGGCGCGCAGACCACCGCCGCGCCGCCCAGGAACATGCTGTACGTCACCTCGATGGCGCAGGCCCGGCGCCGGGTGGCCCGGGCGCTGGTGGTGATCCGCAGGCACGTCGGGCAGGTGGCGGCCCTCACCGAGGTCGAGGAGGTGGGCCGCTGGCTGGAGGAGTTCCACCCCCACTCGCTGGTGGAGCTCGACTACGGCGGCCTCGTCCACCTGATGGACGACCGGACCCTCCAGGGCGACCAGTCCGTCGCCGAGGTGGCGACCGCCCTCGCGGGTTTGGACAACGGTCAGGAAGAACTTGCCTTCGCGATGTATCAGCGGGTGATTCTCCGCTGGAGGTCGATCCGGGCCCTCGAGTCGGCAAACTGACGGTCAGGAACATTCCCTGACCTGCCGATTCTGGTCATGACATAGTCGATCTCACATCTACGAACTGAGTAGTTTGCCGTTTTCACTGCGATACCACGAAACGTGTCGCTAGAATCACCGAGCGTGACATCAACCCGTGGTCGAGACGTTGTGCCCAGAGGGCTCGCCAATCGCGCTACGTGGCTGTATGGTCACATCGGGTGATGCCGTAAATGGTCCTAGAAACCGCACGTTTTTGGATCATTGAAGGACATCCGTGACAGTGCCGCGACCGACAAGATTTGCCCGAACGCAGCGGTGTCCAGAGTGGTGCATCGCAAGGCGGAGGAGGAGCCGACACAGCGCTGTCGGCGACGACTCCGGGCCCGCGGAAGGTCCGAGCCTGCGAGGAGTTCTCGCGGGCGAGGCGGACAACGCCGCTCCGGCCGACGCGACGGGACAGGGATTGGCGGAAGGGGCACTTGCGCCAGACAAGTCGCAGGATCGCTGCCGGCGGTCCACACGGAGGAGAGGCCGCACAAATGTCAGCTCGTACACCCGAGGCCGAGCCACTGCTCACCCCGGCGGAGGTCGCCACGATGTTCCGGGTCGACCCCAAGACCGTCACCCGGTGGGCGAAGGCGGGCAAGTTGACGTCCATCCGCACCCTCGGCGGTCACCGGCGGTACCGGGAGACCGAGGTCCGGGCACTGCTCGCGGGGATTCCGCAGCAGCGGTCCGAGTAGGACGTGGCCGTCACGCCACGGGGGGAACGACGGCGCGCTCGCGTCGGGGATGTGAGCGCGTCCACCACGCTCCCGTGACCGCTACGGGTCATGGGAGGGGATCTGGGGTCGGCGCCGCCCGCCCGGCGCCTCCCCGCGTACACGGTCCGTTCGCCCCCGGTGGTTCCCCCCGGCTCCCCATGCGTACGGCCCTGGCCTTCGCGCCTCGGGACGTTTCACGAACGCCGTGAGGGTTCAGGGAACGGCCTCACGGTTCTCGGATGCCCGGTTCTCGGATGCCCGGTTCTCAGATGCAGGATGCACGGGCAGCTCAGATGCAGGGTGCACGGGCAGCAGGGTCTCCAGCAGCACCCGCACCCCGGGATCGTGCCCGCTCGCCGCCCGCAGGAGCGCGACCATCTGGTCCACCAGGAGGCGCTCCAGCTCGGCCCGCTCCATGTCGCGGTGCTCCAGCCAGTCGAGGCCGGCCGTCTCCACCGAGGCGACCCACGACCTCAGCGTGACGCGCAACGCCGGACCGGGCGCGTCGACCCCCATCTGATGCACGATCATGCGCAGCATGCGCTGCCGCACCCCGTCGACGATCTCGCCGATCTCCCCTGCGCGATTGGCCGGGCCTCCCCTGAGCAACGCGGCGAAGCCGGCCGCGTGCTCCTCGACGAAGTCGAAATACCGCGTCAGGCCCGAGCTGAGCTGCTCCAGCGGCCCGCCCTCGCCCTGCGGCTGTAACCGCGCCCGCAGTTCGGCGGCCGCGCTGCGCAGAGCCGCCACATAGAGCTCCTGCTTGCCACCGAAGTAGTGGTAGACGAGCGCCCTCGACGCGCCCGCGGAGGCCGCCACGTCGTCGATCGAGACGTCCTCGGCGTCGTGCCTGCTGAACAGCTCGAGCGCGGCGGCGATGAGCTCTTCACGCCGCCGGTCCACGCTGAGCCTGCGGCGCGCCGGCCGTGCCCCGTCTTCCGCTTGGCCTGTGGCACTCACACCCCGCACCCTAGCGAATCGGCCCCCTGAGAGGGGGACCGGCCAGATCAAGGCTTCCCCTTCGAACCCCCTCCCGGCTCCGCCGTCCTACCCATGGTGCGGCTAACCTTCCCAACGCCCGATTAGAGGAAGGATCCTGTCTTACCGCGATCAACCCGTACCCTCGGGGCAACTCGATCGTTTGGTGTGTCAGGTGCACGTCCACGCATCGTGGGGAGAACCATGTCAGGACCGTCCATGCAGACCACTGCCCGGAAAGACGTCGGGGTCGCGATCCCCGCCGGCGGACTGTCCGATGGGTTCAGCCCGCGGCCACGCCCGACGATCCGCAACGTAGCGGAGCGGGCAGGAGTCTCCAAGTCGCTGGTGTCTCTCGTGCTGCGGGGCTCCCCGCACGTGAGCGAGCACCGCAGGGAGGCGGTCCTCCAGGCCGCCCGGGAGCTCGGCTACCGCCCGAACGCGGTCGCCCGCAGCCTGGTCGAGGGGCGCACCCATCTGGTGGGCGCACTCGTGGCCGACCTGCACAACCCCTTCTACGCGGAGTTCCTCGACGGCCTGCAGGAGAGCCTGCACGGCGACGGGCTGCGGCTGCTGATCGGCAGCGGCCGCTGGGACCCGGCGTTCGAGGACGAGGCCGTCGAGGCGTTCCTCGAGCTGCGGGTGGACGGCCTGGTCCTGCTCGGGGTCGCGCCGTCCAGCGACACGCTGGCCGAGGCCGCGGCCTACACGCCCACCGTGGTGGTCGGCGAGCGCGACGTCGAACTCGACGGCGTGGACATCGTCGTCGACGACGACCAGCTCGGCGCCCGCTACGCCGTGGACCACCTCGTGGAGCTGGGCCACCGGCGCATCGCCCACATCGAGGGCGCTCCGTCGTCGGCCGCCCGCTGCCGGTGCGAGGGCTACCTGGTGGCTATGCGCCGCCACGCGCTGGCGCCGTACATCATGGTCGAGCACGGCGACTTCAGCGAAGAGGGCGGCCGGCGCGCGGCGCTGGCGCTGCTGAAGCGCGACCCCCGGCCGACGGCGATCTTCGCGGCAAACGACATCGTGGCCATGGGCGTGCTGACCGCGGCGAGCGAGCTGGGGCTGAGGGTGCCCGAGGACCTGTCGGTCGTCGGATATGACAACACCCATCTCGCGGCCGTCACCCACATCTCGCTGACCAGCGTGGACCAGCCCCGGCGGGCCATGGGCCGCTCGGCGGCGGCACTGCTGAGCGACCGCATCACCGAGCCGGGCAAGACCGCCCGGCTGCGGCAGGTGAGCCCGCAGCTCGTCGTACGGCGCAGCACCGGGCCCGCTCCAAGTGGTGGCCAAAGCTAGGTCAATCACCGACGTGTCCCCTCGCGGCCGGTGTTGACTTCAGCCGTGGCGCCGGCCCCCGGCGGGTCGCGGAAGGGCTGCCCGCGGACCGGCGACCGGGAATCGGGGGGATTCATGCGTGATCCTGAGTTGGTCTCCTGCGCTCAGCGGGCCGCCGGCGAACTGGAGCGGGCCTGGGCGCACTGGAGGGAGAGCCGGGGGCTGGGCAGCGAGGACGTCGCCGAGTCGGTGGCGAGCTACGTCGCCCACTCGATCGACCACCCCTGGGGACGGCCCCGCGTGGTGCTGGGCCTCGACGCCGAGGACGCCCGTGAGCTGGCCGCTCTCCTGCATCGGCAGGAGGTCCCCGAGCCGGCGTGGGTGGGCAGGTTTCCGGCGTAACGGTCTGATCACGACCCCGTTCCGGTTAGGTTGGGGAGACCACACCTCCGGGAAGGGATTTCGACCGTGATCAGACGACCACTCGCCGCCGCAGCCCTGGCCCTGTGCGGGGTCGGAGCCGTCGCCTGCGGCGGCGCTGAGGTCTCCGACACGGGGGCCGCCGCCCCCGCCACCTCGTCCCGGCTCGGACGGCCGGCCGCGACCCAGGACCAGGCGGACGCCGCCGGGACGACCGTCCCCACCACGCGTACGGCCTCCTCCGAGACGGAGGCCCTGCCGCTGACGGGGAAGGTCGTGGTGATCGACCCGGGCCACAACGGCGGCAACTTCCGCCACACCAAGGAGATCAACCAGCTGGTCGACATCTCCAACCAGAAGAAGGCCTGCGACACGACCGGCACGTCGACGAACGACGGCTACACCGAGGCGGCCTTCACCTGGGACGTGTCCAGCAGGCTCGCGAAGCTCCTGAAAGCCGAAGGGGCCACGGTCAAGCTCACCCGGACGAGCAGCACCGAGTGGGGTCCCTGCATCAACCAGCGGGCCGCCATCGGGAACAAGGCCCACGCGGACGCGGCGATCTCCATCCACGGCGACGGCGCGGCGGCGAACCTCCGCGGGTTCCACATCATCATGCCCAAGAAGATCGGCGGGCCGGTCGATCCGGTCGTGAAGGACTCGGCGCGGCTCGGTGAGAACGTGCGGGACGCCTTCCGCAGCGGCACCGGCCTGCCTTACTCGACCTACATCGGCAAGCAGGCGCTGAACTACCGCAGCGACCTCGGCGGGCTCAACCTGTCGACGGTGCCGAAGATCTTCATCGAGTGCGGCAACATGCGCAACGCCAAGGACGCCGCCAGGTTCAAGGACCCCGCGTTCCGCGCGAGGATGGCGCGGTCGCTGGCGAAGGGCCTGGAGGACTACCTCATCTCCGCCCGCTGACCGCGCCTCAGGGCTCTCAGCGGCTCTCAGCGGCTCTCAGGGGGCTGTGGACGGAGTGGCGGGACCGCCGGTGGGGTTTGGCATCATCGGCGGCATGAAGCATCTCCTTCCCCTGCCGAGGCTCGTCGAGACGGGCTCGGGGTCGGCCGGGATCGCACCCGGCTCCGCCGTGTCGGGCCCGGCCCCGCTCACCGACGCCGTACGGCTCGCGCTCCCTGTGCTCGACCTCAGGCCCGGCGACGCCGCCACGTCGGCCGTGCGGGTGGAGGAGGATCCCCGGCTCGGGCCGGAGGCCTACGCGATGACGATCGCGGGCGACGGCGTCCGCATCGCGGCCGGAGACCGGGCGGGCGCCTTCTACGCCGGGCAGACGCTGCGGCAGCTCCTGCCGGCCGAGGCGTTCCGGTCGGCCCTCGTGCCCGGGACGTCCTGGACGGTCCCCTGCGGGCGGGTGGAGGACGCGCCCGGGTTCTCCTGGCGCGGCGCGCACGTCGACGTGGCCCGCAGCTTCCTGCCGAAGCGGGAGGTGCTGCGGATGATCGACCTGATGGCGCTGCACAAGCTGAACCGGCTGCATCTCCACCTGGCCGACGACCAGGGCTGGCGGGTGGAGAGCAGGGCGTTCCCGCTGCTGCACGAGGTGGGCTCGCACCGCCCGCGGACGATCACCAGCCACAAGGGGGAGGAACTCGCCTTCGACGGCGTCCCCCACGGCGGCCACTACACGCTCGCCGACCTGGCGGAGATCGCGGCATACGCCCGGGCGCGCGCGGTGACCGTCGTGCCGGAGATCGACGTGCCGGGGCACGCCTCCGCCGTGCTGGCCGCCTATCCCGCGCTGGCGTCCCGGCCGGAGGAGCGCTACGAGGTGCTGGACCGGTGGGGCATCTCGCCGGCGATCCTGTCCCCGCTTCCGGCGACCGTCGACTTCCTGACCACCGTGTTCGCCGAGATCGCCGACGCTCTGGGCGACGTGCCCTACTTCCACATCGGCGGCGACGAGTGCGTCCTCGACGACTGGGCGGCATCGGCCGAGATCTCGGCCCACCAGGCCTCGCTGGGCCTGGAGAGCACCGGTGACCTGCACGCCTGGTTCCTGCGGCGGCTCGCCGACGCGCTGGCAGAACGCGGCAGCCGCACGGTGGTGTGGGACGAGGCGTTCGTCAGCGGCAGGCTGCGGCCGGACACGATCGTGATGCCCTGGCGCGGCGAGCACGTCGCCCGCCGGGCCGCGGCGGCGGGACACGACGTGGTGGCGACCCCGGTCTTTCCGATGTACTTCGACTACGCCGAGGCGGCCTCGCCCGAGGAGCCGGCCGGCCTCGGAGACGCGATCACCGTGGCCGATGTGGCGGCCTTCGCGCCCGCGCCGTCCGAGTGGCCGGAGGAGGAGCGTGCCCGGGTGATCGGCGTCCAGTTCCAGCTGTGGAGCGAGCGCATCCCGGACGGCCGGACGCTCGACTACCGCGCCTGGCCCCGGGGCTGCGCGGCGGCCGAGGTCGCGTGGACCGGCGGCCCGGCCGGGCCCGAGGACTTCTTCCGCCGCGTCGACGCCCACCTGGCACGGCTGGACGCGATCGGCGTGGAGTACCGCCCGCTGTCCGGACCCCGGCCCTGGCAGCGGGGCGGCAGCGGATGGCGTCGCCACCGCCCGGGCGCCGTCGCCGTGCACGACGTGATGCGCCACCTGCACGAGCTCAGCATGTCGGCCGACTCCACCCGGCCCAGCCTCTAACCCCGCGCCGCGTCGGCGACGCGCCGCACGCGGAGGCGGTCGCCCAGCACGTCGGTGCTGTCGACGTACTGGTCCACCGCGCCGGTCAGAGGCAACCGCCGCACCTCCGGATCGGCGATGGTCTCCAGCAGCGCATCGGTGAAGCGCTCGGCGCGCAGCACCCGGTAGGGCCGGTTGTGGTAGGGCCGGGTGCGCGGATCGACGGGCGCGGTGAGGCCGAGGGCGTTGTGCAGGGCCGCGATGGCCTCGTAGGCACCGGCGAGGTGGCGCTCGCGGTCCCGCCGCCCGGTGGCGGACACGGCCGCCCTGAGCACGGGCGCCAGAGCCGGGGCGCACGGCAGGGCGGCGAAGGCGCTGCCCAGCCACTTGCCGTACGGCGGGTAGCGGCGGTGCATGAGCAGGGCGAGCCGGATGAGGTCGCGCACCAGGCGAGCGCAGGTGACGGCCGAGCCCAGTTCGTCACCGGCCTCGGCGGCGCGGCCCACGAACGCCTCCTCCTGGCATATCCGCCGCCATTGGCAGGCCAGGATGTAGCGCCAGACGTCGCCGGGATACCAGGCGAGGCGGCGGCGCACCGGCAGGAGCAGGCCCAGGCCGTCGTGGAAGACCTCTCCCGCCGTGATCTCCGCGAGCGTCTGGGTGGGCGTCGCCAGCCAGTCGGACAGGCCGACGCCCGCGATCGGGTCGAACCCGAGGTGCCCGGTGAGCCATGCGGTCAGATCGGCCACCACGACTCCGTGCCGGAGCGGCCCGTCCGCCGTCTCCATGTGCCGGGTGCCGTCAGCCCCGGGCGGGCCGAAGTTCGTGGGATAGCCGAGGAAGTCCGGCGGCAGGCTTCCGGCGAGCGCGGCGTCCACGGCCTCGCCGTGGACGGCGGCGTCCTCGGGGCTCAGGAACAGCTGCAGCCGTGGGCCCCAGTCGTGGTCGGTGGACCGCTCGGTGTCGTACCCGAGCACCTCCGAACCCGGCCCGAGGAGGGCCGCCGTGTGTGTGAGGCCGCCGAAGCGCCGCGCCAGCAGCGGTGCCACCGCCTCCAGGTAGAACCGCCGCGACAGCTCCAGTCCGCGCACGTGCCCGTCTCCCATGGCCCACATCCTCCGCAGGCTCCGTCGCGCGGGGCAACCGGCTTTTCCCCAGCGTCACCGCGCGTCTGTGCGGGCCCGCAGGCGCCGGTGGAGATGCGGCGGGCGCCGCCACGATCAGGCGTGCCGGGTACGCGGGGTGTCACGCTCCGTCGAGGACCTCGGCGACGATGGCGGCCGCGATCTTCTCCGCGTCAAGGCCCTGGTAGGTGTCGATCACCTCGCGGATCCTCGCGGTCAGGCGCAGGTCGGCCTGTGCGGCGTCGCCGATGTGGCGCCCGGCCACCGCGACGGCGGCGGCGAGTTCGTAGGCCTCGGCCGGCCCGAGCCCCTGCGGATCGACCTCGACGAGGACGCGGGCGCCGTTCTTCGGCGAGACGCGGACCTTCCACCGTCCGGAGGGGCCGGAGACCGACAGCGTGTCCTTCCGCAGGGCCGGCGGGAACAGGACGACGGCCATCCGGCCCGCCGCGGCGAGGACCCGCTCGGCGAGCCTGCGTACGTCCTTCTTGGCGACGACGATCCTCCCGGAGCGGTTGATGATGCTCACGGAATCACCGCTGTCGGCCACGGCGATCCGCTCGCCGTCGGCCTGGTCGTAGATGGCGCTCATGGGGGGTCGCTCGCTTAGCTTTGTCGGGGCGGGCTGCGAGACTCCGCCCATGCATGATCTCGTACTTTCGGAGCGCATGATCGTCATTCGCCCTTCCGTGGGCGACGGCCCCGGCGGGCGGGCCGCGTGAGCACGTCCGAGCGGTTCGGCCTGCGGCCGAGCCCGGAAGAGTGGCGGCGAGACCGGACCGCCCGTGGCGAGCTGCGCGACCAGCGGTTCGAGCTGCCGCCCGGAGTGCCGAGCGTGTGCTTCGACCGGGCCCGGCTGGTGAACGTCGACTTCTCCGGAACGCGGTTCACCGACCGCGTGACCGCGCGGGTGCGGGCGGTGCTGCCGCTCGTGGAGACCTGGCCGGACGAGAAGCACCGGAAGGAGGCCCGCTTCAGCCTGGAGTTCCTCGCCGGAAACGCCGTGGAGCACAACGACGACCACGCGGTGGTGAGCCCGCCGGACTGAGCCCACTGGATATGGGGCCGCAGGCTGCCGCCCGCCCTCCGCGAGGGGCTGTTCGAGGCGTTCAGGGGCACATCCAGCAGTACATCCCCTGGTTGAGCCGTATGGCCGTGCGGGCCAGGTCGCGCAGGGCCGTGACCCGCTCGACCTCGAACTCGTCGAGCAGTTCCTCCTCGGCGTACTCGCGCAGCCGCGCGTCGTCCACGGCGGCGAGCGCCTCGACGGTCTCGGACGCCATGCGCTCCAGGGCCGGCCCCTCGTCGTCCCCCACGGCCGTCTCGGCGTCGCCGGGGCGGATCACCCTACCGGCGGAGCAGGCGGGCGGGAGCGGATGGCGTCGACGTGACCGATGGGCGCGGCCGAAGCTCACACGAGCGTGTAGCCGGCCTCCTCGACGGCCTTGCGCACGGCGTCGTCGGCGACGTCGCCGGAGACGTCGAGGCGGCCGCTGTCGAGATCCACCTCGACACCGGTGACGCCGGGGATCTCGCCGACCTCCTCCTTGACCGAGCTCACGCAGTGACCGCAGGTCATGCCCTGCACGGTGTAGGTCTTGACGCTCATGGGGCTCTCCATTCTCGGGAGAAGGGGATTCATGCGGTGCGGCCGACGATCTCGCGGACGGAGCCGTAGCCGTGCCGCCGCAGCCGGCGGGCGAGCTGCCGGTTGATGCGCGACGGCCA
Organism: Microbispora sp. H10830; assembly: GCF_014161375.1. NCBI lineage: Bacteria > Bacillati > Actinomycetota > Actinomycetes > Streptosporangiales > Streptosporangiaceae > Microbispora > Microbispora sp. H10830. Next base: position 60,162 of record NZ_JABBWX010000008.1, read on the forward strand.
CAGGGGGCCCTCGTAGATCAGGCCGGTGTATCCCTGCACGAGGGTGGCACCGGCCAGCAGCCGCTCCCAGACGTCGTCGACGTCTTCCACGCCGCCGACGGAGACGAGCGTGAGCCGGTCGCCGGCCTTCTGGCGCAGGCGGCGCAGCACCTCCAGCGAGCGGGCCTTGAGCGGCTGTCCTGACAGGCCTCCCGCCTCGGTGCTCGCGACGCCCTCGCGGCTGATCGTGGTGTTGGTCGCGATGACGCCCGCCAGCCCGAGCTCGGCGGCGAGCTCGGCCACAGCGTCCACGTCCTCGTCCGCCAGGTCCGGCGCGATCTTCACGAGCAGCGGGGTGCGCCCCGCCGCCTCCTTGACCGCCGACAGCAGCGGCCGCAGGCGGTCCACGGCCTGCAGGTCGCGCAGGCCCGGGGTGTTGGGCGAGCTCACGTTGACCACGAGGTAGTCGGCGAGCGGCGCGAGCCTGCGGGCGCTGTCCACGTAGTCGCGCACGGCACCGGACTCCGGCACGACCTTGGTCTTGCCGATGTTGACGCCGACCACGGCCGGAATGTGGCGCACCCTGCGCAGCCGCTTGGCGGCGGCCGCCGCTCCGGCGTTGTTGAAGCCCATCCGGTTGATGATCGCCCGGCTCTCGAGCAGGCGGAAAAGCCGCGGCCGGGGGTTGCCGGGCTGGGCGTGCGCGGTGATCGTACCGACCTCGACGTACCCGAATCCGAGCGCCGACAGCGGCTCGGCGCATCCGGCGTCCTTGTCGAACCCGGCGGCGAGCCCGAACGGCGAGGCGAAGTGGACGCCGAACGCCTGGACGCGCAGCGACTCCGCCCTCGGCGCGAGCAGCCGATGCAACAGCCGCACGAGGGGCGGGAACATCCCGAGCAGGCGGAGCAGCCTGATCGTGAGGTGGTGGACGGCCTCCGCGTCGAGGCGGCTCAGGACCTGCGTGAACACGAGTCGATACATCACGGCAAGACTATCGCCCGGTCACGGCCCACCTCCGTCCGCCGGCCCGATCGGCCGTACGTCCGGTCAGTTGGGCCGGGGACGGGCCTCGGCCGTGGGCTGAGGCAGCGGCACGTGCGACGCCGTACGGATGGACAGCGCGGAGTCGAAGCCCAGCAGCCGCAGCAGCCGCAGCACCGGCGGGGCGGGGCGGACGAAGGTCACGCCGCCGCCCCACTCCCGCACGCGCGCGTCGGCCCACAGGAGGCTCCGCGCGCCCGCGCAGTCGAGGAAGCCGACCCCGGCCAGGTCGACCTCGACGTGCCCGGGCCGGTAGGTCCCCAGCACCTGCCGCAGGCAGGCGTGGAACTCCGGCACCCCCGACACGTCGAGGTCGCCGTTCACGGCCATCCGGATGCCGGCCTCAGACGACGTGGTCTGGATTCGCAACATTCCTCTGGCCCTGCTCGCCCAGCAGCTCCGCCGCGAGCTCGGATACCTTCCGTCTACTGTCCCTGGCCTGCTTGCGCAGCCCGGTGAACGCCTGCGAGGCCGTCAGATCGTGCTTGCCCATGAGATAGCCGATGGCCCGCTCGATCACGACCCGGTAGTCCAGGGCGTACTGGAGCTGGTCGGCGAGCTCCGCCTTCTCGTCCGCCTCCATCGACGCCACGAGGACCTGCTCGATCACGTGGGCGTACGCGTGGAGGGCCTGGGTGTCGCTCTCCTGCCACTCGTGCGGCGCGTCCTGGTAGACGTTGAGGGTGCCCACGGGCACGCCGCCGAGCCGGATCGGCACTCCCGCCACCCCGCGCACCTCGGGGTGCAGCAGTTCACGCAGGGCCGGCCACCGCCGGTCGGCCCGCACGTCGACCGTCGTCACCGCGGTGTCGCCCACGTACGCCGCCACACACGGGCCCTGGCCCGTCACCGCCTGGGCGCGCTCGAGGCTGCGGCCACGCTCGTCGGTGGCGAAGAGATAGCGAAGTGTGCGGTCCTCCTCGGCGAACATCAGGCCGGCGCCGGAGTATCCGAAAAGCCGGTCGACCACTTGGACGATGCGCTCAAGGTGGTGCACGATCCCGGTCGCCGCCCTGTCCTTCTGCAGACGTCGCAGGCTGGCGACAAGAGCCTCAGGATCGATATGGGTCATTCCGTATCCTCTCGTGAACCTCACCTCGCACCGCCGTGGCCTGGGGGAGAGGCGCCGATTCGGCCATCACAACTGCCCGGAGGGGGCTCGATCAGTCCTGATCTCTGCCAGGACCTGAAGAACGATGACCATCAGCTCGCCGAGACGTGATCCGGCCTCCGCCTCCGTGCGGTCCCAGGCGCGCCCGTCGCGGGCGTAGAAGTCCAGGACGCCGATGAGTTCGCGATCCTCGATGAGCGGTACGGAGAGGACGGCCCGGACCGGCGGGGCGTGGACGGCCACGTTCGGGAACCCCATGGGCCTCGCGGCGTGCAGATCGGGGATCGCGACGAGGCCGCCACTGGCGGCGCTCTCGATGGCGGGACCGTCGCCCACGGACTCCTGGGCGGACTCCAGCAGTACGCCGTCGTCGTCGGTCGCCCCGATCGCGCGGAGGCGGTCCTGGCCGTCGAGCAGCATCAACGCGGCGCCGTCGACCCCGAAGAGGTCGGCCATGCCGGTGAGGATGTTCTCGAGAAGAGACGACGCGTCCGAGGCCATCGCGAGCCCACTTTCAGATGATCAAGCGGCCGCGGACACAGGGCGGAGTGCCCTAAGCCTAGTGGGCTCCGAGCAGTGGTAGCCAGGTGATCCCCAGGGTTGCCGAAAGGGTTGGCCGGCAGAACTGGAGAGGACACGAGAAATCCGCCCTCCTGCGGGGGAAGGCGGATCGGGAACGGACGGAGAAACGGGGTCATTCGCCCCAGAACGCGTCGACCTCAGGGGCGCTCCCGCTCTCCCCCGCCGCGACCACCGACTCTGCTCGATCGCAGCGTCGAGGACCACGTGCGGGGGCTGGAGTCGCTCCTGGCGCCGCTGTCGCCGGACGAGCGCGGGCAGTTGTCGGCCCTGCTCGCCCGGCTGTCGCACAGCATGGCCCCGCGCTCCGGGATTAACGCTTGGCCTTCTTGCCCTCCGGGGTGACGGCGTACCACTCGCCGCCGAAGTCCTTCAGGCCCTGGCCGAGCACGTCGCCGGCCTTCTGGTCCTTCGCGTAGTAGTAGAGCGGGTGCTTGTTGTAGGTCACCTGCGTGGTGCCGTCCTCCCGGTGGAGCGTCCCGAGCAGGTTCGCGTGCACGCCCGTACCGGCCTGGGGCGCACCGGCGGTGAGCACGGGCGGCCACGCGGCGGCGCACGCCTGGGTGCAGGCGGACGCGCCGCCCTTGTCCTTGGTGAACAGGTACACCGTGCGGCCGTCCACGCCGACCAGCACGCTGCCGAGCGAGGTGGGCGCCGCGTCGATGCGCGCGGGCCCCGTGGGGGACGCCTGGACGGGAGATGTCGGCGACGCCGAGTATCCGGTGGCGGACGGCGTCGTCCCCGAGGGGTACTCGGAGGGCTCGGGCGTCTGCGACTCGTTGAGCTGGTCGTTGGCGACGCGGCTGGCGCCCTCGTCGCCGGCACCGCCGCATCCGGCGGCCAGCAGGCTGATCGCGACCGCGCCGGCATACAGCAGTTTCCTCATGTTCGGCCTCCTGGGAAGTGAGCGAGTCGGCTCCCAGGAGACACGCGGCGACTGCGGCCCCGCCGCCCGGACGCGAAGATCCAGGACAGGCCTTTGCCGTTTCGTGGGTTCCGCCTCACGGACCTCTCGCCGCCCTCGGGGCGAATCAGCGACCAATGCGGATGAACCGCCGGATTCGGGGAAATCGGAGTAAGCCGTACGGGCGCGGCGGTGCGCCCCGACACGTGAACCGATCGCGGGGAGGTGCCGAGGTCACCGGCGCGTGCGATGCGATGCTGAGGCTGCGACGCCCGCCGGCGCGGCCGTCCGGCCCCGCGGGGGCGACGTCCCTGGCGAACCGCCCCCTTCGCCCGATCTCGCGTGACAGACAAGGAGCGTCCGGATGGCCGAGCGCACGCAACCGCCCACCGTGGAACCGTCCGAGCTGAGGCGCCGCCTCGGCCGTACGGGAGTGTGGCTGTCCTCTCTGGCGGCGACCCCGGCGGCAGGGGCGAGGAAGGCCGCGGCGGAGATCGAGGAGCTCGGATACCCGGCGCTGTGGATCGGTGAGACCCCGGCCGGACGAGAGGCGTTCACGCACGCCGCGCTGTTGCTGTCGGCCACCGGGCGGCTGCACGTGGCCACGGGCATCGCCAACGTCTACGGCCGCGACCCCGTCGCCGCCGCCAACGGCGCCGCGACCCTCGCGGAGGCGTGGGACCAGCGGTTCGTGCTCGGCCTCGGCGTCAGCCACAAGCCGCTGGTCGCCCCTCGCGGCCACGACTACTCCGCGCCGCTCGAGTACATGCGGGACTATCTCGACGGGATGGACCGGGCGTCGATCGAGCTGCCGCAGGCGGAGACGCCGCCCCGGATGCTCGCGGCGCTCCGGCGCCGGATGCTCGAACTCGCGGCGCGGCGCACCCAGGGCGCCCACACCTACTTCGTGCCACCCGAGCACACCGCCAAGGCCCGCGAGATCCTCGGACCGGACCCGGTCCTCGCCCCGGAGCAGGCCGTGGTGGTCGAGGCGGACGCGGACCGCGCACGGGAGATCGCCCGCGAGTACGCCGCGATGTACCTCTCCCTGCCCAACTACACCAACAACCTGCGCGAACTGGGCTTCTCCGACGACGACCTCGCGGGCGGGGGCAGCGACCGGCTCATCGACGCGATCGTGGTCTGGGGCGAGCCGGAGACGATCGCCGAGCGGGTACGCGCCCACCACGACGCGGGGGCCGACCACGTGTGCGTTCAACCACTGGCCGACTCCGTCGGCACGCAGATCGAGCACCTGCGGCTGCTGGCCCCCGCCCTCCTGGGGTGACGGCGTGACCGCGGCGACTCCCGGGCGGGGACGCGGAGAACATGGCGGGCAGAGCGGGCAGGGCACGCATGGCGGGCAGGACCCTCTGACCCCGCCGGACCCGACGGGCCTGGAGGCGTGGATACGCCAGGTTCTCGGCCTGGCCGGCGCCCGGGCCTCCGCGTTCGCCCCGCCCCTGCCGCTCACCCCTTCCGGCCCGGACCACCCGGGCCACCCGGGCCACCCGGGGGACGCGGACCGCCCGGACCCCGACGGGCAGGCCGAGTAGGCCGGACAGACGGTCAGGCCGCCTGACGCACCTGCTCGGCCAGCCGTTCGAGGCTGTCGTCCAGCGCCTGCTCCACCGCCTCGGCCGGGGGCGCGTGCCGCTCGTCGAAGAAGGACAGGTGGACCGTCACGTCGCTGCTGTCGTCGTCGATGCCGGCGACCTGCAGCCATCCGGCGTACCGGTCCACATCGCGCGTGCCCCACTCCATCCGCAGCTGGTCCTGCTCGGCCCGCAGCAGCGCGCGTTCGTCCTGTCCCGTCTCGTCCTCGTGGACGGTGACCGCGGGCGGCTCCTCCGCGTGGACGTGCAGCTCACGGGGCATCCAGAGATCGAGTTTGCCGACGTCGCACGCCTGGCGGAACACCTGGTCGGCCGGCGCGGGCATCCTGCGGGACCGCTCGAACTCGGTCATGGTCCGTCACTCCTCCCTCTGACGACGTAGGGAGCCCCTACCCGCCGCCGTCCGGTCCATCCTCCGTCTCACCACGCGAGGCCGTGCAGCGGCCCCGAGCCGGTCCGGAGCCGGTCCCACGACTTCAACGCCTGGCGGGCACCCCCTCCCCGGACGGATGCGCACGGCGGCGTAGGGTCCGGTTCATGACCGATCATTACGATGTCGTGGTCCTCGGCGCCGGGCCCGGCGGCTACACCGCCGCGGTCCGTTCGGCCCAGCTCGGGCTCAGCACTGCGGTCGTCGAGGAGCGCTACTGGGGCGGTGTGTGCCTCAACGTCGGCTGCATCCCCTCCAAGGCGCTGCTGCGCAACGCCGAACTCGCCCACATCCTGACGAACGAGACCAAGACGTTCGGCATCCAGGCGGACGGCCCGATCACGCTCGACTACGGTGCGGCCTTCCGCCGCAGCCGCCAGGTGGCGGACGGGCGTGTCAAGGGTGTCCACTACCTGATGAAGAAGAACGGCATCACCGAGTATGACGGCCGCGGCGCCTTCACCGGCCCGGACTCCATGGAGGTGCGCGGCGCGGACGGCTCGGTGCGCACGGTGACGTTCGACCACTGCATCATCGCGGCCGGGGCGACGACCCGCCTGCTGCCGGGGACGTCCCTGTCCGAGCGCGTGGTGACGTACGAGGAGCAGATCCTCAGCGAGGCGCTGCCGGAGAGCGTGATCATCGCGGGTGCCGGGGCGATCGGCGTCGAGTTCGCGTACGTCCTGCACAACTACGGCGTGAAGGTCACGATCGTCGAGTTCCTCGACCGGATGGTCCCGCTGGAGGACCAGGAGGTCTCGGCGGAGCTGGCGCGGCGCTACCGCCGGCTCGGCATCGAGGTGCTGACCTCCACCCGGGTCGAGTCGATCGACGACAGCGGCGACAAGGTGCGGGTCACGGTCTCCAGGAACGGCGAGACCTCCGTGCTGGAGGCCGACAAGGTGCTGCAGGCCATCGGCTTCCAGCCGCGCGTCGAGGGATACGGCCTGGAGCACACCGGCGTACGGCTGACCGAGCGGGGCGCGATCGCCGTCGACGGCCGCTGCCGCACGAACGTGCCGCACATCTTCGCCATCGGGGACGTCACCGCGAAGCTCATGCTGGCGCACGCCGCCGAGTCGATGGGCGTCATCGCCGCCGAGACCATCGCGGGCGCGGAGACGATGGAGCTCGACTACGTGATGATCCCCCGGGCGACCTACTGCCAGCCGCAGATCGCGAGCTTCGGCTACACCGAGGCCCAGGCGCGCGAGCAGGGCTTCGACGTGAAGGTGGTCAAGTTCCCGTTCACGGCCAACGGCAAGGCCCACGGCCTGGGCGACCCCAACGGGTTCGTCAAGGTGCTCAGCGACGCGAAGTACGGCGAGATCCTCGGCGCCCACCTCATCGGGCCCGAAGTGACCGAGCTGCTGCCCGAGCTGACCCTGGCCCAGCAGTGGGACCTCACCGTGCACGAGGTGGCGCGCAACGTCCACGCCCACCCGACCCTGGGCGAGGCGGTGAAGGAGGCGATCCACGGTCTGGCCGGGCACATGATCAACATGTGAGCCGGTCGGCGCCGGTGGCGGCCGGTCAGCCGCCGGTGGGCGGTCCGTCAGCGCCGGGGCCGACGCTCTTCTCGTGGCCGCGGCACCACGCGGCCTCCGATCCAGAGGAGCGCGCATGACGACCCCATCGGTTCTGATCTCCGGCGCGAGCATCGCCGGGCCCGCCGTCGCCTACTGGCTGCGCCGGCACGGCTTCGCCCCCACGGTCGTCGAGCGGGCTCCGGCCCTGCGCGAGGGCGGCCAGGCGGTCGACTTCCGGGGGGCGGTCCACATGAACGTGCTGCGGCGGATGGGCGTCCTGGACGAGATCCGCCGCCTGCGCACCGATCCCGGCCCGTGGCGGGTGGTCGACTGGCGCGGCGACCAGCTGGTCGGGCTACCCGTGGAGTTCGCCGGCGGCGAGGTGGAGATCCTGCGCGGCGACCTCGCCCGTGTGCTGTACGACCTGACCAGGGACGACGTGGAGTACGTCTTCGGCGACTCCATCGCGTCCATGACCGAGACCCCGGACGGCGTGGAGGTGACCTTCGAGCGTGGAGCGCCCCGGACCTTCGACCTCGTGGTCGGCGCGGACGGCCTGCACTCGAACGTGCGGCGGCTGGCCTTCGGCCCCGAGTCGCGGTTCGTGCGGCCGTCCGGCCACCACGTGGCGATCTTCAGCGCGCCCGACCACCTGGGGCTCGGCCGCGACACGCTGCTCTACAACGAGCCCGGCCGCGGAGTGGCGGCCTCGGGCGCCAGGGACGGGGCGACCGCCGGGGTGATGTGCGTCTTCCACGCCCCGGGGCTGGAGTTCGACCACCGCGACGTGGCGCAGCAGAAGAAGATCGTCATGGACGAGTACGCGGGCGCGGGCTGGGAGGTCCCCCGGCTGCTCGAGGCCGTCCCGGACGCGTCCGACTTCTACTTCGACTCGATCAGCCTCGTCCACATGGACCACTACACGAGCGGGCGGATCGCGCTGATCGGCGACGCCGGCTACGGCGCCACCTGCGGCGGCATGGGGGCCGGCATGGCCGTCGTGGCCGCGTACGTGCTGGCGGGCGAGCTCGCCGCCGCCCGCGGCGACCACCGCGCCGCGTTCCCGGAGTACGAGCGACTGATCAGAGGATTCGCCAAGGCGTGCCAGCGGGTCGCGGGCAACGCGGGCTCCTTCCTCGCCCCGGCGACGCGGGGCGCGATCCGGCGGCGCAATTTGGCCTACCGGGTGCTCACGACCGGGCCCCTGATGCGCGTGCTCGACAAGATGAGCACCAAGGCGGCCACCTCGATAACGCTCCGGGACTATGCGGCCTGAAATGCGGAAATGCCGATTACCGAACAGGCATTCGGCTTCCGCGGCCATTCACACAGGAAACACTTCCCACGGCGTCGATGAATGGTCGGCTACGCTGGGAATCAGGCCGTGCGCGAAACGCCGTGGCCGCGTACGGGCGAACAATGCGAGGGCGGCCCGATGGCGAGTGACGACGCGAAAAACACCGGCTCCCCGGTCGGCGCGAACACTCTGATGGCCCTCATGCGCGAACTGGTCTTCCCGCCGTGCGTGATCGAACGGTCCTCGGTGGTGCCGCAGGACGTCACCCGGCGCGAGAACGACGCGGAGCACTCCTTCGCCCTGGGCCTGGTCGCGGTCTGCCTCGCCCCGCTGATCGACCCGGCCCTGGACCCGGGCAGGATCGCCAGGTATGCGCTGGTCCACGACCTGCCGGAGGTCCACGCGGGGGACGTCTCGGTCTACGCCGACCCGGCGGAACGGGAGAAGAAGGCCGTACGCGAGGAGGAGGCACGGGAGATCATCACCCGCGACTTCGGCGGGACGTTCCCCTGGCTCGTCGAGGACCTGTACGGCTACAAGGCGCAGCGCGACCCGGAGAGCAGGTTCGTCTACGCGCTGGACAAGCTGCTCCCCCACGTCAACGTCCTGCTGGCCGACCACCACCCGCTGCGGCCGACCTGGGCGGCGTACAAGCACACCGAGATCACGGCCAGGCGGAAGATACGCATGAGCTGCCCGGCACTGCTGCCGTTGTTCGACGAGCTGTGCCGGGAGTTCGCGCGGCGCCCGCACCTGTTCTCCGATGGGGCGTCACCTGGCGTGGGAGATGACGATGTTCGCGACGGCGAGCAGGGCCGCTCCGCAGACGGCGCACAGCACCCTCACGGGCAGGCCGACGCCCGGCCCGAGCACGGCGGGCAGGGCGACGAGGACGGCCCCGGCCGCGCTGGCCGACACCCGCGTGAGGAGGCGCGACCGCGAGCGGCGCACGACCACAGGAAACCCGGCGCTCGTCGTCAGTGAGTCGCCTCCCGGCATCGGGCCCGCCCGGGTGTCGGCCGCCAGCGTGATCCCGACCCGCGCGAGCGCGTCGAAGCCCAGCATCTCGGGCCGCAGCCAGAACTCCACGGTGTCGTATCGCGACGCCACGTCGTAGGAGTCGTCGGACGCGATCTTGAGGAAGGTGCCGTCGGTCGTGCAGACGAGCCGCTTCTCGGTCGGCGTGTAGCCGTCGGAGTAGAAGCTGACCCGCATCTTCACCGAGTCGCCGTCGCTCAGGTGCAGCCGGCCCTCGGCGTCGAGCGTGCCCGTCCTGTCCCCGCCCAGCAGCGGTTCCTCGGTGCGGACGAAGTAGGAGGACCTGTAGGTGGGATGCCGGGCGAGCCGACGGGCCACCCCGAGCCACACGGCGGGGTCGTCGCCCGGCCGCTCGTGCAGGTGGAGGTCGGGGAAGCGGGTGGTGGCCGGATACCAGCGCCCGCCGTTGGCCTCCGCGAGCCTGTCCACGAACCAGCCGCCCTTGGCCCTGATGTCCGCCTCGGCCAGCGGGAACTCCTCCAGGTTCGCGTAGTCGTCCACCCTGAGCCGGAACACGGCCATGTCGGCCACGCAGGCGGTCGCCACCACCGTCGCGAAGCGCACGGGCACGACGAAGGGCTCCGTCTCGGGCGACTCCCGGTCCGCGAGGAAGGCCACGAGGCACCGCCGGCCGACCGCGGAGCCGTTCGCGATCGCCTGCTGCAGGGCGCCCGCCACGTAGTCGGTCTCGTACCGGAACTGGATGATCGCCCCTCTGGGCAGGGCCAGCGCCCTCAGGACGTCCTCCGCGTACCGCCGCCTGCTGTCGGACGACAGCAGCAGCACCGAGGGCCGGACCCCGGCCATGTTCAGGCCCGAGATCACGTCCGCCTCCGAAGCTCGTCCAGGTCGCGCAGGCGGTCGTCGAGCGCGAGGAAGCGCGGCCACACCCGGTCCTTCGGCAGCTCGTCGAGGCGCAGGCTCGCCGCGGTCTCGTACCGCAGCCCCCGGTCCGCCAGCGCCCGGTGCTCGCCCAGGATGATCGGCTCGCGTACGCCGTCCGACTGGTCGCCGGTCAGGTCGATGACGAACCGCCGCGGGTCGTGGGCCGGGCCGATCTCGACCCAGCAGTGGTGGCTCACGTCCTCGGCGTCGTCACGGCCGACCCGCAGCCTTCCGTAGCAGTAGACGGGTTCGAGCAGCAGGTCGGCGCGGAGCCTGCGGGCGAGCCAGACGGAGGTGACCCCGCACTGGCCCCGGGGGTCGCCCTCGGGGACCGGCGACTCCTGATAGCGCGGATGGACCGTCCGGTCCGACCAGCAGGACTCCAGCATCCGGCGGTAGCCGAGCAGGCGGTCCGTCCACTGCGGCGAGGTGAAGTCCGCCTTGACGGGTCTCACGTGGTCGCCGCCCGAGTGGGTCCGGCGCGACACCCTGATCAGGCTCTCGATCCCGCCGACGCTCCGCTTCGCGGCCGAGGTGGCGCCGAGGACCATGAGCACGTTGTCCGGGGTGTCCAGGAGTTGCGGCACCGACGCCCCGGATATCCGGCGTGTCTGGAAAAGGCCTTTGTCGTCGTAGCGATACGCCACGGGTGACAGGGCGATCGGCCTGAATCCCGACGCGAGGAACGAGGTGCCGTCGAAACCGAGCATGGGGTTGTATGCCGTTATGACATAATCCCCGGCGTTTTCCGCCCTGATCTCCCGGACCGCGCGGGCGATGGTCAGGCTCATGAGGTTCGCCGGAATTCCCGCCAGTCCGTGCATTCTTGTCAGGACCATTATCCGGTCGGGATTCACGTCCAGCCCGTGCCCGGTGAGCGCGTCCAGGACGTACTGGCGGTCGCATCGCGAGAAGGCGACGTACGTGATCGGCATCGTCGCGCCCGGCAGGAAGAGCCCGAACTGGAGGACGGTGTCGGCCCTCTCACTGTGCAGGTAGTGCAGTCTCGACTGGACCAGATGGCCGATGCCCGGCCTGACCTCGGCGAAGCGCAGGCGGGTGCGGTAGCCGTCGCCGAACGACAGGCTCAGGTCCCGGTGCGCCTTGTTCACGTTGAGGAGGACGGAGGCGTGGGCCTGGTACGCGGCGTCCTCCGCGGACTGGCGCACCTGGGCCGCCCGGATGACGGCCTGCAACCGTATCTCCTCGTACACCTTGTCCGGAGACCAGCCGGCGATGGCCGGCCTGCTCAACCGGGGCAGGTGCAGTCTTACCTGGATCTCCAGGGTCCGGAGGTCGACTCCGACCGTCTCGGCGTCCACGCGCATGCGCGTCCCCATCGCGCCGACGAAGGTCTCGACATCCGGATCACGAAGCCCGTCCACTCGCGCGCCCTCGCTTCGCGCTTTCTCCCTTCGCGGCGTACGCGTGGTCTTGGGCACTTCTTCTCCCGCAATCGCGAGAACTTTGTCAGTGACGCCGTCAAGGATAGAACTCGGACCGCACTCTGTCAGGGCGCTCGCCAAGTTGGTATCAGCTTTTATCGGACCCGCCGCAATTGGAGGGAATGCCACCGAAAGGCTCGGGCAATTCCCCCTGTCAGCGGAGCAGGCGAGCGGCCAGGGTGACGGCGTAGAGGGGCCACGAACGTAAGGGGCACCCACTGCTCCAGGTGGGTGAGGGGCCGGTACAGCTCGACCTTCACCCGCGTGGCGGCCTCACGATGCCGGCACCACCGGTTGACGGTCTTGTTCCTGTCGCTCGGGGTCCCGGTAGTAATGAAGAAATTTCCAACGAAGTAGCATCTGACCTGCGGCAACGGAGTGTCCGGCAGATCTTTCGGGCGGATTCGCCGCCTTCCAGGGTGCGATCGCGGATGTATTCGCGTTCCATCCCCGACAGGGCGGCCAGCACGGTGAACACCACGCCGGACGGATCATGGCTCTTGCGTTTCACCCGTCCGAGGTCTTGCACCGACCTATGAAACAGCCTGCTGACTGTGTGCTTCGAGGCCAGGCAGGCTGACTCCTGTCGCTTGCTGCGGCGTCGAGAGGTCAGCCGCGGAGCAGATCGGTCGAGACCGTCCAGAGGCGCTTGGCGGCGGTGGGGTCGAGCGCCCATTCCTTGACACCGTGCGGGTGCTGCGCGAGGTCGGCGTCGTCCGGCACGGTGTAAGCCTCTTGTGAATCGTCGAGGTAGTGGCCTCCGGAGTGAGCGAACTCCGGGGCGACGGCCGCGACGATGCTGGTGGCGGCTCCCTGCTCGACCGTTTTGTAGGTGAAGACTCCGGCGGCCTCGGCCGCGTCGAGCGACGCCTTCTGCTGCTCTGTGAAGTTGCGTTGCAGTCCCGTCGCGACGCCGCCGGGGTTCACCGTGTTGGCAACGATGCCGTCGGAGGCCCAAAGGCGGGTCGCCTCGACGGCGAACAGAGAGTTCGCCGTCTTCGATTGGGCGTAGGCGATCTGCGGGTCGTAGCCGCGACGCTCGAAGTGGAGGTCGTCGAAGTCGATGCCGGAACGCATGTGCGCGGTCGAACTGACCGAGACGATCCGTGCTCCGTCACGGTCGATCGCTCCCAGGGCCAGGGCGTCGTGAAGGCCGATGGCCAGGGCGAAGTGGCCGAGATGGTTCGTCGCGAACTGCAGCTCCCAGCCCTCACGCGTACGTTCGAGGCCGCCGGTGACCACGCCCGCGTTGTTGATCAGCAGGTGAAGCGGACCGTCCCACGCCTGGACGAATCGCGTGACGGTGGCCCTGTCGGCGAGGTCGAGCCGGACGACTCGGGGCCGGATCCCTCCGGTCGACTTCGCGATCGTCTCGGCGACGGCGTCACCCGCGGCCGTGTTCCGGACAGCGAGCGTTACTTCCGCTCCGGCAGAGGTCAGCGCACGAGCGGTCTCGGCGCCGATTCCGGAGGAGGCTCCGGTCACGATCGCGCGGACGCCGGTGAGGTCGACGCCCCGCAGCACCTCGTCCCCGGTGCTGGAGGAGGTGAAGGCCGTGGAGATGAGTTTGCGCATGGTCACGGCAGTGACTATACGCACTAGACTGTATTTGTATAGTACGCCGCTCGCTCGTATGCTCACCTCATGAGCAGTCCCGAGGTCGGCAACCCGCCGTCGACAGTCGCCGACACCGACCGTCGGACCGTGGTTCTGGACTCCGCGATGGCCACGTTCGCGCGATTCGGTTACCGGAAGACCTCGATGGAGGAGGTGGCGCGGGCGGCGCGCATCTCCCGGCCCGGGCTCTATTTCCTCTTCTCCTCGAAGGAGACTCTGTTCCGTGCGGCGGTTACCCAGGCCTTGAACCGCGACATCACAGCGGTCGAACACGTCCTGGCCGACACCGGCCGACCCCTTTCGGAGCGTCTCGTCGAAGCGTTCGATCAGTGGGCGGGCCGCTACATCGGCCCGCTGACGAGCGATGTCACGATGGTCATCGAGGACAATCCCGACCTCCTCGGAGAGATCGCCGAGACCCCGCGGCGACGTTTCGAGGAACTGATCACAGACGCGATCGCCATCAAGTCGGGACGAGAGGCGGCTCCCTCCGTTGCGCAGACGATGATCAGCGCATCGATCGGCCTCAAGCATCAGGTCGCATCACGGGAGGTCTACCTCGAACGACTGGAGGTAGCCATCGATCTCCTGCTGCGCTGAAGACCACGAAGGCGGTGCGCCGTTCCACCTGGAACGGCAGGCGGAGTGGTTGCCGGAGGTCCTCTACTCCGGGGACGCGGGCGGCGGATAGAGGGCCGCGAGAGCGTGCGCGGCCGCCGCCATCTCGCGCCGCAACTCGGCCGGCTCCAGGACCTCCACCTCGGCCCCGAGCTTGAGGAACTCCGTGCGCGCGTGTGTGACCGACTCGATGGGCACCGTGGCGGTCACCCAGCCCCGCTCGTCCGGCGGGCCCGCCGACTCGTCCACGGCCCCGGCGACGGCCGAGCTCATGACCTCCGCGAGCCGCTCCCGGCCCCGCGGCGACAGCCGGATCACCGCGTGCCCCCGCAGCAGCCGTGAGCGGAAGCCGGCCAGATGCTCGCGCCAGTGTCCCTCCAGGTCGAAGCCTTCCGGGCGCGCGAACGTCTCACCGGTCACCGTGAGCGCGAGGATCTGGCCGACCCGGTAGGTGCGCAACGCGCCGTCGCACCGCGCCACGAGATACCACTTCCCCCCCTTCAGGACCAGCCCGTACGGCTCCAGCCTCCGCTCGACCTCACAGGGCTCCGCCCAGCGGCGGTAGTGGACGTGGACGACCCGGGCGTTCCAGACGGCCTCGGCGATCTCCGGCAGGTAGGGCGAACGGTCGCCGTCGTAGTACCAGCCGGGCGCGTCGAGATGGAAGTGCTCCCGCACCCGCCGCGCCTCCTCCCGCAGCCCGGCGGGGAGCGCGGCCTCGACCTTCAGCTCCGCCGCGGCCAGCAGAGCGCCGAGGCCGAGGTCGGCGGCCGGTCCCGGCAGCCCGGCCAGGAACAGCGCCCCGGCCTCCCGCTCGGTCAGGCCGGTGAGCCGGGTGCGGAAGCCGTCCAACAGCCGGTAGCCGCCCTCGTGCCCGGCCTCGCCGTACAACGGGATGCCGGCGGCGTGCAGCGACTCGACGTCCCGGTAGATCGTGCGAACACTCACCTCCAGCTCTTCGGCGAGCTGCCGGGCCGTCACCCGGCCGCGCGACTGCAGCAACAGGAGGATCGACAGCAGCCGGGACGCGCGCACAGCGTCAGGATTCCACGGTCACGATTCCACTGCCAGAAGGTGTCAGCGAACCGGTCCTACCGTGCCCGTCATGGCTTTCGCGGAGAAACTGCTTTTCGTGCCGCCCCCGATCGAGGTGAGCGGCTACCACGTCAAGCGCTACCACGTCACCGCCGACCCGGCCGGCATCGACCCCGAGGTCGAGAAGGCGGCGTACGCCGTCCTGCCCGAGCTGCTGCCGGAACCGGACGGCACGCCCCCGGCCGCCTTCGTCGTCCTCCACCGGGGCGGGGACGACGGGGCCTACATCAACGCCTACACCTGGGCGTGGGACAACGCCCTGCACTACGGCAACGCGGTGGCCGGTCAGCCCGTGCTGGGCTGCCCCGACCGGGATCCCACCCATTTCATCCGGCTGGAACGCCCGCTCATCGGCTGCGTCTGGGAGCTGCCGCCGATCCTGCACGAACGCGACGCGTGGGTGCGGCACATGCTCGCTCCCGACGACCCCGACCTCGGCGCCTACCTCTCCGACACGCTCCCCGAGGGCACGACGGGAGGCCGTCGATGAAAGAACCACGATCGAGACGAGCGCGGTGATCAGGGGTGACGCCCCGGGCACTTGACCGGGAGATCACCGCGGATGATCGTCGGGGCCTGGCTCCACGAACCGGTCCCCCTTCGACACCGGAGTGATCGATGCACCGCGCCCTGGCCGTTCCGCTCGCTGCGTTCCTCGCCGCCTCCCTGCTCGCGGCGGCGGACCCCGCCCAGAGTCCGCCGCCCGCCCCACCGGGACAGGCCGGAGCCGTCGAGATCACGGTGAACGCGAACGCGGGGCTCGGCACCCTCCACGAGGCGGCGTACGGCGCCAACGCCGCCATCTGGGACCCGCACATGAACGACCCGGAGGTGGCGCGGCTGTACAAGCGGGCGCACATCGCCGCGGTGCGTTATCCCGGCGGGTCGTACGGCGACCTCTACCACTGGGAGACCCACACGGCGCCGGGCGGGACCGTGGCCCCGGGCACGGGGTTCGACCAGTTCATGGGCACGGTCAGGGCGGCCGGCGCGCAGGCCGTGGTGATCGCGAACTACGGCACCGGCACCCCGGAGGAGGCCGCCGGGTGGGTCCGCTACGCCAACAAGACCAAGAAGTACGGCGTGAAGTACTGGGAGGTCGGCAACGAGCTCTACGGCAACGGCCACTACGGCGCCACCTGGGAGACCGACGACCACCCGGACAAGAGCCCCGCGGCGTACGCCCGCACCACGCTCGAGTTCGTCCGGGCGATGAAGGCCGTCGATCCCACGATCAAGGTCGGGGCGGTGCTCACCATCCCCGGGAGCTGGCCGGACGGCGTGGTCGCCGCCGGCGACTCGGCCGGCTGGAATCACACGGTCATCCCGGCTCTGGCTTCCGAGGTCGACTTCTTCACCGTGCACTGGTATCCGGGCACGAGCATCCCGGACACGACCGGCGACGTCGCCAAGCTGCTGGCGTCCCCGCCGGGGCTCGCCGAGATGCTGGCCCAGGTGCGGGCCGACGTGGCCGCCCTGGGCGGCCGCGACGTGCCGCTCGCGCTGACCGAGGTCGCCTCCAACATCGGGCGCAACGTGCACGCGGCCGGGCTGTTCGCCGCCGACGCCTACCTGACCGCGCTGGAGAACGGCGTCTTCACGGTGGACTGGTTCGACACCCACAACGCGGTCGAGAGGATCAGCACGATCGACGGCGAGACCGACTTCCAGGACATCGGCTTCCTGTCGCTCGGCCAGTGCGCCGACGGCGTCTGCGAGCCCCCGCTCAACACGCCGTTCCCCTCCTATCACGGCATCGAGATCCTCGGCACCGCCGCCCGCCCCGGCGACGACCTGGTCAGGGCGGCCTCCGACCAGCCGAAGGTGGCCGTGCACGCCGTACGGCAGGCCGGCGGCGGCCTGGCCGTCGTGATGATCAACAAGGATCCGGCCACCGCCTACCCCGTGCGGCTCCGCTACACCGGGTTCGCCCCCTCCGGCCGGGCCCCGGTGACGTACACCTTCACGAGGGGGGCCACCGCGCTCGTCCGGGCCGAGCAGGGCGACGCGTACACGCGGACGCTCCCGCCGTACTCGATCACGACCATGACCGTGCGGGCGGCGAAGGGCCCGAGGCCCGCACCGGCCCCGGGCACGCCGACGGCGGACGGCGTCCCAGGCGGTGTCACCGTGAGCTGGCCGCCGGCCGGTCGCACCGTCGACAGGTACGCGGACAGGTATGAGGTGTACCGGCAGACGGGCACGGACGCCGTCCTGCTGGGCACGACCCGGGGCACCTCGCTGACGCTGCGCGACCTGGAGCCCGGCGCCTCCTACACGGTCAACGTGCTGGCCAGGGACCGGGCCGGGCGGCTGTCGCGGCCGTCCGCGCCGGTGACCTTCACCGCCCCCACGCCGCCGGACAGCACCTGCGCGGTCCGCTACCGGGTGACGCAGGGCTGGGGGCGGGGCTTCATCGCCGAGGTGACGGTCACCAACCGCGGCGCGGCCGATCTCACGGACTGGGCGCTGACGTTCCGGTTCCCGGTGGCCGGGGAGCGGGTCTCCAGCGGGTCGGGCGGCACGTGGACGTCCGAAGGACAGGACGTGCGGGTCGTCCCCGGTGAGCAAGCAGGAGAAACGACCAGGACGATCCCGGCGGGCGGCTCTGTCACCGTCGGGTTCGTCGGCGCCAACGAGGGGGCCTACCCTTCTCCCACCGTGTTCCGCCTGAACGGCACGGTCTGCTCGACGCTGTGACCGGCGATTTCTTGGAGTGATCATGGAGCCGTCTTGCACCCGGCCGTGAGGGCCGGATGAGAGACTCCTGAGCAAGCGCCTGCCATGTCAGGCGCGAACCCCGCGGCCCATCGCCAGAAAAAAGCCGCCCGGTGTGGTAACGGCGAAACCGCTGGAAGCCCGCCCTCCTCGCCGCGAAGGCCGAGGAGGGCGGAGCCCATTGAGGGAGCGCGTTCAGGAGGGGCCGCCGTCAGGGGGCCCGTATCCCCCGCCGCCGGGTGTCTCGATCTCCAGCACGTCGCCCGGCTCCACCCCGGCCGAGTCGCAGCCCGCCAGGTGGACGACGCTCCCGTCCGCGCGCCGCACCCTGTTGACGCCCAGCGCGCCCGGGGCGCCGCCGGCCATGCCGTACGGCGGCACCCGGCGGTGGCCGGACAGCACGCTGACCGTCATCGGCGCACGGAACCGGATGCGGCGCACGGCCCCGTCCCCGCCGCGCCACCGTCCGGCGCCTCCGCTGCCGCGCCGGACGGCGAACTCCTCCAGCAGCACGGGGAACCGCCATTCGAGCACCTCGGGGTCGGTCAGCCGGGAGTTCGTCATGTGGGTCTGCACCGCCGCCGCCCCGTCGAATCCGTCTCCCGCCCCGGACCCCGAGGCGACGGTCTCGTAGTACTGGCGCCGTTCGTCGCCGAAGCTGACGTTGTTCATCGTCCCCGACCCCTCGGCCTGGACGCCGAGCGCGGCGTAGATCGCGCCGGTGATCGCCTGCGAGGTCTCGACGTTGCCGGCGACCACGGCCGCGGGGTACGCTGGGGCCAGCATCGACCCCTCGGGCACGACGATGCGCAGGGGCCGCAGGCAGCCGTCGTTGAGCGGGATCTCGTCGGCCACCAGGGTGCGGAAGACGTACAGCACGGCGGCGGCGACCACGGCCGACGGCGCGTTGAGGTTGGTGCCGAGCTGGGGCGAGGTGCCGGTGAAGTCGATCGTCGCGGTGCGGCGGGCGCGGTCCACCGAGACGCCCACCGAGATCACGGCGCCGGAGTCCATCTCATAGCGGTAGCGGCCCTCGCTGAGGGCGTCGATCACCGCGCGGACCGCGCTCTCGGCGTTGTCCTGCACGTGCCGCATGTAGGCCCGCACGACGTCGAGGCCGAAGTGGCCGATCATCGCGCCGACCTCCTCGACGCCCTTGGCGTTCGCGGCGATCTGCGCGCGCAGGTCGGCCAGGTTGGTCGCGGGGTCCCTGGACGGGTACGGCCCCTCGGTGAGCAGCCGCCACGTCTCCTTCTCGCGCAGGCCGTCACGGTCCGCCAGCAGCCGGCAGTCGAACAGCACGCCCTCCTCCCGCACGCTCCTGCTGCTCGCGGGCATGGAGCCGGGCGTCAGCCCGCCGATCTCCGCGTGGTGTCCGCGGGAGGCCACGAAGAACAGGATCTCCCGGCCCGCGTCGTCGAAGACGGGGGTGACGACCGTGATGTCCGGCAGGTGGGTGCCGCCGTGGTAGGGGTCGTTGATCGCGTACACGTCTCCGGGCCGCATCCCGCCGCCGCGGCGGCGCACCACCTCCTTGACGCTCGCGCCCATCGACCCGAGGTGCACCGGGATGTGCGGCGCGTTGGCGATGAGGTCGCCGCCGGAGTCGAACAACGCGCAGGAGAAGTCGAGCCGCTCCCGGATGTTCACCGACTGCGCGGTGGCCCCCAGCCGGGCGCCCATCTGCTCGGCGACGGACATGAAGAGGTTGTTGAAGACCTCAAGCATCACGGGGTCGGCTTCGGTGCCCACGCCGGCGGCCCGGGGGCGCGCCCGCTCCCGCTCGAGGAGGAGGTGCCCGTACGGCGTCACCCCGGCCCGCCAGCCGTCGTCGACGACGGTGGTCGCGTCGGCCTCGGCCACGATCGCCGGGCCGCCGAGCGTGTCTCCGGGGTGCAGCCGTTCCCGCCGGTAGAGCGGCACCTCGCGCCACACGCCGCCGGTGTACATCCGCACGGTGATCGCCGTCCGCGCCCCGGCGGCGGCTGCGGAGGCGAGGTCCGAGAGGTCGGGCTGCTCGGTCAGGCCCACCGCCTCCACGGAGACCGCCTCCGCGACCAGCGGCCGGTCCATGAGGAAGGAGTACGTCCGCAGGTGGGCGGCCTCGAACTCGGTCACCATCGCGTCCGTCCCGGCCAGGTCCACCTGCAGCGACGTGTCGGTGCCGTCGTAGCGCAGCCGCACCCGCCGGGTCACCCGGATCCGCCCGTCCGGCACCCCCTCGTCGGACAGTTCGCGGCGGGCCGCCGCCTCAAGGGTGTCGGCGAGGCCGGTCAGGCGCCGGATCGTGGCGGGCTCCAGCCGGGCCTCGACCGACTGCTCCCGCATCACGGTCGTGTCGGCCAGCCCGATGCCCAGGGCGGACAGCACACCCGCCATCGGCGGCACCAGCACGGTGCGGATGCCGAGCGCGTCGGCCACCGCGCAGGCGTGCTGCCCTCCGGCCCCGCCGAACGTGGTGAGGGCGTACTCGGTGACGTCACGGCCCTTCCGCACGGAGATCTGCTTGATCGCGTTGGCGATGTTCTCGACCGCGACCCGCACGTAGCCCTCGGCGACCTGCTCGGGGTCGCGTTCGTCGCCGGTGCGCCCGCGGATGTCCGCGGCCGTCTCGGCGAACCGCCGCCGCACCTCGTCCGCGTCCAGCGGCAGGTCGCCGTCCGGGCCGAAGACCTCGGGGAAGTGGCCGGGCTGGATGCGGCCGAGCATCACGTTGGCGTCGGTGAGGCACAGCGGGCCGCCGTTGCGGTAGCAGGCCGGGCCGGGGTCGGCCCCCGCGGAGTCCGGGCCGACCCGGTATCGCCCGCCGTCGAAACGCAGGACGGACCCGCCACCCGCCGCCACCGTGTGGATCGCGATCATCGGCGCGGACAGCCGCACGCCGGCCACCTGGGTCTGGACCACCCGCTCGTACGCGCCCGCGTAGTGGGACACGTCGGTCGAGGTGCCGCCCATGTCGAAGCCGATCACCTTGTCGAGACCGGCCAGCCGGGACATGCGCGCCATGCCGACGATGCCGCCGGCCGGGCCGGACAGGATCGCGTCCTTGCCGCGGAAGTGCCCGGCCTCCGCCAGCCCGCCGTTCGACTGCATGAACATCAGCCGTACGCCGGGCAGTTGCCGGGCCACCGCCTCGACGTACCGGCGCAGGACGGGAGAAAGGTAGGCGTCGACCACGGTGGTGTCCCCGCGCGGCACCAGCTTCATCAGCGGGCTGACCTCACTGGAGCAGGACACCTGCGCGAAGCCCGAGCGCCTGGCCAGGCTCCCGATCGCCCGTTCGTGCGCCGGGTGCAGGTGGCTGTGCAGGCAGACCACCGCGACCGCCCGGACGCCCTCCTCGCGCAGCCGCCGCAGCCGCGGCGCGAGCCCTTCGAGGTCGGGCGGCCGGAGCACCGTGCCGTCGGCGGTGATCCGCTCGTCCACCTCGGCCACGTGCTCGTACAGCATCTCCGGCAGCACGATCCGCCGGTCGAAGATGCGCGGGCGGTTCTGGTAGCCGATGCGCAGCGCGTCGCCGAACCCCTTGGTGATCACCAGCGCCGTACGCTCGCCCCGGCGTTCCAGCAGTGCGTTGGTGGCGACCGTGGTGCCCATCCGCACCGACTCGATCCGCTCGACCGGGATCGGTTCGCCCGCGGGAACCTCCAGCAGGGCGCGGATGCCCGCCACCGCCGCGTCGGGATAGCGGGCGGGGTTCTCCGACAGGAGCTTGCGCGTCACCAGCCGCCCGTCCGGGCGCCGGGCGACGACGTCGGTGAACGTCCCGCCGCGGTCCACCCAGAACTGCCACCGGTCTCCAGGCATCGGACCCCCTCCGCACGCCCGTACATCCCTTGTATCAGGGCCGCGCTTCGGCTCTCGAGGGAGAGTCATCGACTCACGTCGGACATATCATCAGGTGTCGTTTTCCGGATCACACCGGACCGGACGTGACGGAAAGGTGGTTCCGGCAGTGCTGTCCGAGCGGAGCGTGAAGCGCAGCGGGGTCATCGGTGCCCTCGTCACCAGCAACCTGCTCGGCGGCGTCGCGGTCGCCTCCGGCATCGCGGTCGGCGGGCTGCTCCTGGAGCGGCTCGGCGGCACGTCCCTCGCGGGGCTCGGACAGGCCGCGAGCGTGCTCGGCGCGGCGGTCGCCGCGGTGCCGCTCGCCGGCGTCGCGGCCAGGCACGGCCGGCGCCGTTCGCTCGCCCTCGGGTACGCGATCGCCGTGCTCGGCGGCGCGTTGATCGTCACGGCCGCCGTCGTCGCACAGCTCGTCGTGCTGCTGACCGGGCTGGCCTTGTTCGGCGTCGGGCAGGCGGTGAACCTGCAGTCCCGGTACGCCGCCGCGGACGGCGCGGCTCCCGGCGCCCGGGCCAGGGCGATGTCGATCGTCATCTGGGCGACCACGATCGGGTCCGTGGCCGGCCCCAACCTCAGCGAGGTGGCCGACCGGTTCGGCCGGTGGCTCGGGCTGCCCGGCCTCACCGGCCCCTACGTGTTCTCGGTCGTGTCCTTCGCCCTGGCGGGCGCGGTGGTGGCGGTGTTCCTCCGGCCCGCCGCACGGTCGTCCGCGCCGGCCGCCGGCGAGGCGGACAAGAGCACCCGGGCAGTGGGAGCGGTGGCGGCGCTGCGCTGGGCGGCGGCCGACCCGGCGGCGCGCTTCGCGGTCGTGCTCATCGCGGTGGCGCACGCGATGATGGTCATGGTCATGGTGATGACGCCCCTGCACATGCAGCACCACGGCATGTCACTGCAGCTGGTGGGCGTGGTGATCAGCCTGCACGTGCTCGGCATGTACGCCCTCAGCCCGGTCTTCGGCTGGCTGGCCGACCGGCTCGGCGCGGTCCGCATGGCGTGCGCCGGGATGCTGATGCTCGCGACGGCCGTCGTGCTCGGTTTCGTGGCCGCCTCCGCCGCGGAGGGCAGCGCCCTCACCGCGCTCGCGCTGACCGTCCTCGGCGTGGGCTGGTCGGCGTCGGTGATCTCCGCGTCCGCGCTGCTCACCGGCACCGCCGCCGACCACGTCCGGGTGCCGCTGCAGGGCGCCACCGACGCCGGCATGAACTACGCGGGCGCCGCTGCGGCCGCGCTGGCCGGGCCGATCCTCGCCGCCGGCGGCTTCCGTGCGGTCAACATCGCGGCCGCGGTCATCCTGGTCCCCGCCGTCGCGACGGCGACCGCCGCCCTGCGCGGGGGCCGGGCGGTCGCGCAGGAGGCCGACGTACGGCACGAGCAGACCGTGCGGCACGGCGCCCACCCCGCAGAAACCGGCTCCGACTGAAAAGACAAGTCCGGCCACATCACGACGAACGAGCGGCACCAAACACCTTCGCCTCGTTTGTTTGCAGTTTCATTAAGGCGAGCGCACTTCATCCGGCACGCATGCCCTGACCTGCCATTGCTATGTTTCGACGCATGGCCGCCAGGGCAATCGGCGCGGCCGGACGCGCATGAAAGACGATTCGCCGTCGCGCGCATTCCAACTGCATCAGCACCGTCCTGCGGACAAGCGCGCCCGAAATCATCCGGGCCAGTCAGGAGAACACGTGAGATCCCGTCCCTTTCGCGCGCTGATGGCGGCGTCGGTCGCCGCCGTGCTCACGGCGGCGTTGGCGACGAGCCAGGGCGCGGCGGCCGGTGTGCCGCAGGCCCACGATCCGTCGAACCATCCGACGCCGATGACGAAGCTCGGCACGAACACCAACACGCTCTACTCGATGCGCTGGGATGAGATCGGCCCCGACAAGAGGTCGTACCGGCAGCTCATCACCCAGTTGCGCGGTGCCCTCGCCCTGCCGAAGGCGTACCGGTACACGAACATTTCCCAGTTGCTGGGCCAGCCCGGCCACACCGCCTTGAGCGGTCCCGTCGGCTGTCCGGAGGCGAGGCGTTCCCACGGCGCGCTGGGCGGCCCGTATCCGGTCCGCAGCGATTACTGGATCTGCCTCAACACCGTCGATTCCACGACGAACAGGTGGTATCCCCAGGGAGTCAGCGGCACCTGGGACGCGAACGCGAACGGGGTCGTCGACGGGGAGCGGGCCTTCGCGTTCGGCTGGTATCGCCGGGCGAGCGCGACCAACAGGACGCCCATCGCCTCCAGGGTGACGTTCCTGGACGAGCAGGCGCCGATGGGGTCCTTCGCGCACCGCTATCAGCATGTGCTGCTGGCGCTGCCGCGATACGGGAAGAACGGGGTCACGTTCGACTCGGTGCCGACCCATGCGGGCGGTCTGATCTGGTATCACCAGTACCTTCTGGTCGCGGACGACGGCCCGAGGCATGAGTTCAACGGGATACTCGTCTTCGACCTGCACAACCTGATCGACCTGGCGCTCAGCCCGCGGGCCGATCTGACGTCGCCGCAGGCCGCCACCCGCCCCTACGGCCTGTACAAGGGCCGGTTCTATTCCAAGGGTTACCGCTTCATCCTGCCGCTGCGCGGCATCTGGCGGCCGTCGGTCGGCCCTCTGACCACGCCGCAGAAGTGCCGGGCGGGTGACCTCCACTACCCACCCTGCTACACGTACGCGGGTCTCGACAGGAGCACCTCGCCGCCGAGTTTTCTCACGGGTGAGTGGTGCACGAGCTCGGCCTGCGGCAAGGGACGGGTGGCGCGCTTCCCGCTGATGCCGGACAACATCCCCTGCACCAGGGGCTGTCTGCGGACCTCCGGCGGCACGGCGAGGCCGACCGAGGTGTTCAGCCAGCCGGTCCGCTTCGCGCAGGGCGGCGTGTCCTGGAAGGGGAGGTACCAGTTCACCACGAGTCACGGAGTCATCACCGCCGCGGGTCCTCACGAAGACCGCGCCGGGCGCTTCGTGACCCGGCCGGGCGCGACGGTATTCCGTCATTACGCCGGTGCGGGCGTCCAGGACCTCTACTGGCACCGGGCCACGAGCACGCCGATGCTCTGGTCCGTCACCGAGTTCCCGGGAGTGGGCAGGCGTCTTTTGTACGGCGTCCGTCCCTGATCAGCAGACGGAAGGCCCCTCTCGTCACACGACGGGAGGGGCCTTCCGCCGTCTCGGCCTCAGGCGAGGACCGCCGGCGCGGGCTCGGCCTCGCTCGCGGCCTCGGGGCCCGCGAGGAGCCTGGCGGCCAGCGGCACGGTGCCCGCGAGCTGGACCAGCGCGCCCACCACCGTGACGGCGAGGGAGAACTCTCCGCTGGACAGGACGAAACCCGCCACCAGGAGCGGAGCCGTCCAGCGCGGCAGCGCGCCGGTGCGCAGGATCGCGGCGACCTGCGTGACCAGCCCGACCACGGCCGAGGCCAGCATGGGCAGCATGATCCCGCCGAACCACGCCGAGCCCTGGTATCTCCCGTACGCCGCGACGGCCTCGGCGGCCACGCCGCCCTCGGGCGCCAGGCCCAGCACCACCGGCCGCATGCCGGAAACGATCAGGCCGAGCACCCCGGCCAGGGCGAGCAGCAGCCCGGAGATCGTCCCGGCCAGTGGCGCCCGGTCGCGCAGCACCCGCGCGACCGCCACGCCGCCGGGGATGGAACACCCGACGAAGATCATGTAGAGCAGGGTGCCGAGGGCGTAGCCGTCCCGGCCGGCGGCGACCTGGGCGAGGTAGTCCGCCGCGTCGGTGCGGGGCAGACCGACCGTGTCGACCAGATGCCAGACCACTCCGGCGATCGGGCCGGCGAGGACCGCCGCGGCGAGCAGGTAGGGCTTGTTGGTTCTCATGACGTGTTTCCTTCGTGCGTGGCGGCCCGTCCGCCGCATGCCGAAACACTGACGCGGCCCTGTCCCGGGCCGCCTGAGCCCGCCGCCCCCTTCTGGGATAAGGACGATTTGTCCCATGCGGACGGGACATCAAATAACGGACAATTCACCTCATGCATGCGCGTACGGTGCTGATCGGGGAGTCGGTCGCGGGAGCCGCCGCGGCGGCGACCCTGGCCGCGTTCGGACTGCGGCTGCGGTCGCCGGCGGGGTTCGCCGACGACTACTGGCTGTGGATCTCGGTGACGGCTCTCGTGTACGGCCCGCCCGGCGCGTTCCTCATCCGGCGCGGTCGGGCCGTCCTGGGCCGGCTCTTCCTCGCGGTGAGCGTGAGCGCCGCGACCGGCGCTCTCACCGCGGAGTACGCCGCCACCGCGGCCGTGCTGCACTGGCCCGGCCACCTGGCCGTGCTGTGGCTGTCGGCCTGGAGCTGGCTGCCCGCCTATGTGATCGTGGCGGCCGTCGTCCCCTACTGGCTGCCGTCCGGGGAACGGCCGTCGCGGGTGTTCCGCCCCCTGATGTACGCCGGTTGCGCGGCCGCGGCGACGGGGTCGGCTGCCTGGGCGCTGCTGCCCTGGGAGCACGGCGACGACCCGGCGCTGGCCGAAAGCGGCCTGGCCAACCCTCTGGGAGTCGCGGGTGCCGAGGCGCTGCTGCCGGTCAGCCTGGCACTGATCGCCGTGGCGTCCCTCGGTGGGCTCGCCTCCCTGGGCGTACGCCTGCGCCGGGCCGAGGGCGACGAGCGCGGCCGGCTGGCCTGGGTCCTCGCGGGAATGGCCGGCACGCTGCTCCTGCTGGCCGCCGCCCAGGCGGTGCCGGCGCGCGGCTCGGGGGTGCTGCTGGCGGCGTCCGCCGTGCCGTTGCCGGTCTCCGTGGTGGCGGCGATCCAGCGATACCGGCTGTGGGACATGGAGACCGTGCTGCGCCGCGGCCTGGTCTGGGCGCTCATGTCGGCCGAGATCGCCCTCTGCTACACGGTGGTCGTCGCGTTGCTCGGGGACCTGCTGGGCCGTAGCCTCGGCGCTCCCCTCGTCGCCGCGGCCGTGGTGGCCATCAGCGTGGCTCCCGTCCACCGCTTGCTGCAGCGGGGCGTCCGGCGGCTGCTGTACGGCGACGCGGCCGACCCGTACGACGCGCTGGGGCGGCTGGGGGCGACGCTGGAGACGGCGGCGGCCCCCGCCGAGGCACTGGAACGGCTGGCCGGGGACGTCGCCAGGATCCTGCGGGTGCCGGTCGTGTGGGTGCTGGTGCTCGACGGGCCGGAGTCCCGCCACGGGGACGACGTCGGCGCCGACCCGGTGCGGGTGCCGCTGGTGCACGCCGGGGAGGCCGTGGGAGAGCTCGTGCTGACCCGGCCGCGCGCCGGTGAGTTCCGCCCCGCCGAGGCCCGGCTGCTGAACGTGCTGGCCCGGCAGGCGGGCGCGGCGGCGCACGCCGCCCGGCTCGCCGCGGATCTGGACCGGTCACGCCGGGCGTTGGTGGCCGCGCGCGCCGAGGAACGCCGCCGGCTGCGCCGCGACCTCCACGACCATCTCGGGCCGAGCCTGTCGGCCGTACAGCTGCAGCTGGAGACCATCCGCGACCTGGTGGCCGACGACCCGGACGGTGCGGGTGAGCTGGCCGACCGCTGCGCCGTGTGGCTGGCCGGCGCCGTGAGCGACGTCCGCAGGATCGTGGACGGCCTCGGCCCGTCCGCCCTCGACGATCTCGGCCTGGCCGAGGCGCTCCGCGCACAGGCGGCGGCCTTCGACCGCCCCGGCCTCGCGGTCCGGCTGAACCTGCCCGCGCAGGGCCTGCCCCCGCTTCCCGCCGCCACCGAGGCGGCGGCTCTGCGCATCGTGGGCGAGGCGCTGGCCAACACCGCCCGGCACTCGCGCGCCGGCCGCTGCGACATCGATGTGGCGCTGTCTCCCGGCGCGCTGCACTTCACCGTACGAGACGACGGCGTCGGCATGACCGGCTCCGCCCCGGGCTGGCGCGCAGGGGTCGGCCTGGAGTCGATGACCGAGGCCGCCGCCCAGCTTGACGGGAAATGCGAGATCCTGGCCCCGGCTGGAGGCGGCACCGAGATCCGCGTGCGGCTGCCGAGAGTCGAGGTGTGAGATGCGCGTGCTGATCGTGGACGACCACCCCATGTACCGCGAGGGGCTGATCGCGGCGCTGTCCGGCCGTCCCGACGTGACGGTCGTGGGCGAGGCGGGTGACGGCGCGGCCGCCGTCGAACTGGCGGTCCGGCTCGCGCCCGACGTCGTCCTGATGGACCTTCACATGCCGGTCATGAACGGCGTGGAGGCCACGGGGCGGTTGCGCGCAGAGCTTCCGGACGTGGCCGTCGTGGTGCTGACGATGCTGGAGTCCGACGAGTCGCTGGCGGCGGCCGTACGCGCGGGCGCGCGCGGTTACCTGCTCAAGGGGGCGGGCCGGGCCGAGATCCTGCGGGCGCTCGATGCGTGCCGGGACGGCGGCGCCTACTTCGGCCGGAACGCCGCCCGGGCGCTCGCCGGGCTCGTCGGCGCCGAGTCCCGACGGCCGGTCGCCAACCCCGTCCTGCCCGAGCTCACCGAGCGCGAGGTCGAGATCCTCGACCTGATGGCGCGCGGGCTGTCGAACGCCGCGATCGCCTCCCGGCTCTACGTCTCGGACAAGACAGTCCGCAACTACGTCAGCTCGGTGTACGGCAAGCTCGGCGTCGGCGACCGGGCCGCCGCGGTGGCCCGGGCCAGGGACGCCGGGCTCGGCGCCGGCCTGCCCGGCGGGCGCTGAGCCGGCGTTCGGCCGGCCCAGCGCTCTACGGAGGGAGCGGGGTGGGTCAGGCCCCGCGCTTCGGGATGATCCGCTTGACCGCCACCGCCGCCGAGACCAGCGTGAACAGGCCAAGGGCGATCCAGAGCGCGTTCCAGCCCATGAACGGGGCGGTCAGCGCCGCACCGCCGAAGCCCGCCGCGACGCCCCCGATGGGTGGGTTGTTGTACATGTTCACCATTTCCTTTCCCGACGCCATGCGGCGTCCCAGAATGCTTTCGCCTGCGTGATCTGCAGGAAGACATCGAAGATCATTTCGACGATCAGCAGGGCGGCGACGGCCATCTGCACGCCGCCCCTGCTCCGTACGGTCACGATCCGCTCGATCATGAAGACGCCCGTGACCGCCACCCAGAGCGGATGGAACTCGAGCGTGCCGGTGACCGCGATCGACCAGGCCGTGGCGCCCAGGTACGCGAAGATCACAATGATCCCGACCAGCGACAGGAGCTGACGGCCCCAGTAGGGGAACGTGACCCGCGTCCAGCCGTAGTCGGTGAGGTTCTCCAGCGCCCCCCGCTTCCACCGCAGCCGCTGCTTGAACAGGTCCTTCCAGGTCTCCATGACCTCGGTGGTGAGCGTGCACTCCGCAGGACACAGGATGCGGAACCTCAGATGTAGCAGCGCCAGGGTGAGCTCGTTGTCCTCGGTCAGGACGCGCACGTCGTACACCTGGTCGCGGCCGGGGAGACGACCACCGCGGCGGGCCCTGACGACCTCCTTGAGCGCGAGCGCGCGAAACAGCGTCGCCGTCCCGGTGAGCACCAGCGCCTTTCCGCGCAGTCGCCGCACGTCCCGGGCGTAGCGCGCGTACTCGTTGCGCTGGAACATGCCCACCAGCCCGCCGCCCGGCTTGCCGGTGAAGGTGCCTCCCACCGCGGCCAGTTCGCCGGTGGCCAGCCGGAGGACGGCGTGGTGGATGAAACCGGGATCCAGCGCCGAGTCCGCGTCCATGACCAGCACGGCATGCCGGGACCCCAGCTGGGGCAGCAGAACTTCGAGCACCTGGTTGAGCGCGCCCGCCTTCTTGTGGCGGTTGCCGACCGTCCTGATCACCTCGGCGCCGTGCGCGCGTGCGATGTCCGCGGTCCTGTCGGTGCAGTTGTCCGCGATCACGATGACGCGGTTGGGCCTGCGCCGCTGGCCGTGCAGCGACGTGATCGTCTCGGCGATCTGGTCCTCTTCGTCGTGTGCCGGGACCAGCACGGTGACGTACATGCGCGAGGGGTCGACCTCCGGAAGATCCCGCTTGCCGTCGGCGCCCTTCACGGCCCGGTGCCGGCCCGTGCGGACCTCCGCGAGGTTTCCCGGGCGGACCGGTCTGGCGGCGTGTCCGCGGTGTCCGGCATCGGGCCCGTGACCGCGCCCGCTCTCCGGCGGGCTGGTCAGAATTTCCGACTGAACCACTTAAAACCGTCCAGATCCCAGCAAACCGCCGCATTGTGGTGACTACTACCAGAAGGTTACACGCGTGACGGGGGTGACTGGTTGACATCAAAGCGACATAAGATGTGCCGGGAGATTTCAGCGCGGGAACGGTGATGAAATGGGCAGGGCCGCTGTCGCCGTCCTTCTGGGCCTGTCCGCGGCCGCCGTCGCCGTCACGGTCGCCTTCACTGTCGCCGCCGGGCGCTCCGGCGACCGTCAGGCGGCGCCGCCCGCGCCTCCCGTCAGCGCCTCCGCCCCCCGGGCGCATCCGAAGGCCACCGCGCGCGCCCTGTCGTCGTCACCACCGGTCATGCTGGAGATTCCGAGGATCGGGGTGCGGACCACGCTGATGACGCTGGGCAAGAATCCGGACGGGACGCTGGAGGTCCCGCCTCTCGACAGGGTCGACGAGGCCGGGTGGTACCGCCTCGGCCCGTCACCCGGGTCGCCCGGCCCCGCGGTCATCGCCGGTCACGTCGACTCGAAGAAGGGGCCCGGCGTCTTCTTCCGGCTCGGGGACCTGCGGCCGGGCGACACGGTGAGGATCTCCAGGAAGGACCGCACCCAGGCGATCTTCGAGGTGGATTCCCTGGAGAGCGTGCCGAAGGACCGCTTCCCCACCCGCAAGGTCTACGGAATGGTGAAGTTCCCCGGTCTGCGCCTCATCACCTGTGGCGGAGCCTTCGACACCGGCAGTGGCCACTACCGCGACAATGTCATCGTCTACGCCCACCTCGTCGCCGGCCCTCGCCCCGTTGATCGACCGCGGGGGACGGCTGCATCATCGTGAGGGTGTCCGCGGCTCTCGCACGAGCCGCCGGGCCGATCGGGTCGGAGACGAAGAGGGAGTGACGGCGGGCATGCGGTTCGAGACCAGCGTCGACATCGACGCCGCCGCGGAGCGGGTCTGGCGGGTCATGACGGACGTCGCCGGCTGGCCCGAGTTCACCCCCACCATGACCACGGTCGAGCCCCTCGGCGACGGCCCGCTGAGCCTCGGCAGCCGGGTCCGGATCAAGCAGCCGGGGCTTCCCCCGATGGTCTGGCAGGTGACCGAGTTCACCGACGGCGCTTCCTTCGCCTGGCAGGCGACCGGCGGGGGCGTCACCACGGTCGGGACGCACGTGCTCACGCCCCGGGAAAGGGGGGTGTCGGTCCTGCTCGGGATCGACCAGTCCGGACCGCTGGCGCCGCTGATGGGCCTGCTGGTCGGCGGCCGCACCCGCAGGTACGTACGCACGGAGGCGGAGAGCCTCAGACGGCGTTGCGAGTCCGGCGACGCCGCGTGAGCGGTTCTGCCGGCGGTGGGCCGGAGTCCGGGGACCCCGGCCCACGCGGGTGACTACTGGGCCGGGTAGTCCGCGACGTACTGCGGCGCGCCGACCTTGGTCGTGTCGGCCGCGTCGCCGACGCCGTTGACGACGTGGTCGATCGTCCCGGCGCTGAGGTTGACCGTCATGATGTGGTGCAGCCGCACGCCCGGGGTCTGCGGCGCCTCGAAGCCGTTCTCGGTGTGGATCTGCGGGTTGTTCTGGTTGAAGACGTAGACGCCCGCGCCGTGGAGGTTATGCCTCTTCACGTGGTCGCCGACCTTGTAGCCGGCGTAGCCCTCCACGGATCCGTTCATCCAGTCGGCCTGCGTCGGCGGGTCGTACGGCAGCTCGTTCTGGTAGAGGATCGTCGTGCCGTCCTCGCCGTTCCAGACCGTGTTGTAGCGCTGGAAGTGCTCGACGAACAGGCCGGTCGCCGTCACGTGGTCGCCGTTGACGACGACGCCGTAGCGGCCGATGTTGGTGTTCCAGCGCTGCGTGTCGGTGAAGCCCTCGACACCGTGGTCGGCGCGCCACACCCAGGTGTGGTCGATGAGCACGCTGTCGCTGTCGACTTCGAGAGCGGTCTCGGTCTTGCCGACGTGCGGCCCGCCGACCCGGAAGTACACGTCGGACAGGGTCGTCGGGTTGTCCGCCGAGGTGCGGTGGCCGCCGTGTTCCCTGCCCACCCGCAGCAGGACGGGGGACTTCTGGAGACCCGCGTCGACGGTGACGCCGGCGACGACCACGCCGGGGACGTCGGCGACGTCGATCGGGATCGCGCCGCGTACGGCGGTGAGGGTGGCGTGCCCGAGACCGAGGACCACCGTGTCGGGGCGCTTGACCTCGATGCTCCGCGCGATGTCGTACACGCCGGGCGTGAGCAGCAGGTTCTTGCCGCGCGCGAGCTGGCTGTTGATGACCTGCACCGAGTCGGACGGCTTGGCGACGTAGAAGTCCGACAGCGGCACCGTACGGCCCGGCGTCATGCCGTCCGCCCATGAGACGCCGCGCGTGTTCTTCCTCGCGGCGGGCACGCGGACGTTGAGCCTGCCCTGCGCGTCGGCGTACAGGTAGGGCTTCTCCCGGCTGACGGGGGTGTTCTCCACCGTGGTGTAGGGCGGGTTCGGAAATTCGGACTCGTCCGGCGCGCCGACGACGCCCGAGAAGACCTGGTTCCACACGCCGTTGGACCACCCGGCGAGCTCGGTGTTGCGGGTCAGCCACTGCTGCTGGGAACCGTTGGTGACGGACGGCAGCCGGGAGTCGGCGATGAAGCCGCCGCTGGCGTACTGCGGGCCGGCGGTGCAGTAGTCCATCAGCGACAGGGTGCCGCCGCTGACGTTGAGGCGGCGCATGGAGACCGCCTGGGAGACGGCCCAGAAGTTCGCCGTCTGGCGGCAGCCGTCCTGGCCCGCCGCGTTGATGGCGATCGACAGGTTCGACAGCGTGCGCCAGAAGTTGACGAGCGCGAGGCAGTTGCCGGTGCCGTTGTTCTCCAGGCAGCGGTTGTAGACCTCGACCTTGCCGTTGATGACGACGTCGGTGGGCGAGGCACCGAGACCGGCGATCTCGGTGTAGTAGCCGACCTTGATCTGGAGCGGATGCTCGGCGGTGCCGTACGTGCCGGGCTTGAAGAGGTAGGCGTGGCGCTCGGTGCCCATCTCGTTGTCGACCTGCGCCGAGTGCGCCGCGTCCAGGGTCGCCTGGATCTGGTCGACCGGCATGCCGGGGTCGAAGACGATGACGTTGGGCCCGAGGTCGAGGGCTCCACCGTGGTCGCCGTGGTTCCCGTTGGCCGGTGCGGCGGTGGCGGCCGTCGTTCCCGCCGTCACGACGGCGGTCGTCAGCACGAGACCGAACGTGAACGCCCGGCCGATCAACCGGCGGCCGGAGCGCCGCCTCCTGGGACTCCCAATGTCAGGAGTCTGGGTCGTCATACGGTTCGTCCTTTCCGCTGCGTACGCAGCCGAGAGAGCGCTCTCTCGCGGGCCCGCCTTGTATCAAGCCCTGAAAAAATGTGTGGGATGTTTGTACCGCGCGGACCGGCCCCGGCGCTATCCCTTGATTTTTCGGATACGGCTCCCCCAGGACGCCGAACCGCCCCGGAGCTGGGCAGGCTCCGGGGCGGTCCAGGGCTCGGATCAGGCGGTCTCTTCGAGATACCGCGCGTGGGCGGCGGCCAGGCGCCCGCCGACCTCCGCCGTGCTGACGAGCACGGACATGTTCGCCTTGGACGACCGGCCCTCGGTGGCCGCGTCCACGGCGCGCATCAGATACTTGGTGATCGCGTTGCCGCGCACGCCGTCCCGCTCGGCGGCGGCCATCGCACCGGCGATGGCCGCGTCCACCTCGGACGCGTCGATCGCGTCCTCCTCCCGCACCGGCGTGGTGATCAGGAACGAACTGTTGTTGCCGAGCGCCCAGTGGTTCTCCACGGCCCGCGCGATCACCCGCTCGTCGTCCAGCCGCTGCGGGCTGCGGATGCCGCTGGAGATGCAGTAGAACGCGGGGAAGTCGTCCGACCGGTACGACACCACCGGCACGCAGTGGGTCTCCAGATACTCCATCGTCAGGTTCAGGTCGAGGATGCTCTTGGCCCCGGCGCAGACGACGGCCACCTTCGACCGGGTGAACTGGATCAGGTCGGAGGAGACGTCCATGGTCTTCTCCGCGCCCCGGTGCACGCCGCCGATGCCGGCCGACGAGAAGAACGGGATGCCGGCCAGTTCGGCCGCCACCACCGAGCTGGCCACCGTCAGCGCGCCGAGCCCGCCCTGGGCCAGGATCACCGGCAGGTCCCGGCTGCTGACCTTGGGGATGCCGGGCGTCGAGGCGAACCGCTCGACGTCCTCGTCCGTCATCCCGACCTTGATCCGGCCGCCCTCGACGCAGATCGTGGCCGGGATCGCGCCGCCCGCCCGGACCGCGTCCTCGACCTTCCGCGCGGTCGCGGCGTTGTCCGGATAGGGCAGGCCGTGGGTGATGACGTTCGACTCCAGCGCCACCACCGGCCGCCTCTCGGCGAGTGCGTCCGCGACCTCCTCGCTGTAAACCAGCGGGACGCGCCCATGCTCCCGGGTCATCGTCGCCTCTCAGTTCGCGGCCGGGCCGTAGTTCGGCAGCTTGTTCAGCTTGTGCTTCTGGTTGAGGATCTCCGGGATGTAGACCTTCTCGTCCCACTGCTCCTTCGCGACCGGCTCCAGGATGATCGACACTGAGCCCTCCTCACAGCCGAAGGCGCTCGTCATCGCCTTGGTCACCGCGGCGACCAGGTCGGAGTGCTGCTGCTCGGTGAGGGGGACCGGGAAGTGCTTGATGCTGACGTGCGGCATGATGATCTCCTTACGGTGCGTCCCGAGACGATCCCTGATGGCTGCGACCAGCTCGTCGATCTCCGGTTCCTTGAGCAGGCCGTAGTGATCGGCTTCCAGGTCGACGACGACCGGGGCCGTCGCCGAATAGCCGCTGCTGTTCTCCAGGAACGAGTAGTCGTCGCCCCTGGCCTTGAAGATGGTGATCGGTGCGTCGATCCTTCGCTGGGCCAGCTCGCGGAAGGTGTAGCTGAACTCGAAGGTCTCGCCCACCACCCGCATGATCCGGCGTACGAGGTCGATGTCCAGGTCGGGGAAGGTGCGGTGGATGAAGGCGGCGAAGCTCTCCTCGTCCACGGCCTCGGCCAGGCACCGTTCCAGCAGCGGCCCGGTGATCGTGCCGGCGAAGACCGAGAAGAGGATCGTCACGTACGCCTTGTTGCCGAAACCCGCCTCGCGCTCGTGCTCGGACGTGCCCGCCAGATGGACCTTCGGCGAGCCCGGCGCGATCAGGAAGAGGTGCTCCACCCGCTCACCGGCCTGCTCCAGCTGGTAGGCCGCCTCGAACGCGACGCGCGCGCCGAACGAGTATCCCCACAGCGTGTAGGGACCGGACGGCTGCAGCCGCCGGATCGCCTTGACGTCCTCGGCCGCCATCTCGCCGATGGTCGCGTACGGCACCTCCTCGGGGTTGATCCCGTACGCCTGGATTCCGTAGAAGGGCTGGGTGGCGCCCATCCTGGCGGCCAGCGTGCGCAGGTTCATCGTGTAGCCGCCGAGGCCCGGCCAGCAGTAGATGGGCTGGTCGGAGCCCTCCCGCTGCAACGGCACGAGCCGGGAGCACGCCTCGGACTCGGTTCCGTCGAGCCGCCGGGCGAGCTTCTCGATGGTGGGGCACTCGAACAGCACCTGGAGGGGCAGCGAGCCGCAGAACTCCCGGTTGATCTTGTTGATCAGCCCGACGGCGATGAGCGAGTTGCCACCGGAGGCGAAGAAGTCGTCCTCCACCGAGACGGTCTCCCGCTTCATCGCCTTCTTCCACAGCTCGGCGATCCTGCGCTCGGTCATCGTCCGCGGCGCGACGTACGGCCGGTCGGCGTTGTCCACGTTCGTCGCGTCGGACTCGGCCAGCCCCCTGACGTCGATCTTCCCGTTCGCCGTGAACGGGAGCCGGTCCAGCACGACGACCTTGTTCGGGATCATGTAGTCCGGCAGGAAGTTGATCAGGTCGTCCCTGATCATCTCCGCCGGTCCCTTCATGTGGACCGAGTCCTCCTTCATCCCCTCGCTCAGCCGCTGCTCGTCGCTCACGCGGCCGCCGATGAAGAAGTAGGACGGGCCGGTGGGCCGGCCGTTGGAGCGGAGGATGCCGTCGATCCGGCGCGCCGAGGGCAGGTCGTCGCCGGACTTGGAGCTGTATCCGGACGACATGAACCCGATGTTGACGTCGTTCATCGACAGGTGCTGCAGCGTACGTCCCAGGTCGATGTAGTGCAGCCAGTCCTCGGCGTTCCTGCTGATCACCGAGATCCCGAGGCTCGACCGGTCGTAGACCTGCTGGTTGATCGCGATGACGTGCTTCTTGAGGATGAGCTCGTCGGAGATCAGCCGCAGCCGCCCGTTCTCGTAGGCGTACTGGCCCGCCCGCAGGTCGGCGATCTTCCCGGGATGCGCCTGGACGTAGAGGTCGACCTCGTCCTGGCGCGGCCCCGCGTAGGGGACCAGCTCGAACGTGCCGAGGTAGTAGTCCTCGGCGGCGCAGTCCAGGTGGTCCTTCGTGGCCGGCGCGTACTCCAGGGGCCTGATGTCCAGGCCGTAGTCGGGCAGCACCTCCTCGAACAGGCCGACCATGTGGCCGGTCTCGATCTCCAGGACCTCGCGGATGTTGTTCTTGTAGACCGGTTCTATCGCCCGCTTCTTGCCGACGAAGTGCAGCCTCACCTGAGGCTCCGCTCCCCCGGTGGCCGGCCCGATCAGCACGAGCCGGTGCTCCACCGGGTGGTGGTAGTAGAAGCCCGGCCGGAGGTCGCCGATTCCGTTGATCTCCAGGTAGAGCTGCGTCGCGTACAACGCCCCTGGCGAGGCGTACGCGTACTTCGGCAGCAGGCGTTCCTCGCTGAGGTGCTGGCCGAGGTAGCGCAGGATCTCGCCGAGATCCTCCAGGCCGACGGTGTCGAGGCCGCGGGAGCGCGCGCCCTCGGTCTTCCTGTCCAGCAGCTTCAGGATGTCGCCCCGGCCGACCTCCCCGCCCTCGTAGAACCGGTAGGTCTTGCGGGCGAACGCCAGTCCGCGTTGCCGCGCGGTCGCCTGCTTGCCGGGCAGGTCGATCACCGGCCTGCCGTCGAGCTCCGCGGCGTCCCTGACCCCGGCGTTGGACAGCTGCGCCTTGACCTGGAGCCGGCTCGCCTTGGACTGGTGGTGGGCGCCGTGGTTGCCCTGGTCCATCAGCGCCGCTTCCTTGGGATTCAGCTCCACGCAGGCGATCAGGTTCTGGAACCCGGTGCGCGGGTCGTCCTTGACGATGACCGCGGCGTGCTTGACCCACTCGTGGGTCTCGATGGCCAGCTTGATCTCGTCCAGCTCGACCCGGAACCCCCGCAGCTTGACCTGGTTGTCCGCGCGGCCGACGAACTGGACGGTGCCGTCGGCGTTCCAGTACGCGAGGTCGCCGGTCTTGAACAGCCTGCCCTCGCCGAGCGGGTTGTCCACGAACCGCTCGGCGGTCAGCTCGGGCTTGTGCAGGTAGCCGCGGGCCACCTGGATGCCTCCGATGAACAGCTCGCCGATCTCGCCGACGGCCACAGGCGCCCCGGCCAGGTCGAGGATGTGGTAGTCGGTGTGGTCGACCGGCGCCCCGATCGAGATCGCGTTCGGGCCCTCGTCGACGGTCGCCGGGTCCACGGTGTACGCCGACGAGTTGATCGTGCACTCGGTGGGGCCGTACAGGTTGACCAGCGCGCACCCGGGCATGGCGTCGAAGAAGCTCGTCGCCAGCACCTTGGACAGGACCTCGCCGCCGGTGAAGACCTGCGTGAGCGAGGTGCAGCTCTGCAGTTCCTCGGTGTCCAGCAGCGCCGTCAGCAGCGTCGGAACGCACTGCAGCGTGGTGACGTCGTGCGTCCTGATGACGTCGATCAGCCGCTCGGCGTCCCGGTAGACCCCGGGCGGGCCCACGACGACCACGGAGCCGCAGACCGGCGCGAGGATCTCCCACTGCGCCGCGTCGAAGCTCATCGGCGTCTTCTGCACGATGATCTTGTCCTGGTCGATCCCGTAGCCGGCGTGCAGCCACCGCATCTGGCTGACGATGCTGCGGTGCTCGATCATCACGCCCTTCGGCTTGCCGGTGCTGCCGGAGGTGTAGATGACGTACGCGAGGTTGCCGGGACGCAGGCCCGGGTGGCGGTCGGAGTGCCGGTCGCCTCCGGGCGAACCCGCGACCCCTTCCGCGTCCTTCAGGGTGACGATCCGCGTCCCCGCGGGCGCCAGCTCGGTCAGCCTGTCCACGAGCTCGTCCTGGGTGACGACGACCCGCACGCCCGCGTCCTCGATCATGTAGCGGAGGCGCTCTTCCGGGTATTCGGGGGACAGCGGCAGGTAGGCGCCGCCGGCCCGCAGGATCCCCCATACGCCGACCATCAGGTCGATCGACGGCTCTACGAAGAGCCCCACACATTCGTCGAGGTCCACGCCGAGCTCCCGCAGGTGCCCGCCGAGGGCCGCGCCGCCCTCCGCGAGCTCGCGGAAGGTCAGCCGCCGCTCTCCGCAGACGACCGCCGTGGCGTCGGGGCGCAACCGGGCCTGAGCGTCGAGCAGATCGGGAAGACAGGTGTCCTCGGGTGATTCCCGCCTCGCTTCAGCGACTGGAGTGGTGATCATTTCCTCCCCCTGCGATGGACGGACAAGGGTTACTGGGAAGCCGTGGCCCTCGGACGCCGTCACCCGTTTCCGCGCTCACCCGCGGGGGTGACCGGCCTGCGCCGCAGGCCGGTCGGGCCTACCGCCGGGCCGACGGGACGTGAAGCCTGTGGAGGCCACGTGAAACCCTGGGGTGGGTTCGTCCCGGGGCTGTCGCCGGTGGAGCAGGAAGAATCTGGCCGGCGACGGTTGGAATCCCCTCCCCTCAGGGGAGGGGAGGCGTCAACGTGGGACGTCCGTACCGAAGTAGCGGTCGCCGAAGTCGCCGATGCCGGGGATCATGTAGGCGTTCTCGTTCAGCCGTTCCTCGATGGCCGAGGTCACGATCCGCAGGTTCGGGTGACGCGCGTGGACCGCGTCGATGCCCTCCGGCGCCGACAGCAGGGTGACGAAGACGATGTCGTCCTCCGCGACCCCGTGGGCGAGCAGCACCTCGATGGCGGCAAGCGCGGTCCCGCCGGTGGCCAGCATCGGGTCCAGCAGCAGCACGCTGTGCCGGTCGATGTCCGCGGGCAGCGCGGAGTAGTACAGCCGCGGCAGCTTCGTGACCTTGTCCCGCTGGATGAGGATCTTGCCGATCCGCACTCCCGGCGACATCACACGCAGCTCGTGCTCCATGCTCTCCCCGGCGCGCAGGACGGACACCCCGCAGATCGGCCTGGCCGGCCGCAGGCCGTGGTAGGTGCGCCCCACCGGGGTCTGCACGTCGAGCGGCTCGAACGGCAGGAGATCCATGGCCGTCTCGATGAGCTGGCGGATGATCCGGCCCGACGTGGTGACGAAGCGCTCCAGGTCGGCGTTCCGGTCGCGGATGATCGTGTGCAGCGCCCGCAACTGCCTGGTCTGCGGCAGCAGATGCACGGTGTCGTTCGTGGTGCCGGCCGCCTGCGTCGCCGTGATGGTCATGCCTTCTCACCCGCCTCCAGCTGGGCGAAGGCCCTGCGGGCCTCCTGGACGAACTTGCGCACCTTCAGCCGGTCCTTGCGGCGCGTCACCGGGTCCTCCAGGCCGGTGTGCGCGTCGACCGCGGCCGGGCGAACCTCGGCGATGGCGGCGGCGACGTTGTCCGGGTTCAGCCCGCCGGCGAGCATCAGCGGCTTGGGTGAGATCCGGACCAGTTCCGCGCTGATCGACCAGTCGTGCAGCAGTCCGGTGGCGCCCTTGGCACCGGTGGCCGGGTTGAAGGTGTCGGTGATGAACATGTCGACCCACTCGGCCGCCTCGTCCACGATCTTGGCCAGCTCGTCGAGGTTGTCCTGCTTGACCACGAGGCTCTTGAGCACGTACAGGTCGGGGGCGATGCGCCGCAGCTTCCGCAGTTCCTCGCCCGTCACGTCGCCGTGCAGCTGGATCGCGGTGACGCCCAGCTCCTCGCAGAAGGTCTTGATCTCTTCGGCGTCGGTCAGGTAGGTGATCACGACGCCCCTGTGCTCCGGCTGGATCTCCTTGACGATCGCCGCGGCCTCCTCCTCGGACAGGTCCTCGTTCTTCGCCGGCAGCCGCAAGGCGAAGCCGAGCCAGTCCGCGCCTTCCTCGCGGATCAGGTCCGCCTCGGCCTGGTCGATGACACCGGCTACCTGAATCAGTCCCTGCATGTTGACCCGCCTTTCGAACCGGCCTGAGCGGCCTCGGTCGGAAACGAATTGCAATCGGCCACGAACGATGGCATTGAGCAGCCCGCGAAAGTTCGGCCTTTCGGGATGGAATTCGCAACGGCGCGAATACTCCGGCCTGCGGGGCCTATTCAGAATTCGCGGCGGCGGGCTTTTCCCACAACCCCTAGCAGCCCCACAGCATGTCAGGACGATCCGTGACACCTTTGGACTTTTCGGGTGCCCCGGGTCCGAACGCGGAAGAGACGGCCCGCAACCCCTTACAACCCCTATCGTTCGACGGCCCGCCCCGAGTCGCGTGCGAGTCTCGTTGACCCGGCGGGAAACGCGGAACTAGCCTCCGTTTCGGAGTGCCCCGACGAGCACGCGCGAGAAACGGTGGTGAGAATGCACCACAAGCAAGCGCTTTCCCCGGATCGTTCGCCGGCGCGGTTCCCGGG
Organism: Microbispora sp. H10830; assembly: GCF_014161375.1. Lineage (NCBI taxonomy): Bacteria > Bacillati > Actinomycetota > Actinomycetes > Streptosporangiales > Streptosporangiaceae > Microbispora > Microbispora sp. H10830. The sequence goes on from NZ_JABBWX010000008.1 coordinate 100,615, forward strand.
CACCGGGCGCCGCGATCACCGGATCTCGCGCCCGTCCACGCTGCCCGGGTGCCGCCACCGGCCCGCGCACCTCGAACCCGGACGGCCTCCCGTCTGGCCAATCGCTTAGCACTAAGGTAATGTCTCTTAGTGCTAAGCGAACTTGCCTGCCACTGATCCACGGCCGCCGGGGCCGATCGGCACGACAGCTCGACCCAACCGACGCACGACGTTCGTTCACGCCTGCCCGGACCGGGCCCACGCGCACAGGAGGAACCAGATGACAGTCATCGAGTCCGTCTCCGCCGGGACCGACAGGCCAGATCGCGTCCCCCTCAAGAACTGGATCGCGGTGATCGCCGTCGCGCTGGGGACCTTCCTGGTGGTGACCGTCGAGAACCTGCCCATGGGCCTGCTCACGGCCATCGGCGACGGCCTGCACGTCACCGACGGCGAGGTCGGCCTGATGGTGACCGTGTCCGGCCTGGTCGCCGCCGTCACCGCGCCGCTGCTCCCCGTGGCGATCCGCGGGCTGGACCGGCGGGTGGTCCTGCTCGGCCTGATCCTGCTGGCGCTGGTGGCCAACGTCGTGTCCGCGGTGACCCCCACGTACGCCGTGCTGATGGTGGCCCGGCTGTTCGTGGGCGTCAGCATCGGCGGCTTCTGGTCGCTCGCCGCGGGCCTCGGTGTCCGGCTGGTGCCCGAGTCGCACGTCGCCAAGGCCACCTCGTTGATCTTCTTCGGCGCCATGGCCGCCAACGTCCTCGGTGTCCCCGCCGGCACGCTCGTCGGCGAGCTCACCGGCTGGCGCATCGCGTTCGGCGCGGTCGCCGCGGTCGCGCTCCTGCTGGTGATCGCGCTGTCCGTGCTGCTGCCGAAGATGCCGGCGACCGAGCCCGTCCGGCTGCGCACGCTGGGCGAGCAGCTGCGCACGCCCGCCGTCCGGATCGGTGTCGTCGCCACCTTCCTGCTGGTGTCCGGGCACTACGGCGCCTTCACGTTCGTCAGCCCGATCCTGCAGGACATCTCCGGGGTCGGCGCGGCGTTCGTCGGCCCGCTGCTGCTCGCGTACGGCGTGGCCGGGATGGTCGGCAACCTCATCGCCGGCTCGTGGGCGGGCCGCAACGTCCGCGGCACGATCGTCGTGGTCAGCGTCGCGCTCGCGGTCATCCTGGCGGCGTTCCCGTTCCTCGGCGGCAACGCGGTCACCGGGTCGATCCTGCTGATCGCGTGGGGTTTCGCGTTCGGCGGCCTGCCGGTGAGCGTGCAGACCTGGATCATCAAGGCGGCGCCGCAGGGCATCGAGGCCGCCACCGGGCTGAACACCTGCATGTTCAACCTGGCGATCGCGCTGGGAGCGCTGTTCGCCAGCCTCATCGTCGGGGCGGTCGCGGTGACCGGTGTGCTGTGGGTCGCGGCGGGGCTCGTGATCCTGACGTCGCTGGTGGTGTCCGCCGCCAAGCGGGTCTAGTCGCCCAGCGACATCAGCAGTTGCCTGAGGGTCTCGGCCAGGTTCTCCCGCTGGGCGGGGGTGAGCCCGGCGAGCAGGCGCCGTTCGGTGTCCACGTGGTCGGGCAGCGCCCGGTCGATGAGCTCGCGACCGGCGTCGGTCAGATCGACGTGGACACCACGGCCGTCGACGTCGCTGGGCGTCCGCGTCACCAGGCCCCGCGCCTCCAGCCGGTCGAGGCGCTGGGTGACCGCCCCTGAGGTGATCATGGCGGAGCGCATCAGCTCGGCCGGGGCCTGCCGGCCGCCGCGGCGGAGGGTGGCCAGGACGTCGAACGACGAGGGGTCCAGGTCGTGAGCGGCGAAGGTGCGGCGCAGCTCGTTGTTGACGAGCTGCGTCAGCCTCGACAGCCGGCCGAAGACCGCCATCGGGGACACGTCCAGGTCAGGGCGGGCATCGGCCCACTGCTGCAGGACGTTGTCCACATGATCCGGCACACGGCAAGGGTACCGCCCGCGGCACCCCCCCAAATCGAGAGGAAGTAGCGGCATGCGCATCACAGTGTTCGGGGCGACCGGGAACGTGGGCAGGCGCGTCGTCGCCGAGGCCGTGTCCCGCGGACACGAGGTGACCGGCGTGGCCCGCAATCCGGTACGGCTCGCCGGACTGCCCGGCGAGGCACGGGCCCGGGTCGGCGACGCGACCGACGTGAACGACGTCGTCGCGCTGACCGCCGGGCAGGACCTGGTGATCACCGCGACCTGCCCGGCGCCCGGCGACGAGGGCCAACTGGTCACGGTCGCCACCACGCTGCTCGCGGCGTGTGCCAAGACCGGCGTACGCCTGCTGCTCGTCGGCGGCGCGGGCAGCCTGACCGTCGAGGGCGGCGGCCGCCTGATGGACCGGGCGGGCTATCCGTCCTTCCTGCTGCCGATCGCGGCGGCGTGCGTCGAGCAACTGGCGGCCTGCCGGGCCAACACCATCGTGGACTGGGCCTACCTGAGCCCGGCCGACCTGCTCGTCCCCGGCGAGCGGACCGGCGTGTACCGGGTGGGTGGCGACAAGCTGGTGGTCGACGCCGACGGCGAGTCCCGGATCTCTATGGAGGACCTCGCGGTGGCGTTGCTTGACGAAGCCGAACGGCCGCGCCACCACCGGACCCGTTTCACCGTCGCGTACTGACTTCTGGCAGACCACGGCTCAGCCGGGCGTACGGAAATCGATGAAGAGTGAAAAAACGCCCGCCTTCGAGATCACTTCGTGATTCGCGGGCGGCAGGATTTCCATCCCGTGCCGCGAATCAGGGAGCGATATGAGGCGCTTGAATGTGCTTGCCGTTCTGTTCGGTGTGCTCGCCGCGCTGTTCACCGGCGCCGGTGCCGCTCATGCCGCTTCATCCGCCGACCCGGTCCACGCTCTCCGGCAGCAGTTCGCGGCGGGGCGAGGGGTTCTGGTTTCCGAGACCGCCCGGACGAGCATTTTCGAAGACAAGCAGACCTACATCCGCCGGACCACCGGCAGGATCGGGTTCGGAAAGTCCGGAGTAGTCGGCTACGACCTCACCTCCCTGGGGGTGATCACCCCCCGTCTCCAGGCCGCCCTGCCCCCTGAAGAGCTGGAAGCCATGCGCGCTCCCCTGCGCGCGGTCAACGTCGGCCGCTATACCTACGTCCAGGGTTTCCACTGGGGTTCGATGCCGGAAGGCAAGACCTGGGTCACGTTCGGCAAGGACAATCCGTCCTGGCAGGACTACGGCCAGCGCGGCGACCAGCTCGTCGACGTCCTCAGCCCGGCGAGGCTCAAGTTCGTGATCTCGAAGGCCTCTTCCCTCCGCTCCGGCGAGTATCGCGGCACCCTCAAGACGCAGAACCTGTACAGCGAGCAGGGTGCTTTCAACCCGGACAACTACACGGTTTCGTTCAGGTTGTCCGTCGACAAGGCCGGGTTGCCCGTCCGCCTGGTCACGCGGTACTCCTCGAAGGAATATGACTACACCCGCGACGGTGAATGGGTCCGGAAGATTCACCGGAACGTGGTGGACACCCGATACCGATGGCACGCGAACGTGAAGATCACGGCACCGCCGGCATCCGCCATCGTCGACTTCAACGACCTGCCGGCGAACCGGCAGCCGAACTTCGGAATCCCACTGGTTATTCACCCGGATGACAGGGTCGCCGCCGGATAGGCCCTCCCGGAGGGGGCCCATGCCGTGGAACGATTCGCGGAGACCCCCATCGTGAAAGGTCGTGGGATGCGGGCTACCACGGACGCGGACGTACGCCGGGTGTTCGACCGGCTGGCGGACCGGTACGACAGCCAGATGCTGGCCTGGGAGCGCCGCCTGTTTCCGGGCAGCCGGGAGTGGGCCGTCGGGCAGGCGCGCGGTCACGTGGTGGAGTTGGCGGTCGGCACGGGGCTCAACCTCCCGCTGTACGGCGCCGGCACCACGGTCGTCGGGATCGAGCTGTCCGAGCGCATGCTGGAACTGGCACGGCGGCGGGTGGCGGAGGCCGGCCTCGGCGAGCGGGTCGAGCTGCGGCAGGGCGACGTGCAGCGCCTGGACCTGCCCGACGGCGTCGCCGACACGGTGCTGTCCACGTTCACGATGTGCACCATCCCGGATCCGCTGGCCGCGGCGCGCGAGGCCTATCGCGTGCTCAGGCCGGGCGGGCGGTTCGTGCTCGCCGAGCACGGACCGTCGAGCAACCCGGTCATCCGGGCCGGGATGCGGCTGCTGGAACCGCTGTCGGTGCGGTTCGAAGCCGACTACCTCACCCGCGATCCCCGACCCTACGTGGAGCAGGCCGGTTTCGCGATCGAGTCGGTGACGCGGACGGCCCGCGGGATCAGCTTCCGGGTGCTGGCCGTCCGGCCCTGACCCGATCGAGACCGTCGTGGCCGCCGTCAGCGCCACGGTCCCCCGTGTCGTCCTTCCGCACGGGCCGGTGGACGGTGAGATCGCCGTACGGGCGCAGGAGCGTGGCCAGGTCGCCGGGTTTGTCACGCAGGGTGGCGTCGAGGAAGGCCACGGTGGCCGCCGTGGTGACGGACAGGCCCCCGGTGCGGCCCAGGGAGCCGACAACGGACGGCACCGGCGGCATGTAGAGCGGCGCGTCGGCGAAGGTGAGGTGCGCCGCGCCGGGGACCGTGATCCGGTAGCTCTCCGACGTGCTCAGCGAGAGGATCCGGGTGAGACGAGGGATGTACGACGGGTTGTCGGCCGGGTCGACGGGATGGGTGAGCGCGAGCACCGGCTGATGGTAGGGCCGGGGCGCGGGGTCGTACGGGTAGCCGTCCAGGTCGATCACCGCCGCGAACCGGGAGTCCTGGCGGGCGGCCCGCAGGGAGGCGCCTCCGCCCATGGAGTGCCCGGTCGCCGCCGCCCGCGCGGTGTCGAGCCGTCCCGTCAGCGGGCCGCGGATCTCGCCCCTGTCGAGGCGGCCGAGCTGGGTGAGGACGAAGCTGAGATCGGCGGCCCTGACCGCCGTCCAGCCGGTCGCGAGCCGTCTGTCCTCCTCGTCGTCGCCGGTGGCCACGACGCGCGTGCGGATCGTCCGTCCATCGTCGAGCACGACGGCAGCGGAGTCGTACGGGTGGTCGAGGGCCGCGACGACGTAGCCGCGGCCGGCCAGTTCCTCCGCCCACGCGGTGTTCTGGGTGCGCACGCCTCCCAGTCCGGGAGAGAACAGCACGATCGGGAACCGCCCGGCCGCCGCGGGCGCGTCGTACACGGCGCCGGTGCGGGCACGGACCGCGTCGTCGAGCAGGAAGGCGGGCACGCCGATGTAGCCGGTCAGGCCGTCGGCGACCGTACGCGCCTCCCGCTCTGTGCGGCCGAGATACCGGGCACGGGGACCGGCCGTGCCCTTGGGTGCGGGATACCACAACTGGACCACGACCGTCCGGTGGTCGCCGGGCTCATCGGTGGCGGGCTCCGGGCGAGAGACGTCGGTCCACTGCATCACGGCGGTGCCCACCGCGTACGGACCGGACGGCCCGGGGAACACGGGCACGGGCACCGCCCAGGCGGCGGCCGCGCTCGCACAGACCAGGCCGAGGCAGGCCACGACTCCCGGCAGGGCGAGCCACCGTCTCATCCGCCGCGCCGGGCGTCCGGCCAGCACTGGCGCGGCGAACGCGAGCGCGACCAGGACGCCGGCGAGCGCGGGCGCCATCTGCCAGCGCAACCCGCGCACGGTCAGCGCGATCCCGGACAGGGCGACGACCGCCGCCGCGGCGAGCGCGACCGGCCGCCGGGCTCGGGGCGGGCACCACCGCGACGACAGCAGGCCGACGACGCCCAGCAGGAGCAGGATCTCCAGGGGCGACATGCCGATCCCCCCGATGGTCTCGATCACGCGACCAATCGTTGATCACGTAGGCCGCTCGCGCGTCCTCCTTGAGTCCCCGCTTTCATGCGACCGCAGTCGCATCATCATGCCGACGGTGATCCCGGAGTCTGATCATCAAAGGCCCGGAAGCGGCCCGGCGAACCCCAGTGGACACCCCACTAATCGAGCCAGAGCACGATGCCGGTCATGCCGTTGAGCACGGCCGCCGCACCCGCCCTGATCGCACGCCCGGCGCGCTCGGGGGTGAAGCTGGCGGGATCGTACGCCGAGGACATGCCGAGCCCCTCGCCGCGGAACGACGCACCGGTCCAGTCGGCGGCGGTGACGTTCTCCGTGGGCTCGGCCAGCTCCGCGCCGACCACGAGGAACTGCTGATCGAGGTGGTTGGGGGTGACCAGGGCCAGGGGGTCGACGAGGGCGTCGCCGGCGGTGACGACGAGGTCGGGCCTCATGTCGATCGCCCTGCTGATGGTCGGCACGAACTGGTCCGGCCGCGTGGCCGTGAGGGTCCTGAGGCTGACGCGCTCCTCCTCGGCCCACGCCGTCACCGCGCTCACCAGCGTCGTGGTCTGGCGGTCCTCCCCCGCGGTGAGCAGCACCACGCGGTAGCCCTCCGGCGGACGGACCCCGTTCCATGAGCCGGGCCGGGGCGTGATCGTCGCCTCCGGGGCGGGCGACGCGGCCGGGAAGAAGCCCGGGCCGGGAGTGCCGACGGCGGTGGGCTTCGCGTGCGGCCGGGACCAGTCGTCGCCAGAGCCGCATCCGCCGGCCAGCAGGGCGGTCGCGACTGCCGCGGCCAGGGTGCAGGCAGGCAGAAGCCGAGAGCGCATGGGGATCGTCCTTCGGGGGCGGTGGGAAGTGCGCCTATTTCCTACCGCATGATTTGCGGCCTTCGACGCCGAGGCCGTCTCCGCCGGGCGTGCTTCCTCGACGGTTCTCGTCCGAGATACCGCTCGTTCATCTCAATCGAGCAGATTTCGTACGCCAAAGCCGAAAAGGAGTCATATGTCCCCCGCCGCTCGGCGTCGTGTCTGTGCTGTCATCGCCGCCGCAGCCGTGGCCGTCCTGTTCAGTGCCCTCTCCGCTCCGCTCGGTGCCCTGCCCGCCCTCGCCCACGGGTTCACCTCGACGGTTTACGTCAACCTCGACTCGCCCCAGGCCGGGCACGTCCGCACCGAGCTCCAGCTGGAGTACGACCTGCTCGTCGTCTCCGCCGCCGACTACGAGAAGGACGACCCGCTCTTCAGAGCGGGCACCGCGGCGTTCGAGGCCGGTGACGCGGGTCGGCAGGCCGCCGCTCTCGACGCCCACGCCGGCTCGGTCGTCGCGTACGTCAGCGAACGCTTCGGCGTCACCGCCGGGGGCGAGGCGTGCGCCCCGGTCAGGGACGGCGGCTTCACGATCGGGCGACGCGAGGGCGTCCCGTACGCGCGGCTGACCCTCGACTACCGGTGCCCGAGGTCCGCCGAAGCGCACGAGGTGCGCAGCGCGCTGTTCGCCGGCTCCAAGGGGTACGTGCGCGACAGCAAGACGATCGTCACCTACGACCTCGACCTGAAGTCCGGAAGCACCGCACTCGACGCTCAGCATCGGTCGTTCTCCACGCACCAGTCCTGGTTCGAGCGGTTCTGGGAGTTCTTCCGGCTGGGAGCCGAGCACCTGCTCGGCGGGCTCGACCACATCCTGTTCCTGCTGGCTCTCATCGCGGGGTCACGCCGCCTGCGCGAGATCGTGCTGGCGGCGACGACCTTCACGCTGGCCCACTCGGTGACCTTCGTCCTCGCCGCCCTCGGCCTCGTGGAGGCGCCCGCGTCGTTCGTCGAGCCCGTCATCGCCCTCTCGATCGCGGTCGTCGCGGGCTGGCATCTGTGGCGCATCTGGCGACGCCGGTCGCACGCCACAGACCTGGAGACGGCCGGTCACGGCCGCCTCGGCCTGGACCGCGCGGGCTGGACGCGGCTCGCGGTGGTCTTCTGCTTCGGCCTCGTGCACGGTCTCGGCTTCGCCGCGGCACTGGGCATCGATCAGGCCTGGTCGTGGACGCTCTTGTGGTCGCTGCTCGTCTTCAACGTGGGCATCGAGGTCGTCCAGCTGACGGTCATCGTCGCCGTCTTCCCGCTGCTCGCCCTGCTGCGTCACCGGCGGCCTATCGCGGGGCTGTGGACGACCGGGGCGATCGCGGCGGGTGTGTCCGCGATGGGCCTGGTGTGGTTCGTGCAACGCGTTCTCGGAATCTGAGATCACGCCACAACTTCCGGCAAGCGCAACGGCCCGCCTGGCCCTTGTTCATCTCCGCGACACCGAGCCCCGAAATCGTGCAAACCGCTCCAATACCCCCAAATGGATGGAAAGCAATGAAGCTCGACAAGGGGACTCAGGGCCCCGGGCTCGTCCTGCGCCGGGTGGCCATGAGCGCCACCGCGGCGGCCCTCAGCGCCGGCGCCGTGTTCGGCGGCGGCCTGGCGACCGCGGCCCATGCCGACAGCGCGACGCTCACCGGCGTCGTCCTCGGCGTGGGCGCCGACGAGACGCAGCGCGTCCTGTCCTGGTACTCCTCGGCCGGCACCGCGCAGGTGGTCCAGGTCGCGCCGGCGTCCAAGGTCGTCGACGGCCGGTTCCCTGCGAACGCCGTCACCTTCCCCGCCACGGTCACCGCGAACGTCGTCAACGGCGGCTACAACGCGCACGCCACGATCGACAGCCTGAAGCAGAACACCGCCTACTCCTACCGGGTCGGAGCCGAGGGCGACTGGTCCCCGACGTACTCCTTCACGACCCAGGACTTCAACGGCAACAACCTCGACTTCCTCTTCTTCGGCGACCCGCAGATCGGCTCGTCCGGCAACGTGGCGAAGGACGGCGCGGGGTGGGAGGACACCCTGAACGTCGCCCTCGCCGCCAACCCGAAGGCCGAGCTGCTGGTCTCCGGCGGCGACCAGGTCGAGTCCGCCAACACCGAGACGCAGTGGAACGCGTTCCTCGCGTCCGACAAGCTGCGCCAGTACCCCTGGGCCGCCACCATCGGCAACCACGACGTCGGCGGCAAGGCGTACGAGCAGCACTTCTGGACGCCGAACACCGACCGCTCCGCGCCGTACTACAACGGCAGCGCGACGACCAGGTCCGGCGGCGACTACTGGTTCACGTACAAGAACATCCTGTTCATCGACATCAACAGCAACGCGTACGCCAGCGGCTCCGACGCCGCGCACATCGCCTACATCACCGATGTCGTCAACAAGCACGGCGCCGGCGCCAAGCACACGGTGCTCATCTACCACCACGCGATCTACTCGCCGGCCAGCCACGCGAACGACGCCGACAACAAGGTGCGCCGCCAGGACTTCCCGACGGCCTTCTCGAAGCTCGGCGTCGACCTGGTCCTGCAGGGTCACGACCACAGCTACTCCCGCAGCTACGTGATCAAGAACGGGCAGAAGGCGGACAAGGACGAGCAGCCCGGCGCCACCGAGGTGTCCAAGGGCCCGGGCGGCGTCATCTACGTGACGGCGAACTCGGCGTCGGGTTCGAAGTACTACAACCTCACCGCTCCGGACACGACCAAGGACCCGAACTACGGTCCCGACCCGCTGAACCCCAAGAGCCACTGGGCCAACTCGGTCGAGAACCAGGAGCACGTCCGTACGTACGTGCGGGTCCAGGTGCGCGGGAACAAGCTCGTCGTCGAGAACATCCGCAGCGGCACCTGCGCCGCCCCCAACGCCGCGGTGGAGCTGGGCCAGGAGTCCTGGTGCGGCCCGGACAGCGGCGCGAGCGCCGCTCAGCCGGTCGGCTCCACCGTCGACAAGGTCGTGATCCACACGAACGAAGGGAAGGCCGGCGAGGACAAGCAGGCCGCGGCCGAGTCCGACTGGCTCCAGTAGACGACCGAGGGCGAGTGGGGCCCTCACGATCAGCCGATCCGGCCCCACTCCCCGAGACCACCCGAGGATCATGCAGATGCACCCGCCGAGATCGCGTACGACAACCGCAGCAGGCTCCCTCGCCCGGGCCGTCGTCGCGGCGCTGCTCGCCGCGTTCGGCCTGTTCGGAGCGGGGACGGGCCCCGCCGCGGCGGACGGCGAGGTCTCCTGGACGGTCGCGACGGCCTCCGGCGACTTCGGGTCCGACCGGCGGAACTACAGCTACACACTGGACCCGGGCGGGCGGATCGAGGACGGTCTCGTGGTCGCCAACCACGGCACGACGCCGCTCCACCTCGGCGTGTACGCCGCGGACGCGTTCACCACCGGGCAGGGCCGGCTCGACCTGCTCGGCCGGGACGCGACGTCGACCGGGGTGGGTGCGTGGGTCCACCCGGACCGGCCCGACGTGACCGTCCGGCCCGGAGAGTCGGCCGAGGTGCCGTTCACGGTCGCGCTTCCGGACGACGCCGCGCCCGGCGAGTACATGGGCGGCATCGTCACCGCGCCGGCCCCGACCGGCGCGGCGGACGGGCGGCGTCTCGGCATCCGGATCCGCCTGCGCGTGGGCGGAGAACTGAAGCCGAGCCTGTCGGTGGAGGACCTGCGGGTGCGCTATTCCGGCACGCCCAATCCGCTCGGGACGGGCGACGCCACCGTCACCTACACGATCCGCAACGACGGCAACAGCGTTCTCACCGCCCGTCAGGCGGTGTCCCTGTCCGGACCCTTCGGGCACTGGGACGCCCGCGCGGGGCACATCGACGACTCGCCCCGGCTGCTCCCCGGCGACACCTGGAAGGTCTCCGTACCGGTGCGCGGAGTGACTCCCGCGCTGAGACTGACGGGCACGGTCACGCTCGTCCCGCTGCTCACCGACGCGGCGGGCTCGGTCGCCCCGCTCGCCGTCGTCGAGAGCACCGCGCACGCGTGGACCCTCCCCTGGGCGCTGTTGCTCGTCCTCGTCGTCCTCTGCGGGCTCCTCGTCGCGGCTCTCGCCGCACGGCGCCGCCGGAAGGCCACACTCCGCGAAGGGCCGGCGCGCTCCGGCACACCCCTCACGCAGGAGTGACCCGGCGAGGTGCGCCGCCTCTCCTTGTGGAACGCGTGAGGCCGGTGTGTTCGGCGGCGAAGGCCAGGATGTCCGCGGTCAGGGCACGTTCCTTGCTCGCGGGCGAGGCGGCGTGGGCGGTGTCGGGTTCCCTGCGCATGAGGATCGGCCGGTCGCCGGCGGTGGCGTGCTGGAGGGCCGCGCACATTTTGGTGACATGGGCCTCTCCGGTCTGCAGATCGGTCACCGCGCCGGTGAAGAGGAAGGCGGGATAGAGGGTTCCGGGCGTGACGTTGTGGTAGGGGGAGCACGTCAGGAGCCATTGGAGTTGTTCGGGCTGGGAGGCGCTGCCGAATTCGTCGGTCCAGGTGCATCCCAGGCCGAATCGTTCGTAGCGCACCATGTCACACAGCGGGCCTTCGGCGACGACCGCGGCGTACAGATCCGGTCGCCGTACGGCGGCGGCCGTGACCAGCAGACCGCCGGCTGATTGGCCGTATATCGCCAGTTGGTCGCGGGTGGTCGCGCCGGTCTCGATGAGCCACGCCGCGGCGTCGTTGAAGTCGCTGATCGCGCGGTGTTTGTGTGGTCCCCGGCCGGCGTCGTGCCAGCGTTGGCCCTCTTCGCCGCCTCCTCGTACGCACGCGACCGCGTAGGTGCCGCCGGCGCCGACCCATGCGGCCGCCAGGGGGAAGAACCAGGGGCGCATCGGCATGCCGAAGCTGCCGTAGCCGTACAGGAGGGTGGGGCGCGGCCCCCGGTGGTCCTCGTCCGGAGTGAACAGGAACAGCGTGATCTCCGTGCCGTCACCGGCGCGACAGCGGACGGCGCGGCTGCGGATCTCCGGAGTGTGGCCCGCCGTCGCGGCGCCGGCTTCCTGCTCCGTCGTGCCGAGCACCGCGTCGTAGCGGTAGATGGTGGGAGGTGTGGTCGCGTCGCAGTAGCTGAACCACGCCTGGTGCCCGCGCGGGACGCTCGTGCGCAGGGAGGACACGACGCCCGCGCCCGGAAGGGGCAGCGCGGTGAGCGGCCGGCCGTCGGCCAGGTCGTGCAGTGTCAGGGCGGAGGTGCCATGGCGGGCGCGTGCCACCAGCAGGACAGGCCGCACAAGCGCCGGACCGTCGAGGACCAGGCACTCGTCCAGGGGAGCGGCAGGATCTTCGGCTATCAGTGTGCGCCAGGCGGCCGGGCCGGCGTCGTACCGGTCCGCCACGCAGACGCGGCCGCACGGAGCCTGGTGGTCGGTGACGAGCAGCAGGGTGCCGTCCGCGAGGAAGCGGGGGAGGACGCGGGCGCCGACGGCCGCCCCGTCCACGACCTTGACGAAGCGCGGAGCTTCCGGATCGACGAGTTCGGCCACGTACACGTCGTTCTGCGCGGCGGGCCCGACCATGGCGGTGACGGCGAGATGACGGCCGTCCGCGCCGACGGTGAGCCCGTAATAGTGGTCCGGGGCGTCCTCGCCGCCGAACACCACCGTGTCGGCCTGCCAGGGCGCGCCGATCCGGTGCAACCGCACCCGCCGGTGCAGCCGCATGTCGCCCGGGGCCAGTTCCTCGTCGGCGACCCGGCTGACGTAGTAGAACGCGTCTCCTCCCGGCAGCCAGGCGAGCGAGGTGTTGCGGGCGCGCGGCAACGGTCCGTCCACCACCTCGCCGGTGCGCACGTCGAGCACCGTGATGTCGCTGCCGGGCTGCTCGGCGACCTCCATCTGGACGGCCACACGATCGCCCTCGCGCGACGGCCACCAGGCATACAGCCCGGTGTGACCGGACGGATCGATCTCCACCGGATCGACCAGCACCCGCCTGTCGCCTTCGGCGTCGACGACGAGCAGGCGCCGCTGCTCGTCCCCGCGCAGTTGCTCGGCGAGGAACATGAACGAGCCCCGCACCGTCGGAGGCTCCGACACGCCGAAGGAGGACACCTGGTCCACCGAAGACGCCCAGAAATCCTTCTCACGCCATTGCTCGCGGTGGGCCAGGAAGAGACGATCCTGGGCCGTGGCCCAGTCCCGTACGCGTACGTCATCGCCGTCTTCCAGCCACCGATAAGGATCGGAAATCCGGAATCCGAACAGATCCTCCACCACATCGCTGCGCCAAGCGGCAGGGTAGAACAATCGCGCCATTGAATTCCCCCCGCCTCTAATAGGTCCCGTAACAGGTCGAGGCACTGCGGCCCGCATGCGCCGCAGTACCTCGATTCACTCGGCTACGACTCGCCGCGGAGAATGTCCGCCTGCCAGCCGCGTACGCCGCCGATGCGGGCAGCGGGAGTGGAATCGCGATACGGCAGGTATCCAGTCATGTCAGCCTCCTGGATCCGTTCGACTCGCCCGGTTTGGGCGATTACGACGGCAACCGTCCCCCCGCCCGGGATCGATAAACACGGGCGCCACCTCCGGATCTCGATTCTCGCGAAGCGAAGAGCCGTCAATCATGCTCCCGTTAAATCCCCCGAAAGAAACGACGGCAGACGGGAATGCCAGCGGAGATCAATTTCACCCGAAGGCAATTCGCAGCCTTTCGAGATAGATCCCAGGGCTGACGACTAAAGGACACGACCGGATCACCACCACCCGCGTCACGAAGCGCGATCCCCTGTCGAAGCCCCGGGCGGGCAGATGCAAAGCTGTATAGGTCCATCCGCCGGCGGAACGGGGCCATCACCATGGGGGATATCGGTGCGGGGGGCCATCGCGGCGGGACCGAAGACCTCGACCAGGCGGCGGCCACCTTCGAGAGCGTGCGGCCACGCCTGTTCGGAATCGCATACCGGATCCTGAGCAGTGCCACCGAGGCGGAAGACCTGTTACAGGACGTCTGGCTGCGCTGGCAGGCCTACGACCGCAGCACCGTGGCCGATCCGGGGGCGTTCCTGGCGACGGTGACCACGCGCCTCGCCATCAACGCCCTCCAGTCCGCGCGGGTCCGCCGCGAGAGGTACGTCGGCCCGTGGCTTCCCGAACCCGTCGACACCAGTAACGACCCTCACCTCGGCGCCGAGCGAGGCGAAGCCCTCGGCTTCGCGGTCCTGCTCCTGCTGGAGAAGCTCTCGCCCACCGAACGCGCGGCCTACGTGCTGCGGGAAGCGTTCGACTATCCCTATCGGCAGATCGCCGAGATCATCGAGGCGAGTGAGGTCGCGGTGCGGCAACTCGTCAGCAGGGCACGCAAACGCATCGTCTCCGAGCGCCGAGCACCGGTGAAGCGAGCCGACCAGCGCAGGCTGCTCACCGCCTTCGTCGCCGCCGCCCGCTCAGGCGACCTGGCCGCGTTGGAAGAGCTCCTCGCCGCGGACGTCATCAGTTACTCCGACGGCGGCGGCGCCGTACGGGCCTCGCGCATCCCCGTGATCGGCGCGTTCCGGGTCGCGAAGTACATCAGAGCGTTCGCGGACCGGTTCTGGGCCGGGGTCGAGGTGGAATGGGCCGACGTGAACGGGCAGGCGGCCGCTTTGCTGCGCCACGACGGCGAGCTGTTCACCGTCCTCACCGTCAACGCCTCCGACGAGGGCATCGACCAGGTGCTGTGGATGATGAACCCCGCCAAGATCGCCGCACTGTCCGCCGCGAGCTGACCCGGTGACGCCGGCCCTGGGCTATTCCACCGGCGCGCCGAAGACGTAGGTCCCGGGAGCGTTCGGGTCGTCGCCCGCCCAGAACTCCGTCCAGAGGGTGCGGAACTCGTCGCGGGTGAGGTGGCCGTCACCGTCCAGGTCCAGGCGCGGGAAGATCTCGTCGGTCGCCGCCGGCGTCCCGTTCCACGTCTCGACGAGCACGCCGTATTCGGAACGGGAGATGAGGCCGTCCCCGTTGAGGTCGACGGCCTCGAACATCGCGTCGGCGGTGGCGGAGACGGCGTCCGCCCTGTCGCCGAGGCCTTCCACGACGAGGAGCACCTCGTCGAGGGTGACGGCGTTGTCGCCGCCGGGGCCGGAGGCGGCACGGAGCACCGGCCACCAGCCGGTCATGACGGAGGCGAGTCGCTCCGGATCGACGGATCCGGCGACGGCCGTCCAGCGGCGGGCGAGCGCCTGGAAGTCGGCCTCGGTCAGCCGGCCGTCTCGGTCCACGTCCATCGCACGGAAAACTCCGCTGACCTTTTTCCGCTGGAACTCACTGGCCACGTCTGCCTCCGCGGTTCGGGGAGACTCCATGTTGCCAAGGCGTCACTTTTGGTGACCATACACAGTAGGTGACTAATCCGTTACAGCAATGGCGCCCGCGGCCGAAGCCGGCGGGCGCCATGCGTTCCGCGGTCACCGCAGAGGCCGTGGCCTCTCCGGCCGGTACGTCACGGAGTGACGGTCACTTGGACCGCCGGGGCCGTGCCGATCTGGACGTCCAGGACGACCGGCTTGCCGGCGAGGAGAGCGGCGCGGGCCTCGTCACGGAGGTTGAGCTTCAGATCCCTGGTCGTGCCGGGCTGCAGCGTGACCTTCTTGGTGTCGAGAGGGTGGCCGTCGTGGGAGACGTCGACCTGTTCCCGGCACTTGTCCGCACCCGCGCAGACCAGGGTGATCGTCGCCTGGGCGGGGGCGTTCCCCTTCACCTTGACCGTGGCGGTGACGGTGTCGTGGAGCACCCGCATCGCCGGGGTCTCGGGCGCCCGCGGGAGGAGCGAGGCGACGTAGCGTGCCGTGTCGCCCGAGGTGTTCAGCGCGAGGGTCGTCCCGCCCGGCTGGTTCGCGAGCACGGTCAGCGTCGCGTCGCCCTGCTCGTCGAGGGGCACCTCTCCGAGGTAGGCGATGTCGTCCTCGGCCGGAGCCGACGCCGAGGCGCCGGCCTTCAGCAGGAGGACCGACAACTGCTTGGCCCCCGCGACGGTCCCGGCGGACACCGTCACGGTGACGGTGCCGTCGTCGTTCACGACCGCCTCGTGGCGGATGCCTTCGGTCTCGGTGGCTCCGGCCGCCGACGGGACCGCGGTGGTGAACGCGACGGGCCGCGCTGCGGCCTCGACGGTCTCCCCCACGGCCGCGGTCGCCTGAGCCTCGGGTACGGGTGTCTCGGTCGCCTCGGTGGCGGGTGCCGCCGCGCCGCGCAGAACCGGTCGCCCGAGGCCGGCGTCCCACTGCCACACCGACTCGAAGTCGAAGCCGAGCTTGCCGGCCCAGAAGGCCTGTCCGGCCGCCTCGTCCCGGGTCGCGGTGGCGCCGTTGAGCGTGGCCGGGCCGGTCGCGGTCTCGGTCTGGGATTTGGCCTCGACCGTCTCGACCGCCCAGTTGTCGCTCAGCGTGGCGACGTTGTTCGACAGCACCCGGCCCAGGAAGCGGTGCGCCCAGGACGGTGCGGTGACCGTCGGGTTGAGCGCGATCGAGTCGCGGATGGTGGTGCCGGTGTAGCCGTAGCCCGCCACACCGCCGTCGTTGCGGCTGTCCGCGGTGACGGCGCCCGTGGAGAAGACCCGCTCCGTGGTGGAGCCGGCCAGGGCCACGCCGATCACGCCGCCCGCCTCGGTGGTGCGCACGTGCACGTTCGCCGTGGAGTAGGCGTCGCGCACGACGCCCTGCGAGTCGCCGACGAGACCACCCGCGCGCGAGCCCGCGGTCACGGATCCGGAGACCCACACGCGCTCGATGGTGCCGGTGCTGCTGTTGGCCAGGATGCCGGCGCGAGCGGTGGTGGTGTCCACGGTGGCGTCGAGGACCGCGAGATCGTGGACGTGCCCGGAGATCTGGGCGAACAGGCCACCGGTGGTGGAGGTCAGGCCCTTGACGGTGTGGCCGGCGCCGTCCAGTTCGCCGGTGAACGGCCCCGGCAGGCTGGTGAACGGCCTGCCGGTCAGGTCGAGGTCGGCGGCGAGCACGTAGTCGTAGGACGGATGCCGCCCCATCAGGGCCAGGTCCTCGACGCTGTCGACGACGTAGAAGCCGCGCTCGTCCGCCGGCAGCCCGGGCGCCGGGACCGGCTCGAGCGTCTCCGGCGCCATCCGCAGGGTCGGGCGCCTGGCGACGTCGTTCCACTGCCAGACGGCCGCGAAGTCCCAGCCGCGGTCCTCGTAGAAGGCCTGCTTCTGGATCTCCGCGGGCGCGACCACGTTGCCCTTCTGGTTGTCGGCCGCGGGCGGGTCGGTCAGCGACTGCCCGCTGATCGGCACGGACCGGCTGACGTGGTTGTCCTCGAGCGTGGCGGTCTGCCCGGTGTAGACGCGACCGACGATGGCGTGCGCGTAGCTCGACGCGGAGATGTTCGCGTTCAGCGCGACCGTGTGGCGCACCTGGGTGTCGGTGTAGCCGTAGGCGGCCACGCCGCCCGCGGACGCGCTGTTCGCGACGACCGCACCGGTGGCCAGGACGTTCTCGGTGACCGACCCGCCGACGGAGACGCCGACGACGCCCCCGGCGTACTGGGTCGTGGCGTGCACGTCCACCGTGGAAACACTGTCACGGACCGTGCCGAAGTGGTGGCCGGTGATGCCGCCGACGTAGCTGTTCGCGGTCAGCGACCCGTCGGCGCGAACCCGCTGGATCGTGCCGTGGTTGGCGTCGGCGACCAGACCGGCGGTGGAACGGTCGGTGGTGACGTCGCCCTGGACCACCAGGTCCTCGATCGTGCCGTGGTTGTCGGCGAACAGGCCCGGCCCCTGGTCGGCCAGGGCGGCCAGCCCGGAGACGGTGTGCCCGTCGCCGTCGAAGACGCCCGTGAAGGTGGTCGTCCGGCCGATCTGCGCACGGGCGAGCCCGGTCAGGTTCAGGTCGGCGGTCAGCCGGTAGTGACCTGCCGGGTCGTTGTCGACCTTGGCCAGGTCGTCGGGCGAGTCGATCAGATAGGGGGACTGCTCGGTGCCCTCACCGGCCAGGCCCTCGCGCAGGGTCACGGCCGGCTGCAACGGCTTTCCGGACGCCAGGGAGTCCCAGGTGAACAACTTCACCGTCGAGCTCGGCGCCACCGGCAGCGGCGTGTCGAAACGGACGTACTGCTCGCGACCGCGGTGGTCGAGCGTGACGTCGGCGGTGCGCACGTCGATCATCCGCTGCTGCGCGTTGTCGTACGTCGCGGCCATGACGGTGACCTTGTCCAGGCTGCCCGGGGAGGACAGGAGGCCCACGCCCTTCAGCTCACGGTTCTCGATCTCGGCCGAGGAGATCTTCCAGGAGCCGTGCGGCTTGGCGACCGTCACCTCGTCGACCACGCGCCCGTCGATCGTGTACGTCGACAGCCGCAGGCCGGCGTCGGTCACCTTCAGGACGCCGCCCATCTGGACGTTCTCGTCGAAGACCTTGTCGTCCCACCAGAACTTCCGGTTGTCGTAGAACTTGGGGCCGGACGACCCCATGGTCACGAACGTGGTGCCCGCGGCCTCCTCCTCGGGGGTCGTGGCCAGGCGTCCGTCGTAGATCGTGGACCGCTTGTAGACGTGGTCGTGCCCGCCGACGTACAGGTCGACGCCGAGCCGGTCGAGCACGCGCGTGACCTTGTCCCGGTCGATGTCCATGCCGCCGTCGTCGGCGTGCTGGCCGCCGTAGTAGGAGAAGTGCCCGACGACGACGTTCCACGTCGCGTCCGACGCGCGGACGTCGTCGACCAGCCAGCTCAGCTGCTCGTCCAGGCGCGTGTTGGAGTTCAGCACGGAGAAGTGGATGTCACCGCGGTCGAAGGAGTAGTTGCTCTCGCCGATCACGCCGTTGCGCGGCAGCGCGAACATGTTGGTGAAGATCGCGTTCGGCTGCCCGCCGACCGCGTCGTAGTCGGGGTCCTCGTACGTCTCGTGGTTGCCGGCCACGCCCGCGTACTGCAGGTCGAGCGGGGACAGGAAGGAGCCGGCGATCTCGGCCCACTTCTCGCCCCGGCCGCCGCGTTCGACGAGGTCGCCGACCTGGATCACGGTGCCGCCGCCCGGCGTCTCGCTCTTCAGCCGGTCGAGCACCCTTCCCGGCAGTTTGAGGTCGTCGGCGTCGCCGTCGGGCACCTGCACGTCGCCGAGGATGTAGACGGGCTCTCCCTCGGCGCCACCCGCGAGGAACCTGCCGCGTACGCCGGTCCAGGCCGGTCCGTCGGGGGCGGCGGGGGCGCGGCCGTCGCGGGCCACGCCGAACCGGAACCGGTAGGTCGTGCCGACCTTCAGGCCGGTCAGCCGGAACTCGTGCGAGCGCAGCGTCTGCCCGGTGATGGAGTGCTGGTAGACGGGCTCACCGTTGCCGATCGTGTCGACCTCGTACGGACGGTCGTTCGCGGAGGTCAGCACCTCGGCCGTGGACCAGTCGTCAGAACCCTCGGGCAGGACCTGTGCGTAGACCCGCTCGACGTCGCGGTCGGTGGTGACCGCGATGCCGGCGGAGCCGGGCTCCGCGCCCACGGACGCGTTGCCGCCGAAGCGGAAGACCCCCGCCGGGTCCGGCGCCTTCTGGGACACCTGGATCCGGAGCAGCTCCGCGTCGGTGTTGCCGAGGTTGTCGGTCGCCTTCACGACCACGAACGCGTCGTCGTACGAGCGGATCCGGAAGGCGCCGCCGGAGACCGGCACCTCGCCCGCGGAGTCGAACACCTCGTACGTGACCGCCGGCTGGGTGCCGGAGTCGTCGGTGGCCGTCGCCTGCGGCAGCGTGATCGTGTCGCCGTACCGCGCCGTGGCGGGGAAGCCGCCCGGGACGGTGATCCTCGGGGCGTAGTTCGCGCCGCGGGTGGTCTTCCCGATCCAGATCGGGGCGGAGACCAGGAAGTCGCCGTCGGCCTGGTCGGCGCGGACGTAGTAGAAGTCGCCGTCCCGGACGTCCAGCGTGGTCTTCAGCGTCAGGTCGTTGCCGCCGACCTTGCCGAAGTCGTGGGCGACGGCGCCGCCGTTGGTGAGGAGGCGCGCGGAGGTGAAGGAGTCCTTGGCGTCCGGGTCGGTGAGGCGGAGCTCGACGTCCAGGGTGGCGGTGTCGCCCGGCAGGATCGAGCCCATGAGCGCACCGTTGCCGCCGAACGCGAGGACCGCGTTGGTGTCGGCCGTCGAGTAGAGGCTGCGGTCGCGCATCGCCGCGTACAGGGCGTCCAGGGAGTGCCCCTTGGCCCACACGCCGGTGATCGACGGGTTCCCGGACACCCAGGTCGCGGAGTGCTCGTCGCCGTTCCACGTCGGGGCCAGGTGCCAGCCGGCGTCCAGCGCCTTCTGGAACTCGCCCACCGCGTCGGCGGACTTGACCTCGATGAGGTCCATCCGGTCGTCGGCGACCGGGTCGAGGCCCTTGAAGCCGAAGAAGTCGCCCTTGTCCTTCGTGGACGGGTGGTTGAACTGGCCGATCGCGTCCGGGTCCTGCTTCAGGCGGGCCAGGAACGTGAAGTAGTCGTACTTCATGTCGCCGGTGCCGAACACGTTGCCGTACCCGTCGACGCTGCCCTTCTCGGTCGCCCGCGCCGTCACGTGCCAGTCGGTGTCGAACACGTTGATGTGGCCGGTGCCGTCGTACCAGGTGTTCTCGATCGCCGGGACCGCGACCAGGTCTTTCTGACCGGCGTTGAATTGTGCGGCGCTCTCGTGCAGGTAGCGCCACTCGGCGGAGTCGGCGTCCCGCCAGTCGTCGACGAAGTCGTCGCCGTTGCGGATGTCCCACATGACGTCGTGCTCGGTCACCGCGAAGAAGTCGGCGCCGGTCTCGTCATGGACATGTTCGTAGGCGTCCGGCGGCAGTTCGGCGCCGTCGCTCACGGAGGTGTGCGCGTGGAACTCGCCGGTGTACAGGGATTTGCCGAGGTAGGTCGGGCGATCCTCGCCGGCCGCCGCGGCCGGGGAGGCCGGTGCGGAGACCAGTGCGCCGGCTGCGAGCGCGATCGCCGAGATCGCACCGGGCCAGATGAGTGTTCGTGGTGCGCTGCTGCGCGTCATGTCTCTGCCGTTTCACGTGGTTCTAGCGTGCCGATCACAGAAATCACGGCAGGTGAAACGATCAGCGTCGCTCGCGTGTAGCGAAGGTGAAGCGGCAAAGAAACCTGACAATTCTCACATTTCGGATGCCCAGGACAAAGCGCTGAGCGCCGGACAGTCTCGTCACGGTCTCACCGGTCCAGCAGCCTGCTCGGCTGTGGAAACCGACGCGCCAGGCACTTCTGCGCAGGTTTTCCACATACCGCACATAACATCCTTCTCTTGGATAAATACGCAGAGTGCCTATTCATATACGAGGAGTTGTGATGGCATAGTGCCCGATCCGCCTAGCTCTGTGCCAGGCGCGCTAGGTGGACCCTGGCCGAGACAGCAAGCCGACCGGCGAAGCGCCGAGTCGTGGTGGACCTGAGCAGGAAGGGCGACATGAGCGCGGACGACCCGACAGCGGAGCAGGCATGGCCGGAGCACGCGGCGGCGGTGGTGGGCGTGGGCTGCCGCCTGCCCGGTGGGATCGTGAACCTGGACGGGCTGTGGCAGGCGTTGCGGCAGGGCGCCGATCTGGTCGGCCAGATCCCGCCGAGCAGGTTCGAGGCCGATCGGTTCGTCGACGACACCATGCCGAGGCCGAACAGGAGTTACACCCGGGCCGGGGGCTTCCTCGACGAGGACATCACCGCCTTCGACGCCGCCTACTTCGGCATCTCCCCCAAAGAGGCCGCCTCGATGGACCCGCAGCAGCGGTTACTCCTGGAGATGGCGGTCGAGGCCCTGGACGACGCGGGCATCGATCCGGCGGTGCTGGCAGGCACGGATACCGGTGTGTTCATCGGCATCTCGGATCCCGCCTACGGCACGATGCAGGCGTTCGAGCCGGGCGCCATGGGCCCGTACTCGATGTCGGGGGGAACCCTGTCCATCGCGGCCAACCGGCTGTCGCACTTCTTCGACCTGCGCGGTCCGAGCATGAGCATCGACACCGCGTGCTCCTCGTCGTTGACGGCCGTGGAGCGGGCCTGGCGGTCCCTCGCGGAGGGATCCAGCCGGGTGGTGCTGGCCGGCGGGGTCAACCTGCTGCTCAGCCCCGGCCCCTTCATCGGTTTCAGCCAGGCGTCGATGTTGTCGCCGACCGGCCGATGCCGGGCGTTCTCCGCCGACGCCGACGGGTTCGTACGCGCGGAGGGCGGCGGCGTGGTGGTGCTCAAGCGCCTGGCCGACGCGATCGCCGACGGGGACCGCATCCACGGCGTCATCGTCGGCGCCGCCGCCAACAACGACGGCCACACCATGGGGCTGGCGTTGCCGAACGCCGAAGCGCAGGAGGCCCTGTTACGGCAGGTGTACACCACGGCGGGCATCAGCCCCGACGAGATCGTGTACGTGGAGGCGCACGGCACCGGCACCCAGGCCGGCGATCCGGCCGAATGCCAGGCGCTGGGGCGGGCGCTGGGCCGCCGGCGCACGCGCGGAGTCCTGCCCATCGGCTCGGTGAAGTCCAACCTGGGGCACCTGGAGCCCGCCTCCGGCATGCCGGGGCTGTTCAAGGCCCTGCTGGTGCTCCGGCACCGGATGATCCCGCCCTCGTTGCACGCCACCACGCTCAACCCCCGTATCGACTTCGACGCCCTGGGGCTGAGCGTCACCGTCGAGCCGCGACCGCTGGGCGAAGCAGGCGAGCGGCCCGTGGCCGGAGTCAACTCCTTCGGGTTCGGAGGCGCCAACGCCCACGTGGCGCTGGCCGCACCGCCCGTGCCGCCACCATCCGCCCCCAGGGCGGCGGGGAACGAACCGGCGGCACCCTCCGCAGGAGCGCTGCCCGTCGTCGTGTCCGCGCGGAGCCGGTCCGCGCTGCGGGAGGCCGTGGAACGGACCGCCGCGCACCTGACGTCACTCGGTGAACGGGATTTCTACGATGTGGCCTACACCGCGACCCGACGGCGCGGCGGCCACCGGCATCGCGCCGTGGTGCTGGCCGACACCGCCGCGGCGGCGGCGCGGGCGCTGGCGAGTCTGGCGGACGTCCCGGATCCGACCGGTCCCGCCGGTGAGTCCGGGCTCGGAGCCGGGGACGCGGTGGTGGCGGAGTCGGAGACGGTGGAGCACGGGCGGGTGGCGTTCGTGTTCTCCGGCAACGGTTCCCAGTGGGCCGGAATGGGCGCCGATCTGCTGTCCGACGAGACCTTCCGCACGGCCGTGGAAGCGGTCGACGACGAACTGTCCGATCTGCTCGGCTGGTCGGTGCTCAAGGAACTGTCCCTGCCTGCCGGCCAGTCACGGCTGTCGGCGACCGAAGTGGCGCAGCCGTTGCTGTTCGCCGTCCAGGTCGGCCTGGTGGAGATGCTCAAGGCGGCGGGCGTACGGCCGGGAGCGGTGCTCGGCCACAGCGTGGGCGAGGTCGCCGCCGCCTACACCGCCGGCGCCCTGTCACTGAGCCAGGCGGCACAGGTGATCTCCGCGCGCGGCATGGCGCAGTCGGTCACGCGGGGGCGGGGCCGGATGGCCGCGCTCGGGCTGCCCGAGACCGCGGCCAGGCAGATCCTGGCCGGTTACCCGCAACTGGAGGTCGCGGCGGTCAACTCCGACCGCGACGTCACGATCGCCGGACCGGACGGGTCGCTGAAGTCACTGGGTGAGGACCTCTCCTCGCGCGAGATCTTCTTCCGTGAGCTGGACCTGGACTACGCCTTCCACAGCGGCGCCATGGATCCGGTGCGGCAGCCCCTGGCCGAGGGACTCGCCGGGCTGCGGCCCTGCCCGGCGCATGTCCCCCTGGTGTCCACGGTGACAGGCGGCCTGGTCCGGGGGACGGAGCTGGACGCGGCGTACTGGTGGCGGAACGTCCGAGAGCCGGTGCGGTTCGCAGCGGCGGTCGAGCGGGTGCTCGGCGACGGCTTCGACGTGCTGCTGGAGATCGGCCCGCATCCGGTGCTGCGCTCGTACCTGCGCCGCATAAGCGGCACCGCGCGGGTACGCGCGGCCGTCGCGGCCACCTTGCGCCGGGACGAGCCAGGCCCGGTGCGCGTCCGCCGCGCGGTCGCCGAACTCGTCGCGGCCGGTGCGCGGCTCGCCTGGGATCGGTACTTTCCCCACCCCGGCGCGGTGCGATCGCTGCCGGCCTACCCCTGGCAGCGCGAACGGCACTGGATCGGAGGCCCGCACACCTGGGTGCAGACCAACGTCGACACGACGATCCGGCATCCGCTGCTGGGACAGCGGATGCCGGTGCTGGACCCCACCTGGCAGGGGGAGATCGACCGGGTACGGGTGCCCTGGGTGGCCGACCACCGGGCCGGCGGTGCCGCCGTCATGCCGGCCACCGGCTACGTGGAGATGGCCATCGCCGCCGCCCGGCTGGCCATACCGGACGCCGCCGAGGCGGTGGAGGTGGACAGGGTCGACATCAGCCGGGCCATGGTGGTGCCGTCACAGGCCGCCGCCGATCCGGTATACGTGCAGACGTCGCTCTGCGCCGAGACCGGGGTGGTCACCGTGGCCAGCGCCGGCCGACAGGCGGAACAGCCCCGTGAGCACTTCCGGGCCCGGGTACGGCCGCTGCTGCGCCGGATCCCGCCGCCGCTGGACGTGGCCGCGCTGCGCGCTCGCATCGGCACGCGCGTGGACGTGCCCGGCTACTATGCGCGGGCCGCCGAAGGACACATGGTGTGGGGGCCGGAGTTCCAGGTCCTGACCGAGCTGTGGATGGGCGAGCGGGAGGTGCTGGGCGGCTACTCGTGCCCCGAGCAGGGGCAGGGGCGCTACCAGATGCACCCGGTGGTGCTGGACAGCGCGCTGCAGGCCGGCGTGCTGTGGCTGGTGGAGTCGCTGCGATCGGGCCGCGGCTACATGCCCGCCGCGATCGGCTCCGTCCGCCTGTGGGGAACGCCCGCGGCACAGGGGCTCGTGCACGTACGGGAACGTTCCAGCAGTGCCGAGGAGGTCTGCTGGGACATCGTGGTCGCCGACGACGACGGCCGGATCGCCGCCGAAGTGGAGGGCTGCCGGCTACGCCGGATGCCCGGCGTCCACATCACCCCGGTCACCCGTTACGAGACGGCGCTGCGGGCCGCGCCCCGCGTCGGCACGCCCGCCGAGCCGTGGCCGGCCCCCCGCCCCGGGCAGATCCTGTCCGGCGCGGCCGAGCAGATCGACCGGCTGCGCTCGGCGTGGCACGAGCTGGACTACCCGCGGTACGCGGCGCGGCTCGAAGAGGTCTTCGCCCACACGCTGGCCGGCGCGCTCGGTGAGCTGACCGCCGAGCGGTCGATCGGCGTCGAGGAACTGATCGAGGCGTTCCCGGGGGCGCACCACCGGCGGATGCTCCATGCGGCCCTGCCGCTGCTGGAACAGCACGGACTGCTGGAGCGGCCGGTCGAGGGCGGCCTTCGCCTGATGCCGACGGGTACGGACCCGCACGACCTCCACCGTGACCTCCTCACCCGGGGAGCCGCCTTCGCCGCCCAGAGCGCCCTGTCCATACGCGTCGGCCGGTGCCTGCCCGAACTGCTCGCAGGCCGGCGTGCCGGCTCCGACGTCCTGGTCTCCGGCGGCGGCCATGAGCTGATGGAGCAGTTTCACGACGTCGGACCGGTCAACCTGTTCACCAACCGGATCGCCCGGGCGCTCGTCGAGCAGATCGTCCGGCGATGGCCGGCCGACCGGCCGCTGCGCGTCCTGGAAGCCGGTGCGGGAACGGGCGGCACCAGCGCCATGCTGTTGCCCGTCCTGCCCGCCGACCGCACCCGCTACCTGGTCACCGACCTCGCCGAAGCGGCGTTGACCCGGCTGCGGCAGCGCTTCGCCGGCTTCGACTTCGTCGATTACGCCGTGCTCGACCTGGACACCGACCCGGTGGAGCAGGGACTGACCGCGGGCGGATTCGATCTCGTGATCGCGGCGAACAGCCTGCACCTGGCCCGTGACCTGCCCGCCGCGCTGCACCACCTGTCCACCCTCCTGGTTCCCGGCGGCCAGTTGCTCATCACCGAACCGCACCGGGTGGGGACCCTGCTGCCGTTCCTCGGCATGCAGGAGGAGTTCTGGGACTTCACCGACCGGCACCTGCGCCCCCGCTCGCCGCTGCTGTCCCGGGAAGAATGGCCGAAGGCGCTGGGAGAGGCCGGCTGTACCGAGGTCGTCCAGACCGGCGACGACGAACTCGCGGCCGGCGACTTCTCGGTGATGCTGGCCACCGCTCCTGCCGCCGCCGGGGGCGCTCCGGCCACCGCGCACCCCGTACCGGACGCCGCCGGCACGTGGATCCTCGCCGGTGAGGACGGCACCGACGCTCTGACCGCCGAGCTGCGGGCTCTGCTGCGAACCCGTGGCGGCGACGTGCTCCACTCGCCGCTCAGCGACGATCCCGACCACTGGACCGATCACTTCCCGCCCACCGCCCAGACGGTCACGATCGCGGTCGTCCTTGGCGGAGCGGACGACAGCGAGCTGCGCGGAGCCGACGACACCGATCCGAAGACGACCGTCGAGCAGATCACCCGGCGGGCCGCGGCGCTTCGGGCCGTCGCACTGGCGTGCGAGCAACTGCCCGAGCACGTCGCGACCACGGTGTGGCTGGTGGCCCGCCCCTGCGCCGCGCTGCCGGAGCCCCGCCTCACCGACGTCCGGCTCCACCCGGAGGACGCGGCGACCTGGGGGACGATGCGCTCGCTGAGCAACGAGCAGCCGCGGCTCGCGATACGCAGGCTCTGCCTGCACCCCACCGGTGACGCCGCACAGGACGCCGCTCGCCTGGCGGCGGAGCTGCTCGCCCCTGACGAGGAGGACGAGATCCTGCTCACCCGTCGAGGGCGTTTCGTGCCGCGGCTGCTGGAGTCAGGCGAGCACGCCCGCAGCCTGCCCGTCGGCTCGGGCGGCGCCTACCGGCTCAAGGTGTGCGATCCGGGGCTGTCTTACACCCTGACCTGGGAGGAGATCCCGATGCCGCAGCCCGGGCCTGACGAGGTCGTGGTCGAGGTGCGGGCGATCGGGCTGAACTACCGCGACGTGATGCGCGCGGTGAACCTGCTGCCCACCGAGGCCGTCGAAGCGGTCTTCGGCGGGCACGAACTGGGCCTGGAGTGCGCCGGGATCGTCACCGCCGTCGGCGCCGCCGTCACCGGGACGCGGCCCGGTGACCGGGTGATGGCCGCGGGACCCGTTGGATTCGCCAGTTACGCGAGGGTCAAGGCATGGGCGGCCGTCACCCTTCCCGAGGGGATGACCTTCACCGAAGCCGCCACCATGCCGATGGCGTTTGCCACCGCGCATCATTCGCTGGGGTACTGCGCACGGGTCAAGGCGGGTGAGACGATCCTGGTCCACGGTGGCGCCGGTGGAGTCGGCCTGGCCGCGCTGCAGTACGCCCGGCACCACGGAGCCCGCGTGATCGCGACCGCCGGCACTTCCGCCAAACGCGACCTGCTGCTCGCGATGGGAGCCGACCACGTCCTGGACTCGCGCAGCCTGCGTTTCGCCGAGCAGGTCAAGGAACTGACCGGGGGCCAGGGAGTGGACATCGTGCTCAACTCGCTGGCCGGTGACGCCGTCAACCGGGGCGTGGAATGCCTGCGGCACGGCGGCCGGTTCATCGAGCTCGGCAAACGGGACATCTACCAGAACAGGTCCCTGCTGCTGCGCCCGTTCTCCGACAACATCGCGTTCTACGGCGTGGACGTGGGCACTCTCATGTGGAAGGCGCCCGAGTTGATGGCCGACAGCACGGCGCAGGCCGCCCCCCTCTACCGCTCCGGGCGGTTCCGGCCGCTGCCGCACACGGTGTATCCGGCCGCCCGCGTCGCCGACGCCTTCGCCATGATGCGCCATTCCCGGCACATCGGAAAAGTCGTTGTGTCCTTCGACCCACGCGACGAACCGGTCACCGTTCAGCCCCAGCAGACGGCGCCGCGCCTGGAACCGGAGGGGACCTACCTGGTCACGGGCGGCCTGGGCGGGTTCGGCGCGGCGACGGCTCGCCGCCTCGCCCAGCGGGGTGCCCGCCACCTGGCCCTGGTCGGTCGCAGGGGCGCCGAGGCACCCGAAGCTCCCGCTCTGCTGGAGGAACTGGAGAGATCGGGGGTGGAGGTCCGCGCGTACGCGGCCGACGTGGCCGACCGCGACGCCATGCGGCGGATCCTGCACGACCTGGACGCCGGCGGCCACCCGCTGCGCGGCGTCGTACACGCGGCCATGCACCTCGACGACGGCCCGCTTGCCGACCTCGGCGACGACCGGATCCGCGCCGTCCTGCACCCCAAGGTCGCCGGCGCGACGGTGCTGGACGAACTGACCCGGGATCGTCCCCTCGACCTGTTCGTCATGTACTCCTCCCTCACCACCATCGGCAACATCGGTCAGACGTCGTATGTCGCCGCGAACCTGTTCCTGGAGGCGCTGGCCCGGCAGCGGAGACGGCGGGGCCTGCCCGGACTGACGGCCTGCCTGGGCGCGCTCGCGGAAACCGGGGTGCTGACCCGAGGCAGGCAGGGAGAGGCACTGGCCAAGGCCGGGATCCCGCCGATGTCTCCCGCCCGGGCGCTGGACGCCGTGGAGGACATGCTCGGCGAGCACGCCGACGTCGCCATGGTGGGCCGCTGCGACTGGGGCCGGTTGCGGCAGGTCCTGCCCAGCCTGCAGCGCCCGTGGCTGTCCCCGGTGCTGCCGCCCGGTACGGAGCAGCAGGGGCCCGACCTGCTGTCGCTGCTGGCGGAGATGAGCTACGAGCAGCAGTACGCGTACATCACCGAGCACATCACCCGGTTGTTGTCCACCGTCCTGCTCATCCCGGCCGACCAGATCGCCGAAGACCGGCGGCTGGACGAGTACGGACTGGACTCCCTGATGGCCACCGAACTGCTGACCTCCATCCGCGGCCAGTTCGGCATCGACATCCCGCCCATGGAACTGATGCGCGGCGGCGGCACCGTCACCGACATCGCTCACAGCATGCTCATCCGCCTCGGGCTGCGCGGCGAACGGCAGCCCGCCGGTGTGAGCCGACAGAAGTGAGGACTGCATTGACCCACCCGCACACCCGAATGGCGGGGGTGGCCGCCCATCTGCCGGAGACCACAATGAGCACGGCTGAGCTGGAAGACCGGCTCGCCGATCGCAACCCCACCCTTGATCTGCCCCGAGGGCTGATCCACGACCACAGTGGAGTCCGGCGCCGGCACATCGCCCTCCCTCACGAGAAACCGTCCGACCTGGCGGCGCACGCCGCCCGCCGGGTCCTGGAGGACAACGGCCTACAGGCCGCCGACCTCGACCTGCTCATCTACGCGGGAGTGTCCTCCGACGCCGTAGAGCCGGCCACCGGACACGTCGTCGCCGCCAAGATCGGGGCCTGCTGCCCGGTGTTCGACGTACGCAACGCCTGCAACAGCGTGCTGAACGCCATCCAGGTGGCCGACGCGCTGATCTCCGGCGGCCGTCATCGGCGGATCCTCGTCTGCTGCGGAGAACTGCCCACCGCCGGCACACCGTGGACCCTGGCCGACGCCGAGGAGTACGTCACCGTCGCCGCGTCTTACACCGTCTCCGACGCCGGCGCCGCGTTGCTGCTGGAGGCCGGCGCCGAACCGGGGGTGCTCGCCCACCGGTTCTCCGCGTACTCCGCCGGATGGCAGGCGGCGGTATCCGCGGTGGACAACCTCACCAGCGACCCGTGGGCGGGCCGGCCCGCCATCGGGCCGCTCATCGTCGACTCCGTCGAGTTGGTGCGCGGCATCGAGAACATCGATTACGCCGTCTTCCACAAGCCCCTCGCCGATCTCGGGCTGACCTGGGACGACTTCGCGGCCATCTGCGTGCACCAGGCGACGCTGCCGACGCTGTGGTGGTTCTGCGACCAGGTGCGCATACCTCAGGGCAAGGTCGTCGTCACCATCGCCCAGCACGGCAACCTCGTCGCGGCGACGCTGCTCGTGCAACTGGCGCGGGTGGTCGCCTCGGGACGGGTGCGGCGCGGCGACCTGGTCGCCCTGGTCGGCCTGGCCAGCGGGGCCAGTGCCGGAATCGTGGTCGTGCGGTGGTGATCCGGTGACCGCACAGGCGACCCCTCCCAGCGAATCCGGGCCGAGCGGCTCCGGCCCGGGCGAGCCGGCCGGCGAACTGATCGTCCGCGCCGAGCGCTGGTTCCGGGAGCAGCCCGACGTGATCGCCTGCCAGGTCGGTGGCCGCACCCCGGCGGCCGTCACCTACGGGCAGATGTCGCGGTCGGTGGACCGCACCGTCGCGGTCCTCGCCGGGGCCGGGATCCGCCCGGGGATGCGTACCGGCCTGCTGGTGCCGCCGGGTCCGGACCTGGGCGCGCTGGCCGTCGCCCTGGTGCGGCTTCGCGCGGTACCGGTGCTGGTCGATCCCGGGCTGCCGCTCGACGCGATCAAACGCTGTCTGCTCCAGGCAGCGCCCGAGGCGTTCATCGCGATTCCCGCCGTGCAGCTGGCCAGGAGGCTGCTGGGCTGGACTCCTGACGTCCGCGTGTCCATCACGGTCCCCTCGCGGCGACCCCGCGGCTCGGCGTGCCCGTCAGACACAGGGCCGTCGGGCGAGCCGGGCCGGTGGCACCCCGCCGGGCCCCCTGCCGGCCCCGACGACCTGGCGCTGATCGCCTACACCTCCGGATCCACCGGCCCGCCCAAGGGCGTGCCGCTGCGTCACCGGCACCTGGCCGCGCAGCTCGACCTGCTGGGCGCGCTGGGCACGGTGGAACCGGGAACGCCGGTGTTGTCGACGTTCGCGCCGTTCGCCCTGGGAGCGGCGGCGTTCGGGGCGACTGTGGTGATCCCGGACATGGACCCGCGGCGTCCGGTGCGGGCCGACCCGGCCGCCCTGGTCGCCGACATCCGGCGATATCGCGTGGCCGGGATGTTCGCCGCTCCCGCGCTGCTGGACCGGCTCGCGCGTCACTGCGCCGCCCGTGATCTGGTACTGGACACGCTTTGCGACGTGGTGTCCGCCGGGGCGCCGCTGCCGATGCCGGTGATGGACCGCCTGCGCGGCTGCCTGCGCGACGACGCGCGGATGCTGTCGGTGTACGGCGCCACCGAGTGTATGCCGGTGGCCGCGATCGAGAGCCGCCTGCTCGCCGAGCACGCCGAGGCCACCGCCGCCGGGGCGGGCACCTGCCTGGGTCCTCCACTCCCGGGCACCGAGGTACGCGTCATCGCCGTCAGCGATGACCCCATCGAACGATGGAGTGAGGATCTGGTCGTGCCGCCCGGGACCATCGGGGAGATCACCGTGGCCGCCCCTACCGTCAGCGACCCCTACCTGGACGATCCGGAGGCCACCGCGCTGGCCCGGATCGGCGACGGGGACCGCACCTGGCACCGGATGGGTGACGTCGGCCGGTTCGACGAGCAGGGAAGGCTCTGGTTCGCCGGACGCAAATCGGAACGGGTCCGCACCGTCGGCGGCGACCTGTACACCGACCAGGTCGAACCCGTCTTCGCCGCCGTGCCGGGGGTCCGCCGCACCGCACTGGTCGGCGTCGGTCCCGCCGGCGCCCAGCGTGCGGTCCTGATCGTGGAGTGCGAATCGGGATCCCGGGGCGGCTCTCGTGTGAAGGCTCGTATGAAGGCTCGCGTGAAGGCCGAAATCCTGGACGTGGCGGCCTGCCGACCGCACACCGCCGAGCTTCGGGAGGTGCTGTTCCACCCGGGATTTCCGGTCGACGCCCGGCACAACAGCAAGATCCGCCGGCACGAGCTCGCCGTGTGGGCCGCGCGACGCGTACGGGCGGGCAGACGATGAGGGTCCTGGTGACCGGGGGCGGCGGCTTCCTGGGCGAGGCCGTCTGCCGTCGGCTGGCCGCCCGCGGTGACGACGTGCACGCTCTTCAGCGACACCGCAGCCCCGTGCTGGCGGCTCTCGGGGTCACCCAGCACCTGGCCGACGTACGTGACCGCGCGGCGGTGCTGGCCGCCGTCGGCGCATGCGAGGCGGTCGTGCACTGCGCCGCGAAGGCCGGCGTACATGGACGGGACCGGGACTACGAGGAGATCAACGTGACAGGGACGCGGAACGTGCTGGACGCGTGCGCGCGTCACGGGGCACGCCTGGTCCACACGTCCTCGCCGAGTGTCGTCCACGACGGGCGGGACCTGGAGGGAGTGGACGAGTCCGTGCCCTATGCCCGCCGTTTTCCCGCCGCCTATCCGCGGACCAAGGCCGAGGCCGAACGGCTCGTCCTCGCCGGTGCCACGGCGGGGCGGGTGACAGCGGTCGCGTTGCGTCCGCATCTCATCTGGGGGCCAGGGGATCCGCATTTCCTGCCCAGGCTGGTGGCACACCGCCGCCTGCTGTGGCTGCTCGGCGAGACCGACAAGACCATCGACACGGTCTACATCGACAACGCCGCCGACGCCCACCTGCTCGCTCTCGACCGGTTACGTCCCGGCTCACCGCCGACCGGCCGGGCCTACTTCATCACCCAGGGCCGGCCCTGCGGTTTCGGGGAATGGCTCAACCTGCTGCTGCGCGCCGCCGGGCTGCCTCCGGTGACACGCCGGGCACCGGTCGAACCGGTCCTGCGGGCGGCCCGGCTGCTGGAGCAGGCTCGCCGGCTGCCGTGGGTGCGGCACCTGCCACCGCTGATGTTCCTGGTGGAGCAGGCCTCGACGGCGCATTGGTTCGACATCTCCGCGGCCCGTCGCGATCTCGGCTACGAGCCCCGGGTGAGCATGGCGGAAGGACTGGCCCGGCTCACCGCCCACCTGTCCGCGGAGAACGCCCGGTGACCGAATTCCCGGACTACCCGTTCACCTCCCGGTGGTTCGCCCACCCGCGTCGTGACGGGCTGCGCCAGCACTACCTGGACGAAGGGGCGGGCCGGCCGGTGCTGTTCCTGCACGGGAACCCTTCCTGGAGTTACCTGTGGCGGCGGCCCATCCTCGCGCTGCGCGAGGAGTTCCGTTGCGTCGCCCCTGACCACATCGGCATGGGCCTGTCGGACAAGCCGGGAACCGACCGTTACCCCTACGACCTGGCCGCCCGCGTGGACGACCTGGACGCCTTGATCGATCACCTCATCACCGGCGGCGTCGCCCCCGAACACGGGTGGACACTCGTCCTGCACGACTGGGGCGGGCCGATCGGCATGGCCTGGGCCTGCCGCCACCCCGGCCGGGTCGCCCGCCTGGTCGTGCTGAACACCGCGGCCTTCCCCAACCCGCGCGGCGAACACGTACGTCCTCTGCTGCGGCTGCCGTTCCGGGTGCTGCGCGACACCCGGCTGGGAACCCGCCTGTTCCTCCGCCACAACCTCTTCGCCCGCGGCGCCACCTGGCGTCCACTGGGAGTCCGGCGCCGGATGCCCGCTCCGGTGCGCTCGGCGTTCCTGGCCCCTTACGACCGGCCCGAGCACCGTGTGGCCGTCCAACGCTTCGTTCAGGACATCCCGTTGCGCCCCGGCGACCCTTCCTGGCCCGTTCTGCAGGCCACCGGCACGTCGCTGGCGCAGTTCGCCGACCGGCCCATGCTGATCGCCTGGGGACTGAGCGACCCGGTCTTCGACCGCGCCGTGCTGAGCGAATGGCGACGGCGTTTCCCCGCCGCCCGGACTCTCCTGTATCACGGCGCGGGCCACTACCTGCTGGAGGACGCCCACGCCGACCTCGTCCCCGCTATCCGCTCATTCCTGCGCACCCCGCCTCGTACCGATGGCTGACACGTACTCCCACACGTCGACGGCGACGACCACCACGACCAGCAGGCACAGCGCGCCCAGAGCGGGGACGAGCCGGGCGACCGGCAGCAGCGCCGGCATGAGCACGGCCCCGGCCAGCCGGATCCGGGGCACCGAGCGCGAGATGCGCCATCCCGTGTAGGCGAGGGTGGCGACGAAGAGCGCGCAGCCCCCGAACAGCAGGACGGCCGGCGTGCCGCCCAGGTGGCGGCCCGGCCAGTGCACGGCCTCCCCGACGCCGTACGCCACGCAGACGATGCCCCCGATGAGACCGAAGTGCGCGTACGTGAGGACCTGCCGCACGGTGTCCGCGGGCACCCGCGAGGTCTCGACCGCGTGGTGCACGGCGTCGGCGGCGAACTCGAAGTACATCCACCACAAGCCGCCGACCAGCACGAACGCGACGGCCACGGCCACGCCCACGCCGGTGTCCAGCGCGCCGTGGGCCGCGGCGGGGGCGCCGAGCGCGACGACCGACTCGCCGAGCGCGATGATCAGCAACAGGCCGAACCGTTCGGACAGGTGCGCCGGATGGAACCGGACGACCCGGCCCACCCGCCTGCGGGTCAGCGCCGGCGCGGCGACGTCGACCACGGCCGCCGCCGTCCACAGCGCGACCTGCCGGCCGCCGCCCAGCGCCGCCCCGGCCAGCCGCAGCGGCGCGGCCACGAACACGGCGACGCTGAACGGGTTGGCGAACCACCCACGGGTGCGGGCCACCAGGACCAGCAACAGCGTCCGGACCGCGAGGTAGGAGACGGCGAACAGCATCGCCCGCTCGCCGTACGCGCCGGGGATGGCCAGCGTCATGAGCAGGCTGCCGAGCCCGGCGGCCAGGATCCCGAAACGGTCGAACGCGTTGTCGACGTCGCGGGTGTTCGTGTGAACCGACGTGCTCACCCAGACCCAGTAGATCGGGACGAAGAGCACCAGTGCCCGGCCCAGCCCGGCCAGGGAGTGGTCCGCGTGTAGCGAGGCGGACAGCTGCGTGACGGCGAAGACGAAGACGAGGTCGAAGAACAGCTCCGCCCAGGTGACCCGCTTGCCCGCCGGCGTTCGCGCCGCGTGATCGGCCGCCGGGGCGTCCGCGGTCACGAGCCGGAACCGGTCCGAAGCGAGCGGACATATCTCATGATCAGCAAATATAGCCGTCTTCGCCCGCGGATCGTGGTCACCGTCACCAGCGTCCGCGGTCAGTACATCTAGCCCTTCCCGCCCGGCGCCGGGGAGGCCGGTGACTGTTCGTCTGGCAGCAGATACCGCCAGGAGAGCACGAAGGTCGTCCCCGAGCTGGTCGCGAAGAGCGACCGGCCGTACTTCTGCTCGGCGGGGACCGCCTTGGTGATCGCACTCACCGCCGCCCCCTCGACGTCCTTCTGCCAGACCGGGTCCACCACGCCGGAAGGCTCCGGAACGCCCTCGGGCCAGGGCGCCGGTTTGCCCTCCGCCGACTCGGCCCCTTCGGCGACCACCCGGACGCGGGTGGCGACATAGTCGGCGCCCTCCGCGGCGGCCCGGGTCGCTAGGCCCTCCATCAGCTTCTTCGCGTCCACCAGCTGCTTCGGGTAGAAGTCCGCGAGCTGTTCCAGGGCCGGAACCCGGACCTCCAGCATCTTCCCGTCCTTCCCCCGTACGCCGAGGACGGTGTCCGGCACGTCCGTCACCGACGGAGCGCCCGGCTTCGGCTCCGCGGTCGGCGGCTGCCCCGTCAGGTATTCCTCCATCCGCGCGACCACCTCGCCCGCCTCGGCATCGGTGAGCTTCATCTGCTTGCTCGCGTCGGCGATCACCAGGCCGTCGCCGTACAGCACCAGCCTCGGCGGACGCAGCGCGTTCATGGTCGCGGTCACGAAGCCGCCTTCCGCGCCCCACAAGGCGACCGGCTTCGCCGGCCCGTCGGCGGCCGCGGCCGCCGACGTGTCCGGTTCCACTCCTCCGCAGGCCGCGGTCAGCGCCGTCACCGCCGTCACCGCCATCAGCAGGATCATTCGCAGTCTCATGCCTCGAACACGTAAGCACCCTCGCCCTGGTTCACCCTCTGGAGGCGCGGCGTTGCTGACGCTTCGTTGAACGGAATAATGTCGGCGCATGCCAAGGGGAACCTCAGAAGTCAGTGAGCCGATGTACTTCGTGCTCACCGCCCTACGCGCCGGCCCGCTGCACGGCCATGCGATCAGCAAGTCGATCAAGGAGCTGTCCCGAGGCCGGGTCCAGCCGTCGGTCGGCACCCTCTACGGCATCCTGGAGCGCCTGAACGAGCGAGGCGTGATCACCGTGGACAGAGAGGAGACGGTCAACGGCCGCAGCCGGCGTTACTTCCGGATCACCGACGAGGGCCAGGCGCTGGTGGAAGCCGAGGCCAGGCGCATGCACGAGGCCGCCCAGCTCGTGCTGCGCCCCACCACATGACCACCACCGCTCCCGAGTCGACGACCGCCCTCGAACGTCGCTATCGCAGGCTGCTGCTCGCGTATCCGCGGAAGTATCGTGCGGCGCACGGCGACGAGCTGCTCGACGTCCTGCTGGAGTCGGCCGAGCCCGGCAGGACGGTCCCGGTGCCCAGGGAGGCGTGGGGGCTGCTGGCGGGCGGCGTGCGTAGCCGCATCGCCCACCAGGCGACGGGCAACGCGTGGGCCGACGGCCTCCACCTGGGCATCACGGCCGTAGCGGCGGCGAACCTGGCGGCGCTGCTCCCCTACCTGGGCGCGATGCCGTGGTGGACGCTGCTGTCGGCGCTGGCGCTGCTCGCTATCCTGCGCGGACGGCCGCTGCCGGCGTTCCCGTTCACCCTCGTCACCGGCGTGAAGGCGGTCGCGGTGGCGGGAGGCCGGCAGGCGTTCGACCTGACGCTGGTGCCGGTGGACCCGTCGTTCCTCACCGACCGCCCCCTGTTCGCGGACAGCAGCCCCTTCGCCGTGGCCTCACGGTACGCGGTGGTGCTGCTCGGGTTGCTGGTGCTCGCATCGAGAAGGCAGGAGGCGCCACGGGTCCGGTCATGGTGGTGGTACGCGGCCGCCGTGGCCGTCGCGTGGGCAGGTCCTCGGTGGATGGAGGAAATCACGGGGTTCCCGCTCAGCCTGAGCAGGCTGGCGGTGGAGACGGCGGCGTTCGGGCTGGCCGCGACGGGCTGCTATCTGACCCGTGACCACCGGTGGGCGCTCGCGTCGGGCATCTACCTGCTGGTGACGTCGGTCGAGCTGGCCACGCACGCCGAGCAGCTGACCAGGCAGCACCTGGCCTACTGGGGCGTGCTGGCCGTGCTGCTGCTCGGAGCCGCCTGCGCACCTTTCCGACAACGGCGGCATTGTCTGGATTGACCATGCTTCGTTAAACGGAGTATGTTCTCTCGCCATGACGAGGAAGACGCTGCCTTCTGCGTTGCTGGCCTTGGCCGTCCTTTGCGGCTGCGGGGGCGCCGCGAAGACCGCCGCCACACCCGCACCCGGCACGGCGGCCAAGGACAAGAAGCACCGACTCGAAGCGGCCAAGGCCGACTGCATGAAGCAGAAGGGCTTCAAGTACGTCCCGTACGTGTATCCGGAGCGGAAGGGCACCGAAGAGGGGCGCCGTCGAGAAGCGGGCGATTATCAGGCGATGCGGAAGTATCGCGAAAAATACGGGTTCGGCGTCTTCGCCATGCACGTCTACCCCAAAGAGATGCGCAACCCGCAGGTCAAGCCAGACAACCCCGGCGAGGTCGACCCCAACTGGAAGATCCAGTCCTCACTCTCCAAGGCGCAGAATCAGGCGTACCGGAAGGCGATGGAAGCATGTGAGATCACGACAGCCAACCAGCTCTTCGGCCTGAAGCTGCGACCGGGCACGAGCTACTTCCAGGAGGCGGGCGAGGCATCGAACCGGGCCGTCAGGACCACGGTCAACAGCGACCCCGAGCTGGTGGAGCTGGCCACCGCCATGGCCACATGCCTGAAGGGCAGGGGCTACGCGATCGCGGACACCACGCCCGCGGCCATGGAGCGCCGCGGCTGGACAGAGTTCGCCGCCCAGGAGGACAAGCTGGGCAGGGCACAGATGGACGACGTGCCCGACGTCGCACCTCCCCCGAAGGAGGACGAGGTGCCGATGATCCACTCGCCGACGCTCACCCCCGAGCAGGCCCGGCCGTACCTGACCAAGGAGATCAAGGCGGCCCTCGACGACCTGGAGTGCGGCAAGGACTTCTACCCCGCCTACCTCCCGAAAGAGGCGGCGATCAGAGGACGGGTCAACGAGCAGTACGGCATCTGAATGAAGCCGCGCAGGCTCCTCGCCGGCGTCGTCGCCGGTGTCGTGCTCGTCGCCGGGGCGGGGTGGGCGGTGAGCACGCGGTTACGCTCCCCCGCCGACGAGGCGGCCCGCCGGGCCGCGCCCAAGGCCTCGCTGGTCACCGCCGCCGTCGAGCGCCGCACGCTGGTCAGCACCGTCGTGGTCAGCGGCACCCTGGAGTACGGCTCGCCGCTGCCGATCAGCCTGGCCGGCGTGGTCGGCGGCACGACCGAGCTCCAGCGGGCCACCCGGGCGCCGCGCCGGGGCAGGCTCAAGGAGGGCGCGGTGCTGATGGAGGTCAACGGCCGCCCGGTGTTCGCGCTGCGCGGCTCCGTGCCGATGCACCGGACCATCGCTCCCGGCACCAAGGGGGACGACGTCCGGCAGCTCCAGCGGGCGCTGCGCCGGCTGGGGTACGGCGCTCCCGTCACGGGCGTGTTCGACGGGGCCACCATCGCGGCGGTCACCCGGATGTACACGAA
Source organism: Microbispora sp. H10830 (assembly GCF_014161375.1). Taxonomy (NCBI): domain Bacteria; kingdom Bacillati; phylum Actinomycetota; class Actinomycetes; order Streptosporangiales; family Streptosporangiaceae; genus Microbispora; species Microbispora sp. H10830. The sequence continues at coordinate 138,612 of NZ_JABBWX010000008.1, forward strand.
GAAGGGATACGAGGCCCAGCGGCCCACGCCGGCGGACCGGCAGCAGTACGACACGTTGCGGAAGGCCGTGCAGACCGCCCGGGAGACCCTGGCGACCGAGCGGCAGAACCTGGACCGGGGACGTGACGTGCGGCCGCTGACGATCAGGCTCGCCAACGCCAAGGCGGACCTGGCGTCGGCCGAGCGGGCGCTCGAGGAGGCCGAGTCTCAGCAGCTGACGCCCGAGGACGAGGGCAGGCTGGCGGCGGCGGACGCCGCCGTGCGCGCGGCGGAGGAGAAGCTCGCGCAAGCCGAGCAGGAGCTGGACACGGCCAGGAACCCGGCCACCTCGGCCACCACCGCCACGCCTCAGCCCGCCGCGGCACCGGGGCCCACCGCCTCCGCCGACACGAGCCTGCTGGAGCTGCGGGTCGAGAACGCCAGGGCCGATCTGGCCGCGGCCCAGGAGGCGCGAGGACGGACTATGGAGGAGGCGCGGCAGGCCAGGGACAAGCGGCTCGAGGAGTCGCGCAGGGCCGTGCGTTCCGCGAAGGAGGCCAGGGCCACGGCCGAGCAGGCGCTGCGCCAGGCCAGGCAGCTCTCCCCCACCAGGCTCAAGGTGGCCGACGCCCGGAAGGACGTGGTGGCGGCCAAGGAGATGCTGGCCGAGTTCACGCGTACGTACGGGACCTCCGTTCCGCCCGGCGAGGTCGTGTTCCTGCCGAAGCTGCCGGCGCGGGTGGAGAAGGTCTCGGTGAAGCCGGGCCAGCAGGTCGAGAGGGAGATCGCCACGGTGACCGGCTCGGCGTTCGCCGTGACCGGGTCGGTCGAGGCGACGGAGTCCGACCTGCTGCGGGTGGGCATGGAGGCGAGCATCGAGCTCGACACCGGCAAGACGTGCGAGGCGACGCTCACCGCCGTCGGCGACCAGGCCAGGATGCCCGGCGCCGAGGCGCCACCCGACGGGGCGCAGCCGGTCCTGCTCACACCCGTCTCGATGAAGGGGCTCAAGGCGGGGACCGCGGTGACGGCGCGGGTGACGGTGGGCGCGACCAAGGAGCCGGTGCTGGTCGTGCCCGTGGCGGCCGTGGTCACCGCGGCCGACGGCAGGGCGCGGGTGCAGGTGGAGTACGCCACCGACAGGACCAGGGAGGTCGAGGTCCGCACGGGCCTGACCGCCGACGGGAACGTCGAGGTCACCGGCGCGCTCAAGGAAGGCGACCGGGTGGTGGTCAGCGGTGCCTGAGGCGGTGATCTCGCTGGTGGACGTCGTCAGGGAGTTTCCCGCACAACCCCCGGTCCGGGCGCTCGACGGCGTCACGCTCCGGGTCGGCAGGGGCGACTACCTGGCCGTCGTGGGCCCGTCGGGCTCCGGCAAGTCCACACTCCTGAACGTCCTGGGCCTGCTCGACCGTCCCAGCTCAGGCAGCTACCGGCTCGACGGCACGGAGACCACGACCTTGCGCGACGGCGCGAGGACCAGGTTGCGCGGCGACCGGATCGGCTTCGTGTTCCAGGCCTTCCACCTGCTCTCCCACCGCAGCGTGGTGGAGAACGTCATGCTCGCCGAGGTCTATCGGAAGAAGGGACGCGGGGGCAGGCGGGAGAGGGCCCTGGCGGCGCTGGAGCGAGTCGGCCTCGGCCATCGGACGGGATTCACGCCCGATCGGCTGTCCGGGGGCGAGCGCCAGCGTGCGGCCATCGCCAGGGCCCTCATGGGCGATCCGTCGCTGCTGCTGTGCGACGAGCCCACGGGCAACCTCGACAGCCGCAACACGCAGGCGGTGCTGGACCTGTTCGACGAGCTGCGGCAGCAGGGTCTGACGATCGTGGTCATCACCCATGAGCAGGAGGTCAGCGAGCGGGCCGGGCGGCGGGTCCGGATCACCGACGGCGTGCTGGTGGAGGAGTGACATGCACGTACGCGACCTGATCGAGGAGTCCGTGGCCGGCATGCTCGCCAGGCCGGTGCGCTCGGCGCTCACGACTCTCGGGACGGTGCTCGGCATCACCACGCTGGTCGTCACGCTCGGCGTGGCCGCCACCGCGGGCAACCAGATCGTCGGCCGCTTCGACGCGCTGGTGGCCACGGCCATCACGGTCGAGGTGCCCGAATCGCCGAACGCGCCGCTCGTCGAGTGGGACGCTATCGACCGTCTGACCAGGCTGCGCGGCGTTGAGTCCGCGGCGGCGGTGGCCGAGTCGAAGGACGGCGCGAACGTGCCGGTGCGCTCCAACGACATCGTCGACCCGACGCGGGTCACCACGCAGTCGCTGACCGTGCTGGCCGCGACGACCGGGCTGCCCGAGGCGGCGCGCGGCAGGATGGTGCGGGGCAGGTTCTACGACATCGGCCACATCCGGCGGCATGACCGGGTGGCGGTGATCGGCGACCAGGCCGCCAAACTGCTCGGCGTCACCCGGCTCGACCGGGCGCCGGCGATCTTCATCGGCAAGCACGCGTACACGGTCATCGGGATCCTGGGGGACCTGCGCCGCGAGCGCGATCTGAGCACCGCCGTGCTCGTGCCGCCCACCGTGGGCAGGCGGTTCGGGCTGCGGGACGTCACCAGGGTGCTGGTCAACACGAGCCTGGGCGCCGCCGAGCTGATCGCCCGTCAGGCGCCCACCGCACTCAGCCCGGGAAACGGCGACATGCTGCGGGTGGTCGCCCCGCCCAGCCCGACGAGGGCGCGTGACCGGGCGGAGGACGACGTCAACGCGCTCTTCCTGATCCTCGGCCTGGTCTCGCTCGTCGTCGGCGCGGTCGGCATCGCGAACGTCACGCTCGTCACGGTGATGGAACGCGTACCGGAGATCGGCCTGCGCCGCTCACTCGGTGCCGCCAGGCGGCACATCGCGGCCCAGTTCCTGCTGGAGTCGACGCTGATCGGCCTCACGGGCGGCGTGATCGGCGCCGCCGTGGGCATCGTCACCGTCGTCGCGGTGTCGGCCGCCAGGCAGTGGACGCCCCTCCTGGACCTGCGGCTGGCGGTGGCGGCCCCGGTCGCGGGGGCAGCGGTGGGGCTGCTGGCCGGACTCTATCCGGCCCTGAGGGCGGCCGGGATGGAGCCGGTGGAGGCGCTCAGGTAGCGCTGTGGACAGCGGACAGGAACCGCACGAGCACACCGCCTGATCCCCGGTCTCGGCACGAAGCGCTTTGCGCGTTCGATCGCCGGACAGCAGGGTGGTCCGGCCAGCAGAGTGGTCCCGGCCAGCAGGGTGGTCCGGCCAGTCTTCCGCGTTGGTGAACTCTTGAACAGTTCACGATCGAGCTGTTACCGTCACCAACCAACTCTAACGGCTTGATTCGGGGCGATTTCGGGCTTACGGAATCGGGGCCAGCCAGACCGCGGCAATGGTGCCGCGGTCTCACCGTTCTAGGAGCAACGCATGCAGCATGCCCTGCCCAAGCGACGCCTCGCGGCCACCGCCGCGGCGTTCGTCATGGTGGGTGCCGCCTTCCTCGGAGGCGCGACCGACTCGGCCAGCGCGGCCACCACCGACGAGCCGACGTCGACACCGGTCAACGTGGACATCCCCGACGGGATGCTCATGAGCTACGTCGTCAACGCCCGGATCGCCAACCCCGGCCAAACTCGTCTCGTCGAGCGCGCGGTCGAGGCCGCCGGAGGTGTCGTCGTCCAGTCCTGGCCCGAGATCGGCGTGGTCGTCGCCCACTCCGACCGCGCGGCCTTCCGCGTGAACGTCACCGCCAAGGGTGGCAACGCGGTCGCCTCCGTCGGCGCCACCCGCACGGCCGGGGTCTCCGAGGGGACGCCGGCCGACCTGGCCCCGCCGTGGGGCCCCGGCGCCAACGGATACAAGAAGGGTGCCAAGAAGCCGGTCAACGGCGACATCCCGTCCGACCCGCAGCCTGGCGAGAGCCTCGACCCCAACGAGGGCGCCCAGTGGGACATGCAGATGATCAAGGCCCCGCAGGCGCAGGCGATCTCCGACGGCAACCGCAACGTCCTCGTGGGGGTGCTCGACAGCGGCATCTCGCCGACACACCCGGACCTCAAGGCCAACATCGACGTCGCGAACTCGGTCAACTGCAGTGACGTCGGCCGTCCGGACCAGACGCCGTTGGCGTGGCGCCCGACGACGAGCGACCACGGCACGCATGTCGCCGGCACCATCGCCGCCGCCCGCAACAACGTCGGCATCGTCGGCGTCGCGCCGAACGTGCGCCTGGCGTCCGTCAAGGTCGTCAACGACGACGGCTACATCTACCCGGAGTACGCCGTCTGCGGCTTCATGTGGGCGGGCCTGAAGCACATGGACGTCACGAACAACTCCTACTACGTCGACCCGTTCGAGTTCTGGTGTGACGACCAGCCCGACCAGGCCGCCAGCAAGGAGGCGGTCCGGCGCGCCGTGGAGTGGGCCACCACGCAGGGCGTCGTCAACGTCGCCGCGGCGGGCAACTCCAACTACGACATGGCCAACAAGACCGTGGACACGGGCAGCCCCAACGACGCGCCGAAGCCGACCGTGCGTACGATCAACAGCGGCTGCAACGACATCCCGGCCGAGCTCGACGGTGTCGTGACGGTCGCGTCCCTGCAGCGCGTGGGCACCACGCTGGACAGCGTCCGGTCGTCCTTCTCCAACTACGGCCTCGGCAAGATCGACGTCGCGGCTCCCGGCTCGTCGATCTACTCGACGACGTGGAACACCCGGACGGGGGTCGACGGCTACGGCACCAAGAGCGGCACGTCGATGGCGAGCCCGCACGTCGCCGGCGTCATGGCGCAGATGAAGTCGGCGCACCCGTCCTGGTCGCCGGCCACGATGCTCAGCGAGCTAAAGGCGCGGGCCGTATCCAAGCCGTGCCCGCAGAACACCGCGGCCTGCACCGGCACGGACGACGACAACAGCTTCTTCGGCGCCGGTGTCGTCGACGCCCTCGCAGTCGTCAGGTGAACTGACCCTGGTGTCACCTGAGTGACACCACCGCTCTGGGCCTGCACCGTCATGACGGTGCAGGCCCATCGCCATACCGCGCCAGGAGTCGGACGGTGCGAGGAGCGGGCCCCGGGCCGGTGACGGGCAGGGGCCTTCGGGGGGCGCGTGCGGGTTTTGCGAAAGAGTGGCGCGGGAACGGCGTTGCGGCGTGTAGTGTCGGAGCAGAGGTTGTGTCGAAGTCCCAGTATGCGTTAAAGCGCTTGCTGAGTTTATGACAGCGGGCGTTACCGTATGGAGCCGAGGCTTTCCCAAGGCGGTCGGTCGCAGCAGCCCGAGGATCACATCCGTGGCCCTCGAGATCGTCTCATCAAGGAGAAAGCATCATGGCTCAGGGAACCGTCAAGTGGTTCAACGCCGAAAAGGGCTTCGGCTTCATCGCCCCCGACGACGGCACCCCGGACGTCTTCGTCCACTACTCGGCCATCGACGCCGGCGGCTACCGCTCGCTGGAGGAGAACCAGCGGGTCGAGTACACCGCGGGCCAGGGCGCCAAGGGCCCGCAGGCCGAGCAGGTTCGCCCGCTCTAAGCAACGCTTCACCGGCGATGCCGGGCGCACTGAGACGTGGCCCGTCATCCGACGGCATAAGGCCCCGGGCTCCTCACGGAGTCCGGGGCCTCGTCATGCGAACGCACGATCTTCATCGGCCGAGATCCGCTGGGGACGACCCGCCGCAACACCGCCCGGCCAACCCGGCGAACATTCATGGTCACCCCACCAGCCGGCCGTGAGCACAACCAGGATTTCAACCTGGTGGGCGGCGACATCACACCGATGAACCGGGGCCTTACCGGCTATGCGGCACCAGGTCGTGCTGTCGTCCGCCGGCTCAGCGGTTGGTCCACAGGTGCCAGAACCAGTCGCCCTCGGAGCAGGTGTAGTGCTCCCAGTGGCCTCGGTCGATCCCTCCCTGGCCGGCTGCCACACAGCTGGAGTGGCTCGTGAACCAGTCGCGGTACACATCGTCTCCGGCGGGCCGCTGGGCGGCGCCGCCGTCCTGAAGCGCGGCTACGCCCGGCGGCAGTTGCGCCGGCAGGGTGGCCGCCGTGGCGGGCAGGGCGACGGTGCCGACTGCGAAGACCAGGGCGGCGGCGCCGGCCAGGCGGCGGGCGAGAGCGGGAACGCTGGACAGCGTCAAGAAAGCCTCCTCGGCAGTTGTGGTGTCACCCCCAGATCTTGATGCAACTTTCCGTTACTGAACAACTACCCAAAGTGACATAGTCGGCTGTCGGCTGGCCGGCTTCTGTTCACCCGCGCCGGGATCCGGCCCACGCGAGCCACGAGACGTCGCCCATCCCGTGATCAGCCACTGTCCGTGCTCGCCGCCGCGGCGCTCACCCTCCGCGCCTCCCCGGCCACCACCACCTGTGGAACGCGGATTACTGGTGCGCGCCGGGAGTGTCAGCGGCCCGGCTGGTGCCGGCGTGCTGACGTGCCGGCACGCCGGCCTGTGGGCTACTGCTGCCGGTCGGGCCAGGGGCCGATCGCCGCCTGGGAACCTCGTACGTCGTGGCCGGATTTGCGGTCCTAGGTGGGTACGGAATGGGATCACATGGTTTCCGCCGGGCTTGTCGGCATCTACGAGCCGATCGGGGAGGAGTGCCGGCCGACGACGAGGCGGCCGGGCCGGTAGCGGACGAAGGCGGCCCCGCCGAGGTTCAGCGACAGAGCGGAGCGCTGCAGGACGGCGGGTTCGGCGACGTCGCCCCAGCGGCCGGTCGTGACCCGCCTGTCGATCGCCCGCACGCCCGCGACGATCTCCGCGGTGGTGAAGGCGCAGTGGCCCTGGCGCGCGACGTACGCCTGCCGGAGCAGCCGGTCGTCGCCGGCCGCCCGGACCCGTTCGGCGAACGCCGCCTCCTGCTGCACCGGGACGAGCTGATCGGCGATGGTGTGCAGGTTGAGCAGCGGCACCGCGAGGCTCTGACCGGCGGTGGAGGACGCCTCCAGCCTGCGCCGCGCCCCCGGGTCGGCGTGCAGGTTGGCGCCGCGGGTCAGGGTGGCCAGGTCGGCGCGCAGGTCGAGACCGGCCTTGCGATACAGCGCCCGCACCTGGCCGGCGTGCTCGGAGTCGCGCAGCAGCGCCGCGTAGTCGAGCCCGGCGTTCCAGGACGTGTTGCCCCCGGCGGACTGCTCGATGGACCAGCGGCCGTTCTCGATGAACCCGAGCACCCCTTGGGAGAGCCAGGCGAACTGCTGGGCCTCCTGCCCCTCGGGATCGCCGGCCGCCGGCGGGTTCTGGCCGGGCGCCCAGTCGCTCTGGTTGAGATAGGCGGCGGCGAGCGCGATCCTGGCCCGTCCCTGCGGGGTGGCCTGCGCGGCGATCACGGCGTCGGTCAGCCGCTGCGCCGTCGCGGCGGCGTCCGCGGCGTCGGCGAACCCGGTGAGCCGCACATCCTGGCCGGGCATCAGCAGCGAGGCGATCGTGTACTCGGCGTCGTACTGGTAGTCGTCCAGGTCGACGCCGCCCGCGACGAGGCCGCACAGCCCGAGGGCCCCGTCGACGCGGCCGGCTCCGTCGCGGGCGATCTGGGCGTTGACCAGGCCGCCCATGGACAGCCCGACCGACAGGGTGCGGGACGGTCGGCCGACCGTTCGGCCGAAGGCGTCGAGGGTGGCGAACTGGTCGCGTTCGGCGCTGTTCAACGCCCACCACGAGCCCTGCGGGTCGAACGAGGAACCGGCGACCGCGTAACCCTCCGCGAGAAGGGCCGTGCGAGCCTCGTCGGAAGGTGCATTCTGCGCGACGGCCGGACCATAGCCGTGGCTGAACAGCAGGAGCGTGCCGTTCCAGTCGGCGGGCACGTCGGCGATCCAGGTGGCGCCGTCGGCGAGGGTGCCGGACAGGTGTGAGGGGGTGGTGGCCGCAGCGGTGGTGCCGGTCCGAGTGTCCGTCGCGGCCCCGGCCGTTCCGGTCAGGGTGGCCGCGGCGAGGGCGAGAGCGCCCGCGACGGCGGCGGGAATGCGAAGGAGGCGTCGAGGCACGAAAGCGCTCCGTTCCCGGGAGAGGGGGGGTGTCCTGTGAACGCGGAACACCTCGAAACTATGGCAGTATTTTTACCGCCGTCAAGACAATGCCGAATGTCCCTTGCCCCCCACGAGCGGACCGGGCGAGCGTCGATCAGGAGTCGGGAACCAGGACGGCGACGGCATCCGATGACGTCCCGCGCACGCTACGGGAAGCGCCCATCGCCGCCGGAGTCACCGTCGATTCAGCGGTGAGCGCGCACACCGGGAAGTGGAGCGCTTCGGAAATCGAATCGATAGGGCGCACGATAGTGTGTCGGATATCGAAGCAACAAGAGGGGACGGAACGACGGATGGCGGCACCCAGGCCGGGACGGGCGGTCCGAGGGTCGAGCACCGGCCGGCCACTGATGGCCGCCCTCGACCTGTTCGGCCGCAGGTGGAACCTGCGGATCGTCTGGGAACTGCGACACGGGCCGGTCGGGTTCCGTGCGTTGCAGGAGCGCTGCGACAACATGTCCTCCAGCGTGCTGCGGCAACGACTGACCGAGCTGCTCGACGCCGCCCTCGTCGAGCAGCTTCCGGACACCACCTACGCCCTCACCGAGCTGGGCCACGGCGCCCACCGCGCGCTGCGCCCGCTCGTCCGGTGGTCCGCAGAGTGGGCCGCGACCCTCTCCGCCACCGGTTCCGAAGACGCCCGCTAGCGCTTCTGATATCGAAGCGCTAGCGTCATTCGGAGTGTGCGTTGAGGGAGGCGTCATGGCACGGATAACTCCACTGGAACCGCCCTTCACGGCAGACGTGGCGGCCCAGCTCGCCGCGATGATGCCGCCCGGGCAGCCACCAATCGGCCTGTTCCGTACCTTCGCCAAGAACCTGCCGATGGCGGAGGCGATGACCCACTGGGGCCGCTACGAGCTCGGTCGCCGCCTGTCCCTGACGCTGCGCGAACGGGAAATCGTCATCCTGCGCACGTGTGCTCGCTGTAGCTGCGAGTACGAGTGGGGTGTACACCTGATGGTCTTTGCCGATCGCGCCGGGCTGGGCCGGTCCGAGATCAGCTCGCTCACCCGAGGGTCAGCCGGCGACGCGTGCTGGACGGCACCGCGCGACCGGGCGCTGATCCGGGTCGCTGACGCGTTGCACGATGCCGGCGATGTCGACGACCAGTTGTGGCGGTCCGCTCGTGAGGTGCTGGACGAGCCGCAGCTACTCGACGCTTTCCTGCTGTGCGGGTGGTACCACGCGATCAGCTTCGCCGCTCGGGCAGCCCGCGTCGACCTGGAGCCCGGTGCTCCCCGCTTCGCCGACTCCGCCTAGCGCCTACGCTGGATGACCTGCGACGCCCGGCCGATCGGGCGACGCCGCGAGTCGTCACTGCAAGAGGCGTCCTGAACACCACTCAGGGCGCCTCTTGCGCCCACCTCAACTCATCGACTCTTCGGGTCCGCGAGGCCGCCGAACGATGCGGCTAGTCAAAGGCAGGCCGTCAACTCGCTTCATCTCAGCGGAGCGTCGCCATACTGAAGCCCCGTCTCCTGCCTTCGGGATCTCAACAGCCGAACAAGGCTCTTTAACGCGTCATAGGCCGTAGAGCCAGCGATACCAGAGCCAATCCACTCCGCGACGTGAAGAACTACCTGGAAGCTGGAGCTACCGGCTCCCATTCGAATGACCCCTGCCGAAACTCCAGGTTGCTAGGGACGGGCTCGTCGCCCCGCCACCTGAGGCGACCGCCCTCACGTATGAGCCACTCTCGGGTCCAAGCCGGCCCTTCAAGGTCAGGATCATCAAATTCGACAGCCCACACCTCACTAGGCGGGACAGAAGGGTGTGAGGTGAGTTGTACCTCGACCCTCATCGATACAACGCTGTCTTGGAGCGGAGCCGCAACCTCGGAGAGGTAAGCGTCACCCGTCGTCTCACTGATGGAGCGAGAGTAACGCCGGGCATGGACAGCTCACGGGGCGTTGTCGTCAGAGCTCAACAAGAACGCCCCGGCCGTGATCGGCTCGGGGCGTTTGGGCTGTTCAGAGCTGGTGGTCAGGGGCAGGGTCGAACTGCCGACCTTCCGCTTTTCAGGCGGACGCTCGTACCAACTGAGCTACCTGACCTCGGCGGCTGCCGCCGTACGCGGTCCTGACGGGACTTGAACCCGCGACCTCCACCTTGACAGGGTGGCGAGCACTCCAAACTGCTCTACAGGACCTTTATATCCGGGGGCTTTCGCTTCCCCGTGTTGTTCGGCTCGTCTAGCTTACCAGCTTCCGGGAGGTCTTCGACCTTCCGTCTTCCGGTGCGCTCGACGCGCTCCACGTGCCCCCAACGGGATTCGAACCCGTGCCGCCGCCTTGAAAGGGCGGTGTCCTAGGCCGCTAGACGATGGGGGCTCAAGGCTTTCGCCCTGTTCCGTGACGCCTTCCGTCGGAGACCTCTGAAGCATAGGGGACGTTTGCCCCTGATGCCAAAGCGGCCGGCGACGGCGAGCCGCTGCCGGTTGCCGTCGGCGACGGCGCCTGCGGCGACTCGGGAGAAATTGTACGACCAGGGTCCGGCTCGATATGACGCTCACACTGGATCCACTGCTCGCCGAGGCCGCCGACGGTGATGTCGTCCCAGGCCTCCAGGCGGTGGCTGCTCTTGCCGAAGTAGAGCACCGAGGCGGTCAGCGGGGTCGGCTCGTCGTGTTCAAGGCCGCGCAGGCCCGCGCCGCCGGTGGACCCCTGGATCATCAGGCGGGTGCCCGAGGGCAGCAGCTCGGTGGACCGCGCGTGGACGTGCCCGCTCAGCACGAGCGGCACATACCCGGACAGGCCCCGGCCCACGGTCGGGTCGTGGACGGCCACGATGTCGGCGGCGATCTTGTCCGGGGCCGAGGTGGAGGCGGACCTGGGCCGCTCGCGGGGCGCCAGCTTGGCCGCGTTGGCCCGGCCGAGGTCGAGGAGGCTCTTGCTCTCGTCGCCCGCCGCCTGCACGGACTTGTCGGGGGTGAATCTCGGGTCGCCGATGCCGTAGATGCTCAGCCCCTTGACGGTGGCGGCGGCGCCGTCCAGCACGACCGCGTTCTTCTGCTTCTCGACCGCCCGCTGGGTCGTCATGGAGTCGTGGTTGCCGCGCACGTAGACGTACGGCACATCGAGCGAGCCGATCTCCTTGACGAACTCGTTCTCGGCCTTGGTCCCATGGTCGCTGATGTCGCCGGTGTCGATGATGAGGTCGACCTTGAACTGGTCCTTCAGCGACTTGATCACATTCCAGGCCAGCGGATTGATGTGCAGGTCGGAGACGTGCAGCACGCGGATGGTCCCCGGATCCGGGTCGAAGATCGGCAGATTCGACCCCGCCTCGTACAGCTGGGACACGTTGGTCACCAGCTTGGCGAGCTGGCCGCGATATTCGGTGAACTTGGTCACGATCGACTGGGCGCTGCCGACCAGGGACGGCACGCCCGTGAGCAGCCCGGTGTACCGGGGCTCGGCGATCGAACGGGGGTTGAACGTCAGCGCGGAGACGCCGCCGAGGACGACGACCATCGCCAGCGAGCCCGCCGCGGTCCAGGCCGCCCGCGACAGCCGCCGGAAGGCGACCAGACCGGTGAGGAACCCGGCGGCGACAGCGAACAGCACCGCGCGCACGACGAGGCTCCGCAGCCCCGAGATGACGTCGTCCTCGATGGTCGTCGGCAGCCGATCGGCCCACCGGGGGTTCTTGAGAATCTCCTCCGCCACCTCCGGATGAACCGCCTCGATCGACAGGTCGAGCCGCAGCGGGCCGTTGTGGCTGTCGAAGCTGAGCGTCCCGAGGGGCCGTACGTCGATGACGGTCTCCCCGCGCCAAGACGGGGCCAGGGACATCCCGATGTCGGCGGGCCCGACCGGTGTGTCCACCTTGGCGCCGAACGCCATCCCGAGCCATCCGCCGATCACCGCCGCCAGCACGACCGCGAGCACACGGGCGGACACACGGGCGAACCGACTGCCGACCGTCCTATGGGCGAACGCCCTCAACCTCGAGTTCTCCATCCCTTCCTGACTACCCGAAGATGCGACCTTTTTGGTTACCAGAACACGGTGTTCCGGTTACCGACCGTCGGACTGAGCCTCCAGACGTGCCCGCATACCGGACAAAATCAGCGCTATACCGTGCTCGAAGGACGCGTCCGTCTGCGGGCCTTTGGTCTCGGCCATGACCGCGCGCACGTTCGGGTACGGCGCGAGGCTCTCCAGCGCCTCCTCGAACAGGGCCGGGTCGCTCGTTCCCCGTTCCTGGTCGGACTGCTCCTCGAGGACGAATCCGCCGAGGAAGCTCGCGAGCGTACCGAGACCCCACATCGCGTCCGTACGGGTGAATCCGGACCGCAGCAGCGATTCCAGGATGGTCTCGACGGCCTGCAGCGTGGCCGTGCCGGGGTGGGTGCCGGCGGTGAGGCGCGCGGTGTCGCGGTGCGACTTGAACGCGCGGCGCTGGCCCCTGCACCACTCCGCCAGCCACTCCTCCCACGACTCTCCCTCGGCGAGCGGCCGCAACGGCTCCTGTGCGGAGATCGCCTCGGCCATCTCGTCCAGCAGTTCCTGCTTGTTCCTGAAGTGCCAATAGAGGGCGGGGGCCTGCACGCCCAGCTCGGTCGCGAGTCTGCGCAGGGTCAGCTTCTCCAGCCCCACCTCGTCCAGGAGTCGGATGGCGGTCCTGACGATCGTGTCGCGTTCGAGTGCCACGGTTGACAGCTTAACGGCGTTCAATGCATCCTTAACGTTGTTAAATTTAACTGCGTTAAGGAGATGCCGTGATCCATGCGGAAGGAGTGCGCAAGCGGTTCGGCACGACCGAGGCGCTGCGGGGCGTCGACCTCGACGTGCCGCGCGGCTCGGTGTGCGGCCTGCTCGGGCCCAACGGCGCCGGCAAGACGACGATGGTGCGCGTCCTGACGACGCTGCTGCGCCCCGACGCCGGTTCGGCCCGGGTGGCCGGCTGCGACGTGGTCAGGGACGCAGAACGGCTCCGCTACCGCATCGGCCTCGCCGGCCAGCACGCGGCGCTGGACGAACTGCTGACCGGACGCCGCAACCTGGAGCTGTTCGGCCGGCTCTACCACCTGCCCCGTCGTACGGCCCGCCGCAGGGCCGAGGAACTGCTGGAGCGGTTCGGGCTGACGCAGGCGGCGAACCGTCCCGTGCGGACGTATTCGGGTGGCATGCGCCGCAGGCTCGACCTGGCCGCCAGCCTGATCGTCTCCCCGCCGGTGCTGTTCATGGACGAGCCGACCACCGGCCTCGACCCTCGCAGCCGCCTCGCGCTGTGGGACGTGCTGCGCCGGCTCGTCGCCGAGGGGACGACCCTGCTGCTCACCACGCAGTATCTCGACGAGGCCGACCATCTGGCCGACCGGATCGCCGTCATGGACGCCGGGCGGGTGGTCGCGGCCGGGTCGCCGTCCGCGCTCAAGGCGAAGGTGGGCGGCGACCGCGTGAGCGTCGCCTTCCGCGACGCCGCGGACCTGGCGCCCGGCGTCGAGGCCGTGCGCGGAGTGCTCCCGGGCGAGCCCGAGATCGACGCCGCCGAACGGCGGCTCGTCGTGCCCGTCTCGGACGGCGCCGCCTCCCTGGTCAGGGTCGCCGCGGCCCTCGACGCCGCCGGGGTCGGCGTGGAGGACCTGGGGCTGCGCCGGCCGACGCTGGACGAGGTGTTCCTGGCGCTCACGGACGCGCCCGCCAAAGAGAAGGAGGCCGCGTGATCACCCTGGAACCCCCCGCGACGAGGGCGCAACAGCTGCGCTGGGCCGTGAGCGACACGATCGTCATCGCGGGACGCAGCTACTCCCAACTGCGCACCCAGCCCGGCCAGATCGCCGCCGAGCTGGTCGCCCCGGTCATCATGACCATCCTGTTCGGGTACGTCTTCGGCAGCGCGATCAGCCTGCCCGGCGGGGGCGACTACCGGAACTACCTGATGCCCGGGATCTTCATGCAGGTCATGGCGCTGTCCGCGGTCGCCGCCGCCACGTCGGTCGCCGAGGACATGGCGCGCGGCATCATCGACCGCTTCCGCGCCCAGCCCATCGCGCGCGCCGCCGTACTGGCCGGGCGGAGCCTCGCGGACATGTCCAAGGACTGGCTGTCGCTCGCCACCATGAGCGTGTGCGGCCTGCTGATCGCGGGATGGCGTCCGCACAGCACCCCTCTGGAGACGCTCGCCGGCTTCGCGCTGCTCGCCCTGTTCGGGTACGCGATGATCTGGCTGGGCACGTACATCGGGCTGTTCGTGAAGAACGGCGCGCAGGCGGACGCCGCGACGTTCGGCTGGCTGTTCCCGATGACCTTCCTGGCCAACGCGTTCGTGCCGCTGGAGGGGCTGCCCGGGTGGCTGCGGGCGATCGCGGACTGGAACCCGATGAGCGCCGTCGTCTCGGCCGCCCGGGAGCTGTTCGGCAACCCCGGCTCGGCCGCCGCCTCCTGGCCTCTCCAGCACCCGGTGACGGCGTCCCTGTGCTGGTCGCTGCTGATCATCGCGGTGTTCGCACCGCTCGCCGTACGGCGCTACCGCACGGCCGCCTCGCGGTGACACGATGAGTCGGTGATCGACGTCCCGCTGAAGAGGTTCGAGGAGCTCGTGGCCGAGGCGCTCGACACGATCCCTCCGGATCTGGCCAAGGTCATGGACAACGTCGTGGTCGTGGTGGTGGACGACCCGCCCGAGCCCGGCCTGCTGGGGCTCTACACGGGCATTCCGCTGACCGAGCGGGGCGACTGGTATTCGGGGGTCCTCCCGGACCGCATCGAGATCTACCGGAACCCGACGCTGGAGATCTGCGAGACCGAGGACGACGTGGTCGAGGAGGTCCGGGTCACCGTCGTCCACGAGATCGCCCACCACTTCGGCATCGACGACGAACGGCTGCACGAGCTCGGCTGGTGACCGCCCTTTTTCCCAGCCTCTCCCTCATCAGGGTTTCCCCTCGTCAAGCCGGCGATCGGCGTTCGCGGGCCGCGAAATGGGACCGTCAGCGGCTTGCAAAAGTCACATCCGGCGGGCACTGTAAGTAACATGTTGACCACGCACTGTCAGACCCAGTGGCCGGGGCGGACACCGGCGGAAACGGCCGGCGGAGCGACCTCTGCGGAGTGAGATGGCGGCCACCAAGCCCGGCAGGCTGTCCGGCCGGCACCGCCGTCCCCCCGAGGTGCGGACCACCTACCGGGAGGTCGCCGCGATCCCCGAGTTCCGGGCCCTGTGGCTCGGACAGGGCATGTCGCTGCTCGGCGACCAGCTCGCCCAGGTGGCGCTCGCGGTGCTGGTCTACAGCCGGACCGCGTCGCCTCTGGCCACGGCCGCCGTCTACGCGCTGACCTACCTGCCGCCCATCCTCGGCGGGCCCCTGCTGGCCGGGCTCGCCGACCGATACCCGCGCAGGCGGGTCATGCTCTGGTGCGACGTGCTGCGCGCCCTGATGCTCGCCGCGATGGCCCTGCCCGTCACGCCGTTTCCCGTGCTGTGCGCGCTGGTCTTCTGCGTGGTGCTGCTCGGCGCGCCGTTCTCGGCCGCCCGCGCGGCGCTGCTGCCCGAGGTCCTTGAGGGCGACCGGTACGTCGTGGGGTCGGCCCTGCAGAACGTGACCAACCAGGCCGTGCAGATGCTCGGGTTCGCCGCCGGGGGCGCGGCGATCGCGGTGCTCGGGCCCTATCGGGCGCTGGCGCTGGACTGTGCGACGTTCCTCGGATCGGCCCTGGTGATCGTCGCGGGGGTGCGGCACCGCTCTGCGCCGCTGCGGGAGGACGGCGAGCGGCCGTCCGTGTGGCGGATGACTCTGTCCGGCGCGCGCCTGGTGTTCGGCGAGCGGCGGCTTCGCACGCTCGTGCTGTTCGCCTGGCTGTGCGGGTTCTACGTGATTCCCGAGGGCATCGCGGCGCCGTACGCCGCGGCGCTCGCCGACGGGAGGCTGCCCGTCCCTGTGATAACGGGTCTGCTGATGGCGGCGATGCCGACGGGCACAGTCGTCGGCGCGTTCTTCTTCGGGCGGTTCGTCACGCCGTCGGGGCGGCTGCGGAGCATGGGCTGGCTGGCCATGATGACCTGCGCGCCGCTCGTGCTGTGCGTGATCCGGCCACCGCTGGAGGGCGTGCTCGCCCTGTGGGTGCTGTCCGGCGTCGGCGGGGCCTACCAGCTCGCGGCCAACGCGGCCTTCGTCCAGTGCGTCCCGGCGTCGGGACGTGCCGCGGCGTTCGGGCTGGTGCAGTCGGGCCTGCTGGCCGCCCAGGGCGTCGGCATACTCGTCGGAGGCGCCGCCGCCCAGCGGCTCGGCCCAGAGGCTGTCGTGACGCTGGCGGGCGTGGCCGGGCTGTGTGCCGCGGCCGTGCTCGCCATGCTCTGGACCGAGTCGCGTAGGGAGATCATCGCCAAGGTCCGGGCCGCCGCTACCTGAGTCAGGCCTGCGGACCCTGGTTCTGGGAGTCGCCGTCGGAGGGCCGGCCGTACGGGTGCTGCTCGTAGCTCGGGGCCTGCGGGGGGTACGGGGTGCGGGTGGAGCGGCCCTGGTTCCAGCCCTGCTGGACGTTGTCCCACTTGGCCTTGGCGTCCTGCCAGGCGCGGCCGTCCTTGTTCTTGTCGATGAGGTCCTGGACGATGGAGGAGTTCTTGCCCTCCTCGGGGAGGAGGAGCCAGGCGACGGCGTAGACACCGACGCCGAGGCCGCCGAAGAAGCTCGCGACGGCGAGCCCGAGGCGCAGGATGTTGGCGTCGATGCCGGTGTACTCGGAGACGCCCGAGCACACCCCGGCGACGATCCTGCCGTTCCGAGTGCGGTGGAGCTGCTTGACCGAACCGTTGGTGTTCATCTCGTTCATACCTCCACAGTGCCTCTCAGGGGGGTGGGCGCACATCGGGATTCCCCCTGGCCCTACCCCGAGGAGGCCCGGATACCCTGACGCCATGGACGACCTCCTCGAACTCGACGACCAGCTCGACCCCGAGCACCGCATGATCAGGGACTCCGTAAGGGAACTCGTCTCCGGCGAGGTCCTCCCCCACGTCGGCGAGTGGTTCGAGCAGGGCACGTTCCCCGCCCGCGAACTCGCCCCGGCCCTGGGCACGCTCGGCCTCCTCGGCATGCACCTGGAGGGGTACGGCTGCGCCGGGCTCGACGCCGTCTCGTACGGCGTGGCCTGCCGGGAGCTCGAGGCGGGCGACTCGGGGCTGCGGTCGTTCGTGTCCGTGCAGGGGTCGCTGGCGATGTTCCCGATCTGGAAGTACGGCTCGGACGAGCAGAAGGAGGAGTGGCTGCCCCGGCTGGCGTCAGGGGAGGCCATCGGCTGCTTCGGCCTGACCGAGCCCGACCACGGATCCGACCCCGCCGGCATGCGCACCACCGCCAAGCAGGACCCGTCCGGCGACTGGATCCTGAACGGCGCCAAGATGTGGATCACCAACGGCTCGATCGCCGACGTCGCCGTCGTGTGGGCGCGGACCGACGAGGGCATCCGCGGTTTCGTCGTCCCCGCCTCGACCCCCGGCTTCTCGTCCGCCGAGATCCACCGCAAGCTGTCGCTGCGGGCCTCCGTCACGGCCTCCCTGTACTTCGACGACGTACGGCTGCCCGCCTCCGCGGTGCTGCCTGGCGTCGCAGGGCTGAAGGGCCCGCTGTCGTGTCTCACGGAGGCGCGGTACGGCATCCTGTGGGGTGTGGTCGGAGCGGGCCGGGCCTGCCTGGAGGCGGCCGTGGACTACGCCACCACGCGGGTGCAGTTCGGCAAGCCGATCGGCGCCTTCCAGCTCACGCAGGAGAAGCTGGCCTGGATGGCGGTCGCGCTCGGCCAGGCCGGGCTCACCGCCCTTCACCTCGGCCGGCTCAAGGACGCCGGGAAGCTGAAGCCCACCCAGATCAGCTTCGGCAAGCTGGCCAACGTCCGGGCCGCGCTCGACATCGCCCGCGAGGCGCGTACGGTGCTCGGGGCCAACGGGGTCACGTTGGAGTATCCGGTCATCAGGCACATGACCAACCTGGAGTCCGTGCTCACGTACGAGGGCACTCAGGAAGTGCATCTGCTGACTCTGGGCAAGGCGCTCACGGGCCTTGACGCCTTCCGCTGACGACCTGCGTCATGGCCCCTCGCCGGAGCCTGCCGAGACCGATGGCGGGGCGATCAGGGACAATGGCGTCGCCGAAGACGCGGTACTCTCTGTACCCTGCATCTTGGGGAGTGTTCCACGAATCACACCGCGACGCGGACGGGGTTCGCGGGGCACGACCAAGGGGTGCTAGCTCAATGGCAGAGCTGCGGACTTTTAATCCGTCGGTTCAGGGTTCGAGTCCCTGGCGCCCCACCACCTCTGACCTGGGCGTTCTCCGCAACAGGAGATCACCCGATCATGGCCTGGGACACAGATGGGTCACACCTGGGTCATCCAGCCGCATCGCCCCCTGCGCACCTTCCGAGCGGTCCCGCGCGCTGCCGACAGCACCAACCGCGCCGTCGCCCCGGCCGCCCGATGATGCAGCTCCGGCAGCACCGAGGTGTAGGTGTCGGCGGTCAACACGATGCTGGCGTGGCCGACCTGGTCCTGAACCACCGACAGATCCACGTGCGCGGCCAGCGCCAGCGTGACCGCACCATGCCGCAGGTCGTGCAACCGCACCGGCGGCAGCCCGCTCCTGCGCACCAGCTTATGGAACCGGTAGGTCAGGTAGTCCGGCGCCATCGGAGCGCCGTCGGTACGGGTGAAGACGTGCGCCGTGTCGTCCCAGGCCTCCCCGCGATGGATCTTCTCCGCCCGCCGGTCGCGTTCATGACGGCGTAGCAACCGCACCGTCTCCGAATCCAGCGCGACCGTGCGCCTGCTGGCCGCGCTCTTCGGCGGGAACGGGACCAGCTTCCCGCCAACGTGCACCAACTGCTGGACCACGGCGAGCTCGGCCCTCTCCAGGCTGAGATCCACCCAGCGCAGGCCGGCCAGTTCGCCCCGGCGAAGCCCGCGCAGCGCGGCCAGCCACCACAGCGGGAACAGAGGATCTTCGCGGACATCGTCCAGGAAGGCCACCAGCTGCGGAATCGTCCAGACCGCCACCGTGGGTCTCTCCCCGGTGGCCTTCCACGCCGCCACCCAACGGTCGGTCCATACCTGCGCTCTCGGACGTGGCGCGGCGGGCAACCTCAGAGCACGGGCGGGATTACTGTCGATCAGACCTTCCCGGACGGCCTCGTTCAGGGCGGCCCGCAGCGTGGCACGGATCCGCTCCAGTGTCGCGGTCGCCAGTGGTCTGCCGTACCGGTTCCGGCGCCCGGCCAACGCAGTGAACATCCGCCGTACATCGCAATGAGACAGTTCCGACAGCATGATCCGCCCCAGCGCCGGGACCAGGTGCAGCCGGACGTGATCCGCATACCCCTGCCGAGTTCTCGGCCGGATCCCCTGATCGGTCGCCAGCCAGTAGCGCAGCCACTGGGCCACCGTGCACCCCGTCCCGATCGGGCCGCCCTGCTCGGCTGCGATCAGCTGCCGCCCGGCTTGTTCGGCTTCGCCCGCGCTGGCAAAGCCTCCTCGCCGGGCACGCTCCCGGCGCCCCGACAGGCCCCGGATCTGCACCGCGAAGTACCAGGAGCCGTGCCCGTCCTCGAGCAGCCGCGGGCACCGCCCGCTCCGTTCGGTGCACCCACACCGCTTGTAGACCACTGCATGGCTCTCACGCATCGCCATCACCTTCCTCCCAGAGAGAGGAACGACAATCCGTCGAGCGCCGAGCGTTGATCCGCCCTCCGGTGCGGGCGCCGGTCAGGTCGTGCGCCGAGCTCGACGTACGCGACGAGGTCGACGGAGTATTGACCCGCTGTGCCGGCAATCAATCGTGGTAAACGGTTGATCGAAGGGTAGGGAGCCTACGCGGCGGGATGGTTCGTGGGGAGTATCTGATGGGCAGATCAATTCTGAGCGAGCGGCTGGAGCGCGCAAGTCCAGGGAGGGACACCAGTTCTCACAAACGGTGGTGGAATCTCGCCATGGTGCTGGCCGCCGCGGTTGCGGGCCAGGTGCTTGTCCGCCGACTGCTGCGACGCGTGCGTTCTATCTCCGGTGACCTCGCCGAGATCAACGTCAGCGATGAACGCGCCCAAATCGCTCAGCAGCATGGCCCGCAGGAGGTGACGCAGCTGGTCGACAACATCAACGTGAGCTTGGACATGCTGGACCGTGAGCGGGAGTTCACCACCAACATCGCCCACGAGATCCGCTCCCCGTTGGCCGGGATACGCGTCACGGTGGAAGAAGCGACTACTCGTCCCGGCGAAGCCGACTACCCCCGCGTGCTGGAGGTGGTACTACGTGGAGTGGATCGACTGGATGCGCTGGCCACCGCACTTCTTATGATCGCCCGTTCCCGCGCCGCCCAAGCCGACTGGGAACGGCTCGACCTGTGCGAACTGGTCAGGCAGGAGGTCGCGGACCGGAACGACCCCATCTCGATCGAAGTCATCTGCACTCCCGGTGTCGAGGTCACAGCCATGCGCACGCGGATCTGCCAAATCATCACCAATCTGCTGGACAACGCTCAGCACCACGCCACCCACCAGGTGCAGGTCCACGTCGGCCGCAGCGACGGCAATGCCCGACTGGCGGTGTCCGACGATGGCCCCGGCGTGCCGGAGAAGGACAGGGAACGCATCTTCGACCGGATGTACCAGCTCAAAGCCATTTCCCAGCGGGGCGGCCCCGGCACCGGCCTCGGCTTGGCCATCACCCGGGATATAGCGAAAGCCCACTACGGAGCCGTCTGGGTCGAGCCCTCCCCGCTCGGCGGCGCCTGCTTCATCCTCCAATTGCCCATCGCCGCCCCCTGAACCACCACGGGCGTACAGGGCAATGGCATCCAAACTGGAAACTGTTGTGATTTATCGACCTCGGACCGAACGTCTGATGTCACGGCTACACGAGAGGTTGAGACTCAGCCTGAAAATCGTTGGCCGCTGAAACCATGAGCGGTCACAGGCAGGCGGGGTGCCGGCCAGCGCGCCGGGCAGTCTCGGCCAGTTCGTTCAGGGGCCGCCGTCCAGGCGGGACAGCGGCGGGCAGGGTAGAGATCGCGAGTCCAGTCGCCTCAGGCGGCCGATAAGGGTGAGGGATGCGACGTCGCGCCCGGCGACGAATCTCACCCGTTAGTGAGGCCGCTCCGGCGAGTGGCCTCATCCACATAGAATTCCGGACGCGACAACGGTCCCCGACCCACGCACCCGCTCCTGCGTGTCCCTGAAAATAGGGGACATTTTACTTCCGGAACGGCGCCATTCCAGAAAACCAGGAGGTAGTGTTTAGGAACCGAGGATTTTTCGTGCGTTGGCACTCAGGTCGGCGTCGCCCGCGGCGATATATCAGGACGCGGTTCTTTCGAGGACCAAGACAGGCCAGGCGATCATGACACCGACGCTGCTCTCTCGTTTCACACCGCCCAGCGCCCCAGCCGGCACAGCCCCCGTCATCGGCTCTGCGGTTCGACTACGGTTGGCTCCCGTCCCTGGCCCGCGGGGCACCGTGGACGGGGCGTGGTGGCCGCATTCCCGTGACGCCACGGTGGAACTACCGGGTCTCATCGCCGCCGTCGACCAGCGACTAGGCCTGACGACACTGCGCGTCGGCGTGCACGTCGACGCATGGGACCACATCCCCCACCGTGTCCAGGCCGGCGGACGCCAGGTCAAAGTGGGCTGGTTCCACAGTGCCGATCCTCGCCTCGTCACCCTGACATTCGCGGAGGCTGAGCCTGTCATCCTGCTGGTCGTCCCGCCATACACCGCAGACGGTCCTGCCGGGGCGGCGCTCATGCTCGCCAGTCAGGGCAGGTTCGGCCCGCTCCCGGTCGACCTCCTCACCACCGCAGCCCACCACGCCATCGGTACACGGGATGCGGACGGGGAGAACGAGGGGGTGCACATCACTACGCTGCCGACGGACCTGCTCCACGGGTGCCGACACCGCCGATCGGACGCCCACCTGCCAAGCCTGCCGCCAGAGGCCCCGTCTCGTTGCCAGCCGGAGCATTCCGTCTCCATCCGCGACCCCGCGCCACTTGGCAGAGCCGACCGGTCGGCCCCGACGACCATCCGGCTGTCCGGTGAAATCGACATTTTCACCAGTCCCGACCTGCGCGAGGATCTGCTCGACGTCCTGCGTTACAGCAGAAGCCTGCTCATTCTCGACCTTTCGGGTGTGGCGGCATGCGACGCCTGCGGGTTGGGAGTCCTGGTCGGCATCCAGCGCCGCGCCAAGACGATGGGGATCACCCTCTCCCTGACCGCAGCCCGCCCGTACATGTATCGGTTACTGCGTGTAACCGGCCTGGACCGCACCATACCGATGCTGACGTAGCCGAAGGCCCGGACCCGCGACGCAGGCGGCAAGCCCCCGCCGCAGGAGAGGCGGGGCCGCGAACGAGCCCAGCCGGGGTGGGCCCGGAAGACGAAGGAAGCGTCGTTGTAGCCGCACGGGTGCCCTACGCGAGGGTTCAGAAGCTGCTGATCCGTGTCCTCGCGTAGGGAGCGAAGCGGGCTGCCACCACGTGCCTGAAGTTGACCACGTAGGTGAATGTGCCCGGCTCTCCCTCATGGGAGACCTGAAGGGACACGACGGCGCCCTGCTCCATCCAGCTGACGAGTCTCTCGGCTGCGGGCATCGTGCCGTGCACGCGGAGAATCAGTTCCTTTTCCTTGCCAACGCTCAGCAAGTAGAGCAGCCCGGTGGGAGCGTCCATGGTCATACGCTGCTCCTCATCGAAGGATTGACCGGGTCCACGTGGGTATCCCCGCAAAGCCCCCCGCGTAGCATGCGCGTCGCCGCTTCGGCGGGCCACCTCTTCCCGTAGCCGTGCTGTCACGGGCCTGCCGCCTACCACTCCGTTACCGGTCCTGGGTCGCTTGCTGTGCCCTTCGTGGCTCCGGCCTGCGGATGCCGGACGCGGGCACCGGGTACATGTCCGCACGGATGGCCCATCCGTCGACTGGATCCTCGACTGCCTCGGGAAGGCTCCGTGATCCTTACACGCGCGTCCGCATCCCCTGCGACTCTCCTGTGCCGGCTGGCGACAGCCGCGCACTGGCTGACGTCACCGCTACTTCCCGAGGACTACCTCGCGTTGATCAATCCCCTCTGGGCGGCAGGCGAGTTGTGCGGCCGGGTCGAGTCGGTTCGTGCGGAAACGGCCGATGCGGTGACCCTGGTGATCCGCCCGGGGCGAGGCTGGCTCACTCACCGTCCCGGTCAGTGGGTGCGGATCGGCGTCGATATCGGCGGGCGGCGACACTGGCGCATCTTCTCCCTGTCGTCGGCTCCGGGTAGGTCCGGTGGTTGCGTCACCGTCACGGTCAAGGCCGTGCGCGGCGGGCTCGTCTCCGACCACCTCGTGCGGAGCACGGCGCCCGGGGCGGTGCTCAGGCTGGGCCGGCCCGAGGGGACGTTCGTCCTCCCGGAGCCACCGCCCCCTCGCCTGCTGTTCGTGACCGCCGGGAGCGGAATCACCCCCGTGATGGCCATGCTGGACAGCCTCCTGGACGGTGTTCCGGCCGTGACGGGGCCGGACGTCGTGCTGGTCCATTCGGCGCCGTCACCCGGCGACGTCATCTTCGGCGGGCGGCTCCGGAGCCTGGCCGAACGGTGTCCGCGGCTACGACTGCACGAACGGCACACACGCTCTGAGGGACGGCTGCGGCCCGCGGAGCTGGCCCGGCTCTGCCCGGACTGGACCGAGCGGTCCGTCTGGGCGTGCGGGCCACCGGCGATGCTCGACGACCTCGCGGCGTACTGGACCGGGCCCGCGGACGGGCTCCATGTCGAGCGCTTCAGTCTGGTGCCGGCAGCGGCAGCGGGTTCGGGGGGACGCGTCCGCTTCACCAGGAGCGGCCGAGAAGCCGAGGCCGACGGCGAGACGACGTTGCTGGCTGTCGGCGAGAGCGCGGGGGTGCTCATGCCGAGCGGCTGTCGCATGGGCATCTGCTACGGATGCGTCGCGCGCCTTCGCTCCGGTCAGGTACGTGACATACGGACCGGCCAGGTGCACGGAGACGCAGGGGAGATGATCCAGCCCTGCGTGTCGGTGGCGGCCGGCCCGGTCGAGATCGAGCTGTGAAAGGAACAGACATGTCTGCCACATTCGATCCGGCCTCTGTCGACGCCGAAAGGTTCGGCCGCGAGCTGGACAAGATCCGCGACGAGGTGCTCGCGAGCCTCGGTGAGCGGGACGCGGCTTACATCCGGCGTCTCATCGCCGTCCAGCGCAAGCTCGAGCTGGGCGGAAGAGCGCTGCTGTTCGCCTCCTGGCTGCCTCCCGCCTGGGCCGCCGGGACGGCGGCACTCGCGGTCGCGAAGATCCTGGAAAACATGGAGATCGGTCACAACGTCCTGCACGGGCAGTGGGACTGGATGCGGGACCCGAAAATCCACTCGACCACATGGGAATGGGACACCGCCTCCCCCGCCGACCAATGGAAACACTCCCACAACTTCGTCCACCACACCTGGACGAACGTGCTCGGCAAGGACCGCGACATCGGCTATTCAGTGGTGCGGATCAGCCCGGAGCAGCCGTGGCGGCCGATCTATCTCGCACAACCGCTCTACAACGCGCTGCTGGCCCTCTTCTTCGAGTACGGCATAGCGATCTACGACCTCGAACTGGAACGCATCCCGTCGGGACGAAAGGATCCGAAAGAGGCGCTGGCCCAACTTCGCGCCGTGGCGGCCAAGATACGACGCCAGATCATCAAGGACTACCTCGCGTTCCCGCTGCTCGCCGGCCCGGCCTTCCTGCCCGTCCTGCTCGGCAACCTGACCGCGAACATGGCACGCAACGTCTGGGCACACACCATCATCTTCTGCGGCCACTTCCCTGAGGGCGCCGAGGTCTTCACCGAGGACCGACTCGAGAACGAGACCCGCGGCGAGTGGTACGTACGCCAACTGCTCGGTTCGTGCAACATCGACGGCGGACGCCTCTTCCACATCATGAGTGGCAACCTCAGCCACCAGATCGAGCATCACCTGTTCCCCGACCTGCCCAGCAACCGGTACGCCGAGATCGCACCGCGGGTCCGCGCCCTGTGCCAACGGTTCGGCCTCCCCTACGCGTCCGGCTCACTGGTCCGGCAGGCCGGCTCGGTCTGGAAGCGTGTCCTGCGGATGGCCCTGCCGGGGCCGGGTCGGCCATCGGCGGCCGAACCGCCGGCGAGTGCGCTCAAGGCCGCGGCATGAGCACGGGCGGGTCAACCTGTGGCATGAGAGAGCCCCGGGCCCGGCGAGAGTCCGGGGCCGCATGGCCGTCGGATACCGGGAACAAGCCGTAGGCCGGGCGCGTACACGATCAGGCGCCGGCGCCGCACGCGGGAAGGCGTAACGCGAGAAGAGCGACGTCGTCGGTGGTCCCGTGGGGTATGCGTCGCACGATCTCGTCGCACACGCCCTCCAGCTGGAGGTGAGCCATGGCCGCGGCCTGCGCCCGCAGCCGGGCCAATCCATTGGCCAGGTCGCTGCCGGGACTTTCGACGAGGCCGTCGGTGTAGAGCACGAGGGTGCTCCCAGCGGGCATCGGCTCGACGGCGTCGCGCCTGGTCGACTCGATACCCAGCCGGAGCCCGAGCAGCAGATCCTGCCCTTGCTCCAGATAGCGGGCATGCCCGTCAGGGGTGACCAGCAGGGGCGGCGGATGCCCGGCGTTGCTCCAGCGCAACCGCCAGGGACCATCTCCGGAGCCCTCCACACGCGCCAAGATCATCGTCGCCAAGGGCACGTCCGTGACGGCCGACATCGCCTCGTCTACCCGGTTGACGACCAGGCTGGGCGACACGCAGCGGTCCCACGCCAGCGTGCGCACCATGCTGCGCAGCTGGGCCATCTCAGCGGCGGCCCTGATGTCATGGCCGACCACGTCACCGATGACCAGGGCGGTGACGCCGTCGGGCAGCAGGAAGGCGTCGTACCAATCACCCCCGACCTGAGACCCCACCGAGGCCGGAAGGTAGCGCGCAGCCATCTCAAGGTGGCCCACCTGCGGCAGCGGAGCCAACAGGTGACGTTGCATCATTTCGGCCACCTCGCGTTGCCGGCCGAACAGGCGCGCATTACCCACCGCCAACCCCGCGCGACGCCCGATGTCGGTGACCAGCGTCACATCGGTGGCGTCGAAGGGGCGGGCCGGGCCGGTACGCGCCACGGTGAGAGCCCCCAGCACCTGCCGCTGGGTGCGTAGCGGCGTGATGATCGCCGACACCGCTCCCCGGGCCGCGAACAGCTCACGCTGTGCGGCGGCCATGCCGGAGTCAGGTTTGCGGGCTATGTCGCCCGGCCCCAGCAAGACGGTCTCACCTCGATCCAGCACCCGCGCCAGCAGGGAGCCGGGAGGCTCGGGCAGCGGGGACCCCGCCGCCTGATCAGCAGGAGGGATCACCACCACCCGCTCCACCTCGTCGTGCTCGACACGCAGATCCACCATCGCCCAGTCGGCCAACCGGGGGACGATCAGCCTGCCCAGCCGTTGCAAGGCCTCGTCTACTTCCAGCGTCTGGGTCAGCACGGACGTGATCTCGGTGAGCAGCGTCAGGCGGGCGTTGAAGTCCTCCAAGATGGCAAGATGGCCGGCCTGCTGACGAGAGAGGTTCAGCCGCTCGGTGATGTCGGTGAAGACGACGATCACCCCGAGTACCTGCCCGCCCTCCTGCACTATCGGAGCGGCCGACAAGGAGACCGGCAGCAGGCTGCCGTCACCCCGCAGGAAGGTCGACTCGTCGCCACGCGCCGGACGACCGTGCTCCAGCACTCCCATCAGCCGACAGGTGGAGCGAGGAGTCAGCCCGTCGTCAGCGCCCCTGTGCAGCAGATCGTGGGCATCGGCGCCCAGCATCTCCGCCACGGGACGGCGCAGCAACGCCCCGGCCTGCAGGTTCGCCATAGTGATAAGGCCAGCAAGATCAGTCAGATAGATACCCGCCCCCGCGCTGTCGAAGGCCGCCTGCAGCAACCTCTGGTCGGGCAGGCCGGCATGGCCATGCGCGCTGGGCAGATGCCGCCTCATCGCCGCCCTGCCTTCTTCCGGTCCATCACTGCCTACGCCCTACCCGCCGACACGCCGAGCACGCGGGGCAAAACCCGCGGCCATGTCGAGCCAGCCGGCTCCCCTGAAGAAGCCTGAGGATCCCATTTCGACGAGGCGTGGGCAATACTCGTCGAGGAGGCTGGCCCATAGTGGGTCATCCCGGCGAAACGCCGCGCTGAGCGCCTGCACCACGCTTTCGACGCGACCTACGCGCCGACTGTAATGACGGCACCAGTGTCGGCGAGTGCGCAGGGTCGTCGACGAATTCAATGGTGAAGGACGCATGGTTGCTCGGTGGTCGCTCGCGTGTACGGGTACGGCGCGGCACCCAGCGTGATTGGGCGGCAGACTCCCGGGGGCAACAGCGGACGAAATGGTAGAAGGCGGCACTAGGCGGCATTGATCAAGGGCGCTTTTAATCCGTCGGTTCAGGGTTCGAGTCCCTGGCGCCCCACCTGCGAAAACATCCCTGCGAGCATGATCGTTTGGAGCTGTTGACGGCTACGGTTGACGGCAACGTCGGTCACCTATTGGCGGCCACGTAGCGAAGGACCCCGTCAGCCGGCAACAGGTATCCCATCCAGCGCTCTTCGGGCGGGGTGCCGTTCAGTTCACGCGCATCGACGCTGCCTGACGTCTCGAAGCCGATCAAGCCGAGTCGGAACGGGACCTCCTGATAGACGCTGGTTCCGATGTCGGCCAGCCAGTCGTCGTACGTGCGCCGCCAACTGAAGACTGCCTCTCCGCCGCTCTGATCGAAGAGGTAGCTTCCGAACCGCTCGTCAATACGCTCCAGCGCGTTCACCGGTAGGTAGAAGTCGAGCCAGTCCGAGCCGCCATCCTCACGGACAGCCGTGCACCCGCACACACCCCGGTGACCCGTCGGAAGGGTGACCGTACCTCGCAGGAAACCGAATTCGGCCAGTGACGAAACGGTGCAGGCGACATCGTCCTGCTCCTCGGGCTCACGATCGCGATGGCCGTAGCAGCCCTCGATAGCGGCCGCTCGCCAGAGCGCCGACAGCGCCCCTTGAAGGCGTTCATCGCTGGTGCCGCCGATCTCGATGGCCAGTTCGTACCATTCACCGAACCAGTTCTCACGGTCGGTGAACGATGTTGGGTTGTTCACGTTGAGGACTTCGGCGAGGTGGTTGGTATTACTTTGCCGCAACAGATCATCACCTACCATCCCCGGCATCGGCGGGCGGACCCTCGTCCACTCGCTCTCTCTAAGCGAGACCTCCCAGCGCCTTTTCCAGCTTGTCGAGTGCGGTCGCCTGGTGCTCTGGCAGCACGTGGGCGTAGGTCTTCATGGTCAGCACGATCGCGCTGTGACCGAGGATCTCCAGTATGCGCTGATGATCACAAGAACGAGCGCGGTCCGCACGCACGCGTGATGGCTACAGCCCTGTAGGTATAGCGACGCGGCACCGGGCAGGTCTTACGAGACATCCCGTCATCGAGCAGGCCGGCGACGGTTCTCAGCGCCGCTCCTGCGCCGCGAAACGTTCCCACGTAAGACATCATCTCGGGCGGCGTCCGTTGGGCGCCCTTGGACGTGGTCCACTGCCTGACAGCTACCAGGAGTTGGCGGCAGCGAGGTAGGCCGCGTTCAGGCACTCGCGAACGCTCGGTGATCGCGCCGGGGATTCGGAAGCCAAGGTGCACCGCGGCGAAGCTCGTCCATGAACTCTTGCCAGAGCGCGGGGCCCGCCTTGTTCGAGCAGCTCGGCGCGCATGCACAGCGCGGAGCTCGTGGGCCGGTGGCGTAGTCCCCAGCTGCCGAGCAGCGCGAACACGCGAACACCTCGATGGCGGCGTTGGTCGGGCACCCCGGACTGCAGCTCATTCGCTTCGCCGTACTGCTTGCAATCTGCCACCGCCCGGCACTACCGTCTCGACAAGCGGTTGCAAATCACAAGCGGAAGGGGCCACCGTGCTGAGGCAGGTCGCGGACGGTGTGCTGATCCACGAGAGCGAGTTCCTCCAGAGCAACGCCGTTGTCGTGCAAGGCCGCGCCGGCGTGTTGCTCATCGACGCCGGGGTGCAGGACCACGAAATGGCCTGCCTCGCAAACGACCTGTCCGATTCGGGCCAGACCGTTGTGGCAGGCTTCTCGACGCATCCTCATTGGGATCACCTACTCTGGCACGCCCAGCTCGGTGGGGCCCCTCGTTACGGCACGGCCCGCTGCGCGGCCACTGTCCGGGATCAGCTTTCCGACCCGGGCGCGAAGGCCCGCATCACCGCCCACCTGCTCCCGACGGGCATCGCCGAGCAGGTCCCGCTGGACCTGCTCGGCCAGATCACCGCCCTGCCCGCCGAGACGGCGCAGATTCCATGGGATGGCCCTCAAGTCCGGATCATCGAGCATCAAGCGCATGCACCGGGCCATGCGGCGCTGTTCATCGAAGAACGCGGGGTTCTCGTCGCCGGCGACATGCTCTCTGACGTCTTGATCCCGATGCTCAACTTGAACGACACCGCTGACCCGATCGAGGACTACCTCGCAGCGCTGCGGCTGCTCGATGACGTGGCGGGCGACGTCGACGTCCTTGTCCCCGGCCACGGTTCAGTCGGCGGAGCTGATCAGGTGCACGCACGGATCGACCAGGATCGGGCGTACATGCATGCCCTACGTGATGCCTATGTTCCCAGCGACCCGCGCATCGGCCCATCGGCTAAGCCCGGCTGGGAGTGGGTAAGCGATGTGCACAACGGGCAAGCCCAGCGCCTCGCCGGAAGAAGCGAGCGCGACGGGACGCCCGGCTAGTCATCCGCTACACAGGCAGAAGCAGGGGCAGGGCCACGTGCCATAGCCGCCGGACCCGCCCGAGCATTCCTGCGCGGGCGGCTGGCGGGTCTGGCGAGGCTCGTCTCTGGTGGCATTCGGTCCTGCTGAGGCGAGTTCGCTAAGGGTGCTGCCCATCGCCATGGCGCGCAGTGGCTTCCTGCCGTTGCTCGCGTGGTGGAGTTCAAGGCCAATCAGCCCAGGTGGCGGCAGGTGTACGAGATCATCAAGGCTCGTATCGCCTCCGGCGAGTACAAGCCTGGCGATCGCGTCCTATCACTCGTCGCCCTGATCGAAGAGTTCGGCATCGCGAACGCCACCGGCCAGAAGGTCACGCGGGCACTCAGGGCAGACGGCTTGATCCACACCGAGCCCGGCATGGGCAGCTTCGTCACAACCCCGGAAGAGCGCGACAAGCCCGAGTGACCAGGCCCGGAGACGCGTGAGCTGACGGCAACCGTTGACAGCGACGTCGCCAGACGCCTCCGGACGCGGCTGGACTCCCCTGGACACTGCGCCCCAGTTCAGAGGCCATGTGCCCAGAGCGTTGATCAGCTTTCAATCCGCCGGTCCAGGGTTCGAGTCCCTGGCGCCCCACCACTCCGCACTCCATCTGACCAGGGGTTTCTCGGCCGCGCGTCGCCCGGTCGCGGCGGTAGCGGGCGGCGCGGACTCGGCGTCAGCGACCTTGTCGTTCAAAAGTGCGTTTAGCTGGGTGGTCCCTGTGGAGTCGTGACCGATACGGCGGCGGACAGCTTCGATGGACACGCCGGCGGTGTAGCCGGCGCGGGCGAGGTAGAGCTTGAGCAGCGTGGTGTGGCCGCGGTCGTTCAACAGCACGGCGCGCACGCTGCCGCCCTTGCCGTGGATGCGCATGTGCTGGTCGTCCAGGCGCAGGTCCAGGTCCTCCACGTACAACCTGCACGCCTTGAGGCGCGGGCGCCGTAGACGTAGGCGGTCTCGGACAAGGCCCGGTCGCTCATCCGATCCAGCGGCACGTCCCTTCGAGGCCGCCGGGTGCAGATCGCACCAGCACCTTGCCGATGTCGGCCGCTGCGGCGGGGGCGAGGCAGCGCCTTCCATGACGGTGGGGATCCGGTCCACAGGGTTGGCCTGCAGTAGGTCGTGGCGGACCGCCCATCGGCAGGAGGCGAGGGCGGCAGGAACGAGGTCCGGCGTTGGCGGCGTTCCCGCTCGTCAACGGCGTCGCCGGAAGCCTGCTGCGCCCGACACCGAAAATCTGTACTCGCGACAGTAGACATCTGTGGCCGCTGGGGCTAGTGTTTCTCACATCGTAAGGAACGGTTCTGCCGGGCGGCGGAAGTACTAGCACCACGATGAACCGCCCGGAGCAAGACGAAGTTGGGAGTCGATGGCAGAAGGTCGGACGTGACGGGCCAGTGCAGTGTTCAGAGGCCTTGATCGTGGACGCGCTGCCGCAGGTGAAGCCGGACAGTGGTCCGGAAAAAAGAGATGAAGGGAGTGTTGACGCCATCAGGATCGCCCGTAGCCGGCTGAGTCTCGCCGCTCGGGTACCGCAGTTCCACAGATAGGAAGGTGGTCTACGGTCACGCATCCGCGATCCCCGCACCACCGCCGCTCAGTACGGCGGACGCGGAAAACAATGAGCCGGTCAGATGGCCGGTAGATGGTGTTGAACTCTTCGGGGCCCCGGCGCGACAGGTGCCGGGGCCCCCTGTGCGCGTGATGGAAAGGAATGTATGGATCAACCTTGCTCGGCTGCCGAGGATGACACACTCGCTCACGGCAGGACTGCGGACACGTCCGGCTCCGGGGCTGGATTCAGGGCCGAAGACCGGTTCGAGGATCGGTTCGACGATGAGGACTACCCCGCCTACAGCATGGGCGCGGCCGCGGAGATGCTCGGTGTCAGCCCCGCGTTCCTACGGGCTCTGGGCGCCGCGAAACTGATCGAGCCGAAACGCTCCAGCGGTGGCCATCGCCGCTACTCCCGCTACCAGCTGCGGCTGGCCGCGCGCGCCCGGGAACTCGTCGATCAGGGCACTCCTGTGGAAGCCGCCTGCCGAATCATCATCTTGGAAGACCAGCTCGCCGAGGCGCTGCGCATCAACAACGCGCGCGACCGCCCGGCCGGACACTAGCACCGGTGGTGGCAAGACCCGGCGGCGTGAAGCTGACCGGGTCTTGGGTGTGCAGCCTGGCGACGTGGTTGCGCTTTTTGTCGCCCGCCTCGCATCTCCTGGGTTCACGCCTCCTACCAGGCGTGATGACGTTTCACACGCTGTCGTTTACTGGTAGCGAGGAGCTGTGCGGCTGTGGTTGACATCCCCTGCCGCCGATTCTCGTGCAGCAGCGATGCAGCAGCCGGAAACGAATCAGGGCCCGCACCCGTGAAGGTGCGAGCCCTGATACGTGGCGCTATTTGTCGGCGCTATTTGTCAGGCGGGAACGATGTTCTCGGCCTGAGGGCCCTTCTGGCCCTGGGTGACATCGAAGGCCACCCTCTGGCCATCACGCAGCTCGCGGTAGCCGCCCTGGGCGATGATGTTCGAGTAGTGAGCGAAGACGTCGGCACCGCCGCCGTCCTGCTCGATGAAGCCGAAGCCCTTTTCCGCGTTGAACCACTTAACGGTGCCGGAAGCCATGTCGATCTCCTCTTGATAGGCGTAGCCGAAATCCGCACTGTCACGAATTCCGCGTTGCCGCGATAAGCCCACACCCGGAGAAGACCGGCAAACAAAAAAATGCACCTGAGGCTACATACCGTCAGGTGCACACAAGTTCATTATGGGTACCACAACTGCAACTGGATCCAACGTAGCACACGTGAGGCGTGATACGCATACCCCGCCGCTATCCGCCTGGATGAGTCGCGTTCCGCGCGGCACCGCACCCCGCCCTCGTATCTCAGGCAGCGCCCTCACGGCCGTCACCCGCACCTGCCGCGCATCGCCGGTGCCGAGGCCGCCCAGGCGGGGCTCGCCAGGACGGGGTGCGCTACCTGCCGATCCGGATCGACGTCTCGGCCAGCAGGTGGTCGATGTAGGTCTCGACATGGGTGCCATCCGCGGCGACCGTGGTCCCCGTCTCCCCGTACCTTGACCACGTCCTCGGCGGCTCGCGCCGCCCGCCGCGCACCAGCCCGCTGTGCCCCAGCGCCCCCCAACGTCTCGTGCACCTCGAACAACTGGATCAGGCCGCGCGGGCGGCGGTCAGGTCGCGCGCCGAGCTCGACGTACGCGACGAGGTCGACGACGTATCGACCCGCTTGCCGGCGATCGATCGAGGTAAATGGTTGGTCGGAGGGTAGGGAACCTACGCGGCGGGATGGTTCTTGGGGAGTATCTGATGGGCAGATCAATCCTGAGCGAGCGGCTGGAGCGTGCAGGTCCAGGGCGAGACGCCGATTCTCACAAGCGGTGGTGGAATCTCGTCATGGTACTGGCCGCCGTGGTTGCGGGCCGGATGCTGGTCCGCCGGCTGCTGCGACGCGTGCGTGCTATCTCCGGTGACCTCGCCGAGATCAACGTCAGCGACGAACACGCCCAGATCGCTCAGCAGCATGACCCGCAGGAGGTGACGCAGCTGGTCGACAACATCAACGCGAGTTTGGACATGCTGGATCGTGAGCGGCAGTTCGCCTCCAACATCGCCCACGAGATCCGCTCCCCATTGGCCGGGATACGCGTCACGGTGGAAGAAGCGACTACCCGTCCTAGCGAAGCGGACTACCCCCGCGTCCTGGAGGCGGTGCTACGTGGAGTGGATCGACTGGATGCGCTGGCCACCGCACTTCTTCTGGTCGCCCGTTCCCGCGCTGTCAAAGCCGACTGGGAACGGCTCGACCTGTGCGAACTGGTCAGGCAGGAGGTCGCCGATCGGAACGACCCCATCCCGATCGAAATCATCTGCACTCCCGGTGTCGAGGTCACAGCCATGCGCACGCGGATCTGCCAGATCATCGCCAATCTGCTGGACAACGCTCAGCACCACGCCACCCACCAGGTGCAGGTCCACGTCAGCCGCAGCGACGGCAATGCCCGACTGGCGGTATCCGACGATGGCCCCGGCGTGCCGGAGAAGGACAGGGAACGCATATTCGACCGGATGTACCAGCTCAAAACCATTTCCCAGCGGGGCGGGCCCGGCGCCGGCCTCGGCTTGGCCATCACCCGCGATATAGCGAAAGCCCACCACGGAACCGTCTGGGTTGAGCCCTCCCCGCTCGGCGGCGCCTGCTTCATCCTCCAATTGCCCATCACCGCCCCCTAAGCCACCACCGGTCTCCGCTTCTCGGCTGTACGCGCACGCGACTACGGCATAGGTATCGATTGCGGCAGCCTAATCAGAAAAGTGGCTACTTCCGGCATTCATTTGGTGCAGCCACAACGTCCCGAACACCATCGGCGGGTACGCGCGTAAAGGGCAATGGCATCCAAACTGGAAACTGTTCTGATCCATCGACCTCGGACCGAACGTCTGACGTCACGGCTACGCGAGGAGTTGAGACTCGGCCCGAAAATCGCTGGCCGCTGAACATATGAGC
This sequence comes from Microbispora sp. H10830, assembly GCF_014161375.1. NCBI lineage: Bacteria > Bacillati > Actinomycetota > Actinomycetes > Streptosporangiales > Streptosporangiaceae > Microbispora > Microbispora sp. H10830. The sequence goes on from NZ_JABBWX010000008.1 coordinate 172,904, forward strand.
GGTCTCGGACAGGCGGGGTGCCGGACAGCGGCCCGATTCACATGAAATTCCGGACGCGACAGCGGTCCCCGCCCCACGCACCCGCGCCTGTGTGTCTCTGAGAATCGGGGACATATTACTTCCGGAACGGCGCCATTCCTGAAACCAGGAGGTAGTGTTTAGGCACCGAGGACTTTTCGTGCGTTGGCACTCAGGTCGGCGTCGCCCGCGGCGATATATCAGGACGCGGTCCTTCCAAGGGCCAAGACAGGCCAGGCGATCATGACACCAACGATGCTCTCTCTTTCCACACCGTCCGGCGCCCCTGCCGGCACAGCCCCCGTCATCGGCTCCGAGGTTCGGCTGCGGTTGGCTCCCGTCCTTGGGCCGCGGGGCACCGTGGACGGGGCGTGGTGGCCCCATTTCCGTGATGCCACGGTGGAGCTGCCGGGTCTCATCGCCGCCATCGACCAGCGGCTGGGCCTGCCGGGGCTGCGCTCATGCTCGCCAGTGAGGGCACGGTCGACCTGCTCCCAGGCGACCTCCTGACCACCGCAGCCCACCAAGCCAAAGCGGACGGGGAGAACGAGGGAGTGCACGTCAGCACGCTACCGGCGGACCTGCTCGACGGGTGCCGACATCGCCGATCGCACGCCAGTCTGCCCAGCCTGCCGCCAGAGACCCCGCCTCGTTGCCGACCGGAGCATTCCGCTTCCATCCGTGACACCGCGCCACTTGGCAAAGCCGACCCGTCGGCCCCGACTACCATCCGGTTGTCCGGTGAGATCGACATTTTCACCAGTCCCGCCCTGCGCGAGGATCTGCTCGGCGTCCTGCGCTACAGCAGAAGCCTGCTCATTCTCGACCTGTCGGGTGTGGCGGCATGCAACGCCTGCGGGCTGGGAGTCCTGGTCGGCGTCCAGCGCCGCGCCAAGACGATGGGAATCACTGTCGTCCTGACAGCACCCCGCCCGTACATGTCTCGGCTCCTGCACAGCACCGGCCTGGACCGCAGCATCTCGATGATGGCCTAGCCAAAGACCCAGATCCTGCCCCACGACGCTGGCATCAAGCTCTCGCCTGGGAAAGGCGGGGGCTGCGAGCGATCCGACGGCCAGCAGGCACGGGCGAAGACCCACGGACGGGTCGTGGCCGTACATGGCCCTTCGCGATGGCTCAGAAGCTGCTGATCCGTGTCGTGGTGTACGGGGCGAGCCGAGCCGCCACCACATGCCTGAAGTTGACCACGTAGGTGAATGGGCTCGGCTCTCCCTCGTGGGAAATTTGGAGGGACACCACAGTGCCCTGTTGCATCCAGCTGACGAGTTTCTCGGCTGTGGGCATCGTGCCGTGCACGCGGAGGATCAATTCCTTTTCCTTGCCAACGCTGAGTAAGTAGAGCAGCCCCGAGGGGGCGTCCGTGGCCATACAGTTCTCCTTGACTCAGGGACGGCGGCCCGGTCCACATCGGTATCCCCGCGATCCTCGGGCGTAGCCGCATCTCAGCGGTGATGTCTACGGCGGGAATCCGCCTCGCCGCTCCCGAGGCTTTTGGAGCCGTGCCGTCACAGGTTCGGGCACCGGGACCCGGCCTTCTGGACGTCGCCGCTGCTTCCCGAGGACTACTTCGGGTTGATCAATGCCAGTACCGCCGCATCAGGTCGGTCCACAGGTCAAGCACCCTACGACGATTTTCAACGGGTGCACGGTTCAGCGGGGACGGTGGCCCTTCCTGCTCCGGCCGGTTTGCGCGCCCCGGCGACCCGACCCGCCAGGAGCGGGACTCCGCGGCTGCTTCCGCGCCTTCTCCGGGGCAGGCGCGGGGGTACGGCCCCGCGAGCTGTTCACCGTACGCCCACGGACGATGCCGATGAAGTCCTCCACCAGTTCGGTCGTCGCCTTCGTGGGCCAGGCCAGCGCGATCTGCGACTGCGGCGTCTCCACGACTGGCCGGTAGGTCAGATCCTTGCGGTGATACAGGCGCGCCAGCGACTGCGGGACCAGCAGCAGCCCGGCCCCCGCCGCCACCAGCTGGATCGCCTCCGCCGTCGTGTCCGGGCGCGTGAAAGCCGGCAGCCCCGGCAGGGCCGTCCACTCAAGGGTGTCGTCCATCGGATGGAACACCTCGTCGTCGGCGAGATCGGCGACAGTCACCTCGTCGGCGGCGGCCACCAGGTGATCCTTCGGCACCACGACCACGGTGGTCTCGACATAGAGAGGAATCACGCTGAGCCCATCACGGTCCACGGGCAACCGCACGAACGCGGCGTCGGCGCCGCCGTCGTGCAGGAACTTCACCGCCTCGGCGGCGGCAACGGACACCAGGGTGAGTGGCACGTCGGGCACGCGCTCGGCCCAGACGTTGACCCATTTGGCGGGCGTCACCCCAGGCACATAAGCCAGCCGGAACTCCCTGTCGGTCACCTCCTCAGGGTACCGATGTCAGGGGAAGCGGCTTCGCGCCATACCCTTGACACCATGACCAAGCTCAAGGCCACTCAGACGATGAAGCCCGCGACCGCGGCCAAGAAGCTGGGTGTGCTCCTCTCGGCCACTCCCGCCGAGTTCCAGGAGGGAGTCGTCTCCAGGGATGAGCTGAACGCGCTGCAGGCCAATCCGCCGGCATGGCTGGCCGATCTGCGGCGCAACGGGCCGCACCCCAGGCAGGTCGTCGCCGTGAAGCTGGGCATCTCCAACTCGGGCCTGGCCAGGGGCGGCATCACCGGGCCGCTCACCACCGCCGAGATCGACGCCCTCAAGGCCGAGGAGCCCGAGTGGCTGAAGCGCGAGCGGTCGGTTCAGGCCGAGGTGCGCAAGGAAGCGCAGCGCCTCAAGCAGCGCTAGCCAGCCGATGGGAGTGGCGGTCTGGTCCGGTTCGGTCCGCCGCCGTCTACGACTTCGGCGACCATGCTGTCAAGGTCGCCTGAACCGTCCCCGGACATGGAAGGCTTCCGTGGGCCGGCAGCAGGTATCCCCTTCAGCGCTCTTCGGGTGGGGCACCGTTCAGTTCACGCGCGTCGACGCGGCCTGACCCTTCGGCTGCTTGTCCCCTGCGTCGGCGGGCCCTCGTTCACCTCAAACTCGCTCTGAGTGAGACCTCCCAGCGCCCTTTCGAGCTTGTCGAGTGCGCACGATCGTGCTGTGGTGCCTGAGGTCATGCATCCGTACCCGCCGGATGCCTGCCGCGTCGCAGACGGCCCGGAAGTGCCGGTAGAGGGCCGCCGGACCTGATCACGTCGGCGTCACGATGGCTTGCGGCGTCCGGCTAGGCCACCAACCGGTGCGTCCTGCCTTCAGACCGACTGTCGGCTGAAACTTTCCGCCTGTTCACCCAATGTTTTCTGCCTGCCGACGCGCTATCGGCGCCTTGTATTCAACCGCGACCTCGGGATTCAGCTGTAGGTTTCGGTATTTGCGCAGTGGCGATGGCAGAGCCTTCACAGGTACATAGATCGGGTCTATTGACGAAGATGGCCGCGCTGGTTAGCTTCCCGATCAGGAAACGATCTGCCTCGACATCGGTAACGTTCCGAAAGCCGGGGTGAGCGCCTGAGACGGGGCCCACCCCGGAGCTCGAATGTTAACGCTCACATAATTCGAGGCGACGACGCCGCTCGGCCGTCCCCGCGGTCAAGCTCGCACCCCCAGGAGGATCGTTGCATTCCCCCCCGCACTCACGCAGGAAGGCATGGCTCGCCGCGATGGCCGCCGCGCTGGTGACGGTGCCGGCGGCGGCGCTGGCATGGGCGGCACCAGCGGCAGCGGCGGCGTCGTCGTTGGTCAGCGCCGCCTCGGGCCGGTGTCTGGATGTGGCGGGAAACACCGACGCACCAGGCACCGCCCTGCAGATCTGGGACTGCAACGGGCAGGCCAACCAGGCGTTCGAGTTCACCTCGGCCGGTGAGCTGCGGACGTTGAACGGCACGCGGTGCGTGGACGCCTACGGCGGAGGGACCTCGCCGGGCACGAAGGTCATCATCTGGTCGTGCAACGGGCAGAACAACCAGAAGTGGCGGCAGAACGCCGACGGGTCGGTCACCGGCGTGCAGTCGGGTCTGTGCCTGGACGTGAACGGCAACGGCACGGCCAACGGGACCGCGGTCATCCTGTGGACCTGCAGCGGCCAGGTCAACCAGAAGTGGAGCACCGCCGGAGGCAGCCCCAGCCCGACGCCCACACCGACGCCGAGCCCGTCGCCATCGTCGGTGTCACCCAGCCCCTCGCCATCAAGCAGCCCGCCGACCGGCTCGAGCTCACGGCAGAAGGTCAACTTCGACCGGGGGTGGAAATTCATCCGTTCGGATGTGACGGGGGCCCAGAACGCCGACTTCGACGACTCGAAATGGGTCCCCGTGGCGTTGCCCCACGATTTCGACGCCCCCTACAACGTGGGCGGCTCCACCGGCGGGCAGAACTTCTATGTGGGTGCGGGCTGGTATCGCAAGCACTTCACCGTTCCCTCGTCCTGGAACGGCAAGCACGTCGAACTCGAGTCCGAGGGCGCATTCTCGGTCACCGATGTGTGGGTCAACGGAACCAAGATAGGCACGCATCGGGGCGGCTATACGGGATTCACCTTCGACATCACCAAGTCGATCCGAACCGGTGACAACGAGATATCGGTACGCGTGGACAACCGCTGGCAGCCGGACCTCGCCCCTCGGACGGGCGACCACCAGTTCAGCGGCGGCCTCTACCGCGACGTCTACCTGAACGTCACCGACAACGTCCACGTCACCTGGTACGGCACCTTCGTCACCACCCCCGCGCTCACGAACCCGGCCTGGGACACGAGCAACCCCGCGTACTACAGGAACATCGACCTGTCGCAGTATCCGAGCGACACCGACCTGCGCGCGAACGTCGCCGCCCGCCGTTCCAACGTGAGAGCGCAGACGGAGGTCCGCAACGACGGTTCCTCCGCGGTCGACGTCTACGCACGCCAGGAGGTGCGCAAGCAGGGATCGACCAGCGTGCTGGCGACGTTCGACTCGCCCGTGCGGACGCTCGGCGCCGCGGCCACGACGACGCTCGACGCGCTGAGCGGATCCCTGTCGAACACCTCCGCCATGCTGCAGGGTCTCGACCTCTGGGCGCCGAACAACCCCGCGCTCTACACCGTGACCACCTCTCTTGTGGTCGACCACACTCCCGACGGGGCCGTCGACGACGGCGTCATCGTCGACAGCTACGACACCACGTTCGGCTTCCGCAGCGCGCAGTGGAAGGTGGACGGCTTCTATCTCAACGGTGTCAGGACGCTGCTCGTCGGGGCGGACGTGCACCAGGACCACGGCGGCTGGAGCAACGCCGTCACCAACTCGGGATTCGACCGCGACGTCCGCTACATCCGTGAGGCCGGCATGAACTTCATCCGGGGCTCGCACTATCCCCACGACCCGTCCTTCGCGGACTCCACGGACAGGCTCGGCGTCATGTTCTGGTCGGAGGCCACCTTCTGGGCGACCGCGACCGCCGGCAAGGAGCCCACGCCGACCGGCACCGTCAACGACTACCAGGCGGACGGCTATCCGCAGAAGACGGCCGACCAGGCGGCCTTCGAACAGAGCGCCATGGACGGCCTCCGCGACATGATCCGGATCAACCGCAACCACCCCTCGGTCATCAACTGGTCCATGGGCAACGAGGTGTTCTTCACGTCCTCGACCACCCTGGGCAACGCCAAGGCGCTGGTGAGCAAGATGCGCGACTACTCACACCAGCTCGATCCGACGCGCAAGGCAGGGCTGGGTGGCGTGCAACGCAGCTCGCTCGACCAGCTCTCGGTCTCTGACGTCGCCGGATACAACGGCGACGGCGGGAAGATCACCAACACGTGGATGCCGAACGTCGTCTCGGAGTACGGGTCGTACACCTCCGACCGGCCCGGCACGTACGGCCCGACGTACGGCGACGTCGCGGATCCGTCCGACGGCACCAAGTTCACGCTCACGACCGGAAGCGCCGGACTGGCCATCTGGGCGGGCTTCGACCATGGCACGATCATGAGCGCCGCCTTCGCCCGGATGGGCATGATCGACTACTACCGGCTGCCGAAGGACCAGTGGTACTGGTACCGGGCCAACAAGTCGAGGTGGACGGGCATCACCAATGTCGCCGACCCCACGTCCGTGGCCCGCGAACAGGCCACGAGCGGGACAGCGACCCGGATGACGCTGGAGGCCGGGAAGTACTCGCCGACAACGATCACTGACGACGGCACCACGGACACCCAGCTGGTGGTGACGATGCGGAACTCGTCGGGTGCCTGGGTCAACGACACCCGCGCGGTCACGCTGACCGTCACCAGCGGCCCGGGAGTCCTGCCCGGCGGCAAGTCGTACACCTTCACCCCGGGTGTCCAGGGCTTCAACGGGAAGATGGCGATCGAGTTCCGTTCCTACTACGCCGGCACGACCACCATCACGGCGAAGTCGGCGGGCCTGCCCGACGCCACCATCACGATCACGACCACCGACACGGTCGGAGCAGCGGGCGAGACCGAACCCGCCAACTTCGCCAACGCAGCCCTCTGGGGCTGACGCGCCGCTTACCCGGTCGATTCCTGGCGCGGAAACCCGCCAGGAATCGACCGGCTCCCGCCGTCGACTGATGTCGTGGAACGGCCTCACGGCGGTTCCGCCGAGGCGGCTCAAATCCTGTCGCCCATGCCGAGTGATCGGCCTACTCTGGCCGTATGGCCCAGGGAAAGACCTCCTTCGTCTGCTTGCCGTGCCGAGCCTCGTACAAGCAGCCGTTTCCAGGCCTGGGCCTCGACGAGCGGCTCTGCCCTCGATGCGCCCAGCCGCTTGTCCATGTCGGCTCCGCCTTCGCGGCGCCGCGCCGTAGGGACAGGGCCGGCTGGCGGACGCTCTCGGTGCTGCTGCACGCGGGTGTCCGCTTTCACAAGAGTTGTTGTGGCGGCCCTGGTTACCGCCCACGCTCGCTCAGCGAGGTGCGCGCACGGATGACGTACGCCCGGAGAACCGGAGAAGCCTTCTCCACAGCTCTGGTGCGCCGCGAACTGCCCTAGCCGAGACCTCGTAGCGCCTTTTCGACCTTGTCGAGTGCGGTCGCCTGGTGCTCCGGCAGCACGCGAGCGCAGGTGCTCATCGTCAGCACGATCGTGCTGTGCCCGAGGATTTCCTTGATCGTCCGGGAGACGGATCCCACGACGAGAACGCCGCGTCTTCAGCGGCACCCGGCAGCAGATGATGCTGCCTTCAGGGCCTTCAGGGCCTTCACGGAAGTCGGAGCGGTTCAGACGTGCGGAGGTGGGGCTTACCTCACCTTTTTCTGGGATATGCAGGTCATGTCGTCGAGCCCTGCCGCTCTCTACGGTTGGCGCATGACCACTCCCTGGGACCGAATTCACGGCCACTGGTCGTCGCGGACCTGGCTGCGTACCATCCATGTGGCGACGGGCGTCCCGATCGCGCTCATCTCGATGGCAGCGATCTTGGGGCTGGGCGCGCTGTCGATAGCACTGGCGTGGACGGTCTTCGTCCCCCTGGTCGCGCTGCTGATCCTCACCCGGATGGTGCCGCTGCTCACCTGGCTGCAGCGCTCCCGGTTCGCCGCCTTCCTCGACCTGGACATCCCCCCTGTCCCGCCTCTCCCCCGGGACGGGAGCCCGCTCAGACGGCTTCTCCTGCAGGCGCGGTCGGGCAGCGTGTGGCGGCAGATCGCCTATCACCTGGTGATCGGGCCCCTGATCGGCGCGGTGGGCTTCCTGAGCGGGGTCGCGGCGTGGTCGGCGTGCCTGGTCGCGGCCATCATCACCGTGCAACTCCTGATCGCCGGAGGCGGCTGGACCACCGCGCTGCCCGCAGCGGCCGCGCTCGCGCTGTTCGTGGTGGTGCCCTGGCTGCTTCGAGGGATCACCGCTCTCGACACGGTCGCGGCGCGGGCACTGCTCGGTGCCAGCCTCAACGACGACCTGGCCCGGCGAGTGGAGATCCTGCGGGAAAGCCGGGCCGAGGTCGTCGAGGCCGCCGACGCGGAACGCCGCCGGATCGAACGCGACCTGCACGACGGCACGCAGCAGCGGCTCGTGTCCCTCGCCCTGAACCTCGGCATGGCCCGCACCGCCTTCACCGATCTGCCCGAGCCCGCTCGTCAGGTGATCGTGCGCTCTCATGAGGAAGCCAAGCAAGCGTTGAAGGAACTGCGCGACGTCGTTCGGGGGCTGCACCCGGCCGTACTCAACGACCAGGGCCTGGACGCGGCGCTGTCCGGCCTCGCCGCGCGCGCCCCCTTCCCCGTGCGGCTCAGCGTCGACGTGCCGGAACGCGCCTCTGCCGTGATCGAGGCGGTGGCGTTCTTCGTCGTCTCCGAAGCGCTGACCAACGTCGCCAAGCACGCACGAGCCTCCGAGGCCGACGTCACCGTGCGCCGCGACGGCGACGTGCTCCGCCTCCTTGTACGCGACAACGGCCAAGGGGGCGCCGAGCCCGCCAGGGGGTCGGGCCTGCGCGGCCTCGCGCAGCGTGCTGGATCGGTGGACGGGACCCTGCGCATCGACAGCCCGAGCGGTGGCCCGACGACGATAGAGGTGGAGCTACCGTGCGCGTAGTGCTCGCCGAGGACTCCGTCCTCCTCAGGGAGGGCCTCGTCTGGGTCCTCGGATCCGCCGGCGTCGAGGTCGTGGCCGCGGTGTCCGACGCCGAGGGGCTGCTACGGGCGGTGGACGACCACGAGCCCGATCTCGTCGTCACGGACGTGCGAATGCCGCCGACGCACACCGACGAGGGTCTGCGCGCGGCGCTGCTGCTGCGGCACCGGCGGCCGAAGCTGCCCATCCTCGTGCTCTCGCAGTACGTCGAGGAACGCTACGCGACCCGGTTGCTGTCCACGGCGACGACCGGCATCGGATATCTGCTCAAGGACCGGGTGGCCGACGTCGCCGAGTTCCTGGACTCGCTGCGGCGGGTTGCCGCGGGCGGCACGGCCCTGGACCCCGAGGTGGTCGCCCAGCTTCTGGTACGCCGACATAGCGATCCGCTGGACCTGCTGACCCGCAGGGAGAAGGAGGTGCTCGCGCTGATCGCGGAGGGACGGTCCAATGCCGGGATCGCCGAGGCCCTCGTGGTCTCCGAAAGTGCGGTCGGCAAGCACATCAACAACATCTTCGCCAAGCTCGGGCTCTCCGGCGCCGAGAAGGATCACCGGCGGGTGCTGGCCGTACTGCGATTCCTGAGGATTTGAGAGGCTACATGATGCGAAGAGCGGTGCGGACCAGATGGATCACCGCCGGCGCGGTGCTGACCGTGTCGGCGGTGGTGGCGATGGCGTTGGCGGCGTGGACGGAGATCCGCGTTCCCCACAGCTACGACTTCTCCTTCCCCGGCTCCTTCGAGTCGTCGGTCCTCGATGAGAGGTCGACCGAGACGAGGACCGTGACGTACGCCGTCACCACGCCCCAGATCATCGTGGACCTGCGGGGTAGGGTCGACGTGCGGGTCGCTCCCGGCGTCCCCGGACGCGTCACCGTCAAACGGGAGACCACCTGGCGCGGCGGGGGACCGCCCTCGATGAGCGAGACATGGGAGTCGGGGAAGACGCTGCGTGTCGAGGTGACCTGCTCGGGGGGCCCAGGACGGGTGAACCCTGACTGCCACACCGTCTACACCTTGAGCGTGCCATCCGTCATCGGCGTGCTCGTGACGACCCCCGACTGGACCATGCCGTGCTCGCCAACCCCGGCGGAGGTGCTCTGCGGCCCCGCTTCACACGATCCGTCATAGGAGGGCATGGGTGAGATCCCGCCTGTGTGGCCCGAGGCCGTCGCTGTAGAGCACGAGGGTGCTTTTCCAAGCCTGGGCCTCGACGACCGGCTCTGCCCTCGATGTGCCCAGCCGGCTTGTCCATGTCGGCTCCGCCTTCGCAGCGCCGCACCGTAGGGACAGGGCAGGCCGGCGGACGCTCACGTGGCGCTCGCCAACGTGATCGAGACGCTAACGGGCCCCGTTGCGCGATCGGGTGGTCGAGAACACGCGGACATCTGAGCGTGGTCGCCGCCCGCGACGTCACACTTCGCTCCCCGCCGGTCCTCTAAGGAGGCGTGACCGTACCCGTACGCGCACAGCGGGCGGGACGGCGTGATCCACGGCGACAAGGAGCACCTCGGCATGACCGTTCTCGTCACCGGAGCCACCGGCACCGTCGGCCGGCAGGTCGTCCGCCATCTACTGGAGCAGGGCCGGAAGGTGCGGGCGCTGACCCGCGACCCGGGCCGGGCCGTCCTTCCGTACGGCGTGGAGGTGGCGGCGGGTGACCTCACCGACGCCACCGGCCTGGAGGCGGCCTTCGACGGCGTCACCGCCGTCCATCTGATCAATTTCGGCGTCGGCTACCGGCCTCTTGCCAACGGACGCGACATCGTCGCTCTCGCGGAACGGGCCGGGGTCGGCAGGGCCACCGTCCTGGGCGGCTGGCAGGAGGGCACGCTGGAGCCGGCCGTCAGGGCGAGCGACCTGGAGTGGACCTTCCTGCGGCCGCTGCAGTTCATGGCCAACTTCCTGAACGACTGGGGCGAGTCGCTGCGGACCACCGGGCGGGTGCGTGAGCCGTACGGCGATCGCCAGAGCCCGCCGGTCGACGAGTACGACATCGGCGCCGTCGCGGCGGCCGTGCTGACGCAGGACGGTCACGGCGGCAGGTCCTACCACCTCACCGGTCCCGAGGTGCTCACGGCACGGCGGATGGTCGCGATCATCGCCGAGGCGACCGGCCGTGACCTGCGGTTCGAGGAGCTCACCCCTGACCGGGTGCGCCGCGAGTGGAGCGTGCCGGGCCGGCGTCCGCCGTTGTCCCTCTTCCGCGCGTTCGCCGAGGCCGCGGGAGCCGACGAGGCGGACCTGGTGGAGAGCCTGCTGCGGATGTACGGCACGCCCAACGAGCACGCCACCACGCTGACCGACCACGTGGAGCAGGTCGTCGGCCGTCCGCCGCGCACGTTCGCCCAGTGGGCCGCCGAGCACGCCCGTCACTTCCTGCCCACCAACCCGCGCTGACCGGACGAAGGCGACAACCATGATCCTCATAACCGGCGCGACCGGCGCCGTCGGGCGTCTCGTCGTTCAGCGACTCGTCGCAGAAGGCGCCCGCGTACGCGCCGTGAGCCGCTCCCCGCGCGACGCGGCCCTGCCGCACGGCGTGGAGGTCGTCCAGGGCGACCCGGCCCGGCCCGGCACGACGGCCGGGCACTTCGCCGGCGTCGAGGCGGTCTTCCTGCACTCGCGCACCTTCGGCGACTCCGCCGACCGGCTCCTCGCGCTGGCCGCCGAGCGGGGCGTGCGCAAAGTGGTGGCCCTGTCGGCGATGAACATCGACGACCCGTTCGACCTGCAGCCGTCCCGCCATCGGGGAGACCGGAACAAGGAGGCCGAGGAGGCGGCCGTCGCCAGCGGCCTGACCTGGACCAGCCTGCGCGCCAGCGCCTTGGCCGGCAACACCCTGCAGGCGTGGGGCGCCCAGATCCGCGCCGGAGACGTCGTGCGCTACGTGCACGCGGGCTTCCGGGAGTCCGTGCTCGACGAGCGGGATCTGGCCGAGGTGGCGGCCCGCGCGCTGCTCACGGACACACTGGCGGGCCGCCGGCTGGAGCTCACCGGGCCGGAGTCGCTGTCGCACGAGGAGATGGTGGCCGTGATCGCCGCCGCGCTCGGCAGGCCCCTGCGCTTCGAGGAGGTCCCGTCACGGGCCGTCGCCGCGCACCTGATCGGCATGGGGCTGCCCGAACCGTTCGTGCGTGCCTTGATGGCCAGGTACGACCACTACGCCGGCCGCGACCAGCATCCCCCGACGGGTGAGATGGACAAGGTCCTGGGCCGTCCCGCACGGACGTACGCCGACTGGGTGGCCGACCACGTCGCCGCCTTCCGGAACGGATGAGCCTGCGATGCCGACCGCCTACGTCGTCACCGCTCTGGTGACCATCGCCTTCAACACGTTCTCCGGATTCGCGGCCATGACCCGGTTCGCGCCGATCATGCGTACCCTCGGCCCCGCGCTCGCCCGCGCCGGCGTGCCGGAGTCGTGGCTGGTCTGGCCGATCGGCGCGCTGAAGGCCCTGGGCGCGCTGGGACTCGCGCTCGGGCTGCTCGGCGTGCCCCTCGTCGGCACGGCCGCCGCCGCGGGCCTCGTCCTCTATTTCGTCTGCGCCCTGTACACCCATCTGCGCGTCGGCGACTTCTCGCCCCAGTTCTACCTGGCGATCGTGTTCCTCGGCCTGGCGGCCGCCACGCTGGCGCTCGATCCCGCCCTGGTGCTGCACGCGACGCGCTGATCCGGTATCCGTAGCGGTAAGGAGTCCCATGATGCGTGAAATCCCCGCGGCCAACGCTTCCGAGGTGTTCGCCGGCCACCGCGAGTTGCTGTTCTCCATCGTCTACAACATGCTCGGCACGATCGGCGACACCGAGGACGTGCTTCAGGAGACCTGGCTGGCGTGGGCGGCACGGGATGTGGCCGGCATCGACAACCCCCGCGCCTACCTGGTGCGTGTCGCGGTCAACCAGGCCCTCACTCACCAGAGCGCGTTGCGCAGGCGCAAGGAGACCTACCTGGGCCCGTGGCTGCCGGAACCGCTGATCACCGGTCCCGACGCCGCCGAGCCCGCCGTACGCGCGGAGTCGGTGTCGATCGCGCTGCTGGTGATCCTCGAGACGCTCACCCCGCTGGAGCGGGCCGTGTTCGTCCTGCACGAGGTGTTCGCCTACCAGCACACCGAGATCGCCGCCATGCTGGACCGCAGCCCGACCGCGATCCGGCAGCTCGCCCACCGGGCCCGCGAGCACGTGCAGGCGCGGCGTCCACGCGCCCGGGTCGACCGGCGTACGCACCGGGAGGTGACCGAGCGCTTCGTCGAGGCGGCGTTCGGCGGCGACCTGCCCGCGCTGATGGAGATGCTCGCGCCCGACGTCGTCCTGTGGCCCGACGGCGGAGGCAAGTCGGCGGTGGGCGGGCCGCGTCCGATCCGCGGCCGCGACAAGGTCGCCCGGGTGGTCGTGGCCAACGCGCGCGGCGGCGTGGACGTCCGGCACCGCCAGGTCAACGGCGACCCCTCCGTGGTCGTCTTCGCGGAGGACGCGCCCCTCGCGGTGATGGTGCTCGACCTCGACGCGGGCGGAGAGCAGGTGCGCGACATCTACGTGGTCAGCAACCCCGACAAGCTCGGATCCGTCTCCGACCACACCGCCGACCGAGGTTCGCAAACCCCCGAAACGAGTTGATGTGCCGCATGTCGAAGGGCCGGGCGCCCGGAGGACGCCCGGCCCGGCAACATCGGCCGGGTCTATTCGACGTGCTTCCAGGGACCGTTCGGGTCGCCTGGCTTCTGGTTGCGGGTCCACCACTTCGCCTGGTAGACGACGCCCTGGTAGTCCGCCCGGTCGCCGGCGACGAAGATCCGTGACGGGGTCCAGACAGCGGTGCCGTCCGCCGTGGTCACGATCTCCTGCCACGGGCCGTACGGATCGCCGGGGGTCTGGTTCTTCGTCCACCACGAGGCGCGCCAGACCGATCCGTGGTAGGACACCTGGTCACCGGTGTCGTAGACGGTGGTGGCGGCCCAGGCGGGCGGGTTGCCGATGACGATGGAGACGGTCTGCTCGGTGGTCAGCCCGTTCGTGCCGACCGCGTCGATCTTGAGCTGGTAGGTGCCGTTCGGGTAGGCGGTGGTGTCGACGACGAGGTTGGGGTGGAGCCCGTCGTTGTGGCTGCCGGGTGCCTTGGTGTTGTCGGTCAGCCAGACGCCGCCGCGGTTGAGCTCGATGTAGGTGTAGGACACGTCGGACGCCATGCCGCCCAGGTCGACGGTGAAGGTCGGCGTGCCGGAGACGGTGGCGCCGTCGGCCACCGAGACGCCCTTGATCGTCAGGTAGGGCGCGAGGGTCCAGAAATGGTCGGGGACGGCGGCGTCGCCTGTCGCGGGCGCCGGGCTGGCGACGACCGTCGCGTTGCGTCCGTTGCCCGACGAGTCCGCGACGGCCGTTCCCGTGCTCTCGTCGAACGTGTAGCGCAGGACGTCGCCCGCGCCGGCCTGACCGGTCGCGAGGGTGGACACCTCGGACGCGTTCAGCGCGCGGCTGTAGACGTTGAAGTCGTCGACCGCGGCGGCCAGGTAGGGGTCCCCCGAGTACTGCGAGCGGCCGATCCAGTTCTGGGTGGTGGTGCCGAGGCTGGAGGGGTGCAGAGTCAGGTTGGTGTTGGTGCCCGCGACCTGGTCGTTGACGTAGAGGGTGCCGGTGGTGCCGGACACGGTCACCGTCACCAGCGACCAGGTGTTGAGCGGAAGCGTCGTGGTGGAGCTGATCTGCTGCTCCCCGCCGGCGCCGCTGGTCGTGATGGCGAAGCGGAGCCCGGTGTTCTTGTTGAGCGTCAGGAACATGTAGTTCGACGCGCCGGTGCCGAAGTCGAAGACGCGCGACCACGTGGTGTTCTTGGCCGGGTTGACCCACGTCGAGACCGTGAAGTCGCCCGTGACGCCGCTCACCGCGCCTCGCGGCACGTTGACGTACTGGTTGGCTCCGGACAGCGCGACGGCCTTCCCGAGCTTGCCGGCCACCCGGGTGCCGCCGATGCCGGAGGACGTGACGGTGGTGTCACTCCACTGCACGACCTGGGCGCCCGAGTCCTTGCTCATGCCGTCGACGGCGAGCACCAGACCCGTGTCGTAGTTCACGAGCTGGTTGTGGCCCTTCCCGTCGGGAACGACCTGCCAGAGCTGGGTGTTGCCGCCCGTGTCGGTCTCCACGACAGCGGACGCGCCGTTGCCGGACGAGGCGTCCTTCACCCCGAGCACCAGGCCACTGGCCGCGTTGACCACCTTGTGCAGGCCGGAGCCGGTGGCGACCAGCTTCCACTTCTGCGTGGCGCCGCCCGCGACGGTGGCCTGGTTCACGAGGGTCCCGGCCGACGTCCCCGCATCGTGGGTGTCGAGCGCGAGCCCGCTGTTGAGATTGGTGATCCGATAGGTGCTCTCGAGGTCGGTCGCCGTACCGGCGCCGCTGATCACCAGGTGGTAGGCGTCGGCGGAGCTCATCGCCACCGGCACGGTGATGGAGCCGTCGGTCACCTGGTAGACGGTGTCGGAGATGGTGATCGGGCCGGCGACGGGGTTGGTGCGCCCGTACGACGGGGTGTACTCGAGCGTGGCGTGGACGGTGCCGCCCAGGTCGAGCTTGTCCAGCCCGTCGACCTTGACGGCGGTGGCGCCGCTGCCGCCGCCGAAGACCACGCTGACCTGCTTCTTGTCGCTCGGCACTGCGGCGGCGCCGTCGAGGCCGGTCGTGGCGTTGGGCGGGGTGGTGGTGACCATGTCCCCGCTCATGTCGGCGTACCACTTGTAGAGCCAGTAGGCGCCGTTCGGGCTTCCGCCGGTGCCGGTCAGCAAATCGCCGAGCGCGCCGTAGCCGTTCCAGAACGCGAGCTCGGCGTCGTGGATGCCGTATCGCTCGAACTTCGCGATGTACCCCACCAGGGAGCCCGGGATGCCGACCTCGGAGGGCGCCGCGTACTCCTCGATCGCGATCGGGCGCGGGCTGATGCCGAGGTCCTTCATGATGGCGTTGACCTTGGCGAGGTCACTCACGATCTTGCCCGAGTTGATCAGTTCGTGCCAGGCGAGGATGTCGGGAACCGTGTCGGTCTCGACCGCGTTCCTCAGGAACTTCTCCATGTCGGTGATGTTGTCGGAGAAGCTCGGGCCCTGGATCGGCGTGGTCGGGTCGAGCGATCGCACCTGACGGAAGGTCTTCGTCCAGAATTCCTCGTAGGTGCCGTTGGACGCGAGCCAGGTGTTGTCCGACTCGTTCCACAGCTCCCACGCCGCCATGTTCGTCGCTCCGGACGCCTGGACGGCCTTGACCTGCTGCTCCACCACGCCCGGCCAGGTGTCCCAGCTGAACTTGTACGGCCAGCCCGCGTAGTAGTCCGACAGGCGGTTCACGACCTTCGCACCCGCTCTGGCCGCCTTGTCGGCGACCACCAGCACGTCGCCCTTGGCCTGCTGCTTGCCGCCCACGGCCATCTGGACGAAGGTGTTCGGCTTGATGGCCTTGACCAGGGCGTCGGAGGGCGTCGCGTCGTCGGCGAGGCCGTACAGGGACCCCGTCGCGACATGCGTGACCGGACGGAAAGGCTGGTCGGCCTTCACCACGAGCGTGGCCGCGGGGACCGGCGCCGCGGCCGCGGACGCGGGCGTGGCGGACAGGGCGGCTCCCGCGGCCGCACTCGCGAGCGCGGCCACCAGGGCCCCCACGCGGCGGGATGCGCCCCGGACCCGGTCGCGGCCACGGCGCGGGGATAAAGCACCTCCCGGGGAGAATGCCGTTCGAGACATGGGTGCTACTCCTTTGCGTTGCGTGAACGAGGGGGCGTTCACATCCGTTGTGCGTCGTCTCGAAGGGCTCCCGGGCCGGTGCTCCGACACGGAATGTTAGCGCTAACATTCAGGAGCGCCGCAGATCACGGCGTTCTTGGGGATGCGGGGCGCTTCCTCCGAGGGGCGGGACGGCAGGGGCCGGCCCGGGATCCCCTGACGTGTGGTGCGTACAGAGGCGACGGACGATCCGTGGCCCCTGTCAGCGCTCCTGTGGTGCGAGCGGGATCCATACCCGCACCAGAGTCCTCAGTCCTTGACGGCGCCGGCGGTGACGCCCGCGGCGACGTAACGCTGGGCGATGACGAGCAGCACGGTGGCCGGGATGGACGCGACCACGGCGGTGGCCATGATGGCGTTCCACTCCTGGTTGTTGTTGCCGATGTAGTGGTAGATCCCCAGCGTGATCGGCTGGTGGCCGCCGCCCTGGTCGAGGGTGGAGGCGAAGACGAAGTCCGACCAGGCCCACAGGAACGCGAACAGCGACACCGTGATGACCGAGTTGCGGCTGACCGGCAGCACGACCGACCAGAACGTGCGCAGCGCGCCCGCGCCGTCCACCCGGGCCGCCTGCATCAGCTCCTCGGGAATGCCGGACATGAACGCGGTGAAGATCAGCACCGCGAACGGCACCGCGAGGGTGGAGTCGGCCACGATCAGCCCCGGCACGGTGTTCAGCACTCCGGTGCTCAGATAGATCGCGTAGAACCCCATCGCCATGATCACACCGGGGATCATCTGCGCGATCAGCAGCACGAAGCTCAGCACCCCGCCGCCGCGCGGGCGCAGCTTGGCCAGCGAGTAGGCCGCGGGCGCCGCGATCACCAGCGTCAGGGCCACGGTGCCCAGCCCCACCACGAGGCTGGTGGCGAGGTAGGGCCCCTGCTGCTCCAGCACCGCGCGGTACCCCTCCAGCGTCCCGTGGACGGGGAACCAGTACGGCGGCGACTTGCGCATGTCCTGGTCGCGGGTGAACGACACGTTGATCATCCAGTAGACCGGGAACAGCATGAGCGCGGTGAACACCACGCCCAGGCCGGTCCGCCACCATGCGCGCCGGGTCTTCGTCATGCCGCCCCCTGCCGTCGCTGCACGCGGATGTAGACGAGGCCGAAGACCAGCGCGATCACGATCAGCAGGTTGCCGACCGCCGCGCCGGGCCCGAAGGAGGGCAGCAGGTTGCCGAAGCCCAGCCGGTAGGACCAGGTGGCCAGCGTCGTGGACGCGTCGCTCGGCCCGCCCTTCGTCATGATCCAGATGATGTCGAACACCTTCAGCGTGTAGACCAGCCCGAGCAGCAGCGTGATCGCCGAGACCGGCCGCAGCAGCGGGAACGTCACCCGCCAGAACCGCTGCCAGCCGGTCGCCCCGTCGAGGGCCGCCGCCTCGTGGATGTGGGACGGGATCGCCTGCAGGCCGCTGTACAGCACGACGAGGTTGAACGGGATCCCGATCCAGATGTTGGCGATGGTCACCGACCACAGCGACCAGTCCGGGGACGTCAGCCAGTTGACCGGGTCGATCCCCACCGCCGCGAGCACCGCGTTGACCACGCCCGACTCGCTGTTGAGCATCCACGACCAGGTCGAGGACGACACGATCAGCGGCAGCAGCCACGGCACCAGGAACAGCGCGCGCAGGGTCGCCGACAGCCGGAAGTTCCGGGTGAAGAACACGGCCAGGGCGAGCCCGATGGTGAACTGGAAGGCCAGCGACACCGCGGTGAACACCACCGTGTGCCACAGGGCCGGCCCGAAGGTGGCGTCGCGGACGACCTTCGCGTAGTTGGCGAGCCCCGTGAACGGCGCGTCCCCCTGCACGAACGACCGCACCGTGTAGTTCCGCAGGCTCAGGTCGACGTTGCGGTACAGCGGATAGACGTAGAACGCGAGCAGGTAGACCACCACCGGCGCGAGGAACGCCCACGCCGCCCACTGACCCGATCGCCGTGCGGGTGCGCGGCGGCCGCCTCCGGCCCGTGACGCCGGGGCCCGCTCCCGCCGGCCCGCCGCGGTCGGCGGGGCCGGCGTCTGTGTTGCGTGTTTCATGCTTTCCTTCATCTGGACGACCAGAGGCGGGCCCGGAGACGACGCCCCGGGCCCGGACGCTACTGGACGGCGCTCGCCGCCGTGGCCTGGGCTGCCGTCAAGGCCTCCTGCGGCGGCTGCGACCCGCTCAGCGCGGCCTGCATCGCCTTCCACATGGGCTCGGAGATCTTCGGGTACTTCGTGCCGAGGTTGTCGCTGGTGCGGCCCTTGGCGGCCTTGACCGCCTCCACCCACACCTTCAGCTCGGCGTTCTGCTCGACCTGCTTGGTCTGCACCTCCTCCGTTGGCGCGATGTACGACAGCGTGGTGTCGGTGGTGTAGGAGTTGCCGGTGCTGGCCAGGCACGTCACCAGCTTCTGGGAGGCGACGTAGCGGGCGGCGTCCTTCTGCACGGGAAGGGTGACGAACTCGCCGCCGGTCGGGGCGGGGGCGGTGCCGCCGTCCTTGGCGGGGATCGGGATGATGCCGTAGTCGAAGCCGGTCTTCTTGGCGTTGGCCAGCTGCCAGGTGCCGTTCTCGGCGAAGGCGAAGTCCCCGGTCGCGAACTCCTGCCAGCTCGTGGTCTGGGTGTTGTTGATGACGGAGGTGGGGGCGTAGCCCTTCTTCACCCAGTCGGTCCACAGCGACAGCGCCGCCACGCCCTCCGGGGAGTCGAGCTTCGTGAGGTTCGCGCCGGATCCCCAGAACCAGGGCAGGAACTGGAAGCTGCCCTCCTCGGTGCCGATCGCCGAGAACGTGATGCCCTTCTTGCCCGCCGCCTTGACCTTCTCCAGCGCCGCGGTCAGCGACGCCCAGTCCTTCACCGCGGCCGCGTCCACGCCGGCCTTCTTCAACACCCCCTTGTTGTAGTAGAGGGCGAGGGTGTTGGCCCCGATCGGGACCCCGTACGTCTTGCCGCCGAGCTGGCCCGCCGCGAGCAGGTTCGGCGAGACGGTCGAGGTGTCGATCTTCGTCTCGTCGGTCGAGGTCAGCACGCCGGCCTCGGCCAGCGTCGAGACGACCGGGTTGTCCACGATCAGCACGTCCGGCGAGTTGCCCTGCTGGGCCGCCAGCAGCGCCTTGTTGGTCAGGTCGGTGGTGTCGTAGCCGGTCCGCTTGACGGTCACCCCGGCCTGCGTCCCGCACTGCGTGAGCAGCTTCACCCAGTCGGAGGAGTCGTCGAACTGCGGGTAGGGGTCCCAGATCGTGTAGGTCCCGCCCCCGGCGGCCTGGCTCGCGCCCGCCGAGGAGGTGCCGGCGTCGTCGCCGGACGACCCGGAGCACGCGGTGAGACCGCCCGCGACGGCGAGGACCACCAGGCCCAGGCCGGCGGCGCGCCGGCCCCTGTCGAGGCTTTTCATATCGTTCTTCCTTTCGACGGCCGGCGTCCGGCCGCTGTCATCTCGTTCACCGGCGCGGGTCCACACGGTCAGGGCGCGAACCCGCGCGGCGGCTCAGGTCGGTTCAGGTGAGCTGGATGTAGTCCAGCTCGGCATAGCCGGTCCCGCCGCCGAAGGAGGGGGACCCCTTGGCCAGGCGGATCATGTTGTAGCCCGCCCGCAGGTTCACCGTGGTGCTGACCGTGGCGCCGAACTGGCCCCAGGCGGCGGTGGGCGGATAGCTGACCGTCGTCCAGGCGCCGCCGTTGTACGCCAGCCCCTGCGTGGCGGTCGCCCCGGTGGCGTTGGCGTAGCCGATGGTCATCGTGTACGCCCGGGCGGTGGGCACGTTCACCACGAAGTCGACGTAGCTGTCCGTGTTGTGATCACCGTTGTTGTTGTCGATGCGCCCGACGTAGCCGCCCTCGGACGCGCTGGAACTGGCCAGCCGCTGGGCGCGGAAGACGGCCGCGTTCTCCGCCTCGTAGCGCTGCTGGTAGGACGGCACACCGCTGACCGGCTGGACCACCAGGTTGTAGGCGCTGGTCGCCGACATGTTCGGCACCGACACGCTGATCTGCCCGTTACTCACGGCGTACGTGCTCGTGGAGATGGTCGTGGGCGCGGTCACGGCGGTGAACCGGCCGTTCGCGGGGGTCGACTGCAGGGTGACCCGGACCGAGGAGCCCAGCGCGCCGATGCCGGTGACGCGGACCGTGTTGGTGCCCGACTCATTGCCGAAGACCACGTTGACGATCTTCCGGGTGGAGTCGTAGGAGGCGAAACCGTCCAGCCCGGTCTGGGTGGCCGGGGTGGTGGTAACCATGCGGCCGGCCATGTCGCCGTACCACTTGTACAGCCACCAGGTGCCGGTGGGCTGGCTGTTGTTGACGACAAGCCCGTTCATGGTGCCGTATTCGTACCAGAACGCCCTGTGCGCCATCTCGACGCCGGCGCGCTCGAACTTGGCCACGTAGCTGGCGATGCGGCCGGGGACGTCCACCTCACTGGTTGCGGCGTACTCGTTGATCGCGATGCGCCGGGGGCTGATGCCGAGCGAGCCCTCCAGGGAGCGGTAGTCGGCGATGTGCGCGGCGATGGCGGTGGGGTCGCCCAGCTCGTGCCAGCAGATGACGTCGGGCAGCGTGCCCGCGGCCTTGGCACTGCTCAGGAACGACGACAACCAGGAGCGGTTGTAATAGGAGATGCTCGGGCCGACGATCGGCGTCGTGGCGTCCAGCGCCCGCACGGCCCGATAGGTGCGCGTCCACCCGTCGTTGAACGACCCGGCTGCGGAGGTGTTCCACGTCCAGTCGGGCTCGTTCCACAGCTCCCAGCCGATGACGTTGGTCACCGAGGTCGCGTTGCGACGGGCCGTGACCATCGTGTTCACCTTGGCCAGCCAGTCGTCCCAGCTCACCCACTGATAGGGGAAGTTCGGATAGATGTCCGGCATCCGGACGAACTCCCCGGCCCCGACGCGGATGGCCTGCGGCGCCACGAGCAGCGAGTCGCCTCCGGGCGGCTGGCCGTTGGGCCTCTGGCCCACACCCGGGGCGGGCTGCGTCAGCGAGTTGACCTTCAGCGGCAGCAGCGCGGAGTCGGCCGGGCGGCTGTTTTCCGCCAGGCCGTACAGACCGCCGGCCGCGACGTGGGTGACGGGCCGGAAGGGCTGCGCCACGTTCACCGTCAGGGTGGCGCCCGCCGCCTCGGCGGGCGCCAGCGGGACGAGCGCCCCGGTCAGTGACACGGCCAGTGACACGGCCAGCGCGGACAACAGGGTCGCGCGTCGGGGTCTGCGCATCTACTTACCTCGCTCTTTCTGTGCTCAGGTGGGGGGTGGAGAGGAGGTGAAGCCGGGACCGCCCGCCCCGAATTCGGCGGCGCGCGCCGCGAGCGGTCCCTCTGTCGCCGCGGGCCGTACGCTGCGGCCCGCGAGGTCATTCCGTGGCGGCGACCGGGATCCAGACCCGCATCGGGCCCTCGCTCCGGTTGCCCCACAGGAAGTACGGCACCGCCGTGAGCGTGAACGATGTGCCCGGCCGCTCCCGCCTGATCCCGGTGGCGTACAGCGAGTCGCCGGTGCGGGCGACCAGCCCGCCCGCGGTGATCACGACCGGGATGTCCGGCAGGTCCTCCCGGTGACCTGATGTGATCGGAGCGGTGGCGACCGCAGGGACGGCAGGGTCGAGCCGCACGTCCTCCAGGACCGTGCCGGGCGGCAGGTCGGCCTGCTCCAGGCAGTACACGAGCGGGCCGCGTGCCAGGGCGACGCAGCCCCGCACCGCGTCCACTCGCGGATGCGCGCTCACCTGCCGGACCGGCATCTCCAGGTCGAGGACGACCGTCGTGCCCGGCGCCCAGGCCCGGGTGAGCCGGATGTAGCCGTCCCGTGCGGGGGCCATCACCGGGCCACCGTCGATACGGACCGTGTACGCGTCGCACCAGGCCGGCACGCGCAGCGCGAGCGTCCAGGTGGCGGCGGTCTCGGAGGTCACGGTCAGCTCGATCCGGCCCTGCCAGGGGTATTCGGTGCGCACGTCCACCCGTACGGCGGCGCCCGCGACCTCGGCGTTCAGGCTGCCCGAGGCGTACAGGTGGATCTGCAGGCCGTCGTCGTGGGCGGTGGCCAGATAGCCGTGCAGCGAGGCCATCAGCCGGGCGATGTTGGGCGGGCAGCAGGCGCACGAATACCAGGGCAGCCGGCGCGACGCCGCCTCCTCACCCGCGCTCGCGTGTCCCGTGCGCAGCTGCAGGGGGTTGGAGTAGAAGAAGTGCCTGCCGTCGGACGACACGGCGGCGGCGACCGCGTTGTACAGCGCCCGCTCCATCTCGTCGGCGTAGCGGGCCCGGCCGGTGGCCAGCAGCAGCCGCCAGTTCGCGTGGACGCTCGCGATCGCCGCACAGGTCTCGGCGTAGGCCCGGTCGGGCGGCAGCTCGTACGGGTCGCCGTACGCCTCCTCGCGGTGGCGCGAGCCGTGCGCGCCGGTCACGTAGGAGCGCCGGTGGACGGCGTCCTCCCACAGTCGCTCGGCCGCGTCCAGCAGCACATGGTCGCCCGTCTCCACGCCCACGTCGACCATCCCGGCCAGCAGGTAGAGCTGGCGTACGGCGTGGCCGGTGACCTCGCGGGCTTCCCGTACGGGCACGTGGTCCTGATAGTAGGCGGGCCCGAACCGCCCGTGCCCGAGCAGCCCCCGTCCGCGCAGGTCGAGGAACCGGCGCGCCAGGTCCAGATAGGGCCGGTGGCCGGTCAGCCGGTACAGCTCGGCGAGCGCGGTCTCGATCTCCGGATGCCCGCAGACCTCCTCGACACCGCCCGGACCGAACCGCTCCACCAGCAGGTCCGCGAACCGCCGGGCCACGGCCACCAGCGCGGGGCTCACGCCGGTGCGGGCCGCAGCCACCGCCGCCTGGAAGAGATGGCCGGCGCAGTACAGCTCGTGGCTCCAGTCCGGCTTGCGCCACCGCTCGTCCGGCGCGACGACGGTGAAGTAGGAGTTGAGGTAGCCGTCCGCCTGCTGGGCGCGGGCGAGCAACGCGACCGTGTCCTCCACGAACGACCGCAGCGCCTCGTCGCCGGACGAGGTGCCCAGCTCCCAGGCCGCGGCCTCCAACGTCTTGTGGACGTCGGAGTCGGCGAACCACATGCCGGCGAACGCCTCATCCGACTCGCCCGCGGCGGCTCGGAGGTTGCCGATGTTCCCGGCGTGGTGCAGGTTGTCCACGCAGTGCGGCAGCGTGTCCTCGGCGTTGCGCCGCTGCCACCGCCCCAGCAGGCCTCCCGTGTCGAGACGGGCCTGGTCCGGGTTCAGCGGCCACAGCGCGGCGACCGCCCCGGGCCCCGGAGCGACCGGCCCCGCGGAATCGCGAAGGTCGGACGGGGCCGGCGCCCGCATCGTCCCGACGCTGGGAGCGGCAGAGGTGTCTGACAACTTCTGCTCTGTCATGCCTCATCTTTCGTGGAGCAGCGGACGTCCTTCACACCGCCGAGGAGTTTCCTGCTCACGGCGAGGGACGCGGGAAGTCCGCCGAGGCGGACCGCCCTGGTGACTGCGGAGCGAGAAGCCAGGGGCACGTCGCCCGCAGTAGGAAACTAGGAAAACGATTGCCGTCACGGTATCCAACCGGCTTCCAGACCGTCAATAGCCCGTTTCCGCCTTGTTACAGGGGCTTCGGAGTCGCACGTACGGCCTATAGAGTGGGGCTCAGGCAACCCCCTAGGAAAGTGGAGGAAACGTGGGAAAGCTGGAGCGTCATGCCACGATCGCCGACGTCGCGGCGCTGGCCGGGGTGTCGGTGGGCACGGCCTCCAAGGCGCTCAACGGACGCGGATCGCTGCGGGAGGAGACCCGCATGCGCGTCCGGGAGGCGGCCCGGCAGCTCAGTTTCGAGGCGAACGCGGGTGCCCGGAGCCTGCACTCGGGCCGCACCTACACGGTCGGCATGATCACGACGGACACGATCGGGCGGTTCAGCATCCCCGTGCTGATGGGCGCGGAGGACGCGCTGGGCGCCGGGGAGATGTCGGTCTTCCTCTGTGACGGCCGCGACGATCCCATCCGCGAGCAGTACTACGTCAAGACCCTCCTCAGCCGCCGGGTCGACGGCGTGATCGTGACCGGCCGGCGCACCGAGGCACGGGCGCCCATCGGCGCCAACCTGCCCGTGCCCGTGGTCTACGCCTTCATCAGCTCGGCCGACCCCGGCGACTGCTCGGTGGTCCCGGACGAGGCGGGCGGCGCCCGCAAGGCGGTCGAGCACCTCCTGGCCGTCGGGCGCACCCGGATCGCCCACATCACGGGACCCGAGCACCACAACTCCGCCCGGGTACGCGCGGCCGCGGCCACCGAACGGCTCACCGAGGACGGGCTGTCCCTGGTCGCTCCGCCCCTGTTCGGCGGATGGAGTGAGGTGTGGGGCCGTCAAGCCGTCGGCATCCTCCTGGCCGGCCGGACCGAGTTCGACGCCGTCTTCTGCGGCAGCGACCAGATCGCCCGGGGCGTCTGCGACGCGCTGCGGGCCGCCGGCCGCCGGGTCCCCCAGGACGTCGCCCTCATCGGCTTCGACAACTGGGACGTCATGACCGAAGCCTGCCAGCCGCCGCTGACCAGCATCGATCTGAACCTCGAGGGGCTCGGCCGATCGGCGGCGGAGATGCTCCTGGCCGCCATCAACGGCTCCCCCTCCCCCGGCCGCCACGCCCACCCCTGCCGGCTCGTGGTCCGGGAGTCGACCACCGTACCGCTCCCGTGACCGGTTAGGCCGCTCCGCCGTACGGCGCGCCGCGCGACCCCGCGGGGGCGTGGAATCCGCGCTGCCGGCTCCCGGCCCCGGTCAACGGTGGAGTGCGTCCGGGGCGTCGTCCTCGATGAGGAAGCCCCCGGACTGGTGGTGCCAGAGCCTGGCGTAGGGGCCTTCGGCCTGCAGCAACTCGCCGTGGGTGCCCTGCTCCACGATGTGTCCCCGGTTGAGCACGACAAGCCGATCCATGCGGACGACGGTGCTCAGGCGGTGCGCGACCACGAGTGCGGTCCGGTCCTGCATCAGGCGCCACAAGGCTTCCTGGACGAGGATCTCGCTTTCGGAGTCCAGCGCGCTGGTCGCCTCGTCCAGCAGCAGGAGGGGAGCGTCGCGCAGGATGGCGCGCGCGAGCGCGATGCGTTGCCGCTGGCCGCCGGAGAGCTTGACGCCGCGCTCGCCGACCAGGGTGTCGAACCCGTCCGGCAGGGCCTCGACGAACTCCGTGACGTGCGCCGCCCGCGCCGCGCGGAGGATCTCGGCGTCGGTGGCGCCCGGCCGGGCGAACGCGAGGTTGTCGCGCACGGACCGGTGGAACATGGCGGGTTCCTGCGGGACGTAGGCGATGAGGCCGCGCAGGTCGGCCTGACGCAGCCGGGCGATGTCCTGGCCGCCGATCAGGATCCTGCCGCCGTCCACGTCCATGAGCCGCAGCAACAGCCGGGTGAGCGTGCTCTTGCCACCGCCGGACTGGCCGACCAGCCCGATCTTGGCGCCGCTGGGGATGTCCAGGTCCAGGTGGTCGAACAGGGGCGGGCCACCGGCGTACCCGAACCTCACCCGCTCGAAGCGGACGCTCGCGTCGGCCGGGCGCAGGGGCTGCGGATCGACCGGATCCACCACGGTCGGCGGCACGAGGAGCAGCTCGGTGAACTGGGCCGCTTCGGTGAGCACGCTCTCGATGCGCCGGTAGATCTGGTTGAACTCGAACATGATGTTGATCGTGTTCGTGTAGTAGGTGAACGTCACCACGATGGCCTCCACACCGAGGCCGCCGCGGAGCGCCACGGCGAGGAGCAGGCCCGCGGCGCTGGTGAGCACCGACAGCGGGGCCACGACGGTGTCCACCCGGAGGTTGCCGTAATCCCAGGAGCGGAGGGACAACCTGCGCTGCTCGGCGATCCTCACCCGATATTCGGCGGCTTCGCGGTCCTCGGCGGCGAACGCGCGGACCGTCTCCATGTTGGTCAGCACGTCGGCGACGTGGCCCGACACCAGCACTCTGGCGGCCTCGCGTTCGTCGACCAGCGCCTGGCGGCGGCGGATGAGCGGGGCGACGAGAACGCCGGTGACGATGATGAGACCCACGAGAACGAGGACCAGCAGCGGGTGATATCGCCACAGCACCACCGAGGCGAAGGCCAGGGGCATCAGCTTGGCCATGATCGAGAATGTGAGCGTGTCGGCGAATTCCTCGAACCTGGAGGAGAAGCCGATCACCCGCTTGGTGAGCGAGCCGGCGAAGTTGTCGTGGAAGAACGCGGTGTCCTTGGCCAGCAGCTC
Organism: Microbispora sp. H10830; assembly: GCF_014161375.1. NCBI lineage: Bacteria > Bacillati > Actinomycetota > Actinomycetes > Streptosporangiales > Streptosporangiaceae > Microbispora > Microbispora sp. H10830. The sequence continues at coordinate 199,477 of NZ_JABBWX010000008.1, forward strand.
GTCCATGCCCACCACGCCGAGCCGCTCGATGCCCCGGGCGTCGGTGCGGTTCAGGAAGTGCAGCCCCACCCGCCACAGCGCCTCGCCCGTCAGCAGCATCGCGGCGAAGCCGAGCACGTACGGCAGCAGCGCGTCGACGGTGCCGTCCCCGCCACCGGCCAGGTGCCCCACGAGCCCGGCCACCGCCAGCGGCGCCAGGTAGAACAGGCAGATGTTCCCCAAGGCCGGCAACGTCAGCGCGGGCACCGCGACCCGCCATTGGCGCCTCAGCTCGCCGCAGTAATAGCGCAGCGCCAGCAGAACCGCCGATTTTCGTACGGATGGGCCGTTTCCAGCGCCATCGACCGCCCCGAGCACAGCCATCAGCCCTCCCCGAACGCCGACATCGCCGTGGACATGCTGCCGCAGGGCGTTACCGGAGAGCGAGCGATTTTCCGCCACCCCGGCTACGGAGAGTAACGAGCGTGTCCGCTCGCCCCGGCGCGATCACCGCAGCGTCGAGCGGGATCGGCGTCGGCAATGCCGACCACGCCCTGCTGGAGTGGATTACCGAGACGGTGTCCGCGGGAACGGTCGTAGGGCTGTCCACGCGGGTGGCCGAGGGGCCGGTCGTGCCCACGTACGGGAACGGCGGCGGGGTGGACCTCTAGAAGAGAGGACGTGCTGTGGCCAAGGAAATCTTCGTGGCGTTCGGGATCGACGTCGACGCGGTCGGCGGCTGGCTCGGCTCGTACGGCGGTGAGGACTCCCCGGACGACATCTCGCGTGGTCTGTTCGCCGGCGAGGTGGGCGTGCCGCGGCTCAACGCCCTGATGAAGAAGTACGACCTGCCGTCGACCTGGTTCTGGCCGGGTCACTCCATCGAGACCTTTCCCGAGCAGTTCGACCAGGTCGTGGCCGCCGGACACGAGATCGGCGTGCACGGGTACAGCCACGAGAACCCGATCGCGATGAGCCGCGAGCAGGAGTCCACCGTTCTCGACTACTGCATCGACCTCATCGAGACGCGCACCGGCCGGCGCCCGACGGGGTACGACGCGCCGTGGTGGGAGTTCTCGCCGGTCACCAACGAGCTGCTGCTCGAACGCGGCATCAAGTACGACCACTCGCTCATGCACCGCGACTTCGAGCCGTACTACGTGCGCGTGGGCGACACCTGGCCGAAGATCGACTACGACAAGGACGCCCGCGAGTGGATGAAGCCGCTCGTGCGCGGGCAGGAGACCGGCCTCGTCGAGATCCCGGCGAGCTGGTACCTCGACGACCTGCCGCCGATGATGTTCATCAAGACCAGCCCGAACAGTCACGGCTTCGTCAGCCCTCGCGACATCGAGGAGATGTGGCGCGACCAGTTCGACTGGGTCCACCGCGAGTCGGAGTACGCCGTCTTCACCATGACGATCCACCCGGACGTCTCGGGCCGCCCGCAGGTTCTGCTCATGCTGGAGCGCCTCATCGAGCACATCAACAAGCACGAGGGCGTCCGGTGGTCCACGTTCGACGCCATCGCGGACGACTTCACGGCCCGCCGGCCCCGGGCGTAGCCATGGGTCAGCCCTTGCTGCCGGTGTGGGCGATGCCCTGGATGAACTGTCGCTGCAGGAACACGAAGACGGCGATCACGGGAAGCGAGGCGATCAGGGAGCCGGCCATGAGGACGGGGTAATCGGTCTGATACTGGCCCTGCAGCGAGGCCAGCCCCGCCGACAGCGTCATCCTCTCCGGATCGGTGTTGACCACCAGCGGCCAGAACAGGTCGTTCCACGCCCACAGGAGCACGAGCACGGACAGCGCCACCAGCCCCGGTCTGGCCAGCGGCAACATGATCGACCAGTAGATCCGGACCGGGCCTGCGCCGTCGAGCCGGGCCGCCTCCTCCAGCTCGCGCGGCAGCCCGAGGAAGAACTGCCGCAGCAGGAACACCCCGAACGCGCTGAACAAGCCGGGCACGATGATCGCCTGGAGGCTGTTGAGCCACCCGAGCGAGGACATGATCTGATACTGCGGGATCACGAAAAGCTGCGGCGGCACCATGAGGACCGACAGGAACACCCCGAAGAGCACGTTCCTGCCGGGGAAGCGCAGCCGGGCGAAGGCGTAGGCGGCCATCGAGCAGAACAGCACCTGCCCGGTGACCCGCCCCGCCGCCATGACGACCGTGTTGACGAACTGGTCGCCGAACGGCAGCAGGTCGAAGACCTTGGCGTAGTTGTCCCAGCGGCCTTCCGGCAGGAACGTCGGCGGCACCCGGGTGGCGCTGCTGAGCGTCTTGAGCGAGGTGATGACCTGCCACACGAACGGCGCCACCATCGCCAGCGACGCGGCGACGAGCACAGCGTGCACGCCGAAAGCACCGCGCACGCCGAAAGCACCGCGCACGCCGAAAGCACCGCGCACGCCGAAGGCCCGGCGCTCAGACATGCGGGGGTCAGACACGCGGTGGTCAGACACGCGGTGGTCAGACACGCGGTGGTCAGACATAGTGCACCCACCTCCGCTGGAGCCGGAACTGCAGGATCGTCAGCCCCGCGATGAGCACGAGCAGCGCGATCACGATGGCGGCCGCGTAGCCGCGGTCGTTGGTGACGAAGGCCCGCTCGTAGAAGAGCTGCACCACGGTCTGGAGCCGCCCGTACGCCGGGTTGGCCCGCGCCGACTGGCCCGACCCGGTCATCACGAAGACGAGGTCGAACAGCTGCAGCGAGCCGATCACCGAGACGATCGAGACGAAGAACGCGGTCGGCGACAACATCGGCAGCGTGATCGAGAAGAACTGCCTGACCCGCCCCGCCCCGTCGAGGGAGGCCGCCTCGTACAGCTCCTTCGGGATGGCCTGCATGCCGGCCAGGAAGATGATCAGGTTGTAGCCGATGCTGCTCCAGACGCCCACGACGACCAGGGCGTACATCGCCGTGGCCGGATCGGCGATCCAGTTGGGCCCGTCGATGCCGACCGTCGCGAGCACCTGGTTGACCAGGCCGTAGTCGCCGTTGTAGAGCCAGCGCCAGAGCATCGCGACCGCGACCGGCATGGTGACCACGGGCAGGAAGAACGCGGTGCGATAAACGCTCACGCCCCGCAGTCCCGGCCGGTTGAGCAGCGCCGCGAACACGATCGCGAGCGGGATCCCGATCAGGCCGAGGGCGGTGTACGCGAGCGTGTTGAGCATCGCCCGCCCCACCTCGGGGTCGCCGAGGAGCCGGCTGTAGTTGTCGAGCCCTGTCCAGGTGTGCCCGCCGAACGCCCCCCACTCCGTGAAGGAGAAGTAGGCGGTCTGCAGGACGGGCCACAGGTAGAAGACGGCCAGGCCGAGGCCTGTGGGGGCGATGAACGCATACCCCCACAGCGCCTCGGCGCGGGGCCGCCGCGCCTTCTCCACCCGGGCCGCCCGTACGGCCCGCGATCCGGCGGTGGTGGTCACGTCACTCCTTGGCCAGCAGGTCGTTCATGCCGGCCGCCAGGTCCGCGGCCGCCTTCTCGATCGGCACCTCGCCGGTCCACGCCTTGGTGAGGTTGGTGAGCTCCGCCTCCTGCCAGGCCGCGGTGTTCTTGGAGACGGGGTAGGGCACCGCGTACGCGACGGCGTCGAGGAAGACCTGCAACTTCAGCTCGGGATGGGCGCCCACCCAGGCGCTCTGGGTGCCGTTGTAGGCCGGGATCGGGCCCTTCCTGCCGAGGATGTCGGCGGCCGGCTTGGAGCCGAGGAACCTGACGAACTCCCACGCCTGCGCCGGGTGCTCGGTCTTGGCCGACATCACGTTGGCGACGCCGTGGATGATCGTGGCCTGCTTCTCCCCCTTCGGCAGCGGGGCGACGTCCACCTTGTCCTTGGTGTAGTCGTTCTTGGTGAACTCGGCCACGTCCCAGGAGCCGCCCCAGTACATCGCCAGTTTGCCGGCCTCGAAGAGCTGGAGCGGAGCGGTGTCGGTCATGGTCTTGAGGTCCGGCGACTGCTTGGCGGCGATCAGGTCCGTCCAGAACTTCAGGCCCTCGATGGTCTTGGGGTCGTCGTAGCCGGACTTCCCGCCGTCCGGAGAGATCACATATCCGCCGGCCTGGTAGATGGTGTTGTACTGGTATTCCTGGAAACTCGTGAGCTCGGCTCCGATGGCGTAGACGCCCTTGTCCGGGTCGGTGAGCTTGGCGGCCGCCTCCTTGAAGTCGGCCCAGGTCCAGCCGTCGGCCGGGTATTTCACCTTGGCGGCGTCGAAGAGCGTCTTGTTGTACCAGACGCCGACCGTGTCCATGTCCTTCGGCAGGCCGTACAGCTTGCCGTCGTACGTGTAGAGGTCGACCAGCGCCTTGGGGTAGACCGACGTGTCGACCTGCTCCTCGATCGGCTTGATCACGCCGTTGGAGGCGTAGAGCTGGAAGTTGGGGCCGTTCATCCAGAAGACGTCGGGCGCCGCCCCGCCGCTCGCCGCGGCCTTGAGCTTGGTCCAGTAGTCGGCCCACGGCGTGAGCTGGACGTCGACGGCGATGTTCGGATGCGTCCTGGTGAACTCCGCCGCCAGCTCCTGCATCGCGCTCTGCTGGGTCGCGTCCCAGACTCCGTAGGACAGCGTCACCTTCTCCTGCGACTGCGCGCCGGAGCCGGCCTGCTCACCGCCCCCGCACGCGGAGGCGAGCAGCGCCGCGCAGAGGAGCGCAGCACCGCGTCGTGCCGACTTCCACATCTCCCGGTCCTCTCCTAGAACGTGGGAGTAATCATGGAGTCCTGTGAAATTTTGTTCAAGGGTGGCTGTGTTACAGATGGCTCACGAGGCTGGGCGTGGCTCACGAGCTCACGGTTGACTCAGGAGCGGGGTGCGGCCGTCGAGCACGCGGTCCTCGACGTCGTCGAGGGCCAGCCGTACGGCGCCGAGCACCACGCCCTCCTCGCCGAGCACCGACATGCGCACCTCGGGGGTGCGGATGCACCAGCGGTCGAGCTCGCGCCTGAGCGGATCGATGAGCACGTCGGCCGAGCGCGAGAAGCCGCCGCCGACCACGACCATCTGCGGGTCGAGCGCCAGGACCAGCGCGGACGTGCCGAGCGCCAGGTCCCTGACGTAGCGGCGCACGGCCGCGGCCGCGGCCCTGTCGCCGGCCCTGGCCGCGGCGAACACGTCGCCCGCCTCGCCGCTGGCGCCGCTCAGGTGCTCCTGCGCGCGGATCCAGCCGAGCACCGGCAGCGCGCCGATCTCGCCCGAGGCGTTGGCGAACCCCTTGTGCAGCTTGCCGTCGATGACCAGGCCCGCGCCCGTACGCAGGCCGGCCAGCAGGAACACCATGTCCTTGGCGTAGCGCGCCACGCCGCGCCAGCACTCGGCCAGCGCGGCGAGCCTGCTGTCGTTCTCGACGAGCACCGGGGCGGGGGCGAGCCGGCGCACGTGGGCGGCCAGATCGACTCCGGTCCACTCGGGCAGCGCCTCCGAGAGCACCACCCTGCCGACGCCGTCCACCAGGCCGGTGGTGCCGACGCCCGAGGCCCACACGTCGCCGCCGGTCAGGCCCGCCGTTTCCAGGCACTCGGTCACCGCGCGGTCGACCGCCTCCAGGCGCTCGGCCCGGCCCATCTCGGGCGTGACGGGGACGCGGGCGGTGTTCTGCACGGCGCCGTCCAGGTCGGCGACGACCGCGCGGACGTTGTGCCCGCCGATGTCGATGCCGAGCACCCGCCCCGCCTCCGCCCTGAACCGGTAGCGCCTGGCCGGGCGGCCCACGCCGCCCGCGGTGGGTTCCGCCTCGGTCAGCCAGCCCTTCTGCAGCAGCTCGCGGACCACGTCCTCGGTGGAGGCCCGCGACAGCCCGGTGTGCTTGGCCACCTCGGTGAGCGTGAGCGACGTCCCGCCCTGCAACGCCTTGATCACGGCAAGCGAGTTGAGCTGCCTGAGCCGTGACAGGTCACCGCCGCTCGGCTCCCCAGCCATCGAGCCCCCCTTGCCGTCGACTTTTCCGGGACGAATAATGATGGTCTCCATGATATTGATTCGGGGAAGGTTCCATGACTGAGGTGACTTTAGCCGTCGTCGGCGGAGGCCTGCGAGGGCTGACCTACGCGCGCCGCGCGCACCACACGGGCGCCGGCCGCGTGGTGGCGGTGGCCGATCCCGATCCCCTCCGGCGTGCCATCTTCGTGGAGGAGTTCGGTATCGCGCCGGATCGGGCGCACGCCGGCTGGGAGGACCTGGCGGCGGGCGGCCGGGTCGCCGACGCGGTGGTCGTCGCCACGCACGACCGGTTGCACACCGAACCGGCGGTGGCGCTGGCGGACCTCGGTTACCACATTCTCCTGGAGAAGCCGATGTCCACGACCGAGCAGGAGGCGACCAGGATCGCCGACGCGGCCAGGCGCAACGGCATCATGCTCGCGGTCTGCCACGTGCTGCGATACACGTCCTACACGCGGGCGATGCGCGGGCTGCTGGAGGACGGGCGGATCGGGCGGCTCGTCAACGTCCAGCACCTGGAGCCCGTGGGGTGGTGGCACCAGGCGCACTCGTTCGTCCGCGGGCACTGGCGGCGGCAGGACACCTCCGCTCCGATGCTGCTGGCCAAGGCGTGCCACGACATCGACTGGCTCGTCCACCTCTTCGGCCGGCCGCCCGCCCGCGTCTCGTCGTTCGGCTCCCTCTCGCACTTCCGTCCCGAGGACCGGCCCGCCGGGGCCGCCGACAGGTGCCTCGACTGCCCGATCGAGCCGTCGTGCCCCTACTCGGCGCCGCGGCTCTACCTGGGGTGCCTCGGGGATCCGTCGAGCGAGTTCTGGCCGCTGTCGGCCGTCACGCCCGGGCGCACCGAGGCGGACGTGCGGGAAGCGCTGCGCACGGGGCCGTACGGGCGGTGCGTGTACGCGTGCGACAACGACGTCGTGGATCATCAGGAGGTCCTGATGGAGTTCGACGACGGCGCGACGTGCTCGTTCACGATGAGCGCGTTCAGTCCGATGGAGCACCGGCGGACGCGGTTGTTCGGGACGCACGGCTACGTGGACGGCGACGGCCGCACGTTGCGCCTGGTCGACTTCCGCACCGGCGCCGAGGAGACGATCACCGTGGACGCCGATGAGGCCACGTCCGAGGTGCAGGGTCCGTCGGCGGCCGACGGGCACGGGGGCGGCGACGAGGGCCTCACGGACGCCTTCCTCGCCGCAGTGGCCTCGGGCGACGCCGGCCTGCTGCGGTCGGACGCGGACGAGAGCCTGATGACCCATCGTGTGGTGTGGGCCGCCGAACAGGCCCGTCTCACCGGCACCGTCGTGACCCTGTGAATCCCGCGCCGCAAGGGGTTCGGGTGATTTCTGACCAAGGTGGCTGACATGGAGCGGTGATGCGCATACGTGATCTACGGGAGGACAACCGCCGCTTCCGCTCGGACGTGTATCACTCGCGCCTCTTGCGCGTCAGCTGCCCCTTATGCCTCAGAGAGGGAAGTCCGTGGCTATCAAGTTGCCGGGCGGGCGGAGCATCGGCCTCGTGACGGCCGGTGCCCTGGTCGGGTCGTTCCTGGTCCTCGGTGGCGCGGCCACCGCTTCGTCGGCGAGTGACGCGCCGCTGTACGCGTGTGTGAACAAGAGCACGCGGTACATGCGCCTGGTGAACGCCACGACGACGTGCAAGCCGGCCGAGACCAAGGTGTCGTGGAACAGGACCGGTCCGCAGGGTCCGGTGGGCATCGGCGGCACCGGCCCGCAGGGTCCTGCCGGTCCGCAGGGGCTGCGCGGCCCCCAGGGCATGCGCGGCCCGCAGGGCCCGAAGGGCGACACCGGCGCCACAGGTCCCAAGGGCACCGACGGCAAGGACGGCGAGCGCGGCCCCGCCGGTCCGCAGGGCCCCAAGGGGGACAAGGGCGAGACCGGCGCCCAGGGTCCGAAGGGCGACAGGGGCGAGCGCGGCCTCGCGGGTCCCCAGGGCCCTAAGGGGGACAAGGGCGAGACGGGCGCGCGTGGTCCCGCGGGTCCGGCGGGTCCGGCGGGACCGGCGGGCCCCGCGGGCTCCGGGGGTGGATCTGTCAATGTCATCACCAAAGCGGACTCCCTCTACCTGCCGGCCAACGGCGGCAGCGACGAGATCATGTGCCCGGACGACATGGTCGCCACGGGCGGCGGCTTCATCGCCGGCGGCGGTGCGAGCGTGCCCAACATCACCACGAACGCGCCGTACCTCGTCAACGGGAAGGCGGTCGGCTGGAGGCTCTACGGCAAGAGCGTCGGCGGCACCATCTACGTGATCTGTATGGGGAGCTAGCGGCACCTCAGGGCTGTGCGGTGCACGCGTGAACCGCCACCGCGCAGTCACGTGCCCGAACTTCTGACATCTCCTGCCGCTCATGCCTCTGCCGCCCGGCGGCCGGGCGGCCGGGCGGCAGAGCGATTCGGTGGCACTACCAGGCGGTCGCGCCGCCGTCAGCCGCGTAGTTGGCGCCCGTGATGTACGCCGCCCGGTCGGAGGCGAGGAAGGCCGCCAGCTCGACGATCTCCTCTGGCCGGGCGAAGCGCTTGAGGAGCGTCTTGCGGGTTATCGCGTCCCTGGCCGCCTGGTCGTCGCCGAGATCGCGGTCACTGGCCGGGGTAAGGACCGGCCCGGGGCTGATCGCCACCGCGCGGATCCCGTGGCGCGCGCCTTCGAGCGCGAATTGCCGGGTCATGCCGATGACCCCGGCGTTCGCCGCGCTGTGCGCGACCATCGGGGGGACCTCACCGGCGATCATGCCGGCCATGGACGCGACGTTGATGATGACGCCGCCACCCCGCCGGACCAGGTGAGGCCATGCGAACTTCGACACGAAGAAAGGAATGTCGAGTTCGCCGGCGATGGTCACCCGCCAGTCCTCGACCGAGAAATCGGGCATTGGCCCGAAGCGGGGCATGGCCGCGTTGTTGTAGACGACGTCGAGCCCGCCGTAGGCCGCCACTGCGTCCTCGACCAACTGCCGCGCCTGTTCCGGGTCGGTGAGGTCGATGGGCGCGATGCCCGTCATGTCACCTCCGGCGCGACGGACGAGTTCCACCGTCTCGTTGTTGGCATCGACCTGGATGTCGCACCCGACGACCTTCGCGCCTTCTCGCGCGAAGACCAGCGACGCGACCCGGCCCTGACCTCCGGCGGTGCCGGTGATCAGCACCACCTTGCCGTCAAGCGTTCCCATGGAGTTCCTCCCGATCCTTGTGTTTCGCGCGAACTCAGCGGGCGCGCATCGGCGCGAGTGCCGTGCTCCACGCCACGACCTGGTCCAACATCGCGGTGAGCGACTCGACCTGGAATTCGTTGGGCGTGAACACGCTGAACTCCCTGAAGTCGGTGAAGAGCGACAGCGCCACCTGGGCCCGCACGTCGGCCATCTGGAGCTCACCAGCGATCAGGCGCAGGTGTTCCACCGCACGGGTGCCGCCGACCGAGCCGTAGCTGACGAAACCGACGGCTTTGTTGTTCCACTCGCCGTACAGGAAGTCGATGGCGTTCTTCAGCGCGCCCGAGGTCGAGTGGTTGTATTCCGGCGTCACCATGACGAACCCGTCGAACGAGGCGATCTTGTCGGCCCACGCCTTGGTGTGCGGCTGCGTGTACTGGCCCAGCGACGGCGGCAGCGCCTCATCGAGGTGAGGGAGTTTGTAGTCGAGCAGGTCGACGAGCTCGAACTCCGCGTCGGTCCGCTGGGCGGCGATCTGGTGCACCCAGCGGGCGACGGCCTCCCCGTTGCGTCCGGGCCGGGTGCTGCCGAGGATGATCCCGATTCTGGTCATGACGATCTCCAGTCCTGCGAGGAAATGATTGCTTCGCGAAGAAAGAGTATTGATACTTCGTTCGTGAAGCAAGTAGAATGTGGCCATGACCACATCGCAGCCGGTGCCGCCGGCGCAGCCGCTGACCGCCGACGAGGAGGCGTTGATCCGCGCGCTGCCTCGCCTGATCTACGCGCTGCCCCGCGCGATCGACGCCGACATGGTGCGCGAACAACAGTTGCCGCTCATCGAGTGGACCGCCCTGATGCGGTTGTCTGAGGCGCCGCAGCGGCGGATGAGGATGGGCGAACTCGCGGTCGCCTGCGAGCTCTCCCTGAGCGGGATGACCCGCATCGTCACCGTCCTGGAGCGGCAGGGCCTGGTCGAACGGGTCAGGTGCGACGACGACGCCCGCGGGTTGAACGCCGTCCTCACCGACGCCGGCCTCGCCCGCCTGGAACAGGCGTGGCCGAGCAACCTGGCCAGCGTGCGCCGGCACTTTCTCGACCACCTCGAAGGCGTCGATCTTGCCCGCCTCGCCCGTGCGATCCAGAACGTCGCGGGCAACGCCTGACGCGGCGGGGCGGCAGGCCGAGCCCGGCGCCGTACGGTCGGGACATGGCCGGCATTCCTGACGACCTTGGATCACCTCGGCTGCAGGACGAGACGGAGCGGCGCGTCGTGATGATGTGCGGCATCGCGGGTTCGGGCAAGACGACCTACGCGCAGGAGCTGGAGCAGCGCGGCTACATCCGGCTGTCCATCGACGAGGCCGTCTGGGCACTGCTCGGGCGCGACGGCGGCCATCTCGACCCGAAGGAGTACGAGGACCATCAGGCCCGTGCCGAGGAGGCCCTACGGCAGGAGCTTGTGCGCCTGATGCGGGCAGGCCGGAGGGTGGTCCTGGACTACAGCTTCTGGCGGCGCGCGACGCGCGACCGGTACAAGTCTCTGATCGAGAGTCACGGGTATCGGTGGGAGCTCGTCTACCTGAAAGCGAACCCGGAGACTCTGCGCCGGCGGCTCTCGGCGCGCAACGCCCTGCGTGGGCCGAACCGCGTCACGGTCTCTGAGGATCTTCTCCGGTCATACCTGGCGGGCTTCGAGGAGCCCGTGGGTGAAGGAGAGCGGGTCATACCTCAGGAGTGAGCCCGAGCAATGATCGAAACCTGTGGATCTTCCCGGAAGGGGGCACCTTCCCGGATCATCCGATGTGGTCGCGTGGTCGCCCTCGTCCGTGCCGGAGCGGTCCTCACCAATGGGAAACTCCACGAACGCCCCGACGACCTGGCCGCCCTGACCCATCCCTCCGCCGCCGACTACAGGAGCACCCCGGTGAACAACACCATCGACAAGATCGCCTGGATCCATCTGGACAACGGGAAGATCCTCAGCACCCGATCACGGGGCAAGAACGCCTACTACATCCCCGGCGGCAAACGGGAGCCCGGCGAAACCGACCTCGACACCCTGATCCGCGAGATCGACGAGGAACTGTCCATCACGATCATCCCCGCCACCGCCACCCACGTGGGCACCTACCAGGCCCAGGCGCACGGCCACGCCGACGGCGTCATCGTGCGGATGACCTGCTACACCGCCGACCACCTTGGAGTGCCGACACCCAGCAGCGAGATCGAAGAAATCACCTGGCTGACCTACGCCGACCGCGGCCGCGTGTCCCCGGTCGACCAGATCATCTTCGATCACCTGCGCCAGACCGGACGACTGCACTGATTCGGCAACACCCACTGCCCCGAGGTGCGGGTTCTATCGCTGTCCGGCGAGGTGCGCGCCGTTGGCCGCGCCGATCACCCGGGTCAGCGCCTGGTGCAGACTCTGCAGCTCGGCCAGCTCCATCCCCAGCCGCTCGACGATCGCCACGGGCACCTTCTCGGCCTGCTGACGCAGCGCGCGTCCCTCGCCGGTCAGCACGATCGCCAGGGAACGCTCGTCGTCGCTGGCGCGGCGGCGCTCGACGAGGCCGGCGGTCTCCAGGCGCTTGAGCAACGGCGACAGCGTCGCCGGCTCCAACTGCAGCAGCCGGCTGAGGTCCTTGACCGACAACGGCGCGTACTGCCACAGGGCCAGCATCACCAGATATTGCGGGTGGGTCAGGCCCATCGGTTCGAGCAGGGGCCGATAGAGGCCGATGACCGACCGTGAGGCGACCGCCAGGGCGAAGCAGACCTGGTTCTCCAGGGCCAGCGGGTCGACGATGTCGCCAACGTCACTCATGTGCACCTCCACTGCCATGCTAATCGATTAGTACACTAACTGTTAGTGCACTAAGCAGCGCCGAGAACACAGGAAGTGTCATGGCCCGTAGGAAGAGTCTCGAAGAGCGCATCGCCGACCGCGTCGCCCAGCGCCCGCCGATGAAGGAGAGCAAGCACTTCGAGCACGGCCCCGCCAAGTGGATATTCGCCAGCGTCCTGGTGTTCGCGGTGCTCATCCACTTCGTCATCGTCGGCATCGTCATGATTTTCGGTCACTGACCGAAGCGGCGCCCGCTGCGGGGAGTCAGCCGACTCCGGCGGCGACGATCCGGCGGTATCACGAGCCGTCGTGCCCGGCGCGTACATGCCGAGGGCCTGCGGCGCGGCCGCCGCGGGCCCCGGTCATCAGGGTCCGATCACCCGTGGGTCACGGACTGGTGCAGGTGGCCGCCGGGGTGGCCGAGGACCCTCCGGCGATGAAGCCGAAGGTCGTGCTCCCGTTCGGTGCGACCGAGCCGTTCCACGACTCGTTGCGCACCGTGACGTTCGAGCCGGAGCCCGACCGTACGCCTCCCCATATCTGGCTGATGGTCTGCGAACCGGGCCAGGTCCAGTTCACGGTCCAGCCGTTGACGGCGGAGTTCCCCGCGCGCACCGTGACCTCGCCCTGCCAGCCGCCGGACCAGGAATTTACAACCCGGAACGTCGCCGAGCACGCGCCGCTCACCCCGCCGGACGGCGAGGGGCTCGGGCTCACCGGCGGGCTCGGCGAGGAGCTCGGGCTCGGAGACGGGCTGGAGTCGGTCAGGACCGGGGTCGTCCAGTGAGCTCTTTCCATCGTTAAGGCACCGGTCAGGATGGGTCCGCGGAAAGCGGTGGCGGATGAGAGGAGGCTCCCGATACGGGCAGCCGCTACCCAGGATGAAACTGCTCTTATCGTGTCGGTGGGTGCTGCGAGCATGACGGAATGATCGCGACTCCTGACGACTACTCCTGGTTCTCCCGTGAGCGCTTCCCCGGCCTGGCGGATGCCTACTGCTTCACCTACGTCCGCGGCCTGACGCCCGAGGAACTGGTGACCCGGCTCGGCGTGCGGGTTGAAGACTGCTCTCGCGTGACGCTTGATGAGCTGATCCGGTGGCAAACCTTCGGTGCCGTCGCCGTTGGAGACTGGGTACTCCTCGTCGAGGCCAACGGCGGGCTTGGCGTCACCGAAGAGATCATCATGCCGCTGTCGGCGGGCACCCGTCTCGTCTCCCACTTCTACCTCGACGTCGACGGCATGGACTACTTCTACTGGATCGACGACGGAAAGATCCGGTTCGAGTTCGCGTACCAGGAAGGCTATTCCCACTGGATCGAAGACGGGAAGATCCAGTTCATGTTCAGACACCATGAAAGCTACTCAGAGGAGATGCCGGACGAACTCGCAGAGACCATGGAGCGGATCGACTCCGTCTACCCACCGCTCACCGATCCCCGCGAAGGGCCGGCGTTCCTCATGGCCGAGCGCCTCACAGGGATCACGCTGACGCCGCAACTGCTGGAGGAGCCGACCTACCTATGCGCAGTCGTTCCCGGATCGAGGTGAGCAGAACCGACCGTCCACGGCCCCTGCGGGTTGGCCGCAGAGGGTGGATCACTTCGCTGCACGCTCCTGCAGGCTCCATGGGGGCACTGTTCTCCGCGGGCCTGCCGTACCAGGCCACCAGGATGAAAAAGCCTCAGTCTCTCCACTGCGACAGGTTGCCGGACTTATTGGACGAGACCCGGAACACGGCGGGGGCGTTGCCCGTCTTCAACAGGAACTTCTGGATGTTCGGCTGCAGCGGGGTGCGCCATTCGGACCGGGTGGCGCAGTGGGTGCCGTCCTGTACGTCGGACCAGTAGCTGATGTCGTCTCCCGCGCCGAGCGCCTTGTAGATCTCGGCTCCGGCCGGCGCGGCCACGCTGCCCGACTGGGCGCCCAGCCAGTCGACGTGCGGGTTCTCCATGATGAACAGGCCGCGCGGGGCGACCATGCCCACCATCTCGTGGGTGTCCACCGGCAGTTGGCCGGGGTTGCCGGTGAAGGAGCCGAACGCGTCTCCCAGCCACGGCTGCTCGGAGTAGGCGCTGCTCAGCGGCTGCGCGCCGGACTCCTGGGCGATGCCGCGGATGACGGGGACGCCGGCGCTGCCCGACTCGATCGGCATGGTCAACGCGATGCGCTGGTCGAACACTCCGGCCGTGAAGGCGCCCTTCCCGAACCGGGAGCAGCCCGTGACGCCGGTCGCATCCGCCTTGAGGATGCTGCCACCCGACTGCTCGATGACGTCGATGATGCGGCTCACGCCCCAGGCCCAGGCGGCGAGCAGTCCGGTGCTGCTCGAAGAGCCGTAGATGCTGTAGTAGGCACCCTGCTTGTTGTTGCGGGCCGTGCCCTCCTTGCCGACCGCATAGGGGTCGTAGCTGATGACGGCGGCACCGCTCGCCTTGATGGTGGCCGTGTCGGCGCCGAATCCTCCGTAGACGATGACGGCCGGGAACGGCTCGGTGCCACTCGGCAGGTCCACGCTCGCCGAGAAGCTCGCGCTCCTGCCGCCGTCCGACACGTTGACCGTGATGCCGGTTCTCGAGACCGTCCCGGTGACGCCGGCCGGCTTGCCGTGCTTCTCACCGTAGACATACCGTTCGGCCAGTTTCTTGATCTCTTCGCGGCGGCACCGCCACTCCGACTTGGAGGTGACGCGCTGCCCGTTGATCTTCTTGAAGGGATCGGAAAGCCTGGAGTTGGTGGACGCCCGGGGCGCGGCTCCCGCCGCCGGAAGCGACGTCGCCGGTCATCGTCCGCCCCCGCGGGAGGGCCGACCGGCATCGATGGAGCGTGCGGGCCCGGCCTGCGCCGGGTTCGCCAGTGTTGCCGCCGAGACCTTGAGACCTTTCACGGCAGTGCGTCCTTCCTCCTGAGGGGTTCCGGACCTGGCCCGGGCCGTCGCCACTCCCGCATCAGGCCGCGTGCGAGGTGCTGGAAGAGCAGCGCGCCGAAGGTGAAGAACCCGACGCGTACCAAGACGGGCCCGTCGTCGAACAGCCCCCGGATCATCGCGCCGAAGCCGGCGAGAAGTCCCAGTCCCGTTCCCACCAATGCGAGAGCCCGTCCGGCGGCTGTATTCATGGCCCGAGTATCCCAGATTCTCCGGATTCGTCACCGCCGGTTCGCCTACGAGCCCGTCTCGCCATTGGCCGGTGTCTCGCTTTTGGCCTGGCCGAAATATAGTCGGTGGAGCTGTAAATTCGACAGTTCGGGACGGGACTCCCCGGCTTCCCGCGCATCCGAAAGTTCTCCGGCAGTTCCAGAGGCCGACACCGGCCGTCCTCATCGGCCCTGAATGCGCTCTTCGGCCACGCCACTTCTTCTCTCCCGGCACGAAAGTCTCCGGAAATCCTTCCGCCAACCGCGCCGACGCAGCGGAAATGGCGCAACCGAACCGTCCGGTTGGTGAATTGACAAGGCTTGTCAATATTATGAGAGAAATCTTACAAAGATCGAAAAGTCCGTCCTCCTGATGTGATCATTTCGGTGAATCGCCCCTATGAGGGCGTATCCGTACCGATGGGAGTTCATCGGAATGCAGCTCAGGCGAACCCTCTCCCTGGCGGCAATGTGGGCGCTCGCGGCCGTCCTGATCGTCTTACCCTCGCAGGCGTCGGCCGCCGCGCCACCGGACGACGGCCCCTCCCGCGTCGCGTCCGACGTCTTCCCCGGCGCCAAGGTCGGCCATCGGGCCGGCCCGGCCGCGCTTCCGTCCGCCTCGGCGGCCGAGGCGCAGGCGACCCCGCAACTGGTGGCCTGTGACGGCGACGGCACCAGCGGCAAGCGGGTGGAGGTGCTGTACGTACGCGAGTCGTCGATGCCCGACCGCTACGCGCAACTGCTGCCCATGTTCCGGGCCTGGCTGGCCGACGCGGACGACCAGTTCAACGACGGCGCGGCGACCTCCAGCCGCAGCCGGCACATCCGCTACGTGACCACATCGGTGTCCGGCGGTTGCGCTCCCGTCGTGCGCAACCTCGTGGTCCCGGCCGGTTCACTGACCGATTTCGACTCCAGCATCAACGCCGTGAAGGCCCTCGGCTACACGAGCACCGACCGGCACTACCTCATGCTCACCGAGGCCACCGTGATCTGCGGCGTGGGCGAGATCAAGGGCGACGACCTGACGACCGGGGCCGCCAACCTCAACAACGGCCTGGCCTACGCCAGGGTTGACGCCATCCCCGGCTGTTTCGGCGCCAACGCCATCGCCCACGAACTCGGGCACACCTTCGGCGCCGTACAGATGAGCGCCGCGCACTCCGACGGCAGCTGGCACTGCCTGGACCAGTGGGACCTCATGTGCTACGGCGGCACCCCGTCGTGGAACTGCCTCCAGTGGAACGACTACCGTCTGCCCGACTGCAACCGGGACGACTACTACAACGCCGCCCCTGCCGCCGGCAGCTACCTGGCCACGCACTGGAACACCGCCGACAGCGCCTATCTCATCGCCGGGAGCACGGCCGACAGCGACCCCCATCCCAAGGTCGGCAACACCTACGTCGTCACCAACGTGGCCACGGGAGGGGCGCTGGAGCCCATCGGCGCGTCCACCGGGGCGCTGACCGAGCTGAGCCAGCGCGCCCGCGTCGACACCCCCAGCCAGAAGTGGCTGATGGGCTACACGACCGGGCTGCAGTTCATCAACGCCGGCAGCCGCCTGTGCGCCGACAGCTCCTACAGCGGCACCACCCCCGGCACGACGCTGCTGCAGTACATCTGCAACGGCCAGGACGGCATGCGCTTCGCCTACCTGCCGGTCGGCACCAACACGTACGCCATCTTCGACTGGCTGTCGGGCCTGGCGCTGACCGCGACCGGCTCCTATCCCTCGCCCGTCACCCAGCAGACCTACACCGGCGCCACCAACCAGCAGTGGGTGTTCAACCAGGTCACCGGCATCGCCCCGGTCAACAACAGCGTCTACTACCTGCAGGGTCGCGGCAGCCGCGACAACGCCGAGCCGGTCGGCGGCTCGACCGCCTCCGGCACGCTGGTCACCCACAACGTGCCGTCTGGGGCGACCAGCCAGCAGTGGCGGCTGCAGGCCACCGGGTCGTACTGGAACCTGGTGAACGTCAACAGCGCCAAGTGCCTGGACCTGGTTTCGGCCGGCACCGCGAACGGCGTGCAGATCAGGCAGGCGACCTGCGGCACCGCGACCAGCCAGCAATGGACGTTGCGGCGGGTCGCCGACGGCACGTTCTATCTGGTCAACCGCTTCAGCGGCAAGGTGCTCGACAGCCCGCCGGGCAGCGGCACCACCCTGGAGCAGCAGACGATCACCGGCAACACCGACGGCGGCCTCGGCATCGTCGCCGGTGACCAGATCTGGTATCTGAATCCGGCCTGACGCTCCTCGCGGGCCGTCCGGAACCGTCCGGGCGGCCCGCATCGGGCCCTGTCAGCGTTATCCGGGAAGCTGGAAGTGCCAGACGACCATCGTCGGCACGTCGCCGTTGGCGGCTTCCGCCGCCTCGGGCACCAGGTCGGTGAGGCACCAGGGCCAGAGATTCCACATGCCCACCGCCTCTCCCGTGGGCGGCACCCCGCTCCGCCGGGGACGCTCCGCTTCGGGTTCCTCGCAGCGTCGCACCTGCAATCCGGCCGACAGCGCGGCGCGCAGGTAATCGCCGATCGAGTGCTGGTAGGTGGAGATCCGCCCCGGATTGCCGTCTGCTCGCCGTACGGGCGGGACGAAGCCTCGTCTGACTCCTTCGGGGTGCATGTCGGAAATAACCAGGTGCCCGCCCGGACGCAGGACTCTGGCGAACTCCATCGTCACCGGCCCCAGTGCGGGGACATGGGTCAGTGCCAGAGAACACACCACGAGGTCCACGGCGTCGTCCGGCACCGGCAGGTGATGCAGATCCCCGAGCAGGAACCGGCCGAGCGGCGCCCGGGCACGGGCGCGTGCCAGCATGTCGGGGGACCTGTCCACGCCCAGCACCCGATGACCCCGTTGGGCCAGCAGCGCCGCGACCCGGCCGGTTCCGCAGGCGGCGTCCAGGGCGACGCCCTCGGGCAGCGCGTCGACGATCCCGGCCATGAGGGGCTCGTCGATGTCGAACAAGCCGTTGGGGCCGTCATAGGAGCCTGACCAGATGCGGTAGCCCTCCGTCGTGTCCACGCGCGCGACCTCCACGGCCGCCTCCGCCAGTGCCTCGTCGTCGAGCAACCTGCGGATCTCGGCGATGCGCGAGTCCACGAAGCCGCGGTCGAACTGGCCGGTGAAGGATCGCAACAAGGCGACACCCTCGAGACCGAGCAGGTACGCCAGGGGGTGCTCGTAAATCACCGGGTGAGACTAACGAGACGCGTTTCCGCAGTGCCATCGAAATAGCGGTGCCATCGAAAGAAGCGCCACCCTCCGCTCCCTCGGCCGTGTTCCGTCACCGCTGACCGCGCGGGCCACTGGGCTCCAGCCGCGTCTCACGGTGCTCCGGCGGACGGCCTGGCGACGTCGGCGCCCCGCTCCTCGAGCAGTTCGACCAGGCGTGCGGCGTTGCGCTGGGAGTTGTCGGCGCAGCAGTTGTTGGTCAGCACGTGCGTGGTCGCCGTACGGGCGGCCAGGTCCGCGATCCGGCCGGCCCAGTGCCGGAGCTCCTCCTCCGAGTAGAGGTAGCCGAACCGCTCCTCGATGACGCGGCTCGTCCACTTCTCCGAGTGACCGTGCAGGCGGACGACGGCGAGGTCGGAGGTGGCCGCGAGCACCGGCGGGACCGACGAGGGATGCCCCTGCGGCATGTCCACTCCGACGTACGGCACGTCGTTGGCGACCAGGAAGTCGAGGGTGTCCCCCCGGGTGGCCTCGTCCATCCAGGCCGCGTTGCGGAACTCGACGCACACGCGCATCGGCAGGCAGCGGTCGCGGCATTCGAGGATGTAGCGGCGGTTCGCACCACCCGGCGGGAACCACTGCGGAAACTGGAACAGCACCGCGCCGAGTTTCCCCGACTCCTGCAACGGCTCCAGCGCGCCGAGGAACCGGCGCCACACTTCCTCGACGACCTCAGGCGGAAGGTCGCGCCGATAGAGCGTCCGTCTGGGCTCCCCCAGCACGGCCCGCAGGTCCCTGTAGAGCGCGGCCGGCCGGGTCGGATGCCCGGTGAGCAGGGAGAACGCCTTCACATTGAAGGTGAAGTCCTTCGGCGTACGGTCACGCCACAGCTCGGCCGTACGCCGGGCCGGCGGGTTGTAGTAGGTGGCGTCCACCTCCACCAGGGGAAACCGGCCCGCGTAGTAGCCGAGCCTGGCCTCGGGTGTGGACGCCTCGGGCGGATACCAGCCCGAGGCGAGCAGCGACTTGTCCGTCCAGGAGGCCGTACCGACCAGGATCTTGCCCATCACCGTCGCACGGTGCCCCCCGCAGTCACATGCCCACCACAGTCGCACGCCCATCACAGTCAGGGGCTCATGACAGTCGCAGGGAACCGACTGTTTCAGCGGGCGGGGGATTCCGCGCTTCCTCCCTTCATGATCCCCAGTGCCCCAAGTGACGAACGTGACGCGGATCAGCGGCCGAAACCGGCCTCACGGGCTCGTACGATCGCCTGCGCCCGATCGGCGACCTGCAGCTTCGCGAAGACGTTGGACACGTTGTTGCGCACCGTCTTGGGCGACAGCGACAGGCGCTCGGCGATGCGGGTGTTGGACAGGCCGGCCGCGATGAGATCGAGGATCTCCCGCTCCCGGGCGGTGAGCTGCGGAAACGGGTCCTGCTCCCGCGGCCGGACGGCGGCGAGCCTGCTGAAGTAGCGGGTCACCCGCCCGGCCAGCGCGGGCCCGAAGATGACCTCGCCGCCGGCGACGGCGGCGACGGCCCGCAGGATCTCCGTCTGGTCGGCGCCCTTGAGCAGGTAACCACGGGCTCCGGCCAGCATGGCCGCGAAGACGCTCTCGTCGTCCTCGTGCATGGTCAGCACGAGCACGTGGGTCTCCGGGCAGGTCTCCACGATGCGCTGGGTGGCCTGGACGCCGTCGAGCCGCGGCATCTGCAGGTCCATGACCACGACGCGCGGGCGGAGCGTCATCGCCTGGGCGACGGCCTCCTCGCCGTCGGCCGCGGTGCCGACCACCTCGACCTCACCCGTGGAGGCGAGCATCATCCGCAGGCCGTTGCGGTAGACGGGATGGTCGTCGGCGAGCAGCACGGTGGGCATACCGGCGCCATCGGGGGACGGGCCGGCGGTCATCGCGTCGCCTCCGCGGGAAGAACGGCGTGGACGCGGGTGCCGCCGCCGTCGCGGGAGGTGACGGAGCAGCTCCCGCCGAGCTCTTCCGCCCGCTCCCGCATGCCGAGCAGGCCCACGCCGACCAGGGCTCCCGGCCGCACCCCACTCCCGTCGTCGAGCACCTCGACCTCCAGTTCGCTTCCGGTCGCCGTCAGGCGGACCTCGCAGGTGCCGGCGTCCGCGTGCCGCGCGACGTTGACCAGAGCCTCGCAGACGATCCGGTAGGCCGCCACCTCGGTCGCGGCCGGCAGTCCGGTCAGGTCGCCCGCCGCGTCCACGCGTACGGTCAGCCCGCCCTCCCGGAACCGGGTGGCCTCCTGCCGCAGCGCTCCCGCCAGGCCGAACTGGTCCAGGGCCGGCGGGCGCAGGTTGTGGACGAGCCGGCGTACGTCGCCGAGCACGGACGACAGGTCGGCCCGCACCTCGTGCAGCGCCTCGTGGGCGGCGCCGAGGTCCCGGGTCACCAGGTTGCCCGCGGCCTCGACCTTCAGCGCGGCGGCGGCGAGCGTGGGCCCCAGCCCGTCGTGGAGGTCTCTGCGCAGCCTGCGGCGTTCCTCCTCGACGCCCGTCACCAGGCGTTCCCTGCTGTGCTGGAGCTCCTCGGCCAGGGCCGTGGCCCGTACGGCCGCCGCGGCCTGCCGTACGACGTCGGCGAGCAGCCGCTGGTCGGCGTCGGCGAGCGGCGCGCCCGCGCGCGGGACGAGGACGAGGCGGCCGATCGGAGCCGCGCGGTAGGCGAAGGGAAGGACGAGGACGTCGTCGCGCCGGGCGCCGTGCTCGACCACGAGCGTGCGGCCGTCGGCGCGGTCGAGTTCCACCCGCACGTACGGCGAGCGCAGCGCCGTGGACACCGCCCCGGCCACGGTGAGCAGCAGTTCCTCCGGGCTCACCGACTCCTCAAGCCGCCGGGCCAGGGCCGAGACGACGTCGTACGGCTCCGCCCGCCCGGCGAGGACGCGGTCCACCCAGCGGCGGACCCGCTCGCGCAGCGGCGCGTAGACGACGGCGACCGCGGCGGCGGCGAGCACGGCCGCGACCGGCTCGTCGATGAGCGCGCCCAGCCCCACGAAGACGGGGACGTCGATCGCGACGACGGCCACCGCCAGGCCGCCGTAGAGGAGGGTCCAGCCGAGCACGGGGTCGATGTCGTACAGCCGGTATCGGCCGACGGCCACCAGGACGGCGACGGCGATCGCCACCAGGGAGACGACGAACGTGAGGTCCTGCGGCGCCCCCTCCACCACGGCGGGCACGAAGATCAGCACGCCGTTGAGCAGGGCCGCCAGCAACATCCAGCGCAACTGTGCGCGGCGCGCGCCGGACGACCCCCGGAAGCGCCGGACGAAGGCCGCGAGCGACACCAGGAGGCTCAGCACCAGCGCCACCGGGGTGAGGGCCATCGCGATCCGCCAGAAGGCGTCCGGCACAGGCGGCATCGGCAGGTCGAGCCCGGGGCCCCGCCACGGCTCCCCCGGCGACTGCACCCGCCACGGAACGGTGAGGAAGACGAGCACGGCGAGGCCGGTGGCGCCGAGCGACAGCGACGCGGCCCACCGCCAGCGCGGCGACGGCAGCCTGCCGTCGGGGAAGAGCAGCAGCACGAGCAGCGGCACCAGGTTGAGCAGCGGCCCGAGTCTCGCCCCCGCGTACACGGCGACTCCGGTCAGCGGCAGCGTGCCGCCGTGCCGGGTGAGGGACAGCACGGCGTAGCCGCCGGCGAGGCCGTTGAGGCAGGACACCGCGCCGCCGCCGATCAGCAGCCAGGTCATCGGGTGCGCGGGCAGGCGGGCGGCCAGCACCCCGCCGGCGACGGCGAGGGCCACGCCCGGAACGGTGGACGACCACACGGCCCAGTCGAGCGGCTCGGGCCGGATCACCGGTCCGGTCGCGATCTCGATCCAGGTGGCGGACGCGGCGGCGACGACGGACAGGGCCGCGAGCACCGTCGCGGCGGCCCCGAGACGGCGAGAGGCGTCAGAAGGGCCGGGCACGCGGTCCAGCGTGCCACAGGGCCGCCCTTCCCGGCATGGGACCGGTGTCCCGTTTCCGCCCGGGACGCGTGCCCCGGACCGGTGCGGGCGCGGTGGTGGCCCCGCTCTCTGTCGGCCCGGGACGCGGCGCGGAGACCGTGGTCACGGCACCACCGGTCGCGGCACGGCCGGAGGGTCGCGCGACGAAGGCTTCCGCCAGGAGGGGGACGATCATGTCCGTTCACATCACGCCCAGCAACGTCAATCCACAGGAACCGGCCGCGGCGGCGGCTCCGGCCGTGGCGGCGCCGCCCTGGACCCGGATGGCCGGAGTGCTGCTGGCCGCCGGAGCGGCGGCCTGGGCGGCCGGCACGGTCATCGTCGGCGACGACATCCAGAAGGGCATCCAGACGCTCGACACCGTGACCGGGATGCTGTTCGTGGCCGGGGTGTTCGGCTTCGTCGCGCTCGTGCTGGCCACCCGGGCCACGGGCGCCAGGTGGGGCCGGATCATCCCGGCGGGCCTGCTCGTGTCGCTTCCCGGCGCGTTCCTGCTGAACGCGCTCTCGTTCGGCTACGCCACCCACGACGACTTCCCGCTGTCGCTGATGATCCTCGACGCCTGCTGGCCGCTCAGCATGCTCGGCATGCTGGTCCTCGGCATCGCCGTGGCGGTCACCGGCCGTTACCGCGGCGCGCTGCGCTGGCTGCCGCTGCTCGCCGGGCTGTGGTTCCCGGTCACGATGGTGGCGCAGATCTTCGCCGGGTCCACCGCCTCGGTGTGGGTGAGCGCCGCCTGGCTGCTGGCCACCCACGCCCACATCGGCGTCCGGCTCGCGCTGCGCCCCGCCGTCTGACCGAACGCCCCACGCCGGCCCTCACCCCGATGAAATAGCCTGTGAGCAGGCAAAACGACGACCAGAGGAGAACCCCGCCATGGGTTCGCTCAGCCCTGTTCACTGGATGATCGTGTTCGTGGTGCTCGTGCTGCTCTTCGGCGCGAAGAGGCTGCCGGACACCGCGAAGGCCGTCGGGCAGTCGCTGCGGATCCTCAAGAGGGAGACCGGCAAGCTCGGCGACGAGGACGACGCCCCGGCCGCCCGGGCGCGTACGGCACCCGTCTCCGCGGACGCTCAGGAGCGGCTGCGCGCGCTCGAAGAGGAGAACGCCCGGCTCAGGGCCGCGGCGGACACCGCGCGGCGGGACGAGCACGAGGCCCGCTGAGGCGTTCTCCGCGCCCTGCCGGTGGCGCCGCATGCCGGGAGCGAGCACCGCACTCGGCGTCCCGTGGCGATCGAGACGCGACGTCGTGGGGGCCGGGCATGGTCGCTTACGGAAATCCGCCCGGTTCGCGCGAACCTTTCCGCGGGGCCCGGACTCCAACAGAGCATGAAGCTCACCCTGCTCCGCGTCGTTCTCCCCGCCGCCGCGGCCGCCGCGTTGCTCTCCGCGGCGGCGCTCCCTGCCGACGCCGCCGCCGTGCCGAAGTTCGCCACGCCCAAGCCTTACGGCACGTCGTTCCAGAGCGACCCCCACCATGACTTCACCAAGCACATTTCGCCGCGACACGACGGCATCCTGCGGGGCTGGGTCACGCACTACCGGTCCGGGGTGGCGGAATACGAGCCGATCAGGTGGGTGAAGGACAGCCACACCGAGGGGTACTTCGAGGGCCCGCCCGAGGGTGACGTCACGGCCTACGCCTCTCCCGTGGCGAAGAACGTGGTGTTCTACAGCGCCACCGGGTGCAAGGGCACCACGGTGACCGTGAAGAACGGCGGCCTGGGGGCGAAGCGGTGCTCCCGGAGTGAGCTGGTCTCCCGGATGAAGTCCATGCATCATCCGGCGCTCATCACCGTCTATCGCGGCGCGATCGTCAAGGTGCAGGAGATCTACACCCCCTGAGTCACCGAAGGACCGCCGGTCACCCGGCACCGCTCCGCGCAGGGCCGGACTTCCCATTCCCCGGAAGTCCGGCCCTTTTTCGTGCCCGGGGCCTTTCGCGCACGGGCCTCACGCGCACGCGGACGGCGCCGGCTTGACGTCAATCGAGTTAGGATCACATACTCTGGTTATAGCCCTTAACCAACGGAACGAGGTGTCATGCTCGTGTCGGTCCGCGCCCGCGGTGCCTCGCTCGCGCTGCTGGCGTCGTCGCAGTTCCTGGTGGTGCTGAACACCTCGATCGTCAACGTGGCACTGCCCGCCGTCGGCGACGACCTGAGCCTGTCGGCCGCCGCGTTGTCGTGGGTGGTCAACGCGTACCTGATCGCCTTCGGGGCGCTGCTGCCCGCGGGCGGCAGGATCGCCGACCTGTACGGCGGGCGGCGGGCCCTCTCCGCGGGGATGGCTCTGTTCACGGCCGGCTCGGCCGGGGCCGCGCTCTCCCCGGGAGCCGGGATGCTGATCGCGGCGCGGGCCGTCCAGGGCGTCGGGGCCGCCGTGCTCTCCCCGGCCGCGCTGGCCATCCTGCTCGCGTTGTATCCGACCGGCGCCGCACGCGGCCGGGCGCTCGGCGTGTGGGGTTCGGTCTCGGCGGCGGGCGGCGCGGCCGGGGTCCTGCTGGGCGGGCTGCTGACCGACGCGCTCGGATGGTGGTCGGTCTTCGCCGTCGGCGTGCCCGTCGCGGCGTTCGTCCTGGCCGCCGTGCCGCGCCTGGTCCCGGGCGACGACGGGCCGCCGCGCGGCGGCGGCCTGCCGGGAACGCTGTCGGTGACGCTGGGCCTGCTCGGCATCGCCTACGGCCTGGGCGGCGGCGGATGGGCGCCGATCGCCGCGGGCGTGGCCCTGCTCGGCGTGTTCGCCCTGTGGGAGCGGCGGGTGGAGCGACAGGCGGCAGCGCCGCTGATCCCGCCGAGCCTGCTGCGCACGGCCGACGTGGGCATCGGGAACGTGCTCATGCTGCTGCTCGGGATGGTCTGGGTCGGCACGTTCTTCTTCCTGCCGCTCTACCAGCAGCGGGTGCTCGGCTACTCGCCCTTGGAGGCGGGGCTCACCCAGCTCCCCCTCGCGCTGACGCTCGTCCTGGCGCCGCTCGCGGCGGGCCGGCTGCGCCGCACACTCGTTCCCGGCCTGCTGACGCTGGCCGCCGGGCTGGCCTGGCTGGCGCGGGCGCCGGAGGACGGGACCTTCCTCGTCGACCTGCTGGGACCGACGGTCCTGGTGGGCGCGGGACTGGGGTTGGCGTTCGTGCCGCTGACCGCGCTCGGCGTCGCCGGGGTGCCCGGCGAGCGGGCGGGCGCCGCGAGCGGCCTCATCACCACCACACGGCAGGTCGGCGGCGCGCTCGGCCTCGCCGTCCTCACCTCGGTCGCGGGCCTCGCCCCGGGCGGTGTCACCGGCTACCGCCACGCGTTCCTGGCGGCGGCGGCCATCTCCCTCATCGCGGCGACCGCCGCTCTCGTGAAAGGACGCATCCGATGAACAAGCCCTACCTGACCGGTCACTTCACCCCGCACATGGACGAGGTGACCGCCCGCGACCTGGTGGTGGAGGGCACGCTGCCCGCCGAGCTGACCGGCCGGCTGGTGCGCAACAGCCACAACCCCCTTCCGGGCGTCACGCCCACCCACTGGTGGAAGGGCAGCGGCATGGTCCACGGCATCCGGCTGCGGGACGGCCGGGCCGAGTGGTATCGCAACCGCTGGGTGCGCACCCCCGCCCTCGACGGCGCGCCGTACATGACGGAGAACGGGCCCGACCTGACCGCCAGCACCGCGGGGACCCACGTGATCGAGCACGCCGGCAGGCTGCTGGCGCTGTGCGAGGCCAACCACCCCTTCGAGCTGACCCCCGAGTTGGAGACGGTCGGGGCGTACGACTTCGGCGGGAAGCTCACGACGATGATGACCGCCCACCCCAAGAGCGA
Organism: Microbispora sp. H10830; assembly: GCF_014161375.1. Lineage (NCBI taxonomy): Bacteria > Bacillati > Actinomycetota > Actinomycetes > Streptosporangiales > Streptosporangiaceae > Microbispora > Microbispora sp. H10830. Next base: position 225,550 of record NZ_JABBWX010000008.1, read on the forward strand.
CCCGGTCACCGGTGAGCTGCACTTCTTCGGCTCCTCGCCGTTCCCGCCCCACCTCGTCTATCACGTGGCCTCCCAGACGGGCGAGATCGAGCTCAGCGAGAAGGTGCCGGGCGCGACCGCCTCGCTCAAGCACGACTTCGCGATCACCGAGCACTTCGTCGTGTTCGTGGAGGGCTCGGTGACCTTCGACCACACCGAGACCTCCGGCATCCCGTACTCCTGGAGCGACGACCAGGTCACCCGCATCGGCGTGATGCCGCGCGGCCGGGGCGGCGCGGCGAGGATCCGGTGGTTCGCCATCGAGCCCGGCAGCCTGCTGCACGTCGCCAACGCGTACGAGGACGCCGAAGGCCGGATCGTCCTCGAAGGGCCGGCCATGGGCCGCGACGGGTTCCGGCACTCGTGGAAGTGGTGGGCGGGGCTGCCCGGGCACGGCGCCGTGCCGAACTCGCGTTCCTTCACCCGGCGGTGGGTCGTCGACATGCGGGCGGACAAGGTCGCCGAGGACCTCGTGGACGACCTGGTGGTCGAGTTCCCCACGATCAACGACGACCTGCTCGGGCGCGAGCACCGCTACCAGTACGCGATCTCCTTCCCTGACGACCGGGGCGTGGGCGGCTACGGCGTGGTCAAGTACGACCGGGTCTCCGGAGGCAGGCAGGTGCTGCCGGTCGGCGACGGGCGGCTGCCGAGCGAGGCCGTCTTCGTGCCCGACGCCGGCGCGGTCAACGAGGACGACGGCTACCTGCTGACGGTCGTGAGCGACCTGCACGCCGACGCCTCCCAGCTGCTGGTCCTGGACGCCGCCGACCTGGGCCGGCCCCCGGTCGCGACCGTGCACCTGCCCCGCCGGGTCGTGGCCGGCATCCACGGCTCGTGGATCTCCGACAACTGACATCCCCCTTAAGAGGAAGAACTGAGAGGAAGAACGATGGACATCGACAGCAACGCCCCCGTCATCGTCGAGCTGGAGACCACCGTGCACGCCCCGATCGAGAAGATCTGGCGGCTGCAGACCGACATCGACGCCTGGCCGAGCTGGAACCCCGGCGTCTCCTCCGCGCGCCTGCGCGGCGACCTCGCCGTCGGCGCCACCTTCGACTGGCAGACACACGGGCTGGTCATCGCCTCGACGGTCGCCGAACTCGTCCCCGGCCGCCGCGTCGTCTGGGGCGGCCCGGCGCACGGCATCGAGGGCGTGCACGTATGGACCTTCGAGGAGATCGACGGAGGGGTGCTCGTACGGACCCGGGAGTCGTGGGCGGGCCCGCCCGTCGAGGCCGACCCCGAGGGGATGCGGGCGGCGCTGGAGGGCTCGCTCCGGTCCTGGCTCGCCGCACTCGAGCAGACGGCGCTCAAGCAGACAAGTTGATGATCCCTCTGACCCGGCAGTCGCGATGAGGCGGGAGACGCCGATGAGAGGCACTCACCATAATGAGAGGATGTCAACGCCGCGACAGCGCTATCGAGACCAGGTCCGTTCGGAGATCAAGCAGCTCGCCCTCGTGCAGATCGGCGAGGGCGGGGCGGCGGCGCTGAGCCTGAACGCGGTGGCGAAACAGCTCGGCGTCACGGGCCCGGCGCTTTACAAATACTTCCGCAGCCGCGACGACCTGCTGACCGAGCTGATCCTGGAGGGCTTCGACGAGGTCGCGGCGGCCGTACGGGCCGCCGCCGGCGAGGGCGCGCCGCGGAAGCGGCTGCACGCGCTGGCCCAGGCCTTCCACGGATGGGCGGTGGCCAATCCGCACCTGTTCCAGTTGCTGGCCGGCACGCCCTCTCCCGGCTACCAGGCTCCCCCGGAGAGCGTGCTGCGGGCCCGGAACGTGCTCGGGCCCTTCCTTCCGGTGTTCGCCGGGGGGCACTGCCGACCGGGGACCGAACCGCTGCGGGAGCAGATGCGGCGGTGGGTGGAGGAGACCCCGGCGGTCGCCGAGTGGGTGCGCGCGTTCGCCCCGGAAGGAGATCCGGCGACCGCTCTCACCGGAACCGTGATGGCCTGGTCCCAGCTCCAGGGCGTGGTGAGCCTGGAGGTCCAGGGGCAGTTCGCCGGCATGGGTCACAGCGGGGCCACCCTACTCGACGCCGTCATGGACGCTCTCGCCGACAGCATGGGCCTGCCCGCCCCCCGGTGACACGCCTCCGGAGACGCGGCTCCGGAGACGCGGCTCCGGCCGGTCGGCGCCCCTCACCGGCCGGACCCCGGATCTGCCCGTTCAGGCCGTTTCCGCCTCGATTCTGTTGATCCACCGCGCGCAGTTCTTGCAGGCTCGCCGCGACTCCCAGTGCGGCGTATTCACGGCCGGCTTGCCGGTCTGCCTTTTTATGACGGTGCCACCGGAGTTGTATGTCTCCGAATGGAAGACCAGAGAGTTCTTCGGAATTTGGGACGCCGAGGTGAAATTGGACTTGTGCAGGTATTCGTTCATCACGTTGACCTCGCCGCACACATCCGTCGGCCACTGGGCGACGGGACCGCTCCCGCCGAGCAGCTCATACATGACGGGGTGCAGCGTGGGGGTGAGGCGATTCGCCGTGCCGCTCTGGCCGACGTAGACGTCTTCCGTCTCCAGGTCGACAAGCCCGGTGACCACCGTCCCCGAGGTGTGGGCATGTCGCTTGCGGTACTCGACGGCCACCGCCGCGGCTTTCTGCTTGAGCCGCTCCCGGCGCGCCTTCCGCTCCTGCTCCTCACGGGCCCGATCCAGCGCGGCCTGTTCCTGCAGGTAGTAGAGCCAGGCACTGTAGAGGGGTCCCTTCAACTGATCGACGAGGGTGGTCCTGACCTTGTCGGGGTCGTTCGCCCACTCCAGAGCGTTCAGCTTCTCTGCCAGGAGTCCGACTTCGTCCATGGACGGCCGGGAGTTCCGGATGGACATCTTGCCGTGTATGCCTTTGACCTCCAGCTTCCGCGCACGGGCCCACTCCCTGAGCTTCTGGGGGTCGCTCGCCGCCGGAACCCATGTCGCCGCTTCCGGGGGTTTCGGTTCGGTCATTCTTCGCCTCTCTCCAGAATCGCCGGTGATCTCTCCGCGGCCGGACAGGTGAACTGTACGTCCGGCCAGAAGGAAAGAAAACAGCGAAAATTGGGGCTCCAACTCCTGCCACCCATTGATTCCTCAACGAAATCCGAGAAACAGCCGGCACATAATGAGTCTTCCTTATTCCGACTCGAAGGATTAAAGGACGAGGACGGCCACACGACCACGAAGGCGAAATATTATGATTACTACCTCAATGGCACGTTCACGCGCGTGTTCCGCAGGTGGTGAGAGCGCCGGACCACCGCGCCGTCCCTACCCGGGCGGTACCCGCATGGAATTCCGATCAGACGCGAAGCGACGAGAAAGACCGATCCCGCCGGGACGCCGGGACGCCGGTTCATGGCACCCTTCAGGGATGAGTACGGAGACGATCAGCGCAGCGGCGGCGGGGACCTGGCGGCTCGGCGACCTCACGGTCAACCGGATGGGGTTCGGCGCGATGCGCCTGACGGGCAGCGCCGCCTTCGACCTCGGCACGCCGAGCGACCGCGAACGGTCGATCGCGGTGCTGCGGCGCGCCGTCGACCTCGGCGTGAACCACATCGACACGGCGGCGTTCTACTTCTCGCGGCTGCGCTCGGCCAACGAGCTGATCAACCGGGCGCTCGCGCCATACCCAGACGACCTGGTCATCGCGACCAAGGTGGGCCCGGGACGGGACCCGTCCGGCGAGTGGCTGCCGCTCGCCCGGCCCGACCAGCTGCGCGGCCAGGTCGAGGAGAACCTGCGCCAGCTCGGCCGTGACCACCTCGACCTGGTCTACCTGCGCCAGGCGGGGCTCGACTCGATCGCCGAACACTTCGGCGCGCTCGCCGAGCTGCGCGAGGCCGGTCTCATCCGGCACCTCGGGATCTCCAACGTCCGGCCGGAGCATCTCGCGCAGGCCCAGGCGATCGCGCCGGTGGTGAGCGTGCAGAACCGGTACGGCGTCGGCGCCACACGCAGCCGAGGGCTCCTGCGCACCTGCGGCGAGCAGGCAATCGCCTTCGTGCCGTTCTTCGCGATCGCCGGCGAGGGCCGCGAGTCGGGGGCGAGCGGCACGGACCAGGACGAGGTGCGCGCCGTGGCCCGCGCGTACGGAGCGACCCCCGCGCAGGTGCGGCTGGCCTGGACGCTCCAGCTGGGGCCGCATGTGCTGGCCATCCCGGGCACCGGCAACCCCGATCACCTGACCGAGAACGTCGCCGCCGCCGCGCTGCGCCTCACGGACGAGGAGTTGGCCCGCCTGGACGCGCTCTCCGACGCCGGCTGACCGGGGACTCACGGGAAGGCCGCCGGCTTCCTGGGGGAGCCGGCGGCCCCGGTCGTGCGGCGGTCACTGGTCGCTCTCGGCCTCCGCCTTGGCCGACTGCGTGTCCTCGCCCTTGCCCACCCTGGCCAGCGCCTCACGAAGCTGCTCGGCGGTCATCTTGGAGCTGCCCTCGACGCCCGCCTCATGGCCCTGACGGTGCGGGTCGTGGAGTTCCCGGTCCTCACTCATGACCCGTCCCCTCCTGCGTACCGGCATCAGAGCCGCTGGTCCCCGCGGACGCGCCGCCCACACGGCCACCGGTCGGAGTTGACGCGATTTTTCCGCGGCGGACGAGAAGATCAGCCGTTGCTTTGCAGAACGCCACGAGCGACGTCCGGAGATTCGGTCGAGAGGTAAATCCTCCGCACCGCCCTTTTCCCGGTCCCCGCGAGGTCGATGTTCACGGGGGGGTCGAGTTCGATGCGGACGTTGACTGTGCTCGCCACCGAGCACGCCATCGCATGGGGATCCCCCGCGACGGCACGAGGCCCACGTCCCTTGATCGTCTGCAGGACCGGGGACACGGAACGGACCGAATCCCGCGGGACCGCGAGCTCGCCCAGAAATCCCGTACGCAGGATCAGCTGCGAGGACGAGATGAGATGCGGATGGCGGGCGGTCGCCGCCGCCGCTCCCAGGGCGGCGAGCACCAGCAGCGTCTCGAACAACGCGTGCACCGCCTTGAATTCGGGCGGAATCATGCCGGAGACGAGGACGGCCGTGACGATTTCCACCACGACCAGGACGATGACGACCAGCCGCAACTCCGACGAGTGCGGCAGTCGCACTCCGCCGGGTGCGCCGGGAACGGGGCGTCGCGTCATCCAACCGGCGAGTGATCCCAGCAGAATTCCCGTAATGCGCGCTGCCGACGGTCTCCGCTTCACATAACCCTCGGACACACCCGGCACAGTCGAATTCCTTCCGACGACGCGGACAATTCACTGATCAGGGTACGATTCCATTTCCGGAATAGCCTCAAGCGGGGTTTTTGTCACTCCCTGAAATCGTCACGCGTCGATAGCGGACCGGCGGAGGTACGCGTTCAGGCGGCGGCCGAGGCGCTGTCCGGGGGCCTCCACGAGGCGGTACGCCACGTGACCGAGCGCCAGCAGGACGAGGAAGAACACCGGGAGGTTCGGGACGACCCGCAGCAGGAGGGGATGCAGCAGATACAGGGAGAAGCTGATCACCCCGAGGTGGGCGAGCCACCGGGGGAACGGCCGGTGCCGCAGCCGGAACGCGAGCGCGAAGAAGCCCGCCGCCAGCAGGACCGCCGCGGCCCAGGCGGGCTCGTCGGCCACCAGGACGCCGCAGACGAGGACCGTCAGCAGGGCGGCGACGGCCCGGACCGGCCGGAGCGTGCCCTGCTCGGCACGCCACACGGCGGTCCCGGCGAACATCACGGCCGCGATGACCAGGCCCTGCCCTGCTCCGATCCGACTGCCGAGGATCACCAGTGCCAGGCCGAGCAGGCCGCCGATCACCGCGGCCGCCGTCCTGAGGCGCCCGTTCGCGGTCACGGTCACGACGATGACCAGGACCACCGCGGCGCCCATGAGCGCGGCGACCACGTCCGCGCCGCCGTTGATCGTCGCGCCCGGCATGAGCAGCCCGAGCGGCACGGCCGCCACCGCGAGGACCACGGCGATCGGCGCCGACCTGTGCGCCTGCCGTACGGCGAACAGCCCCGCCGTCATCAGGTAGAACGCCATCTCGTAGGAGAGCGTCCACATCACGTTGATCACCGAGGGGACGCCGAGGAGTTCCTGCAGCATCGTGAGGTTCGCCAGCGCGACGAGCGGCGGCGGCCGGCGGTCGAGGTCCGGCGACGTCGCGAACACCCCGGCGTACGCGAGGAGCAGCGCGAGGGCGAGCGCGGCGAGCAGCAGCGGGAGGAGCCGGAAGGCACGGCCGGTCCAGAAGGCCCGCAGGTCGCCCCGCCGCTCCAGTGAGGCCGGGATGATGTACCCGCTGACCAGGAAGAACACGAAGACGCCCCACGTGCCGACGTCGACCCTGCGGTCGACCTCCGCCCAGACGGCCGGGAGGAAGGTCCAGGCCGAGTGGTGCAGCGCCACGGCCGGAGCGGCGATCCCGCGTAAGGCGTCCAACCATGCCAGCCGGGTGCGGTTTGCTGCCATTCAGGTGACTTTAGGCGAAAGATGCGGGTTCAACATCACCGCACCTTCCGTCACACCGCCTTGCGGACGCTGAAGTCGTCGAAGGAGACGGTGACCGTGCCGCCACCGGCCTCGGGCACGCGCGCGACGATCCCCGCCTGGCTGTGCGGCCCGGCCGGCAGGACCTGGGGGTCGACGACGTCGTGAACCTGCTCGCCGTCGATCCAGAACGTGAGACGGGAGCCCCGGCAGGCGGCCTGGAGACGCACCGCCCGTCCTGCCTCCGGGGGCGTCACCGTCACCGGCGGTGCGACGTCCAGACGGCTCCCCCGGTCGTTCCTGACCACCCGCGCCGTGCCGTCGAGGCCGAGCAGGAACGCGTACCCCGTCGGCGTGTCCTCGTCCCACCGGCACAGCAACCCGAAGCCGCCCTGCCCCGCCGACCCCGCGCGCGGGTCGGCCGTCACGCCGACCAGCACGTCACGCCCCTCGGCCGCCGCTGTCTTGGCCGGTACGGGCGACAGCGCTGGGTTGTACGGATCGGTGTGGTCGGCGCGGATCGTGTAGACCCCCCGGTCGATCTCGTATCCCCGCGTCGTGCGCCGGTCCCCCACCGCGTCGGGAACGAAGTCGTAGCCGTCCCAGTCGCCTCGGTCGCCGAAGTCGTCGCTGTAGAGGGGGGCGCCGCCCTCCGGGACTTCGCCGCCACCCGGTCCGTTCAGCAGGAGGACCCCGCCCGCGACAGCCGCCGCCGTCACACCCGCCGCGAGTCCCGCGATCCACCCCCGCCGCAGGCCGGAGGCGCGCGGCCGCCCCGCCGCACCTGCGGTCGTCGGAACCTCGTCCGCCGGTCCTGTGGTGGGCGGCGCGTCGTCGGGGACCGTCATGGGGAGCCCGGCGGCGGACGCGTCGCCTCCTGTCAGCGCGTGCAGCAGGCCGGCGGTGGTGGGCCGGGCCGTGGGATCCTTCGCCAGGCAGGCCTCCAGGAGCGGGCGGAGATCGGCGGGCACTCCGGACAGGTCGGGCTCGCGGGTCGAGATGGCCATCAGCACGGCCGGGACGCTCGGGCCGGCGAAGGCCAGCCGTCCCGTGGCGGCGTACGCCATCGTGACGGCCCAGCTGAAGACGTCGGAGGCGGGGCCGGGTTCGGCGCCGGCGAGCTGTTCCGGAGCGATGAAGGCCGGCGTGCCCGCCATGCCGGCCCCGCTGACGGTGTGGTCGTCCGCGCGGGCGATGCCGAAGTCGATGACCACCGGACCCTCGGGCCCGAGGATCACGTTGCCGGGTTTGAAGTCGCGGTGCACGATCCCGGCGCGGTGGATCGCGGCGAGGGACGTCAGCGTGGCCACGGCGAGGCGGTGGAGCCCGCTGCCCGTCCGTGGGCCGTCCTCGGCCACCGCCGCGGCCAGGGAGGGCCCCGGGATGTACTCGCTGACGATGTACGGCCGGCCGTGGTGGGATCCGGCGTCGAGCACGCGGGCCGTACAGAAGGGGGCGAGCCTGCGGGCCGTCTCCGCCTCACGGAGGAACCGGCGGCGGGCGCCGGCGTCCATCGCGGCCCTGGTGTGCAGCACCTTGACCGCGACCAGACCGCCCGCCCCGTCCTCTCCGAGGCGGACGGCGCCCTGCCCGAGGTAGACGGTGCCCTGGCCGCCCTCGCCGAGCACACCGGTCATCCGGTGGCCGCCGATCTCGCGAGGGTCACCGGGATCGAGGGGGCGCGCAGGCACGGCCGATCCCGTCACGAGCGGCGGTCGCGACCGGCCGGCTCCGACCTTTCCCGCATTCGTCGCGCTCCCCTGCGATGCCGAAGGTCCTCACCAGAACATGCCGGATCCTGCCATATCTGGAGATCACCCGAAGGCGAATCACGACGGCCGGCCGGCCGCTCAACCAGTGCGGAAGGACAGGCCGTGCTCCTCCATCGCCTGCCGCAGCACCGACATCGCCTTCGGGCCCATGCCGTGCAGCGCGAGCAGCTCGGCCTCGGTCGCCCGCGTGAGCTGTTCGAGACGCGTGTAGCCCGCGCCGGCCAGTGCCCGCGTCGCCGGGTTACCGATCTTGGGCAGGTTCGTCTCCATCAGGTCCTCTCCTCGGTGAACTCGCGGCCGGGCCCGTCCTGCCGGGGGCGTACGTCACAATTCGGCAGGCCCGCCAGTACGGCGGCGAGCTGCCGGGCGTTGACCTGCGCGTAGTCGCGGTAGCAGTTGTTCAGCAACACGTGGGTCGTGGACGCCTGGCCGCCGAGTTCGCGCAGCCTCGGCGCCCACCGCTCCAGCTCCTCGAGGGAGTAGCGGTAGCCGAAGCGCTCGTGGATGTCGTGACTGGTCCACTTGTCGCTGTGCCCGTGGAACCGCACGACCTCCAGGTCGGACGTGACCGCGACGACCGGCGGAATCGAGTCCGGATAGCCCTGCGGCATGTCCACGCACACGTACGGAATGGCGTACGAACGGAGGAAATCGAGGGTCTCGGCCTGGTTCTCCTCACTCATCCACGTGTGGTTGCGGAACTCAACGGAAATCCGCAGCGGCTCGCAGCGCCGCTTGCACTCCAGGATGTAGTGCTTGTTCGCCCGGCCGATAGGGAACCACCGGGGGAACTGGAAGAGCACCGCCCCGAGCTTGCCCGCCTCCCGCAGCGGCAGCAGGGCGGACAGGAACCGCTCCCAGACCTGGTCCACGACCTTCCGGTCGAGGTCGCGGGCGTACAGGTTCTTGCCGCCGCCGCTCGGCCTCAGGTCCTTCGGCAGCGCGGCCGGCCGGGTCGGATGCTGCGTGAGCAGCGAGAACGCCTTGACGTCGAAGACGAATTCCGCGGGCGTGCGCTCGGCCCACAGCCGTACGGTGGCCTCGGCGGGCGGCGCGTAGTAGGTCGAGTCGACCTCCACCAGCGGGAACCGGCTCGCGTAGTGGCGCAGGCGTTCCTCCGGCGTCGTGACGCCGGGCGGATACCACCCCGACTCCAGCAGCGTCTTGTCGGTCCACGACGCGGTGCCGACCAGGATCTCCCCCATACCTCACCATAAGGAGCCCGGTCGGCCCCAGCCGTCCCCGGGCGTCCCCGGCGGTCAAAGAGGTGTGACGTACGTGACGTGTGAAGTGTTCGCGGGACTATGATGTCGGAAAATAAAGTGCCCTCGGTGTCCGGTGGCCACTGGACGAAGTAGCACTGGAAACCAGCACTGCGCGGAGCACACCGGAGGTGGCGATGCTGTCGACCTGGGCGCTGGAGACGTTCGGCCCGCGCGCCGAGCAGATCCGCCAGGGGGTGGCCGAGGCACTGGCGCTCGCGCTGGAGAACGCCCAGGACGCCCAGAAGACGGCACAGACCGAGCTCCTCCACCCGTTCGGTTTCACGCTCATGTCCCGCAAGTTCGAGGCCCTGGCCAGCACGTTCGCGGACATGCCCGACGTCGAGACCGTCAAGCCGCCTGGCTCGCAGCACGAGCTCGTCGTGCTCGGCGGCAACCTGCTGTTCCCCTTCCGCTACGCCAAGGACCGCTCGGTCAGCGTGGTCAACGCCAGGATCGGCGACGGCAGGCCGTCCGGGCTGGTGCAGGCGCTGTTCACCAGGTTCGGCCCGCGACCCTGGGCCGAGCAGCTCACGCTCGGCGGCGTCGAGGCCGCCCTGCCGGAGCCCGCGACTCCGGCCGACCGCGCGCTCACCCGGCTGCCCGAGGGCACCCGCCTCGTGCTCATCGCGTACGCGTGCAACGCCAGGGCGGGTCTGCTCGACGTGTGGTGGGGCGAGGCCGAGCTGCTCGACCGCACCGGCAGCCTGCGCTGGCACCACTGCGAGCCGATCCCGCTCGCCGGGCAGGCACCCGCGGCGGAGCTGCCCGGGGTGGCGGCCCCCGTCGGCGAGGCGTCCGCGTTCGCCCGGGGCGCGATGCCGACTCCGGCTTTGAATCCGCGCCCGCCGTACGAGCGCGCGACCGCCCTGCCTCCGATGAGCGAGGCGCCGTACGCACCGGACGCCGCCGCCGATGAAGGACGATGACCGGCTGCGCCTGGTCGAGGAGACCGTCCCCCCCGAATCCGGCAACACGGCACCCAGCCCGCAGGCTGTGGCGGACGCCTTCGACGGAACCCGCCTCACCCAGGCGCGGCGGCTGGCGGCGCTGACGAAGAAGGAGGTGGCCGAGCGCATCGGCGTGTCACCCGCCGCCGTCGGCCAGTACGAGGCCGGGGTCACCCGGCCGCGTCCCGATCTGGTCCCGCTCCTCGCCGAGGTGCTCGCGGTGCCCGCGGCCTTCTTCCTGCCGGGCCGCCCGCACGGCAAGCTGGACGGCTCGATGGCGCACTTCCGCAGCCTGCGCTCCACCCGGGCCTACCAGCGCGCCAAGGCCGTGGCCTTCGTCGAACAGGTCTGGGAGCTGACGTACGCGCTGGAGAAGCGGGTGCGGCTCCCCTTCGTGGACCTGCCCGGCTTCGCCGGGGGCGAGGTGCACTCGGGCAGCGCCCTGCCCCGCGATCCCATGGACGCGGCCCGCGCGCTGCGGGCCCACTGGGGGCTCGGCACCGGGCCGATCAGCCACCTGGTGCGGCACATGGAGTCCCGCGGGATCGTCGTCGTCTTCCCCCAGGCCGACGAGGACGCGGTCACCGTGGACGCCTTCTCCACCGCCAGCCTGCCGCGGCCCATCGTCGTGCTGACGCCCAACCGCTTCGACGACGTCTACCGGCACCGCTTCACCGCCGCCCACGAGCTGGGGCACCTGGTGTTGCACGGGGACGCGGCGGCCGGGGACAGCCAGCAGGAGCGCGAGGCCGACTCCTTCGCCGCGGAGTTCCTCACGCCGCGCGACAGCATCCTGCCCGGCCTGCCCGCCCGTGCGGACCTGCGGCGGCTGGCGGAGCTGCGCCGCGTCTGGGGCGTGTCGGTCGACTCCCTGCTGTATCGGTGCCGGGAGGTCGGCCTGCTGTCCGACTCAGCGGCCGGGCGCGCCTATCAGCGACTCGCCGCGCTGCGCGGACAGCCGGGCTTCGCCACAGAGCCGGTGTCGGGCTACCCCGGCGAGCAGCCGGTCCTGCTCGCCCAGGCCTTCGAGATGGCGGCGGCCGAGACCGGGCTGACCGTGCCCGCGCTGGCCCGGGAGCTCGCCTGGCCCATGGCGCGCGTACGCGAGCTGATCGGCCTGCCCGCCCACCGCCCCCAACTCAGACTCGTCCCCTGAGAGCGCGCACGGCCGTGCTTCGCGAGGACTGGAGCGATCACGGGTCAGACGAGCGGGGTGGGGTCGGCGGGGGTGAGCAGGCGGCGGGTGGTCTCCAGCCCCCACTCGTCCAGGCCGCGCAGCCGGTCACTGGAGGCCCGCAGGCCGCCGTACCGCTCGACGGTGCGCGCCCAGTCCCCCCGCCGTTCGACCTCCGGCCGGAGCATGAGGCAGTCGGGGTCGTTGATCCAGAACCTGCCGTGCTGCCATGCCCGGGCGACGGTGTTCCTGGTGGCGTTGGCCTGGCTGGGCTCGGACGGGTGCCCGCTCGGGTTCTGCCAGTACGCCGCGATGTCCGGGCCCACCCGCATGGCGTCGACCATGCCGACCGAGGGCAGGATCGGCGCGCCGCAGCCCAGCAGGTACGCCTCGGGACCGATCGCCTCGCGGATGAGCCGCAGGCCGTGACGGTAGGCTTCCACGCCGGTCACGTCCTCGTGGCGGCGGCCCTCCAGCGCCCCCGCGTACACGAAGTCGATTTTGAAGTAGTCGACGCCCCAGCCGCGCATGGTCCGCAGCGTGTCCGCCAGGTAGTCGGCCGCGCCGGGGTGGGTGAGGTCGAGCGCGGCGCAGGAGTCGCCGAGGACGTCCCCCGCGAAGACCGGGTCGCCGCTCGCGGGATCGGTCACCAGCCACTCCGGGTGCGCGGCGAAGAGGGCGCTCTTGCCTGCCACGACCATGGGGGCGATCCAGATCCCGGCCCGCCGTCCGTGCTCACGGATGCGCCGGATCAGCCCGGGCAGGTCGTCGAAGCGGCCCGAGGACGTCAGCCAGTCGCCCGGCTCGGCCTGGTAGCCGTCGTCGATCTGCACGACGTCCACGGGGACCGCCAGGTCGTCCATGGTCGTGAGGTTCTCGGCGACGTCCTCCTGGGTGACCTCGGAGAAGTACTGGTACCACGAGCACCAGACCGTGGGTGACGGGCGCGGGCGTACGCCGGCCCCCTCCGCGAAGGCGGCGCCCCAGCGGGCCAGCGCATCCTCCAGCCCGCCCTGATGCCGCACGTGATGTACGGGTGCGTCCGACGCGATCACGACCTGGCCGCCGCGCGGCCGCGCCTCGATGACGGGCACGCGGGAGGCGGCCGTCTCGGCACTTGCGGCACCGAAGACGTGGACGGGGCCGCCGTCCCCGGGATCGACGGCCAGCAGCCCCTCGCCCCGGAACACGCCCTCGTCGGGGGCGGAGCCGTAGTGGCAGTCGATGACCAGCGAGTTCGGCAGGGTCACCCGATAGGGCGTCTCGGCCAGGGGAAGGGCGGCGGTGACGCTCCAGGACTGCCAGCCCTCCGCGTAGACCCGGGCCCTCGCCGGGTCCACGCCCAGGGCGGCGACGTCCTCAAATCGCGGTTCCATCACCGGCCAGTCCATCCGTGAACCGGTTAAGGGTCAAGGTCCGTCTCATCGGGTGGACGGACCGGGCACGCCCACCGGCGACCGCTCAGGCCGCGACGGCGCTCTGCACGATCTGCTCCTTCAGTGGCGCCAGGGCTCCGGCGATGGAGCCGATCGTCTCGGTGTCGACGCCGCACGACTCCAACGCCCCGACCAGGTGGGAGACCACATGCTCGAACTCCTCCGCCGTGATGCCGAGCCCGGCGTGCGCCTCGTCCATCGACTTGCCCCGGTATTCCTGGGGACCACCGAGCGCGGCGGCGACGAAGCTGCGCTGGTGTGCCTTGAGCTTGGCCATGTCGACGCCCGCGAAGTAGCCCCGCAGCATCGGATCGGCGACGACCCGCGTGTAGAACTCGTCGACCACGGCCGCGACCGCGTCCGAACCACCGACCTGATCGAAGATGGACGCCATAGCGCTTTCCTCCCGCGTGTGCATGACCTCATCGCCCACGATGATCGCCACTCTTCGTTACGGCCCGATTACCAGCCGGGAATACGTACGTAGCCGGGCACTCACGCGGTCGACACGATCGAAAAGGCCGCAGGCGGGGGCGGGTGCGGGTGCGGGTACCGGTTGTTGCTCCAAGTAGTTGATTCTTCCCACTGGCGACGTGAGCGAGGCGGGGATAAGTTCCCACGCGGGAGGACGTTTTCGCCTTGCGAGGCAGAAAAGCGTCAGTCAAATCCGGAAACGCTTCGCTCTCGAAATACCGAGCTATTTCGGGGTTGCCGCGCTTTAGGGCGATGTCTACCTTTGACATCGAACATGGCTCGGGGGCGGGCGGCAGCGGGGGGCGGCGTGGCGGAAGAGATGGTGCCCAACCCTCGCCACGCACAGCTGGTGGAACTTCTCAAAGAGGTGCACAACCGATCACAGGAGGTCGGGCAGGCATACCAGCGCGTCTACGCGTCGATGCAGTCGGGCAAGGTCTGGACGGGACCGACCGCCACGAAATGGACTACCGAGGTCGCGGACCGGCATCACCGCCTGGCGCAGCTCGTACGGCAGATGACCCACGCGATCGAGGAGGAACTGCACCGGCACCCGGCGATGGTGACCCGTTCCCAGGCCGAGCTCATCCGCCGTCAGCTGACCGGACGCCCCTGACCCCGGCGGCCACGGGAGGAAGAACACGATGACGACCCCCAGCGGCGACTTCTGCGGCATCGACCCGGCGGCGATGAACGCCATGGCGGCCGACCTGCGCCGGGCGTCCGACCGGCTCACCTCCTTCGCCGCCGACTTCGAGGGGCTCTTCCGGGCGAACGGAGTGAGCACCACACCACTCGCGCAGATCGCCGCCATCGCCGACTGGGGCAGAAGCCAGGCCCCCACATTGTCCGAGCGGGCCGAGCTGATCAAGGCGTTGAACGGGACCGGCGACCACACCTTCGCCCGGCTGCCCGACGCGCTGGACAGCTTCGCGGCCGGCCGCGGCCTGGGCCTCATGTACGGCGCCGACATCTTCACCAACCCCGCCACGAGCGTCGAGACCAAGGGTGAGCTCGCCCACCAGCACATCAAGGAGATCGCCGCGCTGGCCAAGGACCCCGCCGCGGCCGCGGCGTTCTTCGCCACGCTGCCGGCGAAGGTGCGCGACGCACTGCCCAACCTGCTCATGAACACCGGCAGCCCGACGGCCAAGCAGGATCTGTCCGCCTTCAGCGCCGCCCTCGGCGCCGCGCTACGCGCCCCCGGAGTCCCGGCGATGGAGAAGGTGAAGGCCGAGCTGGTGAGCAAACCGGCGAACCGGAGCGTGGCGTGGAACCGGCTCGCACTGCTTGTCGGAGCGAAAGCTCCGACGGACGTCCGCGTGGCCGCCGCCCGCGCACTCGCTCTGGACGACTTCGTGAAGAACCCCCGCCAGGACCGGACCGGCGCCGGACTCGACGAGACCAGGACGTACGGCTACTCCCCCGACACCGTCGCCCTCGCGCTGGAAGTCCTCGTGGGGGACGGCAAGGCCGCACGCGCCGCCTTCGCTCAAATGGGCGGTGACGGGGTCAAGCTCACCCAGCTCGAAAAGATGAAGCGGTTCCTGGACTACAGCACATCCGTCGCCTCGGGTGATCAGGTCGCTGATGCCTTCGGCAGGGTGATGGAGGCGGGCAGCGAGACCACGACGGAGAAGCCGGGCAAGCACTCGGGGGAGGCCGCCGCGTTCGCCCTGGACGCGATCCTGGCGGCCGGCTCCTTCGGCAAGGATCTCCCGAGCTCCGCCCGGGACTCCATGGCCTCGATCGCCACGTCGTACATCCACGAACTCGCCTCCGGCGCCCGCTTCGACAAGGCCGCCTACCGGACCTCCGGCAGGCCCCGGCCCGACGAGTGGCTGCCGATTCCCGGCGTCACCCCCGCGTTCTACTTGAGCCCGGGAGACACCTACCGCTTCCTCCAGACGTTCGCCGGAGAGGAGCGGCTCACCGACGACTTCGACAAGACCGCGGCCCTCTTCCGCTACGACATCCTGACGAACGCAGCTCGGCTGGAAGCCAATGGAAAGAGCGGTCATCTTGAACGTGCCTCGCAGATGTTCGGCGATCTCGGCGGGCTCGAGTTCAAGGCGGCGCTCGAGGTTCGCGGCGAGAAGGACGCCACGGACAGCCTGATTCGGGATCTCACCAAGAACACCATGGGTCTGGGCATCGACCAGATTCCGATAGCGGGCACTCTCATCGAGACAGGCTGGACGCTGACGAAAACTTACGGTGTGAGCAAATTGCTGGACAACTGGGCCGCCGGTTTCGAAACCCGCGTCCAGGCGCTGACCGAAGCTCGGGCGAATACCACTCTCCGGCAGAAGTACGACATGGCATACCTGCTGTATGACGCAGGTTACCCGGCAAGTAAGCCACCGGCCGAGCTGATCAGCACGAAAACCGGCCGCCTCAAAACATTCGACGAATTTATGATTGAGGCCAAGCAGGAGGCGATCCATACTGGAAAAAGCTGGGAGAGTGTCCTGCGCACGAAGCTGACCCCATACGAACGATGGATGGACAGCAACGAAGCCCTCGACAAACAGATCGAGAGGTCCTCACGCGCGCAGACCAGCGAGCTGGCCAAGGAACTCATCCGCACTTGGGGCTGACCCTAGGACTTTGGCAGGCAGTCGGTCTTGGCGACCAACCGCCAGGTTGGCGACTCGGGCACCACGATCACCTTGACAGTGATGCCGGGAACATCCTTCCTGCCTTCGATCAATCGCGCGTCCCTCCAGTCCAACTGCGACAAGTCATAGGTCATCTTGTACTGGAGAAATGAGGAGAGAGTGTTCTCCATCACCCGCTCAGCCTGGTCAAGGTGACTGTCCACGTCTGAGTCTTCACGTTCGTAGTCTGCGGTTACCCGTAGCACCCGCTGAAACTTGCCTTTGTCACAGGGAAGATCCCTGTCGGGGCGCTCCACGATCCGCAGCTTGCTGTACGGCTTCTTCAAAAGACTGTCGGTCTGCAGGCGTTGTAGGTCTTTCTGAAGCTCGGTGGAGGCGGCCTGGAGGGTGGGGCCGGTGCCGCAACCCGAAACGACCCAGCCGATCAGGAGAAACGCTACCGTCACTCGTGCAACGCGCACGCCTCTACCTCCATCAGCCGACCGACGGACAAAGCAATCTTGACCTAGATCCTCGCCCCTCGTCATCCCGTCAAATAAATCGGTCACGCATGTGGATTGCGGCTCGATGTGCCGACGCCTCGTCCCGGCGATCGCTCCCTCATGCCTTCTCGGAAAGGCGAGACGGTGCCCGGCCCCCGATGGGCGCGGGCACCGTCATGGGGAGGGTCAGTGCCTTCCGGCGCCGCGCAGGGCGTCGCGGATCGCGTTGTAGGCCGGCTTGGGCTGGAGGTTCTCGTCGTACGGCAGGGCCGCGCCCTCACCCTGGAAGACGGCGGGGATCCAGGAGTACTTGTCGGTGTAGTCCCAGATCGTGATGCCGACACAGCGGCGGACGGCGAGGCACGCCTTGGTCACCTTGGAGTACCAGTCGGCCTGGGTCGCGAGCTTGGCCTCGTCGGCCGGCACGTACATGCGGATGTCCAGCTCGGTGATGGCCACGTCCACGCCGAGGTCGGCGAAGCGCTGCAGGTTCTGCTGGAGCGTGTCCGGATAGCCGTACTGCAGCGCGAGGTGTCCCTGGAAACCGACGCCGTCGATCGGCACGCCCTGGGCCTTGAGCTGCTTCACGAGGTTGTAGTACGCGTCGCTCTTCGGCCCGATCGCCTCGAGGTTGTAGTCGTTCAGGTAGAGCTTGGCGTGTGGGTCGGCCTGGCGCGCCCAGCGCAGGGCGTCGGCGATGTAGCCGGGACCGAGTGTCCGGTAGAAGATCGTGTCGCGGTAGGTGCCGTCCTCGTTGAACGCCTCGTTGACGACGTCCCACGAGTAGACCTTGCCCCGGTAGTGGCGGGCCTCTGTGAGGATGTGGTTCTTGAGGATCGCGCGGAGCTGGTCGGCGGTGAAGGTGCCGTTGGTCAGCCAGTCGGGGAGCTGGTTGTGCCAGACCAGCGTGTGCGCCCGGAAGGACATGTGGTGCTTGCGGGCGAAGTCGAGCACCTGGTCACCCTGGGTGAAGTCGAACACCCCCTGCTGCGGCTCGGTGGCATACCACTTGAGCGCGTTGCCCGCGGTGGTGGAGTTGAACTCACTGCCGAGGATCTTGAGGTACGCCGCGTCGGAGAACTCGGGGTTGTCGGTGGCCGAGCCGAGGTAGCGGTGCGAGGCGGCGGCCAGCTCACCCAGGGTCTTGTCGTGGTGCCGGTCGGGGTGGGCGGAGGCGGGGGCCGCCGCGAGCGCGGTGACGAGCCCGGCCGCGGCGAGGGCCGCGGCGAATCTGTGCAGCATGAGGAAGGTCCTCCGGTCGGGGGTACGTGGTCGGACGTCCAGATGCACAAGCCGGGAGTGCTCCACAAGTCGAAACTTTTCGAAACAATCCCCTAACTTTCTGCTGACGTACCCTACGAATTGACCCGTCTCGGGTCAATACCGGATGACAAATACGAGAATTACCAGCAGAAAATGGAGCGCCGTATACAAAGACGGTGATGCCCGAAAGTTTCAGCGGAAGAGGCCGTCGAAGGACACTGGTCGCGGCGCGCGGGCAGGGCGGCGACGTACGTCGTCCACTCTCGTAGTGCCGGCGGGGCGCGCAGGCGCATCCGGTGAAGGGGAAGCCGGCGAGCGGCGGTCCCGGGACACCGGCTCGGACTCGAGGGCCGGGCTCGCCCACGAGCCCGGCCCTCTGGTCGTCATGGTTCCAGGCTCTCCGGAACGGAGTCGGAGTGCCCCTTCGGGCGTTCGGTGCGGCCGTGGGCGTCGTAGATCTTCACCCAGCGGATGCCGGGAAGCCGCTTGAGCGTGGGCGTGATCTCGTCGGCGACGGTGAACGCCGACCCCCCGCTGCCGAGGGAACCGGTGAGCCGCACATGGGCCACCCCGTCGCGGACGACGACAGAACGGACGCCGGTGGCGCCCGAGGCGACAAAGCGCAGCCCCTTGACGTACTCCGCCCGCGTGGGTCCGGCGAACAGCCGCTGGAGGGCGCCGCGCGCCGTGGACGGCGGCGCCACCGGCCGCGACACCGCCGCCGTGTACGGCCGCCGCCCCGCCGCGTACGCCCGGGAGTCGAGGAAGTACGTCCGCACCGGCACCGTCCGGTAGGGCGTCTTGATGTCCACGACCACCCGGCTCGGATGCGTGAGGGTGTAGACGCGGTAGGACGCCTTCCTGCTCAGGCCGACGCCGAACGTGAGCTGCGCCTCGAAGTCGCCCGCGTTGACGACCTGGATCACGCCGGGCAGCGCGAAGGTCTCGCGGGCGGGCCCGTAGGTGGGGCGCCCGTTGTCGTCGTGGCCGGTCGCGCCGCCGAAGCGCAGCCCGAGGATCGCGTCACCGGCCACCGGGACCGTGCGGCCCGAGCCGTCGGCGATCAGCCGGGACACGTAGCCGGCGCCCCGCCGTGCCGGGAGCGGCCCGCGGAACTCGAAGACGACCCGGTCGAGTCCGGGCTGGTGCGAGGCGCGCACGTCGACCAGGGTCGCCACGCGCGGGGCCGCGTGAACGGCCGCGTACGACGGGGCGGGTGTCGCGGCGGCCGGGGCCGCCAGCAGGCTCACCAGCGGCACGGCCAACGCCGCGAGCGAGCGCTTGGGGGGCAGAAACATGAGGGCTCCTCTGCCGGGTTCCTTTCGCGAGTTGGGGGACCCGCGGGCGGGCGCAGGACCGGTTCCTGACCGGCGCCCACTTGAAGTATCCCCAGGTGGGCCCGGCTTGGGGACGGGACAGACCTGTCACCTTCCACCCGGCTGTTCCGACCCATTGACGGCATGGTGGCCCCTATGTAACATCTGGGCAACGTAATGTAAGAAATTTGCAGCTCTAAATCGAGACTTTGCGGTTCTCCGCAAGTTCCGGCAGGAAGCACTGCGTCCGTGCGCCCCGCCACCGTCACCTTTCGCATGAAAGGACACGAGGTGATGTCGGCCACGGCAGTGGGCAACCGGTCGCCGCCGCGACCCCAGCGAGCCCCGATCTTCGAAATCCCCCCACGACCGCGGATCGGATGACCCGCCGGTCGGTTCCTGCCGGACAGAGGAACGCAAATGTCGAAAACGCATGTCCCGTTATTGCGCTTGATCGCTGTGGTGGCCGCGGCCTGCCTGCTCGCCGTGGCCGCGCCTCTCATCCCCGCCTCCGCCGCCGGCGGCCCCAACCTCGCCGCCGGCCGCACCGTGACCACGAGCAGCAGCAACAGCCCGTACGTCGCGGGCAACCTCAACGACGGCAACCAGGGCACCTACTGGGAGAGCTCGAACAACGCCTTCCCGCAGTGGGCACAGATCGACCTCGGCAGCGCGACGAGCATCGACCAGGTCGTGCTCAAGCTGCCGGCGACGTGGGAGGCCCGCACCCAGACGCTGTCGGTGCAGGGCAGCACCGACGGGTCCTCCTTCGGCACGATCGTGAGCTCGGCCGGCCGTTCCTTCGCCCCCGGCTCGGGCAACGCGGTGACGATCGGCTTCACCGCGACCACGACCCGGTACGTCCGGATCAACGTCACCGCCAACACGGGCTGGCCCGCGGCGCAGCTGTCCGAGATCGAGGTGTACGGCGCGGCCACCGCCTCCGGCAACCTCGCGCTCGGCAAGACCATGAAGGAGAGCGCGCACGCCGACGTGTACGGCGCGGGCAACGCCAACGACGGCAACCAGGCCACCTACTGGGAGAGCGCCAACAACGCCTTCCCCCAATGGCTCCAGGTGGACCTCGGCGCCTCGACCGCCGTGAACACGGTGGTGCTGAAGCTCCCGCCCACCTGGGAGGCCCGCACCGAGACGCTGGCCGTGCAGGGCGGCACCGACGGCACGAACTTCTCCACTCTCGCCGCCTCGGCGGGCCGCGCCTTCGACCCCGCCAGCGGCAACGCGGTCACGATCGGCTTCTCCACCGCCAACGTCCGGTACGTCCGGATCAACGTCACCGCCAACACCGCCTGGCCGGCCGCGCAGATCTCCGAGTTCGAGGTGTACGGCCCGGCGCCCACCGGTGACACCCAGGCCCCGACCGCGCCCTCGAACCTCGCCTACACCGAGCCCGGCGCCGGCCAGATCAGGCTCACCTGGTCGGCCTCCACCGACAACGTCGGCGTCACCGGCTACGACGTCTACGCCAACGGGGTGCTGCGCACCAGCGTCGCCGGAAACACCACGACCTACACCGACACCCAGCCCACCAGCGCCACCGTGTCCTACTACGTGCGGGCCAAGGACGCGGCCGGCAACGAGTCGGCCAACAGCGACACGGTCACCCGAAAGGGCTCGACCGGTGACACCCAGGCCCCGACCGCGCCCGGCGACCTCGCCTACACCGAGACCACGCCGGGGCAGGTCAAGCTCACCTGGACCGCCTCCACCGACAACGTCGGCGTCACCGGCTACGACGTCTACGCGAACAACGTGCTGCGCGGCAGCGTCGCAGGAAACACCACGACCTACACCGACACCCAGCCCACCAGCGCCACCGTGTCCTACTACGTGCGGGCCAAGGACGCGGCCGGCAACGAGTCGATCAACAGCAACACCGTCACGCGCAACGGGTCGGGCGGCGGCTCGAACATGGCCGTCGGCAAGCCGATCACCGCCTCCTCCTCCACGTTCACGTACGTCGCCGCGAACGCGAACGACAACGACGTGGCGACCTACTGGGAGGGCGTGGGCGGCTCCTACCCGCAGACGCTGACCGTCCAGCTCGGGGCCAACGCGGTCGTGAGCTCGGTCGTGCTCAAGCTCAACCCCGACGCCGCCTGGTCCACCCGTACGCAGACGATCCAGGTGCTGGGCCGTGAGCAGAGCGCGTCGGGATTCACCAACCTGACCAGCGCGGCGACCTACACCTTCAACCCGGCGACCGGCAACACGGTGACGATTCCGGTCTCCGGCACGGTCGCCGACGTGCAGCTCAGGTTCACCGCCAACTCCGGCGCCCCGGCCGGGCAGGTCGCCGAGTTCCAGGTGATCGGCTCACCGGCGCCCAACCCCGACCTGACCGTCACCGCGCTGTCGGCCTCCCCCGCGTCCCCGGTCGAGACCGACGCCGTCACGCTGTCGGCGACGGTGCGCAACGCGGGCAGCCTCGGCTCCGGCGCCACCACCGTGAACTTCTACCTGGGCGGGACCAAGGCAGGCACCGCCTCGGTCGGCGCGCTCGCGGCCGGCGCCTCGGCCACCGTGACGGCGAACATCGGCCAGCGCGACGCGGGCAGCTACCCGCTGAGCGCCAAGGTCGACGAGTCGAACGCGGTGATCGAGCAGAACGAGACCAACAACGCCTTCACCGCCTCCTCCCCGCTGGTCGTGAAGCCGGTGGACAGCTCCGACCTGGTGGCCTCCCCGGTGAGCTGGTCGCCCGGCAACCCGGCGGGCGGCAGCACGGTGACGTTCACCGTGGCGATCAAGAACCAGGGCACGGTCGCCTCGGCGGGCGGCGCCCACGGCATCACCCTCACGATCACCAACGACTCGGGCACCGTGGTCAAGACGCTGACCGGCTCCTACAGCGGCGCGATCGCGGCCGGGTCCACCACAGGCCCGGTCAACCTGGGCACGTGGACGGCCGCCAACGGCAGATACACGGTGAAGACCGTGCTCGCCGCCGACGCCGGCGAGCTGCCGGTCAAGCAGGCCAACAACACCTCCACGCTGCCGTTCTTCGTCGGACGCGGCGCGAACATGCCGTACGACATGTACGAGGCCGAGGACGGCGTGACCGGCGGCGGCGCGACGGTGGTCGGCCCGAACCGGGCCATCGGCGACCTGGCCGGCGAGGCGTCCGGCCGCAAGGCCGTCCGGCTCACCACCACCGGCAGCTACGTGGAGTGGACGACCAGGGCCGACACGAACACCCTGGTCACCCGCTTCTCCATCCCCGACGCGGCGGGCGGCGGCGGCACCGACGCCACGCTCAACGTCTACGTCAACGGCGGCTTCCTCAAGGCGGTCAACCTGACCTCGAAGTACGCGTGGCTGTACGGCCCGGAGGCGGGCCCGGGCAACTCGCCGGGCGCGGGCGCCCCGCGGCACATCTACGACGAGGCCAACATCCTGCTCGGGACGACCGTCCCGAAGGGCAGCAAGATCCGGCTGCAGAAGGACGCCGCCAACACCTCCACGTACGCGATCGACTTCGTGAACCTGGAGCAGGCGTCGGCGATCCCCAACCCCGACCCCGCGACGTACGCGGTCCCGGCCGGGTTCGCCCACCAGGACGTGCAGAACGCGCTCGACAAGGTGCGGATGGACACCACGGGCAAGCTCGTGGGCGTCTACCTGCCGCCGGGCGACTACCAGACGTCGGGCAAGTTCCAGATCTACGGCAAGGCGGTCAAGGTGGTCGGCGCCGGGCCGTGGTTCACCCGGTTCTACGCGCCCTCCAACCAGGAGAACACCGACGTCGGCTTCCGGGCGGAGTCGTCGGCCAACGGCTCGACGTTCTCCGGGTTCGCCTACTTCGGCAACTACACCAGCCGCATCGACGGGCCGGGCAAGGTGTTCGACTGGCAGAACGTCGCCAACATGACGATCGACAACGTCTGGGTCGAGCACCAGGTCTGCATGTACTGGGGTGCGAACACCGACAACATCACGATCAAGAACTCGCGGATCCGTGACACGTTCGCCGACGGCGTCAACATGACCAACGGCAGCACCGACAACCTGGTCTCGAACGACGAGGCGAGGACGACCGGCGACGACAGCTTCGCGCTGTTCTCGGCCATCGACGCGGGAGGCGCCGACGAGAAGAACAACGTCTACGAGAACCTGACCGCGATCCTGCCGTGGCGCGCGGCCGGCATCGCGGTGTACGGCGGGTACGCGAACACCTTCAGGAACATCTACATCGCGGACACGCTGACCTACTCCGGCATCACGATCAGCTCGCTCGACTTCGGCTACCCGATGAACGGCTTCGGCGCGAGCCCGCCCACGGTGTTCGACAACATCTCGATCGTCCGCGCGGGCGGCCACTTCTGGGGCCAGCAGACCTTCCCGGCGATCTGGCTGTTCTCCGCCTCGAAGGTGTTCCAGGGCATCCGGGTCAGCAACGTGGACATCGTCGATCCGACGTACTCGGGGATCATGTTCCAGACCCAGTACCTCGGCGGCCAGCCGGTCAACCCGATCAAGGACACCGTCTTCACCAACATCTCGATCTCCGGGGCGCACAGGAGCGGCGACGCGTTCGACGCGAAGTCGGGCTTCGGCCTCTGGGCGAACGAGCTGC
The DNA here is from genome assembly GCF_014161375.1 of Microbispora sp. H10830. Lineage (NCBI taxonomy): Bacteria > Bacillati > Actinomycetota > Actinomycetes > Streptosporangiales > Streptosporangiaceae > Microbispora > Microbispora sp. H10830. Next base: position 249,394 of record NZ_JABBWX010000008.1, read on the forward strand.
CGGAGCCCGACCAGGGACCGGCGGTCGGGTCGGTGACCTTCAACAACCTGAAACTCAGCGACAACTACCAGGACATCAAGAACACGACGTCCACCTTCGCGATCAACATCAACCCCTGATGACATGACGGCGCCGCCGGAGGGACGTCCCTCCGGCGGCGCCTGTTTTTCTGGGGGGGTGTCAGGGCGTCAGGACGAACAGGGGGTGCCGTTCAGCGTGAAGCCCGTGGGGTTGCCGTTCGAGCCGCTCCAGGTGCCCTGGAAGCCGAACGAGACGTTGCCGCCGGCCGGGATCGACCCGTTGTACGACAGGTTCTTCGCGGTCACCGACGATCCGCTCTGGGTGATGTCGGCGCTCCAGTAACCGGTGATCTTCTGGCCGTTCGGGAAGGAGAAGCCGACGTTCCAGCCGTTCACGGCGCTGGAGGAGGTGTTGGTGACGGTGACGTTGCCGGTGAAGCCGCCCTGCCACTCGTTCTTGCTGTAGCTCACCCGGCAGGCGCCGCCGCCGTTGCCCTGGGTGGGGCTGGCGGTGGGCGTCGGCGAGGGGCTCTGGACCACGCCGCCGATGCTGTAGGAGAAGTTGTTCACCGCGAGGCCGGTGCCGCCGATCCAGGGCTCGAAGCCCGCCTGGACGCTGGTGAGGTACCACGACCGCTGGGCGTAGCCGCGGTTCACCGCGTCGTCGTAGAACGAGCGGACGGCGAAGCTGATCGAGTTCGTCGGCGAGGTGCGGACGTAGGAGATGACGTTCCAGCCGATGTTGCCCTCCCAGACGTCCCAGGTGCCTCCGGCGATGTTCGCCGTGCCCACCCGGGAGCCCACGGGCTGCACCGAGCCGGTGTGGTTGAGCCACACCATGATCTCGGCGCCGGTGTTCTGGCCGTCCTTGCGAGGCGTCGGGTCGAACCAGATGTCGTACGCCGCGTCGTAGACGCCCGAGCCGGGATAGCTCATGCTGACGCTGGTCTGGACCGTGTTGAACTGGCTGTTGCTCGCCTGGAGGGGCAGGCCGCTGCCGCTGGAGCAGTTGGCGTAGTGGCAGCCGGCGTAGATGGCCGGGTACGCCGCCGGGGTGCCGCCCGTGTTGTTGTGCCCCGCCTGCGTCACCGTGAAGCCGGTGTTCGTGACGTTGATGCACTGCGGGGCGCTGCTCCCCCACACGTTGTTCATGACGACGTACTTGCCGCCCTGAATGGTGGTGCTGCCGTACTTCTCGCAGATCGTCGTGTCCGCGTGCGCCGCCTGACCGACGACGAGCGACGCGGCGACCGAGCCGAGCATGGCGAGGCTCGCCGTGATCATTCGCATCCTCATGTCCCGGACCATAGACATGGGACGAGTACGGGCGACATGGGCGGATTTGATCGACAACTTGGACGAAACCCCGACCAGCGACAACGTCCTTACGGAAAGTGAAACTTTCAGTCACACGTGCTGTCCGGCTCCCGGACACCGGCGTGCGCCGCCGTCGGCCGGGGAGTATGCCTGGAGGAGGAGGTGGGGGCGATGTCCGTCACGGTCCGCCGCGTGTACGAGGATCCCGCGCCCGGGGACGGCACACGGGTGCTGGTCGACAGGGTGTGGCCGCGCGGCCTCACCAAGGAGGCCGCTCACCTGGACGAATGGGCCAAGGACGTCGCGCCGTCCGGCGCCCTGCGTTCCTGGTACGGCCACGTCCCCGAGAGGTTCGCCGAGTTCCGCAGCCGCTACCTCGCCGAGCTCGACGATCCCGAGCGGCAGGCCGTCCTCGACCGGCTGCGCCGGCTCATGGAGAGCGGCCCCCTGACCCTGCTCACCGCGACCAGGGACGTCGAGCACAGCCAGGCCGCCGTTCTCGCCGAGGTCCTGTCCGGCTGACCCGCCCTTGCAGTGATCCGCAAGTTGACTCCCATTCCGGCCGGAGATCATGAGCGCCTTCCGATCAGAAGGGATGTCATGTGAGACGCTCAGCGTTTCTCCGCAGGCTCGGAACGGCCGGTGTGCTGCTGGCGGGGCTGCTGCTCGCCGTGCCCGCGCAGCAGACGACCGCACAGGCGGCGGTCACGGCAACCCCAACGCCCAGCGCCGCCGCGACGGCGAACCCGTACGTCACCGCGTCGGACATGAAGGTCACTCCCTCCACCTACACCGGCTCGTGCCAAGTGGGGCCGTACGGCCTGGAGCACATCGTCTCGGCGACCATCACGGTCAGCAAGCCCATGACCGTCAACTATTCGTGGATGGCCGACTACGGTTTCTGGACCGCGGGTTCGGTGACCTTCGACGCGCCGGGCAGCAAGACGGTCATCAACGCCTTCTACCGCACGACCAGCCTCAAAGGCACGATGCGCCTGAAGCTCGCCGACGAGCTCGGCGGCGCGGAGACCGAGGCCGCGTCCTTCGACACCGTCTGCACCGAACCGGAGGTGATCGCGTCGCAGATGCAGGTCACCCCGGCCGCCTACACCGGCCCGTGCAACGAGACGCAGTCCGGCCTGGCGCACGAGGTTTCGGCGAAGATCACGGTCTCCGCGCCGACCACCGTGAAGTACGTCTGGATCAACCCGGAGAACCAGCCCTGGCCCGATCCCAACCCCGTCTCCGTGACGTTCGACGCGCCCGGCACCAAGACGGTCAGCAACGTCTTCTTCCGCACGACGAGCCTCAGGGGCACGATGCGCCTCAGGATCGTCGAGCCGGCCGGCGTCGCCGACACTCAGGCCGCCTCGTTCGACACGGTCTGCGTCAAGCCGACCGTGTCCGACATCAGCAAGCAGCGCACGGACGAGAATGAGGTGTGCGGGCCCGGCGCGCCCGCCGAGCTCACGCTCACCGCGAAGCTCGCCGTGGCCGACGGCCCCTCCACCGTCGACTACCGCTGGTATCGCAAGAGCAACCAGACCCGCAACCAGTGGGTCTACCTCGGCGCCGGGAGCGCCGTCTTCACCTCGACCGGGGCACAGGAGAAGACCATAACCACCCGATACAGCACGAGCGTGTCGGAGAACGGCTACTTCAAGGTGGAGCTCTCCTCCCCCTATCAGGGCCTGGGCCAAAGTGCCTTCCTCGTGAGCTGTAGCACCAAGAACGACCTGTGACGACCGCGGAGGGCGGCATACCAGGTGTGCCGCCCACCGCCGCGGGCTCGCTCAGTGGACCGCGCGGGTGCGGCGGCCTCCGGTGATGTCGAGCCGGACCATCGCCGGGAGGCGGTGCAGGCCGAGCGTGGTGCGCAGGTCGGGGACGGCCTCGTCGTGCAACCGGGTGACCAGTGCCCCGAGGTCGGCCGGTTCCACGGCGGAGACGCCGAGGTCGAGGTGCGGGTCGTCGGACGGGCCGCGCAGCACGGCGTGCGCCCTGCGCACGTCCGGATAAGCGCTGACCTGCTCGGCCAGGGCCTCGCTCGCGGGATGCGCGTCGACCTCGGTGACCCCGGACGTACCCGACTCCAGGCGCAGCCGCCGCGGCCGGTCGACCCGCAGCAGCGCCAGCAGCCAGGCCAGCCCGATGAGCCCGATCACGAATCCGATGGCGGCCACGACCGGCCAGAACCACGGCGCCGTCGCCGCGAGATTCCTTGCCCCGGCGTCCACCACCGGCTCCCGCACGGCGGCATCGCCGAAGGCGCCCAGCGCCCGCGCGAGCGCGAGGCCGCCCGCGGCCAGCAGAACCAGGCCGGACAGCGCCAGGCCCGCCCGGTTGCCCTTGCCCGATCTCGTCTTCACGGTGCTGCCTCCTTCGCCTAGGACGGGCCGTGGACGCGCAGGTGCAGCGAGACGTGGTGGGCGGGGGCGAGCCGGGCCAGTTCGTCCTCGACGGCCGCCCGCACGCGCTCCCCGAGCGCTGCCGTGTCGCGCAGGTCCGTCCGGACCGACACGTCCGCGTGCCAGCCGTACATCCGCGCTCCGGCCTCGCGCACGCCGTCCACCTCGTTCGCCCTGCTCCTCAGCGCCCGCGCCAGCGCGCGGCGCGGCAGGCCGACCATCAGGTCGGGGTCCCCGGTGCGCAGCGCGACCATCCGCCCCCGGCCGGGGACGGCCGCGATCAGGATCAGCACCAGGCCGATCAGGGCCAGCGCGGAAGCCACCGCGAGGACCCGGCCGTCGTCCCAGGCCGTGGTGCTCGCCCATCGGGCCCACTGGTCGTACGGCACGAGCTTGACGGGGAGTCCCAGCAGCGCGGAGACCACGTGGACGGCGGTGAGGCCTCCGATCCCCAGCAGCGCCAGCGCGGCGACCGCGGCCGGCAGCCCCCGGCTGGGCCGGAAGGCCCGGCGGGCTCCCCCGTCCCCGAACCCCCGCATCGGGACGAAGCGCGGCACCCTTTCAGACAGGCCTCGGCCTTCGCTCATCGCCACCCCTCCGCTCGGGCTTCCGCCCGGACCTCCGCTCGGGCACCAGCTCCACGACCTCGATGTCCACGTTCTCCACGGCGATGCCCGTCAGCTCACGCAGCCGCCGCCGGACGTGCTCGCGAATCTTCGCGGCCAGCCGCGGCACCGGCGCCGGATAACGCACGGCCAGATCGCAGTGGACCGCCGCGACCGCCCCGCACACCGACGCCGAGACGTGGGGCGGGCCGGTCACGTGCTCGTCCTCGCTCGCCAGTTGCTCGGCGATCTTCGCGAAGGCGCGGTCCGAGATCGTCGTCGTCCCGTGTGCCGCGGGCTCGCTCATTGTCGTCTCGGGTGCATCTGCGGCAGGTGTACGCCGCCTTCGAGCACCAGGCCGACGAGGAACCCGACGATGCCGAGGACCAGGACGATGATGAACGCGCTGAGGCCGCCGAAGGCCCCGACCACCCCCAGCACCGTGCCGAACAGCAGGCCCGCGAGACCCCAGAGCGGATAGCCTTGCATGATCATTCCTTCCTTCCGCCGTCGTCTGTGACCACGTCGGCGATCGTCACATCCACCTTGCGGCCGCCCGCCAGGCCGCCGATCGCGTCCCGGACCAGGTCGGCGATCTCCGGCAGCGGCCTGCCGTAGCGGGCGACGATGTCGACCTCGATCACGTCGTCCCGTATGGCGACGCCCGGGACGAGACCACCGGGCAGGTACGTCGCGACCACGCCGAACGGTCCCCGGGACAGATCGGCGACGTCCGGACACGACAGCACGCGGTCCGCGATCCGGCGGGCGGAAACCTCGCGCTCCTCGCCTTCTCGCCCCGTTCCGGCATCCCGCTCCGGCGGCGGGCCACCCGGGGAGCCGGGCCCCGCCCGCTCGGGCACCGCGACCCGCCGGCCGCCGCCTTCCGCCCCCGCGTTCTCCGGGACGGCGCTCATTGGACCCGCGGCTCCCCGTCCGCGGGCGTCTGCGGCTCCTGTTGCCTCGGCAGGTGGACGTCGTCGACCGCGATGTTGACCTCGGTGACCTCCAGCCCGCACATGCGTTCCACCGCGCGGATCACATGGCTCCGCACGGCCTGCGCGAGGTCGGGGATCGCGACGCCGTACTCGACGATGAGGTGGATGTCCACGGCGGCCTGCCGCTCGCCGACCTCCACCGACATGCCCCGGGTGACGCCGTCCTCCCCGCCGAGCGCGCCCCTGATCGCGCCGAACGCGCGGGCCGTGCCGGTGCCGAAGTCGTGGACACCGTCGATCTCGCGGGCCGCCATGCCGGCGATCTTGGCGACCACCTCGTCGGCGATCGTGGTGCGGCCTCGCTCCGTCACCAGGCCGGAGCCGCCCTGCGTCCCGAGGGACCGCCCGTGGGCCGGCTCGACGGTCGCGGTCGACGTTCTGGTCTCGGTCATGTGACTCCCCCGCTTCACGCGCGCGGTAGGTACCGCTTACCGCCGATACACGCCCGTGATACCCGGTTTGCACTCAGTAATCATCCGAGGTCGGACGAGTTTGGGTCATCGGAATCCCTCCAACACGCCAAGACCGGCGAGCCCGGCGGGGGTCAGAACGGACAGCCCTAAGAAAGGGATCAAGTCCGACCAAAACTGCCCGGTATGTACGAGATCGCGTTTTTCTGTGCCTGTCTAGGGCATTCATACCGTTCAGTCGGATCGCAGCGCCGTACGGCCAGACGGGCGGATGGCCGGAACGGCGCTTCGGGGGGCGGCCAGTAGGAGGCGCGATCATGAAAGACGGACTGAAGGTGGCCCTGGCTGTCATCGCGGGCTACTACCTCGGCCGGCACCACAAGCTGCGCCTGGCGCTGGTGCTCGCGCTGGCCATCCTCGCCGCCCGCCTCAAGGGAGAGGGAGCCGCGGGAGCCCTCCTCGAACAGGTCCCCAAGATCCTCGGCGGCGCCGCCCCCGACCTCGGCAAGATCACCGAGCGCGTACGCGGCGACCTGCTGGACATCGGCAAGGCGGCCGCCATGCGCGCCACCAGCCGCCAGATCGACAACCTGAGCGACAAGCTGCACGAACGCGCCGAGGCGCTCCGGCAACCCAAGGGCCGGGGCCGGGCCGCGGAGGAGGAGGAAGAAGAGGAAGAGGCGAAGGAGCGTCCGGAGGAGGGCCGCCGCCGGGTGCCCCGCCGCCGCCCGCAGCAGCGCGAGCCTGAGCGCGAAAAGGGCTACGAGGAGGAAGAGGAGTACGAGGAGGAGCCGTACGAGGAGGAGGCAGAGGAGCCTGAACCCGAGGAGCGGCGCCGACCCCGGATCCGTCCCACCCGTCCGGTGCTGCGGAGGAGGTGAGACCGATGACCGAACAGACGCGGGCCCAGACGGAGCGAGCACAGGGCGCACGGGCTCCGGACGAAGGGGCGCTGCCCACGCAACGGCTCGGGCAGGAGTTCCAGAACCTCGCCACGGCCGTGGCCGAGCGCGCGTTGTCCCGGGTCGCCGAGAGGATCGACGGTCTGGCCGGCCGTCTCACCGACTACGTGGAGCACGGCGGCTCCGGGCTGCTCAGCGCGCTCACGGGGAAAGAGGGCGGCGGACGCGAGGCGCTCGGCGGGCTGCTCGGCGGCCTCACCCGCGGCCGGAATGCCCGGGACCTGCTCAAGTCGGCGGCCGACCGGCTCGGCGCGACGGGCGGAGGCGGCCTGCTCGGCGCTCTCACCAGCGCTCTCACCGAGGACGGCGGAGGCGGCCACCCCGTACGCGCGGCCCTCATGGCGTACGGCAAGGAGAAGATCAAGGGCCTGTTCGGCGGGGGCGGCGGCGGAGGCAAGGGCCGCAAGGGCAAGAAGCTCAAGGTCACCAACATCGTCGAGTCGCTCGACGTCGGCGCGCCGCTCCGCCTGGTCTACAACCAGTGGACGCAGTTCGAAGACTTCCCGAGCTTCATGAAGAAGGTCGAGACCGTCGAACAGAAGTCCGACGAGAAGCTCGGGTGGAAGGCCCAGGTCTTCTGGTCCCACCGCACGTGGGAGTCGACGATCGTCGAGCAGGTCCCCGACAGCAGGATCATCTGGCGGTCGCAGGGGCCGAAGGGCTTCCCGGACGGCTCGGTGACCTTCCACGAGATCACTCCCGAACTGACCCGGGTCCTGCTCGTCGTCGAGTATCACCCGCAGGGGTTGTTCGAGCGTCTCGGCAACCTGTGGCGGGCCCAGGGCCGCCGGGTCCGGCTCGAGTTCAAGCACTTCAGACGGCACGTCATGACCAACGCCCTGCTGCGTCCCGACGAGATCGAGGGCTGGCGGGGCGAGATCCGCGACAGCGAGGTCGTCAAGGACCACGAGACGGCGCTGCGCGAGGAGCGCGAACGCGAGGGCCGCGAGCGGGGCGAGGAGGCCCCCGAGGAGGCCGAGGAAGAGGCTCCCGAGGAGCGCGAGGAAGCCGAGGAGGCCCAGGAGCCCGAGGAGTTCGAGGAGGAGCCGTACGAGGAGGAAGAGGAGGAGGAGGAAGAAGAAGAGGAGCCCGAGCGGGCGCGCAGGCCCGCCTACGCAGGCGCCCAGACGGGCGGACGCGCCAGGCCGCCGGTCACCCGCAGGCGCGGGGAAGAGTCCGAGGAGCGCGGCACGCGGGCGCCGGCCAGGCGGCGCGAGGCGGAGGCCGAGCGGGGCGAGGGCGAACAGCCCCGGAGGGGCGAGCAGGCCCGCAGGGGCGAGGAGACCGAGGAGGCGGGCGAGGCCGAGGAGCGGCCGACGCGCCGCCGTCCCCTGGTCCGGCGCCGCCGTCCCCCCGAATAGCAAGCACGGAATAGCAAGCACGGAATAGCGAACACGGCGTGGTGACGCCGGGGTGGCGCGGGCGGAGCGAGTGATCGGAAACACGACATGGAATCGAGGAGGGGAAGCGCATGACGGTAGCCGTTCCACCGGCGGGTGGCGGCGGATTGCCGGGCCGGTCGTCGGGATCGGGCCTGGCCGACGTCATTGACACGATCCTGGACAAGGGCCTCGTGATCGACGCCTACGTACGGGTCTCACTGGTCGGCATCGAAATCCTGACCATCGACGTGCGTGTGGTCGTCGCGAGCGTCGACACCTATCTCCGATTCGCCGAGGCGGTGAACCGGCTGGACCTGGCGTCCCAGCAGCAGGGGCTGCCCGACCTCCTGTCGAGCGCGCCCCAGAGCATCGCCCGCGGCAAGTCCAAGGGCGTGGCCCAGGGCGTCATCGAGGCGGCCGGAGAGAAGCTGCAGGACCTCTTGGCGAACTACGCGGAGGAGGAACCCGCCCCGCGTACCCGCAGGCGTCGAAGGGAGGAGGACTGAGATGACGGGCTCCACGAGGCAGTCCGGGGCGGGCGACCGGGCCGAGGCCCCGCAGCGCGACACGGCGTGCTACGTCTATGGCATCCTCCCCGAGGACGTCGAGATCAGCGAGGACGCCGTCGGGGTGGGCGATCCTCCCGGCCGGATCAAGATCATCAGGCACGGTGAGATCGCCGCTCTGGTGAGCGACGTCGACGTGGACCGCCCCCTCGGCCGCGCCCAGGACCTGGTCGCCCACGAGCAACTGCTCGACGAGGCCGCGGCCGAGGTCCCCGTGCTCCCCCTGCGGTTCGGCGCCGTGATGACCACGCCGGAGGCGGTCGTGGAGGAGCTGCTGGCCCCGCACCACGACTCGTTCGCGGCCGCGCTGAAGCAGATCGAAGGCCGGGCCCAGTTCGTCCTCAAGGCGCGGTACGCCGAGCAGCCGGTGCTGGTCGAGGTGCTGACAGAGAACGCCGAGGCCAGGCAGTTGCGCGACCGGATCAGGCAGTTGCCGGAAGAGGTGACACGCAACGAACGGATCCGTCTCGGCGAGCTGATCACGCAGATCATCGCGGCCAAGCGCGAGGCCGACACCCGGGCGGTCGTCGAACGCTTCGAGCCCTGCACCGCCGGCGCGGTGGTCCGGGACCCCAGCCACGAGCGGGACGCCGCGCACGTCGCGTTCCTCGTGGAGAACGACCGCCAGGCCGACTTCGAACGCGTCGTCGGAGAGCTGCGCTCCGAGTGGGGAGACCGGGTCGAGGTCCGGTTGCTCGGGCCGATGGCGCCGTACGACTTCGTCACCACCTGACTCGTGAGGGGAGGCTGCCGTGGGACTGATCAGCATGCTGTTCACCTGGCCGCTCGCCCCGGTCCACGGCGTCATCCGGCTGGGCGAGCTGATCCAGCAGCAGGTCGAGCATGAGCTGAGGGATCCGGCGGCGGTCCGGCGGCGGCTGGAGGCCATCGAGGAGGCCAGACGCTCGGGCCAGATCTCCGAAGAGGAGGAGGCCCAGGCCGTGGAGGAGATCCTGAGGCTCATGAGCGGCCCGCGGAGGGGGTGATCGTCCCATGCCTCCCCGGCGGAGAGCCCGTTACGACGAGGACGCCGCGCCGTACGGGCGGCGGGCCTCCTCGGGCATGCCCGTCGAGGAGGACGGGCCGTACGACGAGTCCGAGGGCGAAGACGAGGACGAGCGCAGGAGTGAGCGCCGGGATGACCGCGCCGCCGAGCCGCGCCGGCGGCGGGCCGCGCTGAACGCGGTGTCCGCCGGACGGCTCGGCCTGCGCTACATCGCGGATCTGACCTCCAAGGACACGGAGGGGGTCACGTCGGTGGAACCCGTGGAGAACGGCTGGCTGGTGGACGTCGAGGTCATCGAGGACCGCAGGATCCCGTCCACCGGCGACATGCTGTCGATCTACGAGTGCCAGATGGACGACGAGGGCAATCTCATGTCCTATCGGCGCACCCGGACCTACCGGCGCGGCACGGGCGCCTACGGCGGTGGGCTATGACCGATCCCCGCTCGCGTCCCATCCTGCGCGAGTCGTCGTACGCGCCGCCGGCCGTCATGGGCCGGGAGTCGACCAACCTGGGCGACATCCTGGAACGCGTGCTCGACCGGGGCATCGTGATCGCGGGCGACATCCGGGTGAACCTGCTGGAGATCGAGCTGCTGACCATCAAGCTGCGGCTGGTCATCGCCTCGGTCGACACCGCGCGGGAGATCGGCATCGACTGGTGGGAGCGCGACCCGTGGCTCAGCGGCAGGGATCGCGAACTGGTCGAGGAGAACCGCCGGCTCCGCGAGCGCCTGAGCGCGGTCGAGGAGCGCCTGCTCGCCTGGGAGGAACGGACGGAACTCGAACCGGGCGAGCGCGCGCACGAGCGACCGGGCGAGCGACCGGGCGAGCGCGCGGAAGAACGCACGGGCCGGCGCCAAGGTGAACGCATGGGTGAGCGGCGGGGCGACCGCCAAGCCGAGGCCCGCGCCCGGCGGCTCGGCCGCCTCGGCGGAACGGAGCCCGGCCGTGAGTGAGAACCACCCTGCCCTGAGCGAGAACCACCCTGCCCTGAGCGAGAACCACCCTGCCCTGAGCGAGAACCGGCCCGCCGTAGGCGAGAACCGCCCCGCCGCTCCCGCCGCCCCGCCGCAGCAGGCGCAGGAGCCCCACGCCCCTGACGCCCAGCGTGAGGCCCGTGAGACCGCCACCCCTGGCGGTTCCGGCCAGGGGGTCTACCTGTACGCGGTGACGTCCGGCGGAGAGCCCCCTCGTGACCTGCACGGCGTCATGGACGGCGTGGTGCGGACCGTGTCCTGCGGCGGGCTCGTGGCCCACATCGGCGACGTGCCCCTCGACCGGTTCGGCGAGGAACCGCTGCGCCGCTCGCTGGAGGACCTCGACTGGGTGGAGGGAGTCGCCCGCGCCCATCACCGGGTCGTCGAGGCGCTGGCGGCGGCCGGGCCGACCGCCCCTGTGCGTCTCGTGACCGTCTACACCGGAGAGGAGCAGGTCCGCGACCTCCTCGACCGGCGGCACGACGACTTCGCGGAGATCCTGTCGCATGTCGCGGGACGGCGGGAGTGGGGCGTCAAGGCCTACCTGCGCCGGGACACGCCACCCCCCTCTCCTTCGCCCGCGGCCGCCACCGCGGCCGGTGGCGACAGCCCCGGCATGGCGTACCTGCGCCGGAAGAAGGAGAGCCTGCGCGGCAGGGAGGACCTGTGGCGCGCGGCGGCCGAGCGGGCCGAGCACCTGCACGCCGAGCTGGGGCAAATCGCCGTGGCGAGCCGCCGCCACCGCCCGCAGGACCCCCAGTTGTCCGGGCGGAGCGAGTCGATGGTGCTCAACGGTGCCTACCTGGTGGATCCGGCCCGCGAGGAGGAGTTCGCCGCGGTGCTCGGCGGCTACCGCGACCGGTTCCTCGACGTCGAGCTCACCGGCCCGTGGGCGCCCTACTCCTTCACCTCGATCGACCTCGGGGCGGGCCGTGCCGGGGGCGTGCGATGACGCCCGGCGGGACCCCGGCGTACCTGCCGGAGCGGCCGCGGGGCGCCGCCCTCGCCGCCGAGGGCCGCCTGCCGCCCGAGCGCGTGGCGCTCGTCGACCTGCTCGACCGGCTGCTCGCGGGCGGTGTGGTGATCACCGGCGACATCGTGCTGTCGATCGCCGACATCGACCTCGTCCGTATCTCCCTGCGGGCGCTGCTCGGCTCCGTACGCGGCACCGAGCCGTTCGACCCGCTCGGCGAGCCGTACGCGAGGGGCGGGCCGGACGATCTCGCCCGCGGCAGGAGGGAGAGTGGGGATGACCGGTGGTGAGGCCAGGAGCGCTCCGTGGGACACCGCGGCAGGGCCCTGGCGGCTGGGCGTGGAGACCGAGGCGGGCGGCCCGGATCGGTGGGAGCAGGACCAGTGGGAGCGGGGCGCGGAAGCCGGGAGGGGCAGCCCCTGGCGGCTGAACACCGACCCGGAGGCGGTGCGGCGTGACCTGAGCCGTCTCGTGCTGACGCTCGTCGAGCTGGTGCGCCAGCTCGTGGAACGGCAGGCCATCCGGCGGATGGACCAGGGCGACCTGTCCGACGAGCAGGTCGAGACGCTCGGCCTGACGCTGATGCGCCTGGAGGAGGCCATGACCGAGTTGTGCGAGCGGTTCGACCTCTCACCGTCCGACCTCAACCTCGACCTGGGGCCCCTCGGCACGCTGCTGCCCACCGACGCGCCGTGAGCGCGAGCGTGTACGGCCAGGTCGCAGGGGTAGGCGGAGGGGGTCGATCGGGGCCGGAAGGAGATGTCATGAGTGTCGTCGGCCGGGACGAGGTCCGGGCGCTGCTGGAGTCGCCGTTGCCCGACGCGACGCTGGTGCTGGTGGGCGGGCGGTGCGAGGTCGTGCCGGAGTCGCGCGCCGAGGGCCTCGTGATCGCCGGCAGGCGCGACCTGGAGAGCCTGCTGGGAGACGGCCCGGTGGACGACCGGCGGCTCGGCGAGCTCGCGGACCGGCTCGACACGGTCGCCCGCGACCTGGGGGCGTGACGGGCCGACCGGCAGCCCCAGAGCGCGTGCCGGTCGTGTTGGGGGGAACGCATGGGGGAGTTCGATGCGTCCGCGTACGGGCGGACGATCGCCGACGTCTACGACGAGATGGTGGAGCACCTGCCCACCGGTCCGGCGATCGAGCGCGTCTCCCGGCTGGCCGAGGGAGGGCCCGTCCTGGAGTTCGGGATCGGCACCGGCAGGCTGGCGCTCCCTCTCGCCGCCCGCGGCCTGGCCGTGGCGGGTGTCGACGGGTCGCCCGACATGGTGGCGGTCCTTCGCGACAAGCCCGGCGGTGACCGCATTCCGGTCACGGTGGGCGACTTCTCCGAGGTCCGGGTCGAGGGGCGGTTCGCGCTCGTCCTGCTGGCCTTCAACACCGTCTTCGCGTTGCCCTCCCAGGACGCCCAGGTGCGGTGCTTCCACAATGCGGCGGCCCATCTGCGGCCCGGGAGGCGCTTCGTGATCGAGGCGTGGGTGCCGGATCCCGCGGCCTTCCGCGACCGGACGTCGCTGCGGCTGCTGTCGCTCGGCGAGGACGAGGTCGTCGTCGAGGCCGCCCGGCTGAGCCCGGCCGAGCAGTTCATGCACACCACGAAACTGCGGATGACCGCGGACGGCCTGCGGTTGCTGCCGGCCGACCACCGCTACGCCTGGCCGTGCGAGCTGGACCTCATGGCCCGCCTCGCGGGGATGGCGCGGGAGCACCGCTGGGCCGACTGGTCCGGCACCCCTTTCACGGACGACAGCCGCGCCCACGTGTCCGTCTACCGCCTGCTGGAGAGCTGATGCAGTTGCCCGCGCCCAGAGGCCCGCTCACCGACCGGCTCTTCGCGGAGCTGGCCCGGCCGCCTCACGCTTTCGGCCCGCCGCCCCCCGGCCCGTACGACGACCCATGCGGCGACCCGTACGGCGACGAGGAGGACGCCCAGCTCGCGCTGTTCGTCTGTTACGAGCTGCACTACCAGGGCTTCGACGGCGTCGACGACCGCTGGGAGTGGAACCCGTCGGTGCTGGCCCTGCGGGAGCGCCTGGAGACGTGGTTCGAGGGGTGGCTGGCCCGGCGCGTGTCCCGCCCGCCCGCTCCACCGCCGCGGGAGGTGCCCCGGGCCCTGGAGGCGCTGGTGGCGTCCGACGACGGCCCCTCCCTGTCGGCGTACCTGCGTGGGAGAGGCGACGCCGCGCAGTTCCGCGAGTTCGTGGTCCACCGGTCGATCTACCAGCTCAAGGAGGCCGACCCCCACACGTGGGGCATCCCGCGCCTGCTCGGGCGGCCGAAGGCCGCGCTGGTGGAGATCCAGTCCGACGAGTACGGCGGGGGCAGGCCGGAGCGCATGCACGCCGAGCTGTTCCGCGCGACCATGCGGGGGCTCGGGCTCGACGACTCCTACGGCGCCTACCTGGGCAGCGTCCCCGGCGTGACGTTCGCGATCAGCAACGTCATGTCGCTGTTCGGGCTGCACCGCCATCACCGGGGCGCGCTCCTCGGGCACCTCGCGGCGTTCGAGATGACCTCGTCGCTCCCCAACCGCCGCTACAGCCAGGGCCTGCGGCGGCTGGGCGGCGACGCCGGCGCGCGCCGCTACTACGACGAGCACGTGCAGGCCGACGCCGTACACGAGCAGATCGCCGCGCACGACATGTGCGGCGCGTTCGCCGCGGAACACCCCGGCCTGACCGGCGACATCCTGTACGGCGCCGCCTGCGCGCTGACCCTCGACCGGCTCTTCGCGGAGCATCTGCTGGGCCGCTGGCGGGAAGGGCGCACCTCCCTGTGGCGGGCCGACGCCGAGGTGTCGATGCGATGATCATGCACGGCCGCCGCCCACCCGAGTCAGGCCCTGTCACAGAGTCGGGCCCTGTCACAGAATCGAGCCCTGTCCCAGCGGAGATCGACTACGTGCTGCCGCTGCGCTGGCACGACGACGCCGGGCTTGCGGAGCTGACCGGCTACCTGCGCGGCCTGTCCCGGCACGCCCGGATCGTGGTGGTCGACGGCTCGCCGCCGCCCCTGTTCGAAGGGCACGCGCGCCTGTGGCGCGGCATCGCCGAGCACGTGCGGCCCGACGACGACCTGACCGTCGCGAACGGCAAGGTGGCGGGCGTGCTCACCGGCATGCGCCGCGCCCGGGGCGAGCACGTCGTCATCGCCGACGACGACGTACGTTACGACGCGGGCGCGCTCGCCCGGGTCCACGCCCTGCTCGACCACGCCGACCTCGTCCGCCCGCAGAACCACTTCCACCCGCTCCCCTGGCACGCCCGCTGGGACAGCGCCCGCACCCTGCTCAACCGCGGCCTCGGGGCGGACTATCCGGGGACCTTCGGCGTACGCCGCTCGACGTTCGAGAAGATGGGCGGCTACGACGGCGACGTGCTGTTCGAGAACCTGGAACTCATCCGCACGGTCCGTGCCCACGGCGGCCGGGAGGTCCGCCCGCTCGACCTGTACGTGCGGCGCCTGCCGCCCGGCACCCGCCGGTTCTGGTCCCAGCGGGTCCGGCAGGCGTACGACGACCTGGCGCAACCCGCGCGGATGGCGGTCTTCCTCGCCGTCCTCCCCTGCGTGGGCGCGGCTTTGCGGCGACGCCGGCCGGAGTTGATCGCGGCGGGCGCGGTGGCGGCGGTCGGCCTGGCGGAGATCGGACGCCGCCGCGCCGGAGGCCGCCGGATCTTCCCCGCCGCGGCCAGCCTGTTCGCGCCGGTCTGGGTGCTCGAGCGCGCCACCTGCAGTTGGGCGGCCCTGGCCGCCAGGTTCGCGCTCGGCGGCGTGCCGTACGCGGGGCGGCGCCTGCGGGTCGCCGCGCACTCGACGCGCCGGCTCCACCGCCGGGCACTTCAGGCGTCCGTCCCTTCCGGATCGGGCGTTGCCTGGCGGTGGTCGGGGCTTCGTCAGCCGGGCGGATCGGGCTCGCTCGTCGCGCGGAAGCCGACCGCCTTGTGAGAGCCGTCGCAGAACGGCTTGGTCGAGGACCGGCCGCAGCGGCACAGCGCCACCGTGGCCCTGCCCGGATCGATGCGCCGCCCGTCCTGCGTCATGAGCGTGAACGGCCCGCGCACCAGCAGCGGGCCGTCCTCGCAGGGCGTCACCGTGACCGCCGTCACCATGACCGGGTCCTCCGCCATGTGCTCCATGCGGTGCAGCCTGCCCGGGACGGTGACGGCATAACAGGTGGTCGGCGGCGCACGGTCAGTCCCATCTCGCGCAGTGGGCGGAGGGGCTGAAGGCCCAGCATCCGGCCCGGCCCGCGTCCGGTTCCTCCGCCGCGAGTGCGAACCCGGCGAACGGCGCGCGGAACGCGCCGGGGACGCCCGACGGGCTGGGCACGCCCGACTTCACGCTCGGCGGGGCGAAGGCCCACCGCGGCGTCGCCGTGCCGCCCGTCCGCCCGCCGCCCGAGAACTCGTGGGAGTGCCCGGCCGTACGGCTCCGCCAGGGCGCCAGGCTCCAGCAGCCGGCCGTGCCGTCGTCCCCGCATCGATCATGCGCCTGGGCGACCAGCGGCGGCAGCGGCAGATATCCCGGGATCGCGATCGGCGCGGTCGGCGGCTGTCCGGCCGCGGGAGGCGGCACCGCCGCGGACCGGCCGGTGAGCGACGGCGCGGGACTCTCCCACGCCGCGCTGCCCGGGGACGTCGGGAGGGCCGTGGGAACCCTGGGAACTGTGGGAGTGGTGGGAGCAGTGGGAGACGTGGGCGTCACGGGTGGAAGGGCCGTCCGCGTCGGCGTCGCCGTACCGCCCGCCTGCGGGACGGCGGGCGGAGTGGCGGCGGGAAGCGCGGTCGAGGTGACGGTCGCGCTCGGCTTGGGCTCCTGAGACTGCTGCTGCGTCGGCTTGTGCGTCGGTCTGTCGCTCGCCGTCGGCTTGGCGGTGGGTTTGTCTGTGGGCTTGCCCGTGGGCTTGGCCGTCGGCTTGCCCGAGGGCTTGGCGGTGGGTTTGTCTGTGGGCTTGCCCGTCGGCTTGGCGGTGGGCTTGTCCGTCGGCTTGTCTGTGGGCTTGCCCGTGGGCTTGTCCGTCGGCTTCCCTGTGGCCGTGGGGCTCGGTTGGGGGTTCGCCGTGGAGCCCGGGCCGGGCGAGACGCTCACCGACACGGTCGCGTGCGGGGTGGCCTGCGGCGTCGCCGTCGAGGCGGGCCCGTTGCCCGGTGTGGCCGCGGTCGCGCCGCTCGCGGCCGGTGCGGGAGTCGCCGTCGAGGCGGGCCCGCTGCTCGCGGTCGGCGCGGGCGCCCCCTTACCGGTCTGGCCGGAGGTGGCGGTGGCAGCGCCGCCGGCCGTCGGCTTCGGAGCCGACGCGGCGCCCTGCCCGCCGTTCGGCGCCGGCTTCCCCTGCCCGACCGGCGCGGCCAGGGCCTTCGTCATGGGGCCGCTGCTCGCGGTGGCGACGGGCCCCTGTGGAGCTGATGGCGAGGGAACCGGCGGCGTCGCCGTGCCACCGGGCGTGTCCGGCGACGGAGTGGCCGGTGGCGGCGGAGCGGAGCCCTCGGCGCGCCCGTCGCCGCCCGCGTGGCGCGACATGCCGATCCGCCGGTCGTCGCTGCTGCCGCCGGACCCGTGGCGGCCGTAAGCACGGGAGTCGCGAGCCGTCTGGTCGCCCGTGACGCGGTTCCGAGCATCACGGTCCTGATCACGCGACTCGTTGGCCGTCCGGTCTCCGGTGGGGGTGCCTTTCGATCCGGCGCCCACGGCGACGCCGGACGACCCGGAAGACGGTCCCGCGGACTCGTGTGACTTCCCTGACGGGCCATCGGGACTGCCGGACGAGCCGCCAGAGGCACCGGAACCGGCCTTGTCCGCCGCTTGCGGGTCAGGCGCGGCGTCGCCCGCTGCCTTCGCGGTGTCATCGGACTGGTTCGAGGCGCCGGGCGAGGAGTCGTCGTGCGTAGAACCGGACGAACCGCCTGGGCCGCCCGGCGAATCCTGCGCCGTACCCGACGCACCGCCGGAACCGCCGGAGGAGTCGTGGGCCGTGCCGGACGAGCCGCCAGAGGCACCGGAACCGGCCTTGTCTGCCGCTTGCGGGTCAGGCGCGGCGTCGCCGGCTGCCTTCGCGGGGCCGTCCTGCGGGCTGTTGCCCGCGTCGGCGCTCGCGCCGTCGGCCTCGCCGGCCGAGCCGCCGGAACCGTTCGAGCCGCCGGAACCGCCCGACGCCGAATCAGACGCCGAATCAGACGAGGACGACGAGGCGTTGCCGGGCTCGTCGGAGGTGGGCGCGGCCAGGGGGGCGGCGCCTTCTATCGGTTGGGGGGCGTCCAGGCCGGGCTCGGCCACGGCGGCCCAGGGCTGCGCGACGACGGCGCCGCCGGTCGCGGATACCGCGGCCAGGAGCAGGCCGGAGACCAGGGTGGCGCGCCGGGAGGACATTCGGGGGGTCATTGAGGGGCTCTTCCTCGATCTAGGGAGTGGGCCGGGGACCGATGAGGGACTTCCAGCCCGCCGCGGCGAACTCGGGCGTCCCTGGGAGAGCGGCTGCGGGCACGGACGGGGGCGTCGGGTCGGGGATGTTCACCCAGTCGCCCTTGTTCGCACCGCGCATATCGGGTTTCCACGCCATCAGCAGGCTCATGGCGTAGGGGCTGGAGTAGACGGGGCCGGTGGCACCGGCGCCCGTGGTCGCCGTCACCTGCACCAGGACGGAGACCTGCACCTGGTCCTCGGAGCGGACCTTCCACTGGACGCCGATCGTCTGCGTCCGCAGGGCCGCCCCGGCGGGGAGTTCGCCTTCGGGGGGAAGGCCGAGGGTCTCCCGCCAGCCGCGTACGGCGTCGCGAGCACCCTCGCGTGCCGCCTCACGCTGGTCCGGCGGGGCGTACAGCGCGGCCGCCTGTTCCGCCTGGCCGACGTCGAGCGTCCAGGCGGCCTCCAGGGCGGCGGCCGCGGCGGACGCCGCCCCGATCTCGCTGTGGGGGAAGCCGACGGGATAGCCTCCGTCGCCCTCGTGACCGGTCGGCGCCGCCAGCGCGACGGACGGCGCGACGACGCGCGCCGGCGTGGACGGCGCCTCGGCGTGCCGGGTCTGCAGCACGATCACCGCGACGGCGACGACGGTGACGACCCCCGCGATGGCGACGATCAGGTGCCGGGGATCCCACCGTCGCGGCGGTCCCAGGTCCCAGTCGAGCGCCGGATCGGGGATGACCGGTCCCACTACTTGCTCCGGTCCGGCCGCTGTGAGAACGCCTGCCCGGCAGCCGCGGCGAGGCGCAGGTACGCGCCGCGGGTGGTGGGCCGCAGCCGGGACAGGTCGACCTCCGCGCCCTCCTTGAGATGCGGGTCGAACGGCACCCGCACCACCGCGCGGCAGCGTCCGGCGAAGTGGCGTTCGAGCAGGTCGACGTCCACGTGCGACTTCGGCTCGACCGCGTTCAGCACGACGATGGCGTTCTTGACGAGGTGGCCGTGGCCGTGGGCGGTGAGCCAGTCGAGGGTCGCGGCGGCCGAGCTCGCGCCGTCCACGGCGACCATGGTGACCAGCACGATCTGGTCGGCGAGCTCCAGCGTGGCGCCCATGGCGCCGTGCAGGAGCCCGGTGCCGCAGTCGGTGATGCAGATCGAGTAGTAGCGCTCGATCAGATTGGCGACCGTACGGTAGTCCTCGGCGTTGAACGCCTCGCTTACGGCCGGGTCGGTGTCGGACGCGAGCACCTCCAGCCGGGCGGACGACTGCGAGGTGAACGCGCGGGCGTCGGCGTACCGGACGATGTGCGGCGCCTCGGCCAGCAGAGTCCGGATCGTCGCCGCGGTCTCCGACTTGACCTTGATGCCGAGCGTCCCCCTGTCGGGGTTGGCGTCGATGGCGATCACCCGGTCGCCGCGCAGCGAGGCCAGCGTGTTGCCCAGCGCCGCCGTCGTCGTGGTCTTCCCCACCCCGCCCTTCAGGCTCATGACCGCGATCCTGTGGTGACCGCTCGCGACGGGCGTCTGGGCCTGGGCGATCAGCGTGCGCCGTTCCAGCTCCGCCGCCGATTCCGAGGGGATGATCCGCCCGCCGGAGAGCTGGTAGACGAGCCGCCGCCATCCGCCGGTGGGCTCTATGCGGCGGTTGGTCAACAGGTGTTCTGCCGTGAGAGGCACGCTCTCCGGGAACTGCTCGGCGGGAGTGGGCACCGAAGTGTGAATCTCGGTCATGGGGGTCCTTTCACCGAGGACGGGAGGAAACGGGGCGGTCAGCAGGTGCTCCATCGCACGGTGGCGGTGCCTTTGCCCTTCGGGGCGTGCAGTTCGAGCGGTGCCGTCACGGGCGAGGGGACCCCGCACCAGTAGCGGACGCGCATCGCGCGCACGGTGAGCACGTCGGTGTGCCCGGGCTTGAGCGTTCCACTGGACGGCTCGACCACCAGGCCGGGAGCCGATATCCGCCATTTCACGGGTTTTCCGGAGGTCGTCGAGAGAGTGAGGGTTCCCCTCCCGAACGCGTCGAGTGTGACGACGGACGGCGCCTGAACGCCCCAGGCGCCCATCAGGAAGGCGCCGGGGGATGCGGGGGCGTCCGGAGCGGCGCCGCGTCCATCAGGCCGCGTGGCACCCCCGCCTGCGGCGCCCCCGGCCGCGGTGCCCTGTTGCCCGCCGGACTGCGCGGCGCCCCCGGCCGCGGTGCTCTGCCCGCCAGGCTGCGCGGCGCCCCCGGCCCCCGCGGCGGTCGCGGTCACCGTGGCCCGCGGCGTGCCCGAGGCCGTACTCGTGACGCGCTCGCCCACCGCCGCACCACCCGCCGTGGTTCCGCCGGTCGCCGCCCCCTCCGTCGCTGCGCCGCCCACCGCAGCGCCGTCCGTCTGGCCGGTCGCCAAGGGGTTCGCGCCCGTTCCCGCCGGATCGGCGGACGCCTGCGCGACGCTCGCCTCCAGCGACCCCTTCTGGGACTGGGGGGCAGGAGCGAAGAGGTTGATTCCCGTCACGGTCCCCGCCGCCCCCGCGACGACGACGATGACGATCCGTAAGGCCGTCGCCCGGAGCAGCGAGCCGACCCGGGCCAGGACCTCGACGATCCTGATCTGCGCACCGGCGAGCGGCCTGTGGGTGAGGTCCACCTCCCCCGCCGTGTCGGCGACATCGGTGACATCGGCGACGTGGGCGGGGGCGGGAACCGCCTCGGCGGCGTGCGCCAGGGCCTCCCTGGCCCTGATCTGCGAGAGCAGCGCGTTGTAGAGAGGCGTGTCCTGCCCCGGCGGGAGCGCGGCGCCCTCTCCGGAAGCCGGGTGCGCCCCCCGCGCCGGTCCGACCGGTCCGACCGGCCCTGGCGAGCCCGGCCCCCGCGACCCGGGTGAGCTGGGTGAGCCGGTCGCGCCCGACGGCCCGGGGAACGGGTTGGGCCGTTGCGCGCCGCGTGACTTCAACGTCCCCGGCGACCACGGCAGGCTCGGCTGGGTGTCCTCCTGCGAGATGGCCCGCACCGGGCGCTCCGGCGGTTCGGGCCCGGCACCGGCCGCAGTCTCAGTCTCAGCCCCAGTGTTGGCCACACTGTTGGCCGCTGTGTTCGTCACAGGGCCGGCAGGACGCGGCGCCTCCGGCTGCGCGGGCGGGATCAGGCGGCCGGGTCTCGTGTCCTCCCGGGACGGCGGGCGGGGCTCCTCACGGGACACGGCCGGTGACAGGCCGGAATCGGGCGGCACCGACGGCGGAGCGGCCGGAGACGACGCGGGGAACGCCGGTGCGGGGGCGGCAGGAGCGGGCGCGGTGTGCACGGGAGCGGTGCCCACGGGCGCGGACAGCGGCATGCCGAACGACGAGGGAGGCCGGTGCCCCGTCCGCTCCGCCGGAGCGGGCCGGTCCCTGTTCAGGGCGTCCAGGAGTCGTTGCCTGGTCTCAGGCGTGAGGTCGGCGACCGGGGGGCGGGAGAGGATCTGCGGAACGGTGTATCGGATGTTGATGGGCCGCTTGCACACCACGCACGTCACGATGTGGCGGAGCAGCGCCGTACGGGCGGCGCCGAAGTCGGCCGCCTCGCCGTGCTCGTCCGGGAAGACGGCGGCGGCCAGCGGCGCGATCTCCGGACAGATCGGCCGGCCCCGGGCGAGGCCGTCCAGTCCGCTCACGAGGATCTCCACCACGTCCTGGGTACGCGCGATGAGCCTGCCGGCCTCCTTCAGCGGCAGGGCGAGCACGTACACGAGATCCCGAAGCGGGAGTTCGTGGCGGTAGAGCAGGAGCAGCGTCTCCGCGCCCAGGGGGTCCGCCAGGCGCCACGCGCGCCGCACCGCGAGGTGGTCGGGCCCGCCGGGACCGGGACCGGGCAGGAACCCCCGCCCCGGGCCGGTGGCGACCTCACGGCGCAGCGCGGACAGCAGCCAGGCCCGGTCTGAAACGTTCCCGGGCCGTTCGCGGGCGGCACACGACTCCAGCGCGGCGATCACCGCCGCGAGCATGGGGCCGGACTCGAGATGACCGGAGGCGTAGTCGACGAGGTGGGCGCCGTGCTCGTCCACCCATGCCATCCCCCGGCCGGGGTCGAGCGTCAGATCCCCGGCGGGCGGGTTCATGCGCACCGGATCGGGGTGAGGATGACGACGGCGTCATGTTCGGCCAGAGCATCCCTGCGACTTAGGCATCGCACTTGCCTAACAGGAAATCTTGATGCATACCGATACATAGAACGAGATCTTAGACTGACTGCGATGTGTTGGGAAGGAAAAGAACCAGAGAAATCCTGAGTTGAGGATAAGCCGCAAATAACACCGATATGGTCATCCGAAAGGGGCCCAGTCGCAGCACCGTTATCGTCTCCCGACTTGTCTGGAGAAGTTGCGGATCATGCCCACTCTCGCCGCCTCGCAGGCTGGATGACCTGCTCTTTCATTCCGTTTTCGCGCACGTGACCCACCCGGAGATGGACGGGTTTCCCGGCCCGCCTTTCGCCCGTCATCCGTCAGCCACATCCGATGTGAATAGCCTTCATATTTCCGGGGAATAACCAGCATTCCATGCTTTTTCGGCATTACAGCATGCGCACGACCGGTCTCGGCGTGAAGCAGCCTCCGCCGTACGACGAAACGATCTCCCGATTTACTCGGGAGCCGCAACCACCGGCGTGATCGACGGCG
This sequence comes from Microbispora sp. H10830, assembly GCF_014161375.1. Classification (NCBI taxonomy): domain Bacteria; kingdom Bacillati; phylum Actinomycetota; class Actinomycetes; order Streptosporangiales; family Streptosporangiaceae; genus Microbispora; species Microbispora sp. H10830. The sequence goes on from NZ_JABBWX010000008.1 coordinate 272,056, forward strand.
AAGAGGTACGCGTGGAGACCGTCGTCGTGCTGTTCAACCGGGACCTGCGAATTCATGATCACCCGGCGCTGTCCGAGGCGTGCGCCGTGGCCCGGCACGTCGTTCCGTTGTTCGTGTTCGACCCCGCGATCGGGGCCAGGCACCGCCGCGACTTCCTCCACGCGTCCCTCCACGACCTGCGGTCGTCCCTGCGCGCGCTCGGCGGGGACCTCGTCGTACGGCACGGCGACCCGGTGGCCCACGCCGTACGGGTCGCCGGGGAGGCCGGCGCGTCGGCGATCTGGGCGAGCGAGGACGTCAGCCCGCTGGCGCAGCGGCGGGAGCGGCGCCTGGCGGAGGAGTGCCGGGCCCACCGGCTGGAGTTCCGCCTCTTCCCCGGCGTGACCGTGGTGCCCCCCGGCGCGCTGCGACCCGGTAGCGGGAGCCACTACCGGGTCTTCTCGCCCTACTGGCGGGCCTGGTCGGCCACCGCGAGACGGCCGGTCCTCGGCGCGCCCCACCGCCTGTGCCTGCCGCCCGGCATCGATGCGGGCCTCCTGTCCGAGACGTCCCCCGAGCCGTACGGGATCGTGCGGGGCGGGGAGAGCGAGGCGCGGCGGCGGCTGGAGCGGTGGGTGGGCGACGGCCTGGCCTCCTACGCCGAGACCCGCGACCGGATGGCGGGGCGCACCTCGATGCTCAGCGCCTACCTCCACTTCGGCTGCGTGTCGCCGTCGGAGGTGGTGGACCGCGCCTGCGAACGGCCGGGCGGCGAGGAGTACGTCAGGCAACTGTGCTGGCGCGACTTCCACTACCAGGTCGTCGACGCCTTCCCCGAGATGGGGCGGCGCGACTACCGGCCGAGGGACGTGGAATGGCGGCGCGACGAGGAGGCGGAGGCCGCCTGGCGGGAGGGCACGACCGGGGTTCCGATCGTGGACGCGGGCATGCGCCAGCTTCGCGCCGAGGGCTGGATGCACAACCGGGTGCGCCTGGTCACCGGCTCCTATCTGACCAAGCGGCTCGGGATCGACTGGCGGGCCGGGCTGGAGCACTTCGCCGAGTGGCTGCTCGACGGCGACATGCCGAACAACTGCGGCAACTGGCAGTGGGTCGCGGGGACGGGCAACGACACCCGGCCCTACCGCACGCTCAACCCCCTGCGCCAGGCGAAGAGATTCGATCCGGAGGGGGAGTACGTGCGGCGCTACGTCCCCGAACTCGCGTCGCTGCCCGGCGACCTGGTCCACGAGCCGTGGAGGGTCCGCGGCGGCGTGCCGGGCTACCCCTCCTCGCCCCTCGGTGGTGAGCTCAGGGCGTGACGGCCGCTGTGCCCGTCTCGCCAGCGGCTGGGCGGCATGCCGGTCTGGCGCTGGAAGAACGTGGTGAAGTTCGCCGGGTCGTCGAAGCCCAGCCGCTGCGCGCATCGCGCGACGGACAGGTCGGTGTGGGCGAGAAGCCGTTTGGCTTCCAACAGGATCCGCTGGTCGAGAAACTGTTTGGCGCCCACTCCGGCCGCCGCGCGGGTGGCCCGGGTGAGGGTGCGGGGCGTGTAGCCGAGCGTGCCCGCGTAGTCGGCCACGTGGTGCCGAGTGGCGAACGACTGTTCCACGGCGGCCCGGAACCGGCGGAACACCTCGTGCTCGGGGCCGTCGGAGCCCGGCGCGGAGCCCGTCTCGGCAACCACCCGCAGCACGAGCGCGGCGAGCAGATGGGCGAGGATCGGCGCCGACGACGGCCGGGGATCCGCCAGGGCGGCCGCGTGCTCCCGGCCCAGGTGGTCGGCGGCGGTCAGGCAGAGGGGCCAGGCGCCCTCGCCGGCCCGCCAGGCGGCGGGGGCGAAGACGTCGGCCGCGGCCTGCGCCGCGGGTCCCGACGCAGGAAGGACGCCCTGCTCGAACAGCACGAGAGACCCGTCGACCCGATCGACGTCGGTCCAGCGGTGCACCACGCCGGGACGGATCCACACGACGGTGCGTCCGCACAGCGGATGGTCCACGAAGTCCGCGGTGTGCCGGCCGCGCCCGGAGCGGATCAGGGCCAGGACGTGGAAGTCGGGACGCTGGGGGCCGGCCCGGCGGCGATCGGGGTCCATGCGCCGCAGCGCGTCGAAGCCGAGCACCTCGACGCCGAAGTCCGGTCCCGGCGCCGGGGCGTAGCGGAGCTGCCGGACACCGGGAAGCTGACCGTTTTCCACAAGCACCGAGCGCCTTTCGACCGGGATCTCCCCGGCCCGTCACCCTAGCGTTTTCTCCGTACCCCTGCACGACAGAGGCGTCGGAGGGCGGAACGCACCACTCGCGTACGCCTGCTCGTGCCATGCATCGGAGGACATGATGACGACGACTTTCACAACTCAGGACGTCCCGGTGAGGGGCGGCACGATCGAGGTGCGCCACCAGGGAGGCGGCACGCCGGCGGCGGTGTTCCTGCCCTACTGGGGCGGGTCGGCCGCGACCTGGGACGCGGTCGTGGAGCGGCTGCCGCGCGAACGCGGCACGGTCCGCTACGACCCGCGCGGGTGGGGCGCGTCACGGGGGCTACCCGGCCCGTACGGCCTTGAGCAGCTCGCCGACGACCTGGCCGCCGTGGTGCGGGAGCTGCGCCTGGAACGGTACGTGCTCGTCGGGCACTCCATGGGCGGCAAGATCGCCCAACTGGCCGCCGCCCGGCGTCCGGCCGGTCTGGCCGGTCTGGTGCTGGTCGCGCCCGCGCCCGCGGAGCCGCCCGCCACCGTCACGCCCGACTACAGGCGGTTCCTCGCCGGCGCCTACGAATCGGCGGAGACCGTCGAACAGGCCATCGACACCGCACTGACCGCTACCGCGATTCCCGGCGCGGTCCGCGAGGCGATCGTGCGCGACAGCCTGGCCGCCGACGACCCCGCGCGCCGGGAGTGGCCCCTCAACGGCATCGCCGCCGACATCACCGCCGCCGCGCGGGCGATCGAGGCTCCCGTGCTGGTGCTCGCCGGCGAACACGACCGGGTCGAGCCGCCGCAGGTGCTCCGCGACCACCTGCTGCCCCACATCCCCCACGCGCGGTTGGGCGTCGTCGCCGGGAGCGGGCACCTGCTGCCCGTGGAGGCGCCGGACGCGGTCGCCACAGCGGTGGACCGATTCATCGCCGCCGTCGCCGAGGGCTGACCGCTCAGAAGATCAGAACGAGCTTGCCGGTGGTGTGGCCGGTCTCGATCAGCCGATGTGCCCGCGCCACCTCCTCGACCGGGATCGCCTCCTGGATCCGCACCTTCAGGTCGCCCTTCTCGTACAGGGCGGTCAGCCGGGCGAGCCGCTCCGCCGAGCGCTCGGTGCCCAGTCGCTGGACCCCGAGCCGCTCGGCGGCGGGCTGGTAGGCGATCGTGCCGGTCCGGGTGCGGTCGGCCACGAGCGCCGCCGAGGCCTCCAGCGCCTCCACGGTCCCGGCCGCGTCGAGCGCGGCGTCCACGCCGTGTGGGGCGGCCGCCCGCACCCGCTCGGCCAGCCCGTCGCCGTACGCCACGGGAATCGCCCCGAGGTCGCGCAGGCAGGCGTGGTTGCGTTCGCTCGCGGTGCCGACGACCGTCGCCCCGAGCGCCCGGGCGATCTGCACGGCGAACGTGCCGACCCCGCCGGCCGCCGCGTGCACGAGCAGGGTGTCACCGGCGCCGACGCGCAGCTTCGCCAGCGCGGTGTCGGCGGTCTGCCCCGACGCCGACAGCACCCCGGCCTCCGGCCACGGCATCGACGCGGGCTTCGCGACCACCTGGCCGGCCGGGACGACGACGTGCTCGGCGTACGACGCGAGCATCGCCCAGCCGACGACCTCGTCGCCCGCGGCCACACCGGTGACGCCCTCCCCGACGGCGTCGACCACGCCCGCGAACTCGTTGCCCAGCCGCTGGGGGAACGTCGCGGGCACGTAGGCGTGGGCGCCCCCGCCGCGGAACAGCGCGTCGAACGGCTGCACGCCCGCCGCCCGCACCCGCACTCTGATCGCCCCCGGCCCCGGCTCGTCCGGCTCCGTCTCGACGACATCGAGCACCTCCGGGCCGCCGTAGGCGGAGAACACGACCGTCCTGCTCACGAGTCTCTCCTCGTCATCGCGGCGAGCTGTCCGACGACCCACTCGCGGTAGTCCTTCGACAGCGGATCGGCGCCGGCGATCCCCTCGACCATCCGGGGCAGCGCGATGGGCGCGAAGGCCAGCGCGTAGGCGACCAGCAGGACGAACTCGGCGTCCAGCTCGCCGGTGATCTCGCCTTCCTCCTGGCGCCGGCGGGTCCGCTCCACGGCCTGGCGCAGCCGGGCCCGCTGCGCCGCCGCCCATTCGTCGTCGCCCGCGGCGGCCGGGCTGTCCCCCAGCGCCTGCCAGACCACGAGCCGGGACCAGTCCGGGTTGTCCAGCGTCGCGTCGAGGTGGGCCGCCACGCTCTGCGCGTACGTCGCGCCGGGCGGCGTCACGCTCTCCTGCGCCCGCGCCCACCTGCGCCGCAGTTCCTCGACGAGCCCCTGCTTTCCGCCGAAGTAGTAGGAGATGAGCTGCTGGTTGACCCCCGCCCGCGCCGCGATGGCGGCCGTGCGGGCTCCTGCGTACCCCTTCGCGCCGAACTCCTCGACCGCCGCCTCCAGGATCCGCTCACGGGTCCGTTCGGCCGCCTTCCCGCGCTCCTGTGGCGCACGCCGTGCTGATGAAGCCATGCGCCGCACCTTAGCCAATCAAGTAGTTGAATGACAAATGTCAATCAACTACTTGATTAGGATGAGCGCATGATCTTCACAGAGCGCGAAATCGAGTACCTCGGCGGTCAGCGGATCGGGCGACTGGCCACGCTCCATCCGAACGGCACGCTCCAGGTCAGCCCGGTCGGGTTCCGCTACAACCATGAGCTGCAGACGATCGACATCGGCGGGCGCGACATGGCGGCCAGCCGCAAGTTCCGCAACGTGCTGGCCAACGGCAAGGTGGCGTTCGTCGTGGACGACCTCCCGTCCACTGATCCCTGGCAGGTGCGCTGCCTGGAGATACGCGGGCACGGCGAGGCGCTCACCGAACCCGCCGGCTCGAAGGCCCCACTGTCCGGCCCGATCATCCGCGTCCATCCGCAGCGGATCATCAGCTTCGGCGTCGATCCCGGCAACCCCGCCGCCGGCAAGCGCGACGTCGCCTCACGTTGACCGGCGGTGGACCTCGTCCACCCGCTCGGTGAGGCCCTCGCGGTCAAGGTGTTCCAGCAGCGGCACCGCGACCCTGCGGCTGGTGCCGAGCGCGCTCCTGGCCTGGCTGACCGTGAACGGCTGCGGCAGCCGGGCCAGCAGCGCCGCGGCCCGTGCGTCGGCGCCCGGCGCGAGCACGACGCCCTCGGCCACGCGCAGCAGCGCCCCGGCGCGTACGGCGGCGGCGAGCTCGCGCGGCCCGAGCCCCAGCGCGGCCAGCCGCCCGGCCTCCGGCGCCTGGAACGGGGCCTCGGCCAGGTCGTCCAGCAGGGCCCGCACCGCCCGGGCGACGGGAGCGGGCAGCCCGGCCGTCCCGGCCACGACGCGGCCCGTCGTGGTGATCCGCCCGTCGGCCACCGTCAGCGGCGGCCGTACGAGCGCCGTGACGAGCCGGCGGTCGGGCAGGCCCAGCTCGTGGCGGGCGGCCTCCACCGGCATGCCGGGCTCCAGGGGATGATCGGCGGCATACCGCCGTACGACCTCGGGGAGCCGGGTGGACAGATCCGACCAGTGATCGGGGTCGGCGTGCCAGCCCGCGGCCACCGGCCGTCCCCCGGGCGGACAGCCCATCGCGGCCAGCTCGCCGTCGCGCAGCAGCAGGTGCGTGCGCAGGAGGGAGGCCGCGTCCGCCGACGCGTCCGCCAGCGCCTTCGCCCGCTCCCTGGCCGCCCCCCGGCGGCGCAGCTCCGGGGGCCGCACGTCGAGCACGGTCGCCCGCGCGAGCACCCGCGGCTCGCCCTGTCCCCGGCCCGGGTCCCGCAGCAGCAGCGCGTCTCCCAGATGCAGGGGAAGCGGCCGGGCCAGGCGCAGCCGGGCCGCCGCCCCCTCGGCCTCGGCGCCGAGCGGGCGCACCTCGCACGGCACCGACGCCGAACCGATGTGAGCGGTGAGCCGGGCGGGCAGGGGCCCGCGGGCGCCTTCCGCCATCGTCACGCGCACGTCGGCCAGGCTCGTCGCCGTCCAGGCGCCGGGCGTGACGAGGGCGTGCCCGCGTTGCGGCGCGATCCGCCCGCGCAGGTTGAGCGCCACCCGCGCGACCCCGGTGACCGACTCGACGTGCTCCTTCAGCGACTCCAGGGCGCGCACCCGCACCGGCTCGCCGTCCAGTTCCAGCTCGTCGCCCACCTCGACGCGGCCGGCGGGCAGCGTGCCGGTCACGACGGTCCCGCTGCCGCGCACGCTGAACGCCCGGTCGATCCACAGCCGCACCGGGGCCCGCGGATCGGGCGCGGGCAGCGCCGCCACCAGCCGGTCGAGGGCGGCGCGCAGCCCCTCCAGGCCCTCGCCGGTGCGCCCGCTGACCGGCAGGGCCTCCACGTCGCCCAGTCCTGCCTCCGCCAGCCGGTCGCGCGCGTCCTCCAGCGCGGGCGCGGGGTCGGCCAGGTCCGCGCGGGTGACGGCGAGCAGGCCGTGCCGTACGCCGAGGGTGCGCAGCGCGACCAGATGCTCCTCCGACTGGGGCATCCATCCCTCGTCGGCCGCGACGACGAACATCACGGCGGGCACCGGGCCGACCCCGGCGAGCATCGTGCCGAGGAACCGCTCGTGCCCGGGCACGTCGACGAACGCCACCCGCTCCCCGGAGGGCAGCGTCGTCCAGGCGTAACCCAGCTCGATCGTGAGCCCGCGCCGCCGCTCCTCCGCCAGCCGGTCGGGCTCCATCCCGGTCAACGCCCGCACCAGCGTCGACTTGCCGTGGTCGACGTGTCCGGCCGTGGCCACGACGTGCGTTCCCGGGGCCATCAGGAGGTCGCCTTCAGGACGGCCGCGAGGACCTCGCCGTCCCGGTCCGGCGGCACGGCGCGCAGGTCGAGCAGCAGGCGGCCCCCCTCGACCCGGCCGACGACCGGCGGCTCGCCCCTCCGCAGCGGTGCGGCCAGCCGTTCCGGCAGGCTCACGGCCACGCTCGGCAGACGCACTCCGGGAGCTCCGCCCCCGCCCACGGTCGCCTCCGCGGGCACGGCCGCCGCGTCCACGCCCGCCTGGCACAGCGCCTTGGCCAGCGCCTCGGCCCGCTCGCCGAGAACGATCGGGTCGGCGTGGAGAGCCTGCCGTACGGGGGGCTCCGGGCCCCGCAGCGTCGCCTCGAGCGCGGCCAGCGTCAGCTTGTCCACGCGCAGCGCGCGGGCGAGCGGGTGCCGTCTGAGCCGTTCGACGAGGTCGCGGCGGCCGAGCAGCAGGCCCGCCTGCGGGCCGCCGAGCAGTTTGTCACCGCTCGAGGTGACCAGGTCGGCGCCGGCCCGCAGCACGCTCGCGGCGTCGGGCTCCCCGGGCAGGAGGGGATCGCGGTCGAGCAGCCCCGAGCCGATGTCGACGACCACGGGCACGCCCAGCCCGGTCAGTTCGGCCACCTCGACCGAGCCGGTGAAGCCCTCGACCCGGAAGTTCGACGGGTGGACCTTGAGCACGAACCCCGTCTGCGGCCCGATCACGTCCTGGAAGTCGGCCAGGGTGGTGCGGTTGGTCGTGCCCACCTCGCGCAGGCGCGCGCCGGTGGACACGAGCAGGTCGGGGATGCGGAAACCGTCGCCGATCTCGACCAGTTCACCCCTGCTGATCACGATTTCCCGCCCGGCGGCGAGCACGGTGGCGGCCAGCACGAGGGCGGCGGCGTTGTTGTTGACCACGTGGACGCCCTCGGCGTCGGGCACGGCCCGGGCGAGCGCCTCGACCGCACCGCGTCCCCGGCGCGCCCGCGCCCCCGTGGTCAGGTCGAACTCCACGTCGGTCGCCCCCGCCGCCACCGTCACCGCCTCGACGGCGGCCGGGGACAGCGGCGCACGACCCAGGTTCGTGTGGAGCAGCACGCCGGTCATGTTGATCACGGGACGGAGGCTCGTGGCGTGGCGCGGCAGCGCGGCCAGCGCGACGTCCGCGACGTCCTCCGGTTCGATCTCGCCCTGCCGCACCCGCTGCTGCGCCCGCACGACCGCGTCCTTGACCGCCGGACGGCCGAGCCGCTCGGTGGCGGCGACCAGCCGCGGATCGGCCAGCACGGCGTCGGTGCGCGGCACCCGCCTCCGTGGATCCACACTTCAAATTACAGCGGTGGCGCACGGCCCGGCCCATGAGGCCGGGCCGTGCGCGGAGGGCACGCCGGGCGGGGGACCAACGGCGTGCCCTGGTTCTTCGTCAGCTCTGGCAGTGGATGGGATAGGCGGCCTGCGCCGTCGGCTTGTTGTGGTTCAAGACCTCGATCTTGACCGTTCCGTCGGTCTTCTCGGCCCGCGTCCAGTACCAGGCCTGGATGCCCAGCACGCCGCTCTCCGGGATCGTGTGGGTAAAGGTCTGCTGGTTCACGCCGTCGACCACCCAGCGGTAGGTGACCTCCGTCCCGGCGGGCGCCTTGAACTCGCCGAAGGCCGTCACGTAGGGGGCGATGACGCAGTCGCCGTAGTAGCCGACGGACTCGATCTCGGTGATCTGCACGGTGCCCGGCGACGGGTCCGGCGCCACGCACGTCCAGGTGTACGGCACCTGCTTGACGGGCTTGTTGTGGTTCAGGATCTCCAGGCGGACGACGCCCGAACCACTGGACCTGGCGTTGCCATACCAGAAGTCGCCGATCGTGCTCCGCACCCCGGGCTTGAGCTGGGCCGTCCTGAGCACGCCCGGCTTGTCATCGACGACCAGGCGATACCTGACCTCCGCGTCGCGGTCCGTCAGGACCATCGCGCTGGCCCGCATGGGGAACGAGCCGTCGCACTCGCCGTTGAAGTGGGGCGTCAGCATGTACTCGACGGTCAGGTTGGCGTCGCCGCCCTCGGCCGCACACGTGAAGGTGAACGCGCGCTGGGCCGGCTGGGCGGGGCCGCCTTCGGCCCGCAGGGCGAGGGTGTGGGAGCCGCTCCGGGTGGAGTCGAGGCTCCAGGTCGCGGACACGTTCTGCACGCGGGGCTGGTCGGCGGCGGGGAAGTCGGCGAACTGTTCCTGCCACATGGAGCCGTCGAGGCTCCACCAGTATCCGACCCTCTGGGCCGCGCCCGCCGGGAGCGAGATCTGGCCGCTGGCCTGGTAGGCGACGGGCTCGATGCAGCTGCCCTCGTAGTCGCCCGGCGTGAGGTCGGCGATCTGCGGCACCGGCGTCTGCACGGGCGGCGGCGTCGGACTCGGGCTCGTGGACGGCCTCGGGCTCGTCGACGGTCTCGGGCTTGTGGGCGAGCTGGGCGAGGGTGACGGGCTCGGCGAGGTCGGCGGCGTGGTCGTGCAGGTCACCGTGTAGGCGGCCCGTCCGGAGTCGCGGCCGCCGGTGTTGACGATGCGGATGGCCTTCCAGCCCGCGGTCGAGCTGCCCACGGCCAGCGGGAGCGTGACCTGCCTGCTGCGCGGGCCCCCCGCCGCGAAGAGGAGCGACTCAAGCCGGCCCTCCCCGGTGCCGCTGTCGATCCAGCGGTAGTAGACCTTGGCGGGCGTACGCGACACCTGGACGGTGCCCGTGAACGTCACCGTCGTGGGGCAGGCGCCCCGATAGGTCGCCGGGCTCGCGCTGACCGCGGCCGCGGCGACCAGCGGTGCGCTCGGCCTGGCGGGCAGCGGGTGGGCGGTGTCCCAGACCACGACGGCGCCGGTGCACCCGACGTCGAAGCGGCCCTTGGCCGACAGCCCCTTCTTGCCGAGGATCTCCACGGCCTGCCAGCCGGAGGTGCTGCGGTCGAACGTCTGACGGTCCCGCACGACCACCTTGCGCGCGCCGTTCACGCGGAAGCTCCTGATGGCGCTCCTGCTCCCGTCACCGCGTACCCAGCGGTAGCGCACGGTTCCCTTCCCCTTCGCCGCCACCACGGCGGAGAAGCCCACAGTGGTGGGGCAGGCGCCGGATCTCGTGGCCGGGCTCGCCTTGACCCTGGCCACGGCCGTCTTGATGACAGGGGCCGGCCTGGGGGCGGCCGATTCGGCAGCGGGGGCTGCGAGCACCGGAGGGGCGGTCAGCAGGCCGCCGAGCAGCGTGGCGCTCAGCAGCGTCGCCGTCCATCTCATCGGGGGTCCTTTTCGTTGTTCACGGAAGTCGTCGCTCATGGGAGACGGGCCATGCTGTCCGGTCCGACTTGGAGATCACTTGACACCGCCTTGTAACTGTCGCCCCAGCCGTTTCCGGCCGTCGTTGACAGAGCCGGAGGCGGATCTTACGGTGCTTCTGTTCGCATTTGAGGAACTAGTTCACATATGTGACCATAGGAGCCGTCATGTCGTCCCTGACCCCCCTGATCGGCCGGCGGCAGGCGCTGGCCGGCGCGGCCGCCGCGATCCTCGGACTCGCGGTCGCGTCGCCCGCACGCGCCGCCCACGTGCTCCCCTTCGGCCGGTACGGCTCGCCCCGGCGCCGGCTGAACGACCGCACGCTGTACGTCGACGCTCAGGGACGGGGCGACCACGCCACCGTCCAGGCCGCCGTCGACGCGACACCGGACGCCCCTGCCGAGGGCTGGACCCTGGTGATCGCCGCCGGGACATACCGGGAGACCGTCCTCGTGCCGCAGGCCAAGACCGGCCTGTGCTTCCTGGGGGCGACCGGCGACGCGCGCGACGTAGTGATCGTCTACGACAACGCGGCCGGCACGCCCAAGCCCGAGGGCGGCACGTACGGCACCAGCCGCAGCGCCACCACCACGATCCAGGCCGACGGCTTCACCGCCGCGCACGTCACGTTCGCCAACGACTGGCTGCGGGCCGACCACCCGGACATCACCGGCACCCAGGCGGTGGCGGCGAAGGTCATGGGCGACCGGTCGTACTTCGAGAGGTGCCGCTTCCTCGGCCACCAGGACACGCTGTATGCCGACACCCGCGCCCTGGCCTCCTTCGCGCGGCAGTACTACCGCGAGTGCCACATCGAGGGGGACGTCGACTTCGTCTTCGGCCGCGCGACCGCCGTCTTCGAGCGGTGCGAGCTGAGCACCCTGGCCAGGGACGTGACGTTCCGTCCGTACGGCTTCGTGTTCGCACCGAGCACGGCCGCCGCCAACCCGCGCGGCTACCTGGCGATGCGGTGCGTGATCAACGGGACCGCGGCCGACGCGTCCTTCGGCCTGGCCCGGCCCTGGCGGCCCAGCAGCGACCCGACCGCCCTCCCGTCGCTCGTCGTACGCGAGACCTGGATGGGCCCCTCGATCGACGCGGCCGCGCCGTACGTGGACATGAGCTCCGGATATCACTGGCAGGACGCGCGGTTCGGCGAGTTCCACGACATCGGCCCGGGTGCCGCGATCCCCGTCCCCGAGAACCGGCCGCAGCTCACCCCCGAGCAGGCCGCCGAGCACACGCCCCGGAACTACCTCGGCGACTGGCGCCCCGGCCCCGCCCTGCTCCCCCGTCCCTCCGGCCGGTGACACCGTTCTGTCGGTCGCGGCGGTAACGGCGGGCTCCTCCTCCGCGAGTTCCTGATAACCGCCTCGGGAGGGGAGTCCCCATGGACGTGCGGGACCACGCCAGCGCCGGTCCCGGCCGGGAACCGGCGCTTCGGACCGGGACAGCCAACGGACGCGGCGTGCTCGAAGGGGCGTTCCACCTGCTCGACGTCCTGGCGGCGGCCGAGGACGGAGCCGGTCTGTCCGAGCTCGCCCGCGACGCCGGCATGCCGAAGGCGACCACCTATCGCCTGCTCCGGCAGCTCGCGAACCTCGGCGCGGTGCAACGGCACGGACAGCGCTACTTCGTGGGACGGCGGCTCGCCCGTCTGGGCGGCGCCTGGCAGCCCGACCCGCGGCTGCAGGCCGCCGCCCGCGAACCCGTACGCCTGCTGTCCGCGCTGACCACGACCGTCACGTTCCTCACCGTGCTGGAAGAGGACCGGGTCAGGGTGATCACGGCGACTCGGGGAGAGATCAGGGAGGTGCCGCCGGTCCTGCCGGGTTCCGAGCTGGCCGAGGCGACCGCCGCGGGCCGGGTGCTGCTGATGCAGAGACCGGACGGCGACGCCGTGCCGCCGGGGTTCACGCTCGCCGAATGGCGGCGGGCCCAGGCGGTCTTCCGCCGGTCGGGTTCGGTCGCCGCCGATCATCAGGAGGTCCTTCCCGGGGTCTGCTGCGTGGCCGTACCGGTCCGGCGCCCGGACGGCGAGATCGTCGCGTCGGTCAGCGCGCTCGCGGTGCGGCCGGCGGTGCCGGCGGGGCTCACCGAACTCGTGCTGCGGGCGTCGAGGGAGATCACGCGCAATCTCGGCCGCACCTGACACCGGTCCGCTGAGTGGACCGCGCTGTTTCCTCCCCTGGGCTGCCCGGCCGACACTGCATCGGCAGGGACCGGCCGTACGTGCGAGGGAGCCGCAATGGCCGCTGAGACGACCCGGCTGACCATCCAGATCGCAGAGGAGAACGCCGACCCCCACGAACTGGAGGACCTGACGGCCCGGCTCCGTACGGAGTTGCTGGAGATCGACGTGGTGACGGCGCAGGCCGAGCGGGGGGCGCCGCCACCGCCCGGCGCCAGGGCGGTGCTGTCGTTCTCCCTCGGCGGCCTGGTGGTCTCCCTCGCGGGCACGGAACTGCTCGCCGCGGTCGTGGGCGCGGTGACCGCCTGGCTGACCCGTGACCAGCGCCGGTCCGCGAAGCTCACGATCGACGGCGACGCGATCGAGCTGACCGGTGTGCCGTCCGGCGAGCAACGCCGGCTGACCGATCTCTGGGTGCGGCGGCACGAAACCGTTCACGCCCCCGCCCGGACGCGGAGCGCTCTCATCGTGGCCGGCGACGAGTACCGCGATCCGGGGCTACGCCGGCTGCGCGCTCCCGCACGCGACGCGGAGGCGCTGGCCCGCGTGCTCGGCGATCCGGCGATCGGCGGCTTCCACGTGCGGACGCTGCTCAACGAGCCCACGCACGTGGTCAGCGAGATGGTCGAAGAGTTCTTCACCGACCGTGCCCCGGACGACGTGCTGCTGCTGCACTTCTCCTGCCACGGCGTGAAGGACGACAACGGAGAGCTGTACTTCGCCACGCCCACCACCAAGCTGAACCGCTTGGGGGCGACCGCGGTCTCGGCCGAGTTCGTCAGCCGCAGGATGAGCCGCAGCCGGTCCAGGCGCATGATCCTGTTGCTCGACTGCTGTTACGCGGGAGCGTGGGCACGCGGGGCGCTGCCACGCGCCGGCATGGGCGTGCACGTGGAGGAGCAGTTCGGCGGGCACGGCCGAGTGGTGATCACCGCGTCGAACGCGATGGAGTACGCCTTCGACGGCACCGAGCTCGCCGACGCCCAGGAGCAGGCGCCGTCGGTGTTCACCCGCGCCCTCGTGGAAGGGCTGGAGTCCGGGGACGCCGACCGCGACCAGGACGGCTACGTCGGCATCGACGAGCTGTACGACTACGTCTACGACCAGGTCCGGCAGACGACACCGGGCCAGACCCCGGGCAAGTGGGCGTTCGACCTGCAGGGCGATCTCTACGTCGCGCGGCGCGCCCGCCCCGTCACCGTGCCCTCGCCCCTGCCGGCGGAGCTCCAGGCGGTGATCGAGAACTCCCTTCCCAGGGTCCGTGCCGGGGCGGTCGAGGAGCTGCGGCGCCTGCTGAGGAGCCGGCACGAGGGTCTCGCCCTGGCGGCACGGCTGGCACTGCAGGAGCTCGCCGACGACGACAGCCGCACCGTGTCCACGGCTGCCGCCGAGGCCCTCGCCACCGGCGGGACAGCCGCCGACCCCGGCACCGGCGCGCCAAGCGCGGCGGCGAGGACGCACACTCACCTAACGCCTCCGACCACACCTTCCCCGGTAGGACAGCAGGCGTCATCCATCTCCGAGACGGTGACGGCGGAATCGCCGGACCCGTCCGAGGGTGCGGCGGGGATCCGGAACCGCGTCCTCCGAGCGGTCCGGTCACGCGACCGAGCCCCGAGTCTCCGGGTCCCCGCCCTTCTGGCGGCCTTCCTGCTGGCGAGCGCGGCGCTCTCATGGTTGACCCCGGCCGCCGCGATCTGGCAGTGGCTGCTGGTGGCCGCCGCCCTCGGGGCGGGACTGCTTCCCCCTGAGGGACGGGCTCGGGAGATCACCCTCGGCTTCGCCGCCGGTCTGAGCGCGGTCATGCTGGGGTTGCTCGCGTTCTACGCGGAGGAGTACAGCAGCGGCTGGAGCGTGTGGATCGCAGCGACCGGGACCCTGCTCATCTTCGCGGTCGTCATGCTGGAGGGCGCACCACCCGGCACGACGCGGTGGTCATGGCTGGGGGAGCGTACCGCCGGCCTGATCGCGGTGGCGGTGATCGCGGCCCGCCTTGCCTCTCCTGAACGCATCACCGACGACCCGGGGAAGACGCTTCAGTGGTGGGGAGCGACGGTGGTGGCGGTCGCCTGCCTCTGCCTGTTCGTCGTCCGCGGCATCGAGCAGCGACACGACGCCCGAGCCCTCGTCGCGTTCGTCCTCGGCGCCGCCGCGACCGTGCTCGTGGTGCTCGACCTCGGCAGTGCCGTACGCACCGTCTACCTGCCCACTGTGCTCGTCATGCTGCTGCTCGGCGTCCGCCCGGCCCGCGGGCGGCCGGAGTTCCTCGCCGCCGCCCGGCTCTCCCTCATCGCGGGAGTTCTGCAGGGCGTCGCCGACCACGGTCTCGTGAACCGCGTGGATCCGCGGTTCGTCATCGGCGCCGTCGCGAAGGACCATCTGATCCTCCAGATCGTCGCGGCCCTCCTGGTCGCGATCGCCGCCTACACGGCCAGGAGCGGTTCTTCCCGCTCGTCCTATGCCGAGTCGCCGTCGTCAGCAGAGTCGATGGCGACGGGCCTAGGAGAGAAACGTCGATCCTGAGCAGGGTAAGCGCATGCCTGTCGCGCGGAGGGCGTCCACAAGGTTCTCCGCACCCACTTGTGTGAGCTTGCCCTCCCGGCAGGCGGTGCCGAGAAGCCAGATTGTCCCGTGCACCTCCAGGCCATAGGCCCTGCCCACTGCAGTGGCATCGCGATCGTCGGTGATGGCGATCCCGCCGAGCAGTTCAGCTGCGCAAAATACGCTTGCCTCACCCAGATCACGGCCGGACGAGCCGACACGCCGAACCCACCGCGCGAAGCATTCGAGTTCCTGCAGTGTGGACAGTTCCGCCATCCCCAACCATTCGGCGTCCAATGCCTGCCGCAATGCCGGGAACGTTCCAATGTCGACACGAAGCTCCTCGTGAACCACACGGGTAGTGAGGCATGGGCGTCCGGCGAGAAGGTCGCGCAAAACGTCCAGCCGTTCAGCCCGAGAGAAGTGACTGAGGCTTGTGGCATCGAAGATGAGCACCTGGTCGGCGGATGACGTCACGGCTCGATGTCCCAGTCGTCCCTCGCGGGGAGATCGCCCTCCTCGACCTGACCGCGCATCAGCTCGATCGCCCGGGATGTCGTTATCAAGTTCTTCTTCAGGGCCCGGAAAACGGCGTGCGCGTAGCTCGGAGGCACCCGAACGGACTCCAGGTCCGGTTGGGGGGTCCAGCCCACCGCCTCCATCAGCTCTGCTCGAGTAGGGTTCCGCCGTCGTAGCTCCTTCGCCGCCTCTCTGTCCACCGCCCCGGCCTCGAGCGCCTGCCGCACGGTCAGGGACCACGAGGTCCGATAGGTGGCGGCGAGCATCAGGAGAACGTCTCGGATGGGAGCGGCGGACTTCCCGGCGCGCTCCTTCACGACCCCCGCAGGCAGGAGGAGCTCAGCCGCGAAGGCGTCGATGACCTGCTCTCGCTCCGCCCGGGATGTGTGGACACCCAGGTCGGCCGAATACTCGTCACCTACGATCAGGTGGCCCAGTTCGTGGGCCGCGGTCGCCCGGCGACGCCCTGGATCGCCCTGACTGCTGACGACGGCCACCGCCACGTCGCCGTCCACGAGCGACGCGCCGTCCCCGCGAGTCGCGACCACGGCGACGAGTTGCCCCATACGCTCGCAGAGCGTCATGAGCGAATCAACCGGTCGCGCGCTCAGGTCGAGGCTGTCCCGCACCCATCTGGCCGCCGATCTCGCACTCTGCATGTCGTCCACAGTCCCCGGGTAGCGGCGCACGGGAGGTGTGACCAGGTCCCCGAGCCCCGCGAGCTGCCGCACGTCGGCCAGCCAGGCGGACAATGCCAGCTCCAGCCGATAGGACTGGCGAGTCACATCGGCAATGGTGTCGTCGGTCAGCTCGGCCCGCCGGGAGATGATCGGCTGAGCCGGCCTGAGGAGGAAATCCAGGGGCACGCGGAGCGCTTCGGACAATCTGACCAGTTCCAACGCGTCGATCCGTCGGACACCTGCCTCGATCTTAGCGATCATCGTACGGTCGAGACCGACCGCCGCGGCCAGTTGGTCCTGCGACAGGTCGGCCGCAAGCCTGCATTCGCGGACGCGGTCGCCCATGTCCGCCCACTCTCCGCCGATCCCCATGGTGCGATTTTCGCACATGGTCGGGTCAACAGAGCCTGCGGAAGGAATGAGAATTCGGCCTCTGGCAGGAAGCGCCTCTCCTGTCCGGCAGATCTACCACGAACCTTGCGGCAGATCTGCCACTGCCATGACCGCTCACCCGGATTGAGCTGGTCGAACGCGGACTGTCGACGGGACCGGAGGCTGACCTGCCAAGGCGGGGGTGAGCGGAGGCGGACGGGAATCGAACCCGCCAGGCCGAGGACCTCGGCCTCGTCGGTTTTGAAGACCGCGGGGGCCACCAGGCGCCCACACACCTCCAGGGAGAAACCTAGCCGGAACGGGGTAGGGAAGGCGGCGGCGCCCCCATGGTGGCTGCGTGGCGGACGAAGGACTCGAAACGAGGGCGGTATGACCAAGGCGGCGGAGCGGGCCGGAATCCGGCTGACCCAGCAGGCGCACGGGGGCGGCTGCGCCTGCAAGATTCCCCCGGGTGAGCTGGAGAGCATCGTGGCCGGACTCGTGGCCCCGAACACGTCGGCGTACGCGAACGAGCTGATCATCGGGCTCGACGACGGCGACGACGCGGCCGTGGTCAGGATCGAGGGCGGCCGGGCGGTCGTCGCCACCGCGGACTTCTTCACCCCTGTCGTGGACGACCCGTACGACTGGGGGCGGATCGCGGCCACCAATGCGCTGTCCGACGTGTACGCGGTGGGCGGCGAGCCGGTCGTGGCGGTGAACCTGCTGGGCTGGCCCAGGGAGACGCTGTCCATGGACCTCGCCAGGGAGGTGCTGCGCGGGGGCCTTGACGCGGCGCGGGCGGCGGGCTGCCACGTCGCGGGCGGTCACAGCGTGGACGATCCCGAGCCGAAGTACGGCATGGCGGTCACCGGCCTGGCCGACCCGGACCGGCTGCTGCGCATCGACGCGGGCCGGGCGGGAATGCCGATCTCCCTCACCAAACCGCTCGGCGTGGGCGTGCTCAACACGAGGCACAAGGCGACCGGCGAGGTGTTCCCACAGGCGATCGAGGTCATGACGACGCTCAACCGGGACGCCTCGCGGGCGGCGCTGGCGGCCGGGGCGGTGTGCGCGACCGATGTGACCGGATTCGGCCTGCTCGGCCACCTGTACAAGCTGGTCAGGGCGAGCGGCGTCACGGCGGTGGTCGACGTGGCGTCCGTGCCCTACGTGGAGGGGGCGCGGCAGGCGGTGCGCGACGGCTACGTCAGCGGCGGCACCCGCCGCAACCTGGATTGGGTGCGCCCCCACCTCGCCCCGGGCCGGTACGCGGAGGAGGACCTGCTCCTGCTGGCCGACGCCCAGACCTCGGGCGGCCTGCTGGTCGCCGGTGAGGTCCCCGGCGCGCCGATCGTCGGCGAACTCGTCCCGGCCGAGGCCGCCGCGATCCGGCTCGCCTGAGACCTCGATATCGGCCGCGGTCGCGACGAGGTGGTAGACCCGGGACATGCGACCTGAGCCCGGCGAGGTGCTGCATTTCTCCGAAGACCCCAATATCGCCCGATTCATCCTGCATGTGGCGGCCACCGCGCGGCAGCCGGAGGCGTACGTCTGGGCGGTGACGGCCGAGCGCTGCGCCGACTACTGGTTCCCTCGTCAGTGCCCGCGGGCCATGGCGTGGACGACGCCGGACTCCACGGACGCCGATCGCGACCGGATCATCGGGCCGGGCTGCGGAGAGCGGGTCCACGCCATCGAGTACGGCTGGCTGGAGGCGTTCCTGACCGTCCGCCTGTACGCCTACCGCTTCCCGGCGGAGAAGTTCGTCCCGTTCGGAGAGCCGGTGCCCAACGCGGTGGTCGCGACCGAGCCCGTCGAACCCCTCGGGCCGCCCGAGCCCGTCGGCGACCTGCTGCGACTGCACGAGGAAGCCGGCATCCAGCTCAGGCTGCTGGACGACCTCTGGCCGTTCTGGGACGCGGTGACCGCGAGCTCTCTGGGCTGGAGCGGCATCCGCCTCCGCAACGCCCGCCCCCGGCGCTCACAGCCATTCGCTGATCGCGGTGACGAGGATCGCGGCTCCGTAACGCGTCACAAGTGACCGTACGGAGTCAGCGAGGTTTCCCGAGCGACCATAGGGAGACCGCCATGAGGAGAGCGGTCAGCCCGCCGCAGATCATCACGGTGGAGACCGAGAAGGCGTCCACGACGCGTCCGCCGAGGAACGCGCCGAGGGCGAAGGTCGCCTGGAAGGAGGAGGTGAAAACGACCGTCGCGGCTTCGGGCGTGTGAGGGGCGGCGGCGATGAACGATGCCTGCGAACAGACGGGTACGCCTCCGTAGGCCAAGCCCCAGACCACGAGTGACATCACGGCGCCGATGGTTGTGCCGCCGACCGAGGGCAGCAGCAGGGTGGTGAGCGCGATCAGGAAGCCGCAGGTCACGAAGGCGGTTCGCGGCCGTGTCACAGTGCCCTTGCCGGCCAGGAAGTTGCCGACGATTCCGGCGACGCCGTACGCCAGCAGGATGGCGCTGATCGCTGCGGGAGGCAGGCCGGCGACGTCCTGGAGGAAGGGCGTGACGTAGGTGTAGGTGCCGAAATGGGCCAAGACGATGAGGAAAGTGGCCGGCAGGGCGATGGCGGCGCCCCGGGTGCGCAGCAGGTCGAGCAGGACGCGAGGGCTGGTGACCTGATGGGCGGGCAGCGGCGGCAGCAGGAGTATCAGGGCCGCCAGAACCAGGAGTGCCGGCACGGCCAGGACCAAGAAGGCGGTCCGCCACCCGGCGAGGTCGCCGATGAAGGTGCCGGCCGGTACGCCGAGCACGGAGCCCAGCGGCACGGCCGAGAAGATCACAGCGGTGGCGGTGCCGACGGCGTGCGGCGGCATCAGGCGGGCGGCCAGTCCGGCCCCGATGGACCAGAAGCCGCCGATCGTGAGGCCGACGAGCGCCCTGGAGATCAGCATGATCCAGTAGGAGGTCGCCACCGCGGCCAGCACGTCGGCTACGGCGAGCACCGCCATAAGGATGCACAGCATCACACGGCGGTCCAGGCGCGCGGTGGTGAGTGTGACGGTGGGCGCGGCGACCGCGGCGACGATGCCGGGCAGGGTCATGGTCAGCCCTGTGGTGCCGTCGGAGATGCCGAAGTCTGCGCCTATGGCGGTCAGCAGGCCGATGGGCAGGATTTCGCTGGTGACGATGGCGAAGATGCCCAGCATGAGCGAGGTGACGGCGAGCCAGCCGATGAGGGGCGAGCGGGGCCGGGCGAGCGTGGTGGTCGGCATGGGGTCCGTTCGGCCAGGTGCGGGTGGAGGGCGGGCACCCAGCGAAGCAGTGAGGTGGCAGCGGGCACTGGCACGTTTCGGACGCGACCACACCCCTTGCGCGAGCCCGGACAGCGCGGTGAGGACCCGGCTACGCCCGCCCGGCAGTGGCGAGCAGGCCGACCTGAACGAGCACGTCAGGGTTTGTTCAGGTAGGTGAGGACGGCGAGGACCCGGCGGTTGCTGTTGCCGTCGTCGGTGATGCCGAGCTTGCCGAAGATGGAGGTCGTGTATTTGCTGATGGCGCTCTCACTGAGGAAGAGCCGCTGGCCGACGGCCTGATTGGACAGCCCTTCGGCCATGAGGCCGAGCACCTCGTGTTCGCGTTCCGTGAGCCGTTCGAGTCGCCGGTTCGACGACCCGCTGGACAGCAGTTTGGCGATGACGGCCGGGTCCATGGCCGTCCCGCCACCGGCCACCCGCTCCAGAGCGTCGATGAACTGATCGGCGTCGAACACGCTCTCTTTGAGGAAATAGCCGATGCCGCCGGTGCCGCCGGCGAGGAGCTCACGGGCGTACAGCTGTTCGACGTGCTGGGAAAGGATCAGGATCGGCAGTCCGGGCAGCCGGCGGCGGGCGTCGAGAGCCGCCCGCAGGCCCTCGTCCGACTGGGTCGGCGGCATGCGGACGTCGACGACCGCGACGTCCGGCCGCTGTGTCAGCAGCGCGTCGAGCGTCTCGGGCCCGGTGGTCGCCGTCGCCACCACCTGGTGTCCGTACGCCTCCAGGAGGCGGACCATCCCGTCACGCAGGAGGTAGAGGTCTTCGGCTACGACGATTCGCATGGCACAACCATTCTCACGCGGGTCGGACCGCCTGCCGGACTGGTGATCTCCAGGGTGCCGTCGAAGACCGCGAGGCGGCGGCGCAGCCCGTCGATCCCACCGCCGGCTCGTACGCCGGCCCCGCCCTCGCCGTCGTCCTCGACCTCGACGACGACGTCGGTGCCGTGGCCGGCGATGGAAATCCATGCCCGGGTCGCACGGGCGTGCTTGGCCGCGTTGGTGAGCAGCTCGGCGACTCCGAAATACAGTGCGGACTCGATCGGCGGGTCCAGGCGCAGCCGGAGGTCGGCGCTGACGGCGGCTTCGAGGGCACTGTCCAGGGCGAGGGCGCGAACGGCGTCGACGAGCCCTCGCTCGGTCAGCACCGGCGGGCTGATGCCCCTCACCAGGTCGCGGAGCTCGGTCAGGGAAGTGGCGGCCCCGGCTCGCGCCTCCCGCAGCAGCGCCTTGGCCCGGTCGGGGTCGGTCTGCATCAGCCTCTCCACGGTCGCCAACGACATGCCGAGCGCGACCAGGCGCGCCTGCGCTCCGTCATGCAGGTCCCGTTCGATGCGGCGGATCTCGGCGGCCTGCGCGACCGTCGTGTCCGCGCGCTGGGCCGTCAGCTCGGCCACCCGGTCAGCCAGCGCCATCGCGGGCGACGGCCCCAGGAAACGGACGGCCACCGGCCCGACCGCCCGCCAGGCGTACGGGGCGGCGCCGATCGCCACGGCCACGCCGAGCACCCCGATCAGACGCATGGAGGCCGCCGGGTGGCCGAACCCGACGACCGCCGCCACGACTCCGGCCGGCGGAACGGCCGCGATCACCCCCATGGTGACGGGTGCGATCACCGCGAAGCGCAGGTCGCGCCAGGTGGCGGGATCGCTCCACCAGAGCCGCATCCTCTGGTCCCGGCGAGCGTCCCGGCTGGTGCGCTCGTAGGAGAATCCGTTCCACCAGTAGCCGGTCGACATACGCACCACCGGCGCGGCCTTCCGATATCCGGGGGGAATGACGGTGCCCGTCCATCTGGCGACGACAGAGCGGACCATCCGGCAGATCGGGCGGGACAGGGCGAGCGTGCCGATGCACGCCCATATGAACGGCGCTATCGCCGGCCACGGGTTGCCGCCCCACCACCAGATCCACAGCCCCACGGCGGCGGCCCACACGGCCGGGACCAGCATGCTGACGACCATCACGACACACGCTCGTACGAACCCCACGGCGGCACTCGCCACCCACGACACCAGCTGTCGCATGAGCCTTCCTTCGTACTCCACGACCCCGGTTTCCGAGGTGTTCGGCGATGCGCCGGTCCGGGCCGGTACGGCGTGATGTCTCCACTGTGTACCGCACAGAGCCCGGCGCCCAGCCGATCGCCCCCGGAGTGGGTCTGGCCCCACCCCCGCGTGCGTCCAGACGCATACCGCGCCGCCCGTCCGCTCCCTAGCGTCGAGACCACGACGAGAAGGAGAAATGACATGACCACCATCACCGGCGCCACGGCACACCTCGACGACGGCCGCACCCGAGAGGCCTTCGACCTGGCGAAGAAGTGCGTCACGCTCTCCGGCATGATCTGCGGCATCACACTCGCGACGGTTGCCGTGCTGTCGATCGTCGATCACCCGGGAACCACGTTCATGTGGGCCCGGGCCGTCATACTGCTCGCCATCGCCTCGGTGCTCCGCCGGATGATCGTGCGTGCTTCGCAGGGATCGCGGCGCAGCTTCGAGCGTATGCGCACCATCAGCGTCACCATGCCGATCGCGATCATCGGCGTCGACCTGATCCCCGGTATCTGCCCGGCGTGGTACGCCGTGATGCAGGCCATAAGCGTCCTGCCCCTGATCGCGGTCGCCTTCATCCTCAGCGGATCCGGACCCCGCGCCGCTTTCCCCAAGACGCGCTGAGCACCCGCTGCCGCGGCGCCCGGCCGGCGAGCCGGACGCCGCGACCGCGCACGTCAGGACGGCGGGGTGACCGCTCGGCCGAGGTGCCGGGCGAAGAACCGCACCGCGCTGTCGGCCTCGAACCTGGGCAGCTCCTTGTGCCTGCCCGCGTTGGCGTGCAACGTCTTCTCCTTCGAGGCGAAGGCGTCGAACAGCGCGAGACCGGCTTCGCGCGGGATGTGCTCGTCGCCCCACTGCATGTCGAACTCGATCGGAATGGTGATCTGCTTCGCCTTCTCGGCCAGGACGTCGGGCCAGTGCTGGCCGAAGACCGCGGCCGTGATCCTGGGTTCGATCGCCACGAGCGGTATTCCGATCGCGGTGCCCATGTTGATGCCGAAGTAGCCGACCGGCCCGTCGGCGCCGATCTCCGGAAGTTCCTGGAGCGCGTCCAGGGTCGCCTGCCACTCGGGCACGGCGAGCTCCGCCAGGTGGGCGTTGTAGCGGACGACGATCGGTCCTTCCGGTTCGCCCGCCGCCCTCGCCCGGTACAGCTCGGCGATCTCCTGCTCGTCGTGCGCGGTGCGCGGCCGGTCGCCGTGACCGGGCGCGTCGATGACGGCGACGTGGAAGCCGCAGCCGGTCACGAGAAGGCGGGCGCGGCCCGCCATCGCCGGATGCTTCTTGTGGTTTCCGCCGCCGTGGCCCATCAGGACCAGGGGCGCACGATCGGCGCCGGGAGCCGGCGACCAGAGAACGCCGGGGACGTCGCCCACGGTGAAGTCGCGTTCGACCATGCCGTTGGACGACGACTCGGCAGTGAACCGCAGAGAGTGCACAGGTGTTGCCTTTCGGGAGTGCCTTGGTGTCGAGGCGCTCCCGGGCGACACCTACGTCGATCGCCCGGCCGTGATGGGAAGGGGGAGCACCCACGTCGATACTGCGTTCACGGGTCTCACCTCCTCGGCCGGTGTCACGGTCGACTGCAAGCTACCAGTCTGATCATCACCCCTTCCACCCCTTTTCCCGACCTAGCGGCCGGGGACGGAGGCGGGGCGGCCGGCGTCGAGGCGGTCGCGCTGCGGCACGACGGTGTACTTCGGGTCCTTGGCCGAGGCCCGGCCCGCCTCAAGCACGCCGAAACGGGTGCACAGGGCTCCCGCCGTGATCGCGAGCCCGGACAGCGCGGTGAGGGCCCGGCTGCGACCGGCGACCGTGGCGATCAGGCCGCCGCCGAGGGTGAGCACGCGGGAGGCCCGCATGAGCCTGCCCGCCCTGCCCGTGCGGTACGGCTCGCCGACGAGACCGAGGCGACGCTCCATCAGCCCGCCGGCGACGACCTCGGCCACGGCGCCCGCCGCCGCGGCGGCGCGGGCGGGCCCGGCCTGCGCCCGTGGCGTGGTCAGCATGACGGCCGCGCCCGCCGAGGCGAGGGCGCTCCCGGAGAACAGGAACGGCAGCTCGCGCATCCCCTCGTGCCAGGCGGGGACGGCGGTGTCGGCCAGCAGGACGGCCGTGTAGGTGGCCATCGCCACGCCGCTCAGGCCGCTCGCGACCGACGCGGCATCGCCCGCGAGGGGCAGCAGGCCGGTCACCGCGGAGCCCGCCGCGACGCCGGTCAGCCCGCTGTGGGCGGCCAGCGTCCAGGAGCCGACGCTCATCGGCGAGGTGAGCTTGAACACCCGCAGCATGTTGAGGAAGCGCATCGGCCGGCCCAGCTCGGCCACGAGGAAGGCCGCACCGGCGCTCGCCCCGGCGAAGGCGGTCATCCGGGCTGCCAGTTCCAGCCGATCCCGCCCGGTGAGGCGGGCGGCCGCCGCCATCGCGCCCGCCGCGCCGGACAGCCCGCCCAGATAGAGGTACGTCGGCATGTGGGGTTCGTGCCAGATGGGCTGCTTGATGACCGGCTGGCCGTAGTAGGACCGGAACTCGGCGTCCGGCACCATCTCGTCCCGGCGCCTCGGCATCAGTGCCTCCCCACACACGGTGTCGCCATCACACTCGCCCATCCCACTGACCGGGCGGCGCGTACCGGCCCCGGCTCGTCGCGGTCCTCCGCCACCCCCGTCAGCTCCTCTTTCCGAGGAAACAGGCGGCCACACCGGCGGCCAGGGCGAGCGCCGCGCCGCCCGCCCAGCGCCACATCGCGGGCAGGTCGCGGGTGGTCACCACGGGATCCGGGGGCAGGCCGTACGTCTCCGGCTCGTCGAGCAGGAGGAAGAACGCGCCCGTGCCGCCCACCCCGTCGTCCGGGTTCGCGCCGTACAGCCGGGCCTCGGTCCTGCCGTCGGCGTGCAGCCGCTCGACCCGTTCCGCGGCCCGCTGCCGCAGCTCGTCGAGCGGCCCGAACTGGATGGACTCGGTCGGGCACGCCTTCGCGCAGGCCGGCTCCATGCCGCCGCGCAGCCGGTCGTAGCAGAGCGTGCACTTCCACGCCCGGCCGTCGTCCTCCCTGCGGTCGATCACGCCGTACGGGCAGGCGGGGACGCAGTAGCCGCAGCCGTTGCAGACGTCGGCCTGGACGACGACGGTGTCGAACTCGGTGCGGAACAGCGCCCCGGTGGGGCAGACGTCGAGGCAGGCGGCGTGGGTGCAGTGCTTGCACACGTCCGACGACATCAGCCACCGGCCGTCCTGCTCGACGAACGCCACGTGGCGCCAGGTGCTCGCGCCGAGCGCGCCGGTGTTGTCGTAGGAGGTGGCCCGGAACACGAACCCGTCGTCGGGCACCTGGTTCCACTCCTTGCAGGCCACCTCGCAGGCTTTGCAGCCGATGCAGACGGACGTGTCGGTGAAGAACCCCATCTGCTCAGCCATGGCGATACCTCTCGATCAGGTCGAGCAGGGCCGTGCCCCTCGGCCGGCGCCCCGGCAGGACGTCGCAGGTGCCGGCCTTGCTCTCCTGGATGTAGACGTTCGGGTCGAGCACGATCGGCGGCAGGTCGTTCACGACGTCTCCGGTGATCACCCCGCCGCTGCTGTAGCCCCAGTGGTACGGCATGATCACCTGGTGGACGGTCCGGCCGTTCAGCCGCAGCGGGCGCACCCGGCCGGTCACGAGCACGCGCAGCTCGATCGCGGTCCGCGCGGTGACGATCGTCGCCCAGCCCCCGTTCTCCAGCCCGAGCTCCTCCGCCATCCGCGGGGACACCTCACAGAACGCCTCCGGCTGGAGCTCGGCGAGGTAGGGCAGGGGTCTGCTCATGGCGCCCGTCGTGTGGTGCTCGGTGAGCCTGCTCGTCGTGTAGACGTACGGGAACCGGGGCGACAGCGCCGGGTTGTACGGGTTCTCCGGGCGGTCGATGGTCCGGCGGGCCGGGTTGGCCTGCTGTGCGTACAGCGCGTTGCGCACCGGCGACTCGTGCGGCTCGTAGTGGGCGGGCAGCGGCCCGTCGGACAGTCCTGACGGGACGTACAGCCAGCCCCTGCCGTCCGACTGCATGATGAACGGGTCGGTGCCGGCCAGCGCGTCCTGCGCCTTGGCCCCCTCGGGCGGCACGTAGTCCGGCGCCTTGTCCTCCTCGAAGTCCGGCACGTCGGGGCCGACCCACCGGCCCTTGCCCGCGTCCCAGTAGACGTACTTCTTCCGTTCGCTCCACGGGCGGCCCTGCGGGTCGGCGGAGGCGCGGTTGTAGAGGATGCGCCGGTTCGCCGGCCAGGCCCAGCCCCATTCGAGCGCGACAGGACCCTGCTCGGTGTGCGGCTTGCGCCGGGCCGCCATGTTGACCCCGTCGGCGTACACGCCGCAGTAGATCCAGCAGCCGCAGCTCGTCGACCCGTCGGGCTTCAGCTCGCGCAGCGACGCCAGCAGGCGGCCGCCCGGGCCGGTGCCGTTGATCTCGCGCAGGACGGCCTCTGCGTCGGGATCGCGCTGCTCGCCGATCTCCGGGTAGTCCCAGGTCAGCTCCTTCACCGGCCGGTCGATCTCGTCGTCGCCGAGCCGCCGCCTGATCCGCTTGCCGAGGTGGTAGAAGAACCACAGGTCGCTGCGGCAGTCGTGCGGCGGGTCGAGCGCCTTCTCCCGCCACTGCAGCAGCCGCTGGGTGTTGGTGAAGGTGCCCTCCTTCTCCACGTGGCTCGCGGCCGGCATGAAGAAGACCTCGGTGCCGATGGCCTCGGTCCGCAGCTCGCCCGTCTCGATCTCCGGCGCGTCCTTCCAGAACGTCGCGGTCTCGACCAGCATGAGGTCGCGGACCACCAGCCAGTCGAGGTTCGCCAGGCCGAGCCGCTGCGCCTTGCCGTTGGCCGAGCCGACCGCCGGGTTCTCGCCCACGACGAAGTAGCCCTTGACCGTCCCGTCGATCTGGCCCATCACGGTCGCGTAGTGGCCGTGGTCGCCGGTCAGGCGCGGCAGGTAGTCGAAGCGGTAGTCGTTGTCCTCCGTCGCCGCGTCGCCCCACCACGCCTTGAGCAGGCTGACGACGTACGCCCGCCGGTTGCCCCACCAGCCGGTGTCGGCGCCCTCCCGCTCCAGATAGTGGTCGAGGCCGTCGTGCCGGTGGGCGTGCGGCATCGCGATGTATCCCGGCAGCAGGTTGAACAGCGTCGGGATGTCGGTGGAGCCCTGGATGCTCGCGTGCCCGCGCAGCGCCATGATCCCGCCGCCCGGCCTGCCCATGTTGCCCAGCAACAGCTGCAGGATCGAGGCGGCCCTGATGTACTGCACGCCGACCGAGTGCTGCGTCCAGCCCACCGAGTACACCCACGCCGTGGTCCGCTCCCGGCCCGAGTTGGCCGTGATCGCCTCGGCCAGCTCGTGGAACCGCTCCGGCGGGATGCCGCACAGCTCCTCGACCATCTCGGGCGTGTAGCGCGAGTAGTGGCGCTTGAGTATCCGGTAGACGCACCGCGGGTTCGTCAGCGTCGGGTCGGCGGGCGGCGTCGCGCCGGCGCCCGCGCCGCGCGCGCCGTAGGAGTCGGACCCCGCCGCCTCCGCGTGGTGCCCGCCGCCCTCGACCGGCTCCTCCTCCTCGGGCACGTCGCCCTCGTACGCCCAGCTCGACGGGTCATACCTGCCGGTCTCCTCGTCGTAGCCGGAGAACAGGCCGTCGAGGTCCTCGGTGTCGCGGAAGTCCTTGTTCACCAGGGTCGCGGCGTTCGTGTACGCGAGGACGTACTCGCGGAAGTCGAGCCCGTTCGACAGCACGTAGTTGATCAGCGCGCCGAGCAGCACGATGTCGGTGCCGGCGCGGATCGCGAGATACCTATCCACGGTCGCACTCGTGCGGCTGAAGCGCGGGTCGATGTGGAAGACCTTCGCGCCGCGCGCACGCGCCTCCATCACCCACTGGTAGCCCACCGGATGGCACTCGGCCATGTTGGAGCCCTGGATGACGATGCAGTCAGCGTTGGCCAGGTCCTGCTGATACTGGGTCGCGCCGCCACGCCCGAAGCTGGTCCCCAGACCGGGGACGGTGGAGGAGTGTCATATGCGCGCCTGGTTCTCGACCTGGATCGCGCCGAGGGCGGTGTAGAGCTTCTTCATCAGGTAGTTCTCTTCGTTGTCGAGCGTCGCCCCGCCCAGGCCGGCGATGCCCAGAGTCCTCCTGACCTCCTGCCCCTCGTGCGTCTGCTGCCAGGTCTCGCGCCGGGTCCGCACCACGCGGTCGGCGATCATGTCCATCGCGGTCTCGAGGTCGAGCGGCTCCCACTCGGTGCCGTACGGCCTGCGGTAGAGGACCTTCGTCTGGCGGCCGGGGTGGGTGACGAGCTGCTTGCTGGCCGATCCCTTCGGGCAGAGCCGTCCACGGGAGATCGGCGAGTCGGGGTCGCCCTCGATCTGGGTGACCTCGCCGTCCTTGACGTAGACGAGCTGGCCGCAGCCCACGGCGCAGTAGGGACAGACGGAACGCGCGACCGTCTCGGCCCCCTCGACCCGGGGCCGCAGGGCGTCCGTACGCGCCGAGCGCGCCGCCTGCCCTCTGCCGTCCTCTCCCTTGAGCTGCCGGATCACCGGCCACCGGGGGAGCCATCCACCACCCACGACGCCTCTGATGCCCCGGCCGTGACGGTCTAATCATGAGAAATCGCCGTGTCGTCCACCACCCGCCGGGACGTGACCGCGTGGAGGTAGCCCCGGGCGAGCGCGCGACGCCCGGACGAGCGGTGCAGCTCGCCGAGCAGCCGCCGGGTGGCCGCCTCCCCGCTCCGGTCGCCGAGCTGCCGAAAGATCGCCAGTGAGCTCTCCAGCCGGGCCGAGCCGTGCCGCCAGTCGCCCCTGGCCGCCTGGAGTCCGCCCAGGCCCTGCATCGCGTACGCCGCGCAGTGGCGGTCGCCGAAGCCCTCGAATATCGTCAGCGCCCGGCCCTGGGCGCGCATCGCCCGCCCGGTCTCCCCCGCGAGGTCGTGCAGGCGGCCGATCTGCAGCGACACGCAGCCCTCCCTGTGTGCGTCGCCGAGCTCCCGCGCCATGCGCAGCGCGTCGCCGAGCCAGTCGGCGGCGCCGTTCAGGTCGCCCGCGCTCAGGCAGGTGCGCCCGAGCGCCTGCCGCGCGTACGCCTCGCCCGACCGGTCGTCCAGCGACACGAACATCCCGAGGGCCCTGCGGAAGTATCGGGAGGCGGCGGCCTGATCGCCCCGGAACTGGCCGACCGCGCCCAGCCCGCAGACCGAGACCGCCTCGCCCCTGACGTCCCCGAGCGTACGGAAGATCACCCGGGAGCGGCGGAACATGCCGGCCGCCTGGACGTACCTGTCCCGATAGAGGGCCACCTGGCCGAGCCCCCGCAGCATGGCGGCCTCGCCCGCCCGGTCTCCGGCGGCGCGGGCGGCCTCCAGGGCGACGCGGTGGGTCTCCTCCCAGGGGCCGAGGTGACAGCGCAGGTCGAAGTACGGCACGAGCGCCGCCGCCAGGCCCCAGGCGGCGCCGGCCAGCCCCGCCTCCGCGGCCAGCCGCACGGCCTCGACCAGGGTCTCGTGCTCGGCGCCGAACCAGGAGACCGGGTCGGCGGCGACCCGGCGCAGGGCGTCCTCCGGCAGCCGCCAGCGCCGGGCGGCGGGCGAGGTCAGGCGGAAGACCGTGGTGGGCAGCAGAGCCGTCGCGTGTTCCGCGGCGGCCGTCCAGCCCGCGACCACGCGGGCAAGCGCCGGCATGTCCACCTCCCCCGCCTTGTCCCTGGCGTCGACGCGCAGCAGGTCGGGCAGCCGGTAGCGGGGCTGGCCGAGGGGGTCGGTCCCCACCGGGCGCAGCAGGTTCGCGTCGACCAGCACGTCGGTCACGTCGTCGCTGCGGTGCCGGTCGAGCACGGCGTCGACCACCCAGCCGGGCAGCGGCCGGGTGCCGAGCAGGCCGAGCGCGCGGAACGTGCGCGCGGCGTCGTCCGGCAGCAGGCGATAGCTGCGGTCGAACGACTCCCGCACCTCCAGGTCGCCGGCGCGCAGCTCGGCGAGCCTGACCGTCTCGTCGTCGAGCCGCCGTCGCAGCACGGCCGGCGACCAGCCGGGGCGGGCGGCCAGCCGGGCCCCGGCCACCCGGATCGCGAGCGGCAACCGGCCACAGGCCCGCACGATGGCGGCGGCCTCCTCCGGCTCCCGCTCCAGCCGCTCCGCACCGGCGATCGCCGTCAGCAGCCCCAGCGCCTCCGCCTGGGGCAGGACGTCCAGGTCGATCCGCGCGGCGCCGGGCAGTTCGGTGATGCGGCGCCTGCCGGTCACGACGACGGCGCTGCCGCCGCCCGGCAGCAGCGGCCGCACCTGCGCGGCGCCCGCCGCGTCGTCGAGCACGACCAGCATCGGCCGTTCGGCGAGCAGCGTGCGGTAGAGCGCGGCCCGCTCGTGAACCGTGGGCGGCAACGGCTCCGCCGCGCCCAGCGCGCGCAGCGCCTCGGCCAGCAGCTCTCCCGGCTCGACCGGCGACCAGGCGCCGCCGCCCGGCGAGACGGCGTCATCGGGCTGTGCCGTGTCACCGGGCCGTGTGGTGCCGCCGGGCTGCGCGGTGCCGCCCAGTGACAGGAAGAGCTGGCCGTGGGGGTACGCCTCGCGGACGGCGTGCGCGCAGCGCACCGCGAGCGCGGTCTTGCCGACGCCCGGCGGCCCGGTGACGACGGCGACCCCGCCGGGGGCGAGCGCCCGGGTCAGCGCCGCCACCTCTACGGCCCGCCCGGTGAAGTCCACCAGGTCGGACGGCAGCTGACGCGGCACGACCCGTGAGGGCGGCTCACCGGCGAGCACGGCCTCGTGCGCCCGGCGCAGCTCGGGGCCGGGCTCGACGCCGAGTTCGGTCACGAGGTGCTCGCGGACCGTGCCGAAGGCCTGCAGGGCCTCGCCCTGCCGCCCCGACCAGTGCAGGGCCAGTATGAGCCTGCGCCACAGGTCCTCGCGGAAGGGATGGTCGGCGAGCAGGGCCCGCAGCTCCCCGGCCGCCTCGCCGTACTGCCCGGCCGCCATGAGCAGCTCGACCAGGTCCTCCGCGGCGCGCAGCCGCGCCTGGGCGAGCCGTTCGAGCCGGCGGTCCCACAGCGGGCTGCCGGGCAGGTCGGACAGCGGGACGCCCTGCCACAGCGCCAGCGCCCGTGCCAGCAGGCCGGCCGCCTCGTCCGGCCGGCCCCGCGCCCGGCACTCCCGCGCGGCGGTCACCCGCTCGTCGAACAGCAGCAGGTCGAGCTCCTGCGGCGGCAGCTCGATCGCGTACCCCGCCCCGAGAGCCCGGATGCGGGCCGGGGCCTGCCCGAGCTCCGCGCGCAGGGCGCTCGCGTACGTGCGGAGGTTGGCCGCGGTCGAGCGCGGCCGGTGCTCCGGCCACAGCACCTCGGCGAGCTCGTCGCCGCCGACCGTGTGGTTGGCGTGGAGGAGGAGGGTGGCCAGGAGCATGCGGGGTTTGGGGCCGCCGAGCCGTGGTGCCGCGCCCGGCAGGCGGACCTCCAGGGGACCGAGCACCCTGAACGTGGGCTTATCGACTGTCATGACCGCGTTGCTCCCCCTGTCGAAGGACCGGTTCGCCATGACTCGCCCACCCTTTGTACCGAGTCTTGATGTTTTTTGTGCAGTAGATTCCGACTCTTTTTGGTCATGAGACTCAAATCGCTTGTCACGGCGGGCCTCGCGGTGGTCCTCGGCCTCGCGTTCGGCGCCGCGACCGCCCCTGCGGCCTCCGCGGCGGGTCCGCGCCCGGACTTCCAGATGCCGTTCCCCTGCGGCCAGGTCTGGACCGGCAACTCCAACGCCAGCAGCGCCCACCAGTCGTACGAGATCGACTTCAACCGCGGCAGCACGGCCGACGCGGACCTCGGCGACCCGGTCGTGGCGGCGGCGGCCGGCACGGTGGTCATCGCCGCCAACCAGGGGTCGACCAACGGCTTCGGCAACCTCGTCAAGATCGACCACGGCGGCGGCTGGTTCACCTACTATGCCCACCTGCGGGTCATGTCGGTGAGCCAGGGCGCGCAGGTCAGCCAGGGTCAGAAGATCGGCGAGGTCGGCAACACCAGCAAGCCGGGCAACAACATCGCCCCGCACCTGCACTACGAGGTGCGCACCAGCGACACGTCCTACCCCGCCAACATCCAGAAGGCGGTGTTCAACGGGGTCACCTTCGGCTACCCCGTGCAGACCGTGACCTCGCACAACTGCGGCGGCGGCGGATCGGCCAACCCGTACACCCCGCAGGAGGTCTGCGGCAGCGGCTACTCGGTGATCGACTCGGCCGCCCTCGGCACGGCGGGCACCGTCTATCTGCTCTACAACTCCGGCAACGGCAACAACTGCGTCGTCACGATGAAGAAGACGTCGCTGGGCACGGCCACCGCGACCACCGCCTACCTGGAGGTCCAGGGCAGGAGCCGGGTGACCGACTCGGGCAACTACGGCTACTACGCCGGACCGGTGCGCGCCTCGGCCGCCGACACCTGCGTCAAGTGGGGCGGCAAGGCGGGCTCGTCCAGCTACGACAGCCCCTTCGAGCACTGCGGCTGACCCCCATGACCGAACCCCTGATCGTCCGCGGGTCCCGGCGTACGGCCCTGACCGCCGTCGGCGTCGTGACGCTCCTGCTGTGCCTGGCCGGGCTCGTCCCGGCCGGGCCGGCCTCGGCCGCCGAGGGCCCGCTCGCCACCGCCTTCACGCGGGCGGCGGCGGCCCACGGCGTTCCCCGCGACCTGCTCGTCGCGCTCGCCTACGCCGAGACCCACCTCGACGGCCACGGCGGCAAGCCGAGCGCGAGCGGCGGGTATGGCGTGGCGCACCTGGTCAGCAATCCCACGGTGCACACCCTGGAGGAGGCGGCGCGGCTCACCGGAGCGCCGGTCGCCTCGCTCAAGGCCGACGACGCGGCCAACGTGGCGGGCGCGGCGGCCGTCCTGCGGGCCAGGGCCGACGCCCTGGGCCTGGACGCCGCCGCTCGCGCCGACGCCGGTCGCTGGTACACCGCCGTCGCGCGCTACGGCGGGGCGAGCGCGCCCGAGGTCGCCCGGCTGTACGCGGACACCGTCTACGACCTGCTGTCGGCCGGGTTCACCGCGCGGACGCCTGCGGGCGAGACGATCACGGTGGCCGCCCGCCCGGTGAATCCGGACCGAGGAGCCCTCGCGAACGCCCGCGACCTCGACCAGCCGGAGAACCGCACGCTCGCCGCGGCGGCCGTCGACTACCCGGGCGCGACGTGGGTGGCGGCCAGCACCGCCAACTACGCGGTGTCCGACCGGCCGGCGAGCGACACGATCGACCGCATCGTCATCCACGTCACCCAGGGCTCGTACGCCGGGACGATCTCCTGGTTCCAGAACCCCGCCGCCCAGGTCTCCGCGCACTACGTCGTACGGTCCTCCGACGGCGCGATCACCCAGATGGTGCGGGAGAAGGACCGGGCCTGGCACGCGGGCAACTCCGACTACAACCACCACTCCATCGGCATCGAGCACGAGGGATACGTGGACGACGCGTCCTGGTTCACCGACGCGATGTACCGCTCCTCGGCCGCCCTCGTCCGCTCCATCGCCGCGCGGTACGGCATCCCGAAGGACCGGTCCCACATCGTGGGGCACTACCAGGTCCCCGGGAGCGACCACACCGACCCCGGGCCTTACTGGGACTGGAACACGTACATGCAGTACGTCACCGGCGGCAGCGGGACCGGGAACCCGTACACGCCGGAGCAGGTGTGTGGCACCGGCTACTCGGTGATCGACTCGGCCGCCCTCGGCACGGCGGGCACCGTCTACCTGCTCTACAACTCCGGCAACGGCAACAACTGCGTCGTCACGATGAAGAAGACGTCCCTGGGAACGGCCACCGCGACCAGCGCCTACCTGGAGGTCCAGGGCAGGAGCCGGGTGACCGACTCGGGCAGCTACGGCTACTACGCCGGGCCGGTCAGTGCGTCCGCGGCGGACAAATGCGTGAAATGGGGCGGCAAGGCGGGCTCGTCCAGCTACGACAGCCCCTTCGAGCACTGCGGCTGACCTCTTCCGGCATCGGTCCGAGCATGGCCCGAAGCATTGTTCGAAGCACGGCCCGAAGCATGATCCGGGGCCCCCGCGCGCCGCACCGCGCGGGGGCCCTCGCGCTGTCTCTGAGAGATTGATGAGAGCTTGCGCCCCGCGACGTGTAGAGCCCGCTGGGAGGGCAATAAGGGCCTGATTCGGCACTCTTCGTGGGCGACTCATGCCCGCGGGACCACCCTCACGCAGAGGACATCGATGAGCGACCAGCCGCCCGAGTGGGCGAGAAATCTTGAGAAGGCGGCGATCGAGGCGGCCAGGGCCGTCGAACGCGCCGGCCGGGCACTCGGCAAGGCGGTGGAGCAGGCAGGGCGCACCGCCAAGGCCCAGGCGGCCATGGCAGCCGCCTACCAGGCCGACCTGGAGGCGCTGGAGACGGTGCTGCGGGCCCTTCCCGCGGAGCAGGTCAGGGACATCTCGGCGGCCGCGGCGGTGGTGACGGCGACCGCCGACCAGGTGCTGGCCCAGACGCCGAAGGACGACCTCTGAGCCGGTGGCGGCGGATGCGGCCGGATCCTTCCCCAGAGCGGCGGGCAGGAGCGACGTGCCGATGTCCACAGCCTGTGGACGACCACACGACCCTGTGGTTCTCCGCACCCCTGAGATGCGGCGCACCGGGGGGAGCGCGGCGGCGCCCCTCATGGTGACCGCATCGCCCGGCTTCTAGCGTCACCCGCATGGACACCGCGGAAATCGGAGGGATCGCCGGGTGGGCGATGGAGCTCACCGAACGCCTGGGCGCGCCGGGCGCCGGCGTCGCGATCGCCCTGGAGAACCTGTTCCCCCCGCTGCCCAGCGAGGTCATCCTGCCGCTCGCCGGGTTCACCGCCGCGCGCGGGGACATGAGCCTGGTCGCCGCCCTCCTGTGGACGACCGCGGGTTCCGTCGTGGGGGCGCTCGCGCTCTGCTGTGTGGGCGCGCTGCTCGGCCGGGAGCGTACGGTGGCCGTCGCGGCACGTCTGCCGCTTGTCAAGATCTCCGACATCGAGAAGGCGGAGGCGTGGTTCGCCCGGCATGGTGTGAAGACGGTGTTCTTCGGACGCGGCCGGGGACCTCATGCCCGTTGACCGGGCGCTCCCCGGGCAGGTCCGCCTGCCGCCCCGAGCGGCGCGAACCGCCGCGAAGGAGCCGATGAACGTCGCACGCGCCCTCAGGATCCTCGCGGCGCTGGTCATCGGCACGCTGACGGCGGTCGTCGAGCTGGCCTGCCTGCTGGTGGCCGCGCCGGTCGCCCTGCTCTGCCTGCCGCACCCCGGCGCGCGACGGGCCGGGGAACGGGTGCTGCGGGCCGTGGCCGTACGGCTGGCCCAGGTCGAGATCCGCAGGCTCGGCCTGCTCGGCGGGTTCGACCTCGCCGCCGGGACCGGGCGGCTGACCGGGTATCTCGCGGCCCGGTGGCCGGTCGGCCTGCTCGGCGGCCTCGTGCTCTTCCTGCTGTGGCTGGGGGTGAGCGAGGGGGTGCAACTGGTGTGGGGCTGGGCCCACGGGGAGAACCTCGACGGCATCCCGCCCACCCCCGGCGTGCTCGCCTACATCGGAGTCGCCGGGGTGGTGCTGCTCTTCCTCGACATCATGGGCATCCAGGGCGTCGCCGCCCTGGAACTGCGGATCGCCCGCCGCTTCCTCGGCCCCAGCCCCACCGAGTTGCTGGAGCGCCGCATCGACGAACTGGCCAGGACCCGTGCCGGCATCGTGAGCGCGGTGGACCAGGAGCGACGCAGGATCGAGCGCGACCTGCACGACGGCGTGCAGCAGCGGCTGGTGGCCCTCGCCGTGCTGATCGGGCGGGCCCGGCGCGGGCGCACCCCGCAGCTACTCGACGACCTGCTTCACCAGGCCCACGAGGAGGCCCAGGAGGCCCTGCGCGAGCTGCGCGAGGTCGCCTGGCGGGTCTACCCGGCCGAGCTCGACACGCTCGGGCTGCGCGAGTCCCTGGCCGCCGTCGCCGAGCGGGCCGGGATACCCGTCACGGTCGCGTACGACCTGACCGCGCGCCCGCCCACCGAGGTGGAGACGGCGGTCTACTTCGTCGTACGGGAGGCCGTGACGAACGCCGCCAAGCACGCGGCGGCGGGGCAGGTCCGGGTGGAGATCCTGCAGGACGAGGACACGATCGTCGTACGGGTGCGCGACGACGGGCGGGGCGGCGCCGACCCCGGCGGGGGCGGCCTGTCCGGACTGGCCCGCAGGGTCGCCGCACTGGACGGCCGGTTCCGGGTGGACAGCCCTCCCGGCGGTCCGACCACCGTGAGCGCGGAGCTGCCCTGCGGGTGACCCTGGCCGAAGGCCGGATCCTCCTGCCGGAGGGCTCGCCCGTTGTGCGGACCGGTGACTGCTCGCCGTGCGGCGCTATCGTCGGCGACATGGCCCATCAATCGCGCGTTTGGGAGAACGTAGTCGTTCTAAGGAACCTCTAAAGGTGGCTGAAACCACGCCAGAGGCCGCGATGTTTCTGTTGTCCCCAAGACGCCGGTTCTCGTCCGGCGCGCTCAGTGGACGGAAGGCATCATGATGACGAAACGCACGCGGCTGGTCGTGGCCACGGTCACGCTCGCCGCCCTGGCCGCGACCGGCACGGCCGCGGCGGCCGCGGCGGCCGATCCGGCCCCGACACCCGGCGCTGCGAAATCCGATTCCGCGCCGGTCAAGGTAGACGGGAAGTCCAGGGCGGGCGCGGATGCCGATTTCGCCGCGATCGCGGCGAAACTCGGAGTGACGACCGAGCGGCTCGACGCCGCGCTGGTCGCGGCCAAGACGTCGTTGGCCGACTCGGCCGACGTCACGCCGGAGGCCTTCGTCTCGGCGGTCGCGGCCAACCTGGGGCTGCCGGTCTCGCAGGTTCAGGAGGCTCTGGGGCCGATGGTCGCCGAGCCCGCGCCACGTGGTGACGACCAGGGCAAGCTGCACAGCATGGACAAGAAGGCCCCGGACGGCCCGCAGGACTCGCCGTTCACCACCGACGCCGCGGCGGCGTCTGTGGCCGCGGCGCTCGGTGTCGATCAGGCCAAGGCCAAGGCCGCCCTGGCCACTGTGGTGGCGTGGGGCAGAGTCGATCCGACGTCCAAGGCCTTCGGTGACATCGCCGCCTCACTCGGGGTCAGCTCCGACCAGCTCAATGCCGCGCTGAGCGATCTGAAGCGGTCACTGATCAAGGGCTGACAGCCACCGCGTCTCACGCAGCTTCAGGATCGAGGGCGAGGATGGGCGACCATGCGAATACTTGTGGTGGACGACGACCCGGCGGTGCGGCGGTCCTTGGAGCATGCGTTGCGCCGGGACGGCTACGACGTGTCGTCCGCCGCTGATGGGGCGTCCGCCCTCGCCGAGCACGGCGTGTTCCGCCCGGACGCGGTGGTTCTCGACGTCCTCATGCCCGAACCGAACGGGCTGGAGGTGTGCCGGACGCTACGTTCGGGCGGGCACGACACGCCGATCCTGATGCTCACGGCCCGGGACCTGGTCACCGACCGGGTCGCCGGGCTCGACGCGGGGGCCGACGATTACCTGGCCAAGCCCTTTTCCTTGGATGAGCTGCGGGCCCGGCTCAGAGCCCTGCTCCGGCGCAGCGGTGCCAGGGCCGAGGTGCTGCGCTTCGCCGACGTCGACCTGGACTTGAGCGGCTGCAGGGCCGAGCGTGCCGGCCGGCGCCTGGATCTGACCAAGACGGAGCTGTCCCTGCTGGAGCTGTTCCTGCGCAATCCCGGCCGGGTGCTGAGCCGGACCCAGATCTTCGAGTCCGTCTGGGGCTACGACTTCGGCCCGGAGTCGAACGCACTGTGGGTGTACATCAGCTACCTGCGAAGCAAGCTCGAGGCGGACCGCGGCAGCAGATTGATCCAGACGGTGCGCGGCCTGGGGTATGTCCTGCGCGAGGAGCCGTGAACCTGCGCACCCGGCTGGCCATCGCCGGCGGTTCCGTGGTCGCGGGCGCCCTGGTGCTCGTGTCGGTGGTCCTGTATCCGGCCGTGAACGCCAACCTCCGCGGCCAGATCGACAGCTCGCTGGTCGTGGCCGCCGACCAGGCACCGAGCGTGGCCGCGGCCATCAAGGCCAAGTTCAGGGACGTCAACGGGGAGCCGGGCTTCCCGACTGTTCCGCTGGGGATCGGAAGCACCCAGCTGCAGATCGTGCCGGGCCCGGTCCAGGTCGGGCCGTCGACGGAGTTCGTCGACCTCACCGCCCGCGACGTCGCCGTCGCGAACGGCACCGCCGAGGCCTATTTCCGTGACGCGGTCTACAACGGCGTCGCCTACCGCGTCTTCACAGCCCAACTGCCCGAAGCTCCGGGGACGCTCGTACGCACAGCCATCCCGGAGTCCGATCCCGCACCCACGCTACGCGAACTCGCCTGGCTGCTCGCCGGCTCGACGGTGGCCGCCGGACTTCTGGCAGCACTGGCCTCACGCCTGGCGGCACGCCGCGTCCTACGCCCGGTGCACCAGCTCACCGAGACCGTCGAACTGATCCGCACGACCGGCGACCTGTCCATCCCGATCCCCGCCGACAGCCGGGACGAGATCGGCCGGCTCGGCTCGGCGTTCGCGGCGATGACCGCCGCCCTCGACGAATCGGTCGGCGCCCAGCGCCGTCTGGTGGCCGACGCCTCGCACGAACTGCGCACACCACTGACGAGCCTGACGGTGAACCTCGAGCTGCTGGCGGAAAACCCGGCCGACGCGCAGGCCCCGCTCCTCGCCGCCGAAGCGCTCGGCCAGGCCGGCGAACTCACGACATTGGTCAACGACCTGATCGACCTGGCCCGCTACGGCCAGGCCCCGTTCCACACGGAAGACGTCCGCCTCGACCTCGTCGCCGAGCGCGTCGCGGCCCGCGCGGCGCGTCGGGCGCCGCAGATCGAATTCGAGCTGACCTGCGCGCCCACTCTCATCCATGGAGACCCCGACGCCCTGGAACGCGCCGTCGCGAACCTCGTCGACAACGCCGTGAAATGGAGCCCGCCCGACGGCCGGGTCAGGATCAGCGTCAAGGCGGGCACCCTCGAGGTCGCGGACGCCGGCCCGGGGATCCCCGACAGCGACCTCGAATTCGTCTTCGACCGCTTCTACCGATCACCCGCGGCCCGCGCGCACCCTGGCTCCGGACTGGGCCTGGCCATCGTCCGACAGGTCGCCGAGGCTCATGGCGGGACGGCCGAGGCCGTGCCGTGTCGAAGCGGCGCGTTATTGCGGCTGATACTGCCGACGTCTATCGAACACGCGGAGCCCTAGGCACACCCCCCGCTGATGTGCCTAGGGCTCCGTGGAGTCGGCTTGGTGCTCGATGACGGCGTTGTCGAAGCAGTCGCCGATCGTCACCGCGTCGCGCCCGACCGCGGCGCAGCCTCCGGCCCGCCTGAAGATCCGGCCGCCGTACAGGCCCTAAGCGAGGTGCCGGGCGAAGAACCGCAGCGAGCTGTCGATCTCGAACTCGGGGATCTCCCCGTGGTCGCCGGGATTGGCGTGCAGCGTCTTGTCGGCCGACCCCAGAGCGTCGAACAGCGCCAGGCCCTGGGCCCGCGGCACCTTGTCGTCGTCCCACTGGAGCAGGAACCGCACCGGGACGGTGACCCGGGCGGCGGTCTCGGCCAGCCCGTCCACGCCGAGCAGGCCCAGCACCGCCGCGCGGACCCGGGGTTCCGCGGCGACGAAGGGCACACCGAGCCCGCAGCCCATCGACATGCCGCAGTAGCCCACAGGGCCGGCGCCGACGACGTCGAGTTCCCGCACCGCTGTCAGGACCGCCTGCCATTCCGGGACGGCGTGGTCGGCCAGGAACGTATGCATGGTGACGAGATGCGGGGCGATGTCCCCGCCTGCGGCCATGCCGGCCCGCAACCCGGCAACGACCCGGGCGAACTCCTCGGTCTTCGGCCGATCGCCATGGTTGGGCGCATCGACCGCGACCACCGCGTAACCGCCCTCGGTGACGAAGCGGCGCGCGCGGGCCACGATGTCGGGGGCCTTCTTGTGCTGCCCGCCGCCGTGGCCCATCAGGATCAGGGGGCGAGCCCCGACGGCGTCTTCCGGCGTCCACAACACACCGGGAACCTCGCCGAGGGTGAACAGTTGTTCGGTGACGCCGTCCGACGACGTCCGAGAGATGAAGCGCAAAGCGTTTCACGCCTTTCGGGATGCCTTCTGCGGGCGCTCCCTAGACCATGCAACGGAGGGAGCCCCGACCTGTCACAGCGTTGATCGGTCTCACCTCCTCGGGTCGCGGCGATATGCACGGCGGCGCCGAACATATCACCACACCTCGCAGAGCTCCTAGCGGTTTACCCGGCACCAGGAGCGCTGCGCGGCTTCCCCATCGAGCGCGTCAGCGTCGCGCAGTGCCGAGTGCGTCAGCGTCGAGTGCGTCAGCGCCACCCGTGAGTTCCGCGCGCTTGGCGGCGGCGACCACCGAGACCCAGGACATGGCGACCAGCACACCGACGCAGAGAGTGAGGGAGCCGGCCCGCCCGCCGGACATGGCCCATCCGTTGCCCAGCAGAAGGGCCAGGCCGCCGAGACGGGAGGCGACCGCGTGCCCGGCCC
Organism: Microbispora sp. H10830; assembly: GCF_014161375.1. Lineage (NCBI taxonomy): Bacteria > Bacillati > Actinomycetota > Actinomycetes > Streptosporangiales > Streptosporangiaceae > Microbispora > Microbispora sp. H10830. The sequence goes on from NZ_JABBWX010000008.1 coordinate 312,448, forward strand.
GCCCCGCGCGGGCGAAGTGACGGCCGAGGACGAAGCAGGCCGCGATGAGCGCGGTGAAGGCCACCGAGCCGGCCGCCATGTGCAGCATCGCGTGCCAGCTCATCCCGGCCGGGGCCCCCAGCGGGGTGCCCGCGGGGAAGCCGTCCCCCGGGTCCATGCTGAAGGCTCCGGCCGCCGCGAGTCCGGCGCCCTCGACGAGCAGCAGCCTGGGCGCCCACGTCCCTCCGGGCGTGCCGCGCATGACACTGCGCAGTCCGATCGCCCCGGCGACCGTCAGCACGGCGGTGATCCAGAAGGTGCCGATCTGCAGCCACCCGAGGTCGCCGGTGCTGAGCATGCTGAGCGGGTGGCGGAGCAGGTCGAACCCCTCGCGGGTGAACGCCTGCGTCAGCGAGACGATCCCGAAGACGGGGGTGGAGAGCACGGCGCAGGTGAGCAGCGCACGCGTCGACCCCGTGAAGCCCGTCGAACCCGGCGTGGCGCGCCGCGCGGCCGGCCGCACGGTAATCCCCGTGGTGGGCTCGGTGGTGATCCCGGTGGTGAGCTCGGTGGTGAGCTGGGGCGTGTCCTGCGTGGCGGTCATGGCGGTTCCCTTCTTCGGCGTCCCGGTCTTCCCTGTCCCGGGCTTCAGCGCTCTCGGGGCCCCGAGGTCCCGGGCTTCGTGTTCCGGTCCTCGGTGGTCCCGGCCGGTGCGGTGTCCGGCCTCGCTCACGCGTCGAACGGCGGCCGCGCGATTCGACCACCCGTGCCCAACCGCACCGTCCGCCTGCCGCTTACCCCGCCCACCTGCGACGTCAGCCACCGCTGCGCATTCCCTGTCACATGCGCGTTCCCTGTCACATCCCGATAGATGACCAGGTCACGACGTGTCAGGATCGGAGCCCGTCGATTCCGGCTCGTCCCTCACGACGTGTAGGTGACGGCGGGGACCGGCGAACGGCCCGGCCGGCCACTGGACCGAAGAAGAAGGAGAACGACGATGCGGTTTCTGATGACCACCAAGGGCGGCTCGCGGACGCCGGACGCGGCGATGATGGCCGAGATGGGCGCCTTCATCGAGGAGATGACCAGGGCGGGCGTGCTGCTGGCCACCGGCGGGCTGGAGCCCGGCGGCTTGCGGATGATCTCCTCCGGCGGCGAGATCACCGTGACCGACGGCCCCTTCACGGAGGCCAAGGAGGCGATCGTCAGCTTCGCCCTGATCGAGGCGCGGTCCCGCGAGGAGGCCGTGGAGCTGGCCCGCCGCTTCTGGAAGATCGTCGGTGACGGTGAGAGCGCGATCCAGCAGGTGTTCGGCCCCGAAGACGGCCCCGGGGCCGGCCCCCGCTGACACCGGAGATCGTCGGCGTGATCAAGCAGGTGACGTACGCGCCGGGTTGCGCGGCGGGCGGGCCGATGCTGTCATCGGTCGGGTGACGTCGCTGGACGCCCATCGCGTCGTGGACGCGGTCTGGAAGATGGAGTCCGCGAGGATCGTCGCCGGCCTCGTGCGGATGGCCGGCGACGTCGGCCTGGCGGAGGAACTGGCGCAGGATGCCGTCCTCGCCGCGCTGGAGCAGTGGCCCGAGGCGGGCGTCCCGGACAACCCGGGCGCCTGGCTCATGGCCGTCGCCAAGCGCCGCGCCGTCGATCACCTGCGCCGGGAGGAGCGGCGGGACCGCGGGCAGGAACGGCTCGCCCACGATCTCGCCACCCGTCCCGACGACGGCGAACGTGACGTGGACGACGTGGTGGACGCGCTCGACGGGGAGGTCGGCGACGACGTCCTCCGGCTGATGTTCGTCTCCTGTCACCCGGTGCTGTCCACCGAGGCCCGGGTCGCGCTCACACTGCGGCTCATCGGCGGCCTGCGGACCGACGAGATCGCTCGGGCCTTCCTCGTCTCCGAGAGCGCCGTCGCCCAGCGGATCGTGCGGGCGAAGCGGGCGCTCGCCGACGCGAACGTCCCCTTCGAGGTCCCGTCGGGGCCGGAACGGGCGGCCCGGCTGTCGTCGGTGCTCGAAGTGATCTATCTCGTGTTCAACGAGGGGTACGCGGCGACGGCGGGCGACGACCTGATGCGCCCGTCCCTCTGCCTGGAGGCGCTGCGCCTGGGCCGCGTCCTGGCCGAGCTGACCCCGGACGAGGCCGAGGTGCACGGCCTGGTCGCACTCATGGAACTGCAGCAGTCGCGCTCGGCCGCGCGCACCGGCCCGTCGGGGGAGCCCGTCGTGCTGCACGAGCAGAACCGGGGGCGCTGGGACCCGCTGCTCATCCGGCGCGGCTTCGCGGCGCTGCTGCGGGCGCGGCAGGCCGGCGGCCCTCTCGGCCCGTACGTGCTGCAGGCGGCCATCGCGGCCTGCCACGCGCGGGCCGCCACGCCGGAGGAGACCGACTGGCCGCAGATCGCGGCGCTCTACGAGGCCCTCGTCAGGGTGCTGCCCACGCCGGTCGTCCAGCTCAACCGCGCGGTCGCGCTCGCCATGGCCTACGGGCCGCGCGCCGGTCTCACCCTGGTGGACACGCTGACCGGCGAGCCGGCGCTCAAGGGCTACCACCTGCTGCCCGCCGTACGCGGGGATCTGCTGGCCCGGCTGGGCCGGCACGACGAGGCCCTGACGGAGTTCGAACGCGCCGCGTCCCTCACCCGTAACAGCGCGGAACGGGCAGTGCTGCTGCGGCGCGCCGCGACCTGCGCGGAGAAAGCCGGGGAAGCGGAGAAAGCCGGGGAAGCGGAGAAAGCCGGGGAAGCGGAGAAAGCCGGGGAAGCGGAGAAAGCCGAAGAAGCCGGGGAAGAGGCCACGGAGGCCGGCCCGGCGGACGGGGACGTCACGCTCGGCAGGGCGACGGGGCTCTTCCTCGCCCGGCCCGACCTGAGCGCCGACACGGTCCGCTCCTACAACCAGACCCTGACGCGGCTGTGCCGGCACCTCGGCGAGGACGCCCCGCTGCGGGACATGACGTCCCACCGGGTCGCCGAGGTCTTCGCCGCGGCGTGGGGCACGACGGCGGCCGCGACCTGGAACCGGCACCGCGCGGCGCTGCGGTCGTTCGCCACGTGGGCGGCCGAGCGCGGCTGGGCCGCCGCCGGCCTCGCCGCCCCGCTCGACCGGCGGCCCGAACCCCGCCCTCGCACCCGCCCCATCGACCGGTCGCGGCTGGAGAGCCTGTGGAAGCGGCCGGACATCCCGCTGCGCGAGCGCACGCTGTGGCTGCTGCTGTACGAGAGCGCGGCCCCGGCAGAGTGGGCGCTCTCGCTCAACGTGGAGGACCTCGACCTGCCCGGCATGCGCGGCGAGGTGAAGGCCAGAGGGCACTGGCTGCGCTGGCAGTCCGGCACGGCCGCGCTCCTGCCCCTCCTCGTCGGAGACCGCCGCCGGGGCCCGCTGTTCCTCGCCGACCGCAGGCCGGGGCCGGGTCGCATGCCCGCGGCGGCCGACCTGTGCCCGCACACGGGCCGGGGCCGCCTGTCGTACGAGCGGGCGGAGTACCTGTTCAAACGGGCCACCGGGGACCTCGACCCGGAGGGCGGCGGCTCCACCCTGCACCGCCTGCGACACTCGCGCCTGGCCCACCTCGGCGAGGAGGGCTGGTCGGCGCCGATGCTCATGTCCCTGTCCGGCCACACCAGCGCGCGGACCCTGCACGGATTCGTCAGGGCCCCGCGGCCTGCGGATACCGTTGCCTGAGTGGGGAGGAAAGCGGCATACCTCAAGGACGTCCTGCTCTGGGCCGTCCTCGGCCTGCCGGCGCTGTGGGCGGGCCTCACGAACATCCTGGCCGACAGGTACACCTGGCCCGAGGTGATCGCAGGCCTGGCGACGATCGGCGTCGCCGTCGCGCTCGCCCGGCCCCGGCCGCTGGGGGCGATGCTCGTGACGGCCGCGCTGTGGGCGGGTTCGGTGGCCGTGCGGAGCGACCCCACCGTCTTCTTCCCGGCCCTGGCGGTGACGAGCTACCTGGCCGGGGTGCGCATGGCCCGGGCCCGGCCCGCCCTGCTCGGCCTGTCGGCCGCCGCCGTGGTCGCCGCCGCCGCCGTCCCGTTCGTACGGTGGCTCCTCGCGGCGCAGTGGGATCTGGGCGCGTGGTTCTTCGCCGTCACGGGCATCGCGCTGTTCGGACTCGTCCCGTGGCTCGCGGGCCACGCGAGGCACCAGAGCCTGGCCCTGACCAGGGCGGGCTGGGAACGCGCCGGGCACCTGGAGCGCGAGCGGCGCATGGTCGCCGAGCAGGCGAGGCTGCGGGAGCGGACCACCATCGCGAGGGAGATGCACGACCTGCTCGGTCACGACCTGAGCCTGGTCGCGCTGCGGATCGGGGCCCTGGAGGTCGACGCCGGCCTTCCCGAGAGCCGGCGCCGGGCCGCGAGCGAGGCCCGCGAGGCGGTCACGGCCGCGGCGGAGCGCCTGCGCGACATCGTCGCCGTGCTGAGGGACGGCGACGACCCCGGCCAGGAACACGAGGGCCTGGAAAATGAAGACACGGTGCATGAAGACACGACGCACCCGCCCGGGGAGAGCGTGGGCGAACTGGTCCGGCGCGCCACAGCCGCCGGAATGCCGGTGACGCTGTACGGCGCGCAGGAGGAGGCGCGGATCCCCGCGCCCGCGCTCGCCACCGTGCGGCGGGTCGTCCGTGAGGGGCTGACCAACGCCGCCAAGCACGCGCCCGGCGCCCCGGTCACCGTACGGCTCGCGCACGCACAGGGCGAGACCGTGGTCACCGTCGCCAACGCCGCGCCGCACCGGCCCGGGCGCGGCGTGACCGGCGGACACGGACTGCGGGCGCTGGCGGAGCGGGTCCGTCTGCGGGGCGGGTCCCTGGAGAGCGGCCCCGCCGACGGGGGGTTCACTCTGACCGTACGGCTCCCGCACTCCGTTCCCCCGCCTGTTCCCCCGCCTGTTCCCCCGCGAACGGCGTCGCGGCCCGTGGAGCTGGATCTGGCGCTGGCCCGGCGGCGGGTGCGCCGTACACGGCTGGCCGCGGCACTGGTCTGCCTGGGCGCGGCGGGCGGAGTGGCGGCGTTCGTGCTGGGGTTCACGGTCTACGAGGCGGTCACCTCGGTCCTGCCGCCGGCCGAGTTCGCGAAGCTGCGGATCGGGCAGGCCGAGTCGGAGGTGGCGGCGGTGCTGCCGGCCAGGACCAGGATCGACGATCCGTCGTGGCCCGAGCCGCCGATCCCGCCGGGCGCCCGGTGCCGCTACTACAGCACCAGCCCCGAGCCGTTCGGCGACTTGACGCTCTACCGGCTGTGCTTCGCCGGGGGGCGCCTGGTCGCCAAGGCTTTCCTGCCCTCCTGAGCAGCACCCGGAGACTCTCCACGCTTCCGTACCATCAAGGCATGCACGCGATCCGGGTGGTCCTGGCCGACGACGAGCCGGTGATCCGGGCCGGGGTGCGGGCGATCCTGGCCGTGGACCCGGGCATCGACGTGGTCGCCGAGGCCGCCGACGGGCGTGAGTTGGTGGACGCCGTCCTGGCGCACCGGCCCGACGTCGCGCTCGTCGACATCCGGATGCCCGGTCTGGACGGGCTGGCCGCCGCGGCCGAGGTGCGCAGGACCGCCCCCGGCACCGCCGTACTGATCATGACGTCCTTCGGCGAGGACGCCTACGTCGCGCGGGCGCTGGGCGACGGCGCGGCGGGGTTCCTGCTGAAGACCGGGGATCCGCGCGAGTTCCCCCTCGGGGTGCGGGCGGCGGCCGAGGGCGGGGCGTACCTGTCGCCGCCGGTGGCCGCACGGGTCATCCGGGGACTCGCCGGCGACCGGCTGTCGCGCTCGGCCGCGGCCCGGGAGCAGATCGCGGCGCTGACCGACCGGGAGCGCGAGGTGCTCGCCCTGGTCGGCGAGGGCATGTCGAACGCGGGCATCGGCGCCCGTCTGCACCTCGCCGAGGGCAGCGTCAAGACCTACGTGAGCACGATCATGGGAAAGCTCGGCGTGCCCAACAGGGTGCGGGCGGCGGTCATCGCCCATGAGGCGGGACTGGCGGGCGGGCGGTAGTCAGCACCGCCGCCAGCGCCGGGCGCCGCCGCATCGCGGAGACCAGGGCGGCCGCGGGATTCCGTAGGGCCAGCAGGACCAGCGGGGCGATCAGCGCGCCGAACAGCAGCCCCGCCGCCACGTCGTGGGGGTAGTGGACGCCCACGAAGACCCTGGAGAACGCCTCCAGCAGCGCGAGCGCCGGCGCCACCACCGCCATGCCGCGCCACAGGGCGACCAGCGCGACGGACGCCGCCGCGGCGAAGGTCGCGTGGTTGCTCGGCAGCGACCAGTCGCCGTACGGCGGGCAGTGCGCCACGGTGACCACGTCGGCCAGGTCCCAGCAGGGGCGCCGCAGCCGCAGGACGCTCTTGACGCCCTCGCTCGCGAGGTAGGCCGTCACCACCGCGACCGGTGCGAGCAGGGCGAGCGCCATCCTGCGGTCGTCCCCCCGCCGCGCCCGCCACCAGCCGAAGACGAGTAACGCGAAGAGGATCGCGGGGACGGCGTCCGTCGCGATCCCCGCCGCGTCGCGCACCCATGCGGGGGTGTGCAGGGCGAACGCGGTGACCTCCCGATACCACTCGGCGCTGATGTCCGGGACGTCCTCGATCTCGTTGCCCACCGGTGCCCCTCCGTGCTGCTTCCCGCCGGTCCGTCCGGCCCCTCGACCCTAGGAACCGGACGCACTGCGGGCACTCGCGGAAAGTCGCCGGTGACCCTTCACTTTCGTCAATGTTCCGCCGGGACGGCCGCCCCCCTGCGGGTGAACCGCGCGTACGCCAGGGCGGCGCCGCCGACCAGCAGCGGCCAGAGGAGGTAGACGCCCGACGCGGCGACCAGCAGGGCGACCGCCACGAGTGCGAGCAGGGCGGCGGCCCTGGCCCGGCCGCGCGGCAGCAGCCGGATGGCGGCCGCCACGCCGATCGCGTAGACCACCACGAACGACCCGTTGGTCATCAGCACCAGGGGACGGATGCCCGTCCCCGCCGTGTACACGACGGCGAGCGCCAGGAAGGACAGCACGGCGACGACCGCGAGGCTGCGCCGGGGCACCTCCCCGGCGACGCTGCCGCGGGAGAGCCAGCCGGGCAGGGCGCCGTCGCGGCCGAGGGCCGCGCCGAGCTTGGCCGCCCCGGCCCAGTACGCGTTCATCGCGCCGAGCGTCAGCAGCAGCGCGGCCACGGCGGCGAGCAGCCGGGCGTTGCCGCCGAGACCGAGGGCCAGCAGGTCGCCGAGGGGCGCCCGCGCGCCTCCGGCGGCCGGGCCGAGGACGGCGACGGTGGCGAAGGCGACCGACAGGTACAGCACGCCGACCAGCACGACGGCGGCCGCGGCGGCCCTGGGCAGGTCCCTGGACGGCCTGCGGAAGTCGGCGGCGAGGTGCGTGATCGCCTCCCAGCCGGCGAAGCTCCACACGAGCAGGGCCGCCGCCGGGGCGATGGCCGTCCAGCCGTGCGGGGCGAACGGCCGCAGGTTGGCCACGTCGGCGTGCGGGAGCGACAGCGCGACGGCGACGACGAGCAACGCGACGAGCAGCCCGGCCAGCCCGAGCTGGACCCGGCCGGTCACCCGCAGACCGGAGGCGTTCGACACGGTCACGATCGCCATCAGCCCCGCCGCCGTCAACGTCGCGGTGCCGGTCCCGCCGCCCACCGCCGCGGCGACGTACTCGCCGCCGAACAGCGCCGCGGCGGCGGCGCTGGGCGGGATCGCGAAGTAGAAGCACCAGCCGACGACGACCGCGGCCCGGTCCCCGAAGGCGAGGCGGGCGTAGGTCGACACTCCGCCGGAGTCGGGGTGGCGCGCGCCGAGCGCGGCGAACGCCGCGGCCAGCGGGGCCGACAGCACGACCAGGCCGAGCCAGGCCAGCAGCGACGCCGGCCCGGCCGCCTGGGCCGCGAGCGCGGGCAGGGCGATGACGCCCGTGCCGAGCACCGCGCCGACGTACATGGCGGTGCCCTGGGCCGCCGTGAGGCGGCCCGCCGATGCGGTGGCGGGTGTGGCGGTCGGTGGTGGGGCGGCAGGGGTGACGCTCGTCTGAGTCATGCGCGTTCACCTTCCAGTCAGGGAAGTGGCCGGCCGGGAACACCCGGCCGGCCCAGGTCGTGGAGCTGTGCTGTCTCAGGCGGAGGTGCTGAACTCGAGGCTGGCGGGCAGGTCGGAACGGCGGGTGACGTTGAGCTTGCGATAGATGCGGGTCAGGTGCTGCTCGACCGTGCTGACCGTGATGTACAGCTTGTCGGCGATCTCGCGGTTGGTGTATCCGACCGCGGCGAGCGAGGCCACCCGGCGCTCGGCTTCGCTCAGCGTCCCCGGGCCGCTCTCCGTGCGGGGCGGTTCGGCCGGCTGCCCGGGACCGCCCTGGGTGAGCGCGTTGACCAGCGGAACGGCCTCGCACTCCTCCGCGATCCGCTGGGCCTGCCTGGCGACCGTACGGGCGCGGCGCAGCTCTCCCACCGCCTGGTAGGCGTCGGCCAGGTCGACCAGGGCCCGGGCCAGCTCGTACTGGTCGCCGCTCGCCTGGAGCATGTCGGCGGCGCGGCGCAGCAGCGGGGGACGCTGCCTGGGCTCGCTCGCGGCGGCCGTCAGCCGCAGGCCGGTCCCGCGGGCGCGGACCGGGCCGGGGGCGCAGCGCGCCACGTGCTCGTCCAGCAGCGGCCGGGCCCGCTCCGTGCGGCCCATGCCGATCAGCGCCTCGGCCGCGCCCGTCCGCCAGGAGACGAGCCCCGGCGAGTCGAGGCTCCAGGAGCCCATCAGCTCGCCGCACGTCTGGAAGTCGCGCAGCGCCATGCCGAGGTCGCCCGTCGCCAGGTGGTAGCGGCCCCGCGCGTTCAGGTAGTGCAGGCCATAGCGGGTCTGGAGCATGGCCTCGGGCACCGGCTGGTTCACCAGCTGCACGGCCTCGTCCAACCGGCCCATCGCGGTCACCGCCGTCAGCAGCACCGACAGCGGGCCGCCGACCGCGACCCCCCAGCTCGTCGGCGGGATGAGCCGTACGGCCATCTGGGCGAGGCCCTCCGCGCCCTCCAGGTCGCCCTGCCGCAGGCTGATCTCGGCGCGCAGCGCCGCGAGGCGGGCCTGCCTGCTGGGGGCACGCCGGCTGGCGGCCTCCTCGAAGAACAGGTCGCACCAGGGGGCCGCCAGGTCGGACCGCTCGCCGTAGATCAGCGCGAGCAGCGCGCACTCGACGGCGTCCATCGACATGTCGTCGAGGCGGGAGCCGCGCAGGATGCGCTCCACGTCGGCCAGCGTCTGCGGGTGCGGGCCCTTGGTCAGCACCGCCGCGAGCGCGGTGGCGGCCTCCAGCCGGCCGATGACCGGCGCGGACGGCGGCGCCTGCGTGCTCATGTCGGTGACCCGCGGGATGTGCGCCAGGAACGGCGTGTAGGAGCAGCGCAGCCACGGCCGGACGGCGCGGATCTCGGCCACGGTCTCCGCGTCCATGATCGAGCCGATCCTGCCCAGGTGGTCGAGCACGTCACGCGCGTCGTCGAAGCGGCCGTGCCACAGCAGCGCCTTGGCCAGCACGACGGCGTCGGAGCCACGCAGGTGGCCGCGGTGCATGGCGTCGGTGAGCTCGTCGAGGTGGGCCGCGGGGGCGCTCGGGTTGAGCCGCCACTCCGCCCGCACCAGCGTCGTCTTGATGGTGGCCCGGCGCTGGTCGTCGGTGCACGCGCCGTCGGCCAGCCGCAGGTAGTCGACGGCGGGCTCGACGCGTCCCTCGCTGAGCGCCTGCCGGGCCGCCTCCTCCAGGATCGGTACGGCCCACGAGCCCCCGTTGTGCGAGGCGGCCAGCAGGTGCTCGGCGATCACGGCGGCCGGGGCGCCCTGGCCGTACGCCAGCTCGGCGGCCCTGCGGTGCAGGTCCGTCCGCTCGTGCCGGTCGAGGTCGGCGAGCACGGCGGCGCGCGCCTGGGGGTGGCGCAGGTGCAGGTCGGCGCCGACCAGCCCGGCGTTGTGCAGCGCGTTGAGCGCCTGGACGACGACGCCGGCGTCGAGGTCGAGCAGCCGGTCGAGGTGGCCGGGGTCGCCGGCGACGGCCAGGCCCCGCGCGACGCGGGCCGCGAGCGGGTGCCCGCGGCGCAGGCACGACTGCACCGCCTGGCGGTAGGCGTCGCCCGCGACGATCTCGTCCGGCTCCGCCGCCGCTTCGCTCTCGGCCGGGGCGCCTCCGGCGTCGGTCGCGGCGAGGTGGTCCTCGATGAGCGCGCCCACGAGCAGCGGGTTGCCGCCGCTGACCGCGTGCCAGTCCGCGGCGAACCGCCGGGCGACGTCGTCACCCACGATGTCGGCGGCCATGATCTCGACGCCCTCGCGGGACAGGGCCGACAGCGGGAGGCGGCGGCAGTGCGGCTGGCGCAGCAGCTCGGTCTGGAACAGCGACGGGGCGTTCCACGACTCCTCCGACTGGCTGAAGATCGCCAGGATGTGGGCGAAGCGCAGCCTGCGGGCGAGGTAGGCCAGGCAGAGCTGCGAGGCGCGGTCGGCGTGCTGGATGTCGTCCACCACGATCATGAGGGGGTGCCGCTCGGCGAGTTCGAGCAGCACCATGCACAGGGCGTGCACGATGTGGGCGTCCACCTGGTCGACGTAGTCGGCCAGCGGGTCGGCCGACATAGCGCAGCGGGCGCCCTCGTGCAGCAGGTTGCGGGTGCGCTCCTCCTCGTCGGGGGTGAGCGGCGCGTTGTGCAGGATCTGCGACAGCACGGCCAGCGCCAGTCCCGACTCCGACTGCGAGCAGGTCGCGGTCAGCGGCAGGGCGCCGTGCTCCAGCGCGTCCTCGACCAGCGTGTTGAGCAGTGCGGTCTTCCCCGTCGCGACGGGCCCGCCGACGATCGCGATCTTTCCTCTGCCGGTGACGGCGTCGGCCAGCATGTCCTCAAGGGAGGCCAACACCTCTTCCCGCTCCACCAGGGCCATAATGAGCCTCCCGAATTTCGTTCGATTCTCGGCCGCGCCGGCCGGTTTCACAATTGCCGTGACTTCTGTAAAGGTTCTGTGTTGAGCCGCGTTCAGCCGACCAGCGTCATTCGCGCCGAAACGCTCTCGCCGGCCCGCTCTCCCGCGCCTTCCGCGTCCGTTTCGCCGGCACGGGCCAGCGCCGAGCGGACGGCCGCGAAGGACGCGGCGACCACGTCGTGGTCGAGGCCCACCCCCCAGACCTGCCGCCCGTCGATCACACACTCGGCGTAGACCGCGACCTCCCGGTCCTCCGCGCTCCCGGCCGCGGCCTCCACGCCGGTGCGGTGGACCATCTGTACGTCCACGTTCCAGACCGCAAGCCGGGCGCCCAGAGTGCGGATGGCGTCGGCCCGCGGCCCGGCGACGTCGAAGCGCGCGCCGTCGACGTACAACGTGGTCTGCAGCGGCCGGCCGCCGAGCCCGAGCGGGACGGTGATCTCGGTCCGCGACAGGTACTCCTCGTCGAACAGGTCGCGGACGACGGCCGGGGTGATCTCCCCGCCCGAGCCGTCCGCATGGGCCTGCACGACGCGGGCGAACTCCACCTGCAGGTTCTTGGGCAGGTTGAGCCCGTGCCAGGCGCTCAGGATGTAGGCCACGCCACCCTTGCCCGACTGGCTGTTGATGCGCACCACCGCCTCGTACGTGCGGCCGACGTCCTTGGGGTCGATCGGCAGGTACGGCATGCGCCACGGCAGGTCGTCCACGCTGACGCCGGCCTCGCCGGCCTCCACGACCAGCGCGTCGAAGCCCTTCTTGATGGCGTCCTGGTGGGAGCCGGAGAAGGCCGTGTAAACGAGGTCGCCGCCGTACGGGTGGCGGGGGCTGACCTGCATCTCGTTGCAGTACTCGACAGTGCGCCGGATCTCGGTGATGTCGGAGAAGTCGATGCCGGGGTCGACACCGTGGGTGTACATGTTCAGGCCGAGCGTGACCAGGCAGACGTTGCCGGCCCGCTCGCCGTTGCCGAACAGGCAGCCCTCGATCCGCTGGGCGCCGGCCAGCAGCGCCAGCTCGGAGGCTGCCACGCCGGTGCCACGGTCGTTGTGCGGGTGGATCGACAGGCAGACGTGCTCGCGGTGCGACAGATTGCGGTCGAGCCACTCGATCTGGTCGGCGAAGACGTGCGGGAGCGACCGCTCCACCGTGGTCGGGAAGTTGAGGATGATCTCCCGGCCCTCCTCCGGCTGCCACACGTCCATGACCGCCTCGCAGACCTCGAGCGCGAACTCGGGCTCGGTCTCGTTGAACAGCTCGGGCGAATACTGGAATCCAAGGTCGCAGTCGCCCAGGGTCGCCTCGGCGTACTTCATCATCAGGCGGGTGCCCTCGACGGCGAGGTCCCTGCACTCGTCGCGGGTCATGCCGAAGACCACCCGGCGGAAGAGCGGGGCGGTCGCGTTGTAGAGGTGGATGTTGGCCCGGGGAGCGCCGGCCAGGCTCTCCACGGTCCGCCGGATCAGCTCGTCCCGCGCCTGCACCAGAACCGAGATCCGCACGTCGTCGGGGATCCGGTCCTGCTCGATGAGCATGCGCACGAAGTCGTGGTCGTCCTGGCTCGCCACCGGGAACCCGACCTCGATCTCCTTGTATCCCATCCGTACGAGCAGGTCGAACATCGCGAGCTTGCGCTCCGGGCTCATCGGGTTGACGAGCGACTGGTTGCCGTCGCGCAGGTCGGTGGACAGCCATCGCGGGGCGGCCTCGATCGTCCGATCCGGCCAGCGCCGGTCCGCCAGGCGGACGGGGGTGAAGGCCGAGTAACGGGAAGGAGAGCTGCTCATGAGGAATTCCTTTCTCATCGGCGACCTTGCCACCGAATTCGCGACCGACCGTTTTCCGAAAAGCTGTCCGCGAATCGCGCCGACTCCCATCCGGAAGGCCGTCCAAATTGCTGGTGATTCGCTGACCGGTACGTTGCCGAAGCTACAAGCGCCCTGGTCAAGGGGCAAGGGAGAAGCAACTAGAGTGCGCCCCGTGTCACCCGTACGATCGGTAGGGGTATCGAAAGTTGTAGACCCGGTACAACCTCCCGGGCGGCCCTCTTAACGCACCCCTGAACCGGACACATACTCCGAGTCATGTCGATCAGCAGAGCAGCATTCCCGGCCATTTCGATTTCGCCTTTCCGAATCCTCGGAATGTGCGTGACCGAGGCGCGCCCGTCCGTTCTGGCCATCTTCTTCCTGCGGTTCGCCGCCGGCGCGGCCCTGGACGCCGGACTCGCCCCCGCCGACCCGTTCCGCCTGGTGGCGGGGGCTCTGGTGTGGCAGTGCGCGATCTTCTTCGTCTACCTGTTCAACGGCGTGATGGACGTGCGGGAGGACCGCGTGAACGGCTCGCGCCGGCCGATCGCCCGCGGCGACCTCGACCCCGGCCTGGCCCGGGTCATCGCCTGGGCCGCCGCGGCGGCCGCCCTGCTCGGCGCGCTGCTGCTCGGCGGCGCGATGATCTGGCTGGTGACGGCCGTGCTCGCGCTGGGCTACCTCTACTCGGCCCCGCCCTTCCAGCTGAAGAAGTGGTCCAGCGCCACGGTGGTGGTCGGCGGCCTGTCCGGCCTTCTCTCCTACTGCGCGGGCTACACCTCGTGCGGGACCGGCCCCACCGGGCAGGCGGTGATCGCGCTGCCCGCGTTCGCCGTCGCGGCCTCGCTGTGGATGGGCCTGGTCGGCACACCGGCGAAGGACCTGCCCGACATCGCGGGCGACCGCTCCGCCGGGCGGGTGACGTTCGCGGTCAGCCGCGGAGAATGGCCGGTCAGGCTGCTGCTGTCGGCCGTCGCCGCCTCCGTCGCGCTCGCATTCTGCGCGGTCGCGCTGCTATTGCGGGCGCCGCTCGGCTTGGCGCCCGCCGCGATGCTCACCGGCGCGTCGCTGCTCGTCGTCGTCACTCTTACTCCGCTTTCCCGGGGGTCCCGGGTGCGCCGCCGCCTGCCCTACCGGGCGTTCATGACGACGCAATACGCTGTGCATTTGGCTGTTCTTCTCCCGCTGGTGTCACAATTCTTATTGTCTGGGCGTGCGGCTTAGTCCAGGATGGAGGCACTCGTCCGCTTCCTCTCGGAGGGTCCATTGGCGGGAGATGAAGAACTGGGACCGGCGGTCCCGGACTTCGAGGGTTTCCTCGAAGCACATCGCTCCGAGATTCTGGAAGCGTACGCACGGAACCTGGCGGCCCTGGACAGCCCGATCAGCCGCGACCCGATCGCCCTGCGACAGGCGATGGCGAACGCGGAGCAGATCCTCGACGACGTCGCGGAGACGCTGCGGGCCGGCACCATCAAGGTGGGCGACTCCCACAAGATGATCGCGTGGGAAGTGGGGGTGACCAGGGCGGCGAGCGGGGTCCACCCGGACGAATCGCTCCGCGCGGCGTCGGTGTGGTTCCAGGCGGTCGTGACCTGCCTGCTGGAGCGCATGCCCGGCGACGCCGAGTCCATGCAGCTGCTCACGCTGGTCGTGCTGGGGCTGGAGCGCAGCATCACGACACGGATCAGGGAGGCCTCGGCCAGCTACTCCAGCTTCCTGCTGGACAAGGTCCACGAGGCCCAGGTCGAGGAGCGCCGCCGGATCGCCCGCGAACTGCACGACCGGCTCGGGCACGGCCTCAGCGTCGCCCACCGGCAACTGGAGCTGTACGACCTGCACCGGGCGAGCAAGCCCGCGACGGCGACCGCCAAGGTGGAGACCGCCCAGCAGGCCATCCTGGAGACCATGCAGAACCTGCGCGCGGTCACCAGCGACCTGCACCCGCAGGAGCCGCTCAACAGCCTGGAGAAGGCCCTGCTGTACTACCTCGAGACCGTGGACATGGAGGAGGTGGACATCCGGCTGCGGGTCAGCGGGGACGAGACGTGGGCCTCTCCCACCGTGCGCGACGAGTCCTTCCTCATCCTGCGTGAGGCGACCAGGAACGCGCTCAAGCACGGCAACCCCACCAAGGTGCTGATCCGGGTCGACTTCGCCCCCCACGAGCTGCGAGCGTCGGTGGAAGACGACGGCCTGGGCTTCGCGGAAGGGGGCAGGCGGTCGGACGGGGTGGGCCTGCTGTCGATGCAGGAACGCGCTGCGATCATCGGAGGGACGACCACCATCACGAGCAGGCCAGGCAACGGCACGCACGTCGAACTGTACGTGCCCTTCTCGGGGCTCACCGCATGAGCGAGCGAATCAAGCAACACAGCGCGATTCGCTCATGCGACCCCGAACCGTCAGGCGAGGGGGCAAGATGAGCGAATCGGACAAAATGATCAGTATTGCCGTCGTCGACGACCACGCGCTGTTCCGGGAGGGCCTGCGCGAGATCCTAGAGGCCCAGGACGACTTCGAGGTCGTCGGCGAGGCGGGCGACTCCGACGGGGCGGTGGCCCTGGTCGAGCGGGAGCGGCCCGACGTGGTCCTCCTCGACGTCGAGATCCCCGGCGACGACGCCACGCAGACCGTGGCCCGCATGCGCACGATCTCGCCCGAGTCGCAGATCATCATCCTCAGCATGTACGACGGCCCGCAACTGCTGAGCCGCCTGCTGGCGGCGGGCATCCGCGGTTACCTGCTCAAGAGCGTGCACCGCCAGGAGCTGATCTCGGCCGTCAGGAGCGTCAGAACCGAGCCCGACCGGCTCGTGCTCGCCGTCTCGCGCGACTCCTTCGCCCAGGTGCAGGGGGGCGGGTCGAAGGTGGTGCTGACCGACAGGGAGC
Source organism: Microbispora sp. H10830 (assembly GCF_014161375.1). Classification (NCBI taxonomy): domain Bacteria; kingdom Bacillati; phylum Actinomycetota; class Actinomycetes; order Streptosporangiales; family Streptosporangiaceae; genus Microbispora; species Microbispora sp. H10830. The sequence goes on from NZ_JABBWX010000008.1 coordinate 328,071, forward strand.
GGGAGATCCTCGAACTCGCCGCCCAGGCGCTGAGCAACTACCAGATCGCCACCCGGCTCACGCTCACCGAGGCGACGATCAAGCGGCACCTGCACAACATCTTCACCAAGCTCGGCGCGGTCTCCCGGATCGACGCGGTCAACAAGGCGCTGGCCGCCTCGCTCATCTCACCGCGCCGCGACCAGCCCGCGCCCCGTCCCCGGCCGAACCCCCCCGGCCTGCGGGGGCAGCGCTCGTTCCCCTGAGCCTCAGCCCTCCTCCAGGGGAAACTCAGTCCTCCTCCTCCAAAGGCAGGCAGTCAGTCCTCCTCCAGAGGCGGGCAGTCAGTCCTCCTCCAGAGGAAATGCCCTGGCGAGGCGGGCCTTGATCGGCTCGGGCAGCAGGATGCCGGTCGCGGTGAGGTTCATCTCCAGGTGAACCAGGTCGCGCGTGCTCGGCACCGGCACGATGTCGCCGCCCCGCCCCAGCAGCCAGGCGATGGCCAGCCGGCCCATGCCGACGTCCATGTCGGCCGCCACCCGCTGGGCGTCGCGCAGCCGCAGCAGCTCGGCTTCCAGGCTCTCCGGGGAGAAACGCGGGTCCAGACGGCGCACGTCCCCAGGGCCGAGCTGGACCGGCGAGGTGATCCGGCCGGTCAGGAAGCCCCGGCCGAGCGGCCTGCCGGCGACGACGCCCATCCCCAGCTCGCGCGCCAACGGCAGCAGCTCCCGCTCCGCCCGGCGCTGCCACAGGGAGTACTCCACCGCGACGGCGGCGACGGGCCGTGCCGCGTGGGCGCGCCGCAACCGGTGCCCGTCCAGCCCGCGGACGCCGATGTGCGCGATCTTCCCGGCGTCCTGGAGACGGCCGGCCACGCCCATCGTCTCCTCGATCGGCGCGCCGGCGGCGCCGGGGTCCACCACGAAGAGGTCGATCCGCTCAATCCCCAGGCGGGCCAGCGAGGCGTCGCAGGCGCGGCCGAGATCCTCGGGACGGGACACGCAGTCTCGCCCCTCCCATCGGGCCGCACCGGCCGATCGAACCGCACCAGGGCCGGCCGCGATCAGGGCCTCGTCGCGCCGGTGGGCGACGGCCTTGCCGACCAGGCGCTCGGCCTCGCCGTCGGCGTCGATCAGGTCGATCAGCGACACGCCGCCGTCGAGCGCGCGCAGGACGACCCGCATCGCCTCATCGGGGTCGGCCGGGCCGTACGCGCCGGTCAGCGCGGTGCAGCCGAGCCCGAGGCTCGTGGAGACCAGGCCCTGCCCGCCGAGGCTCACGCGCCGCATGACGCCACCCGCGACCCGCGTGGCCGTGACCGTCTGAACGGTTTCGATATCGCTTTGTCATTCACGTGGACACCGCTGGAAGTAATGGAGGTACGAGAAACGCTAGGATGCACCCGATACCACTCAGATTGCACGAGGCGGATTTTCCACCCCTATTTTTCCCTACCGCTGCGGCCGTACGCGCTACAAATCTGGCAAACCATCGGCCAGATATGACGGCATTTCGGCCACGGAGCCGCCGAACAGGACGAAGCGGCTGGCCAGGTGGCCCGCGTGGGGGTTGCGGGCGCCGTGCCGGACGCCCGGCGGCGCGAAGACGCCGTCGCCCGGCCCCAGGTCCACCCACCGGTCGTGCAGGTAGAACTGTCCCTCGCCCTCGAAGACGAAGTACACCGCCTCGCTCTCCTCGCGCGGGCGGACGCCGAGCGTCTCCCCCGGCAGCATGATCCCGCAGCGCAGGCAGAGCCCCGCGTGGCCGGCCTCCGGCCGGAACAGGACGTTCGCGACGGGCGGGGTCAGCCAGGTCTCGCCGTTCCACAGCGAGCGGAACCGGGCCGGGCCGGTGCCGGGCCGGGTGGTGCGGGCCGTGCCGCCCTTGGACGGCACGGCGCTCCAGATGTAGACGGTCATCTCCCGGTCGCCGGCCGACAGGGAGTACGTACTGCCCATGGGCGAGTACAGCGCCGAGGCGGCGCGCATCCGGCTGATCTCGTAGCCGACGGTGCCGACGCCCGCGCCGGCCAGCACGACCGCGATCTGCTCGGCCGCCGCCGCGCCGGGCGGCGACCACTGGCGGCCCGCGGGTATGCGGACCGCGTCGACGGCGGAGTGCCGCGCACCGATGTGCGGGCCGGCCACCGGGCTCACCCAGCAGTCGCCGTGCCGCCGATACTCCAGCTCCGCGCCCCGCAACACCGCGCCGGTCTCTTGCCTGGTGCCGATCTCTTGCGTGGTCAGGTTCATCGGGTCTCTCCCTGATCACGCCCGCGCGAGTTCTGCGCGGGCGGCGGAGGGGGTGAGGATCGCGTGGTACTGCCAGATGATCACAAGGCCGAAGACGCCGTACAGCGCGGCCATGCCCCACGGCGGAAGGACCGAGCCGATCGTGATGCACAGCGACGCGACGACCAGGGCCACCCGGATGTTGAGGTTGTAGACGGCCATGTAGCGGGTGCGGGACGCGGCCGGGACCATGTCGGCGAGCAGGGCCTGCCGCACGGGCACGTCCATCAGCTCGCCCACGGTGAGCACCAGCGCGGCCACGAGCAGGAGCCAGCCGGTGTCGCTGACGGCCAGCACCATGTATCCGGCGGTGAACAGCCCCGCCCCGGCGTACATCCGGACCCGGTCGGGCACCCGGCGCAGCACCACGTGGGCGACGAGCGCGAGCGCCACGACCAGCACGGTGTTCTCCGCGCGGAGGATGCCGAGCATCTCCACGCCGTCCACGCGGACCGACCACGAGCCGATCGACAGCAGGTCCTGCGCCGGCAGGTCCCTGGCCAGCCGTACGCCGATGTAGTTGATCAGTTGCAGCTCGATGGACATGAACAGCGTGGCGGCCACCAGCAGCCGGCCGAAGGCGCGGTCCTGGAGCACCAGCCGGTAGCCGTTGGCGAAGTCCCGCAGGATCGACCCGCGCGGCTCGGCCGCCGCACCGGTCTCCCCCTGCTCGGTCTCCTCCGGCTTGGTCTCCGCGATGAGGAAGTACGTGGCCGCGGCGATCGCGACCGTGCCCGCGGCGGCCAGGGTCAGCAGCAGCGTGAAGTGGCCGTTGTAGAGGAAGCCGCCGAGCAGCGCGCCGAAGGCCAGCGCGAGGTTGATCGACCAGTAGTTGATCGTGTAGACGAGCTTGCGGCTCTCGGGGGTCGTGACGTCGAGGATCATCGCGTCGTTCGCCGGCATCGCGAAGCTCGCGGCGAACTTGTTGACGAGGTAGCCGCAGTAGACGATCGCCGGGCTGTGCCAGGCGGACGAGTCGGCGGCCGCCATGAGCGCGAACGTCAGGCAGACGCCGGTCTCGCCGAGCAGCAGCGTGCGCCGCCGCCCGCGCGCGTCGGACATGTGCCCGCCCGCCAGCGTGCCCACGACGCCGAGCACCATGACGGTCACGACCAGCACGCCCGCGACCGCCACGCCGTACTCGAAGGCGAGGTAGATGGCCATGAACGACATGACCATCGAGTCGAGCAGGCGCTGCAGGAAGCCGACCGCGATGCGGACGCGCAGATTCGGATGGAGGGCGGCCAGGTTCATGACGCCACGCCCGCCCCGGCCGCGACGGGCTCGCCCACCTCGGCTCGTACGAGCGAGTGGACGTGCCGCGCCCGCGCGACGGCCTGCTCCTCGGTCTCCCCGGTCACGACGACGAAGCCGTGCCGGGTGCGCCAGTCCACCGTCTCCGGGATCCGGTCGCCCGGCCGGAACGGGAACTCCAGCATGTCCACGAAGTCGAGAGCCCTGGCCTCCTCCACACCGGAGACGGCGCGGACCTCGCCGGGGGTGAGGCTGAAGTACGAGATGTGGGCGACCGCCCGGCGCTCCACCGTGCCCGGCGCCCTGCCGTCGAGGACCCGGAAGACGGCCCGCTCGATGTCGAGCCCGGTGGCGAGCTGCACCAGGCGCGGGATCTGGTCGCCACCGAGCCGCGCCTGCGACTCGACGATCCGGGGACCGGCGGCGGTCCAGATGATCTCGGTGTGGGCCGGGCCGGTCTGGTAGCCGGTCAGCCTCAGCATCTCGACCGTCAGCTCGGCCATCGCGGCCGTGTCGGGCCCGGCCTGCGCGGGGTGCACGTGCCCGGCCTCGACGAACAGCGGCGGCGGGCCGAGCACCTTGCGGGTCACGCCGACCACCTGGTGGCGGCCGTGGTCGCTGAGCGACTCCACGCTGTATTCGGGGCCGCGCAGGTACTCCTCCACGAGGACCGGGCCGCCGTAGCCGTACGAGTCGAGCAGCGCGCCCCATTCGGCGACCTGGCCGGGCTCGCGCAGCAGGTACACACCCCGGCTGCCGGCCAGCTCGGTCGGCTTGACGACCACGGGCAGCTCGAAGCCGCCGAGCAGGGCGGGCACGTCCTGCCAGCGCGCCGCGTGGGCGAACCGCACGGGCGAGAGATCGTGCTCGGCGAGCAGCCGCCGCAGCTGGAGCTTGTCGTTGAGCAGTTCGATCGAGCGTGCGGGGTTGACCGCCTTGCCGAGGTCCTCCGCGATGCGGTAGGTCGCGAGCATGCTCTCCTCGGCCCCGATGTGGTAGACGAGGTCGGCGCCGAAGTCGCGCACGGCCTGCCGTACGGTCCGGTCGAACGCGACGGGGTCGGCGAAGTCGGTGAGCACGAAGGCGTCGGCCAGGTCGGCGATGCCGGCCAGGTAGTCCGGCGTCTGCAGGGTGGGATCCCAGACCGCGCAGATCCGGTGCCCCTCTTCTCGGGCCTTGATGACGAACGCCCGGTAGGGCATGACCATGACGAGATTGCTCACCGGGATCCTCCCCTCTTGCTGCTGGAAGCGGCTGTGTGCTGTGAGTGGATGCTTTGAGTGGGTTCTGTGAAATGGGCCGGTCAGTAGGGCAGCTCACGGCCGGACGGCGTGCGGAGGTCGGGCGAGTTCGACTGGGGCTTCCTGGTCGGCTTGCTCACGCGGATGCGACGTGCCATCGAAATCCCTCCAAGTCCCGTACGAGCCGTTTCACGGGCCCTCTGACCAGCACGCTGGCACGCGCGTATGGCCGCCACAACGGCCGCGCACCCTAATGACCAGGCCGGATGACGGAAGAGGCAGTCGGCCTACAACTTTGGTTACGCCGGAGTACTACGAAAATTCACACTCGGGCGTAGGCGAAGCTCGGCGCACGGCTCGGCCCGCGCCGCAGGTAGGTCCACCAGGTGAGCCCGGCGAGCAGCACATAGGAACCGACGAAGATCCACAGGGCGGGCAGCGACCACCCCGCGTGCTCCTGGGCGACGCGGGCCGCGGCGGCGCCGGTCATGCCCTTCATCGCGCTCGCCGCGTCGAGGCTCGCCAGGCGGAACACCTGCTGGATCAGGAACCCGCCGAACGCGCCGATCGCCCCGGCGATGCCGATCACGGCCGCGGCCCTGCGCTTGTAGTCCGTCGCGGTCAGCGCCGGGTCGAGGCCGCGTTTGGCCGCCTCCCTGCGTCCCAGCTCGCCGAAGATCACCGGAATCATCCGGTACGTCGAGCCGTTGCCCACGCCGGAGCAGGCGAAGACGACCAGGTAGGCGCAGAAGAACAGGCCGAAGTCGTGGCGGATCACCCCGGCCGCCGCCGCGACGGTCGCCACGACCATCCCGGCGAAGACGGCCAGCGTGACCCGGGCTCCGCCGTACCGGTCGGACAGCCTGCCTCCGAGCGGCCGGGCGACCGACCCGGCCAGCGCCCCCACGAAGCCGAGCCCGGCGAGATAGTCGCGCACGAACGGATGCTGGGCGAGGAACTCGGGGAACGTCGTCCTGGTCACCAGCGGCAGCGCGAAGGAGAACCCGATGAACGAGCCGAACGTGCCGACGTAGAGCAGCGACACGATCCAGGTCTGCCCGTGCCGCAGCGCCGCCGCGTACGACCGGGGGTCGGCCTTGGCCTCGGCGAGGCTGTCCATGAACAGCCAGGCGCCGAACCCGGCCACCACGATGAAGGGCATCCAGACCAGGCCGGCGTACGCGAGGTGGACCCGCGTGCCCGACGCCGCCACGGGCACGCCGGCGACGACCACCAGCGGCACCAGGAGCTGGACGACCGCGACGCCGAGATTGCCGCCGGCCGCGTTGAGGCCGAGCGCGAAGCCCTTGCGCCGCTCGGGATAGAAGAACGAGATGTTGGCCATGGAGGAGGAGAAGTTGCCGCCGCCGACGCCGGCCACGGCGGCGCAGGCGAGCAGGACCCAGAACCTCGTGTCGTGGTCCTGCGCGGCCAGCCAGCCGCTCGGCACGACGAACGCCAGCAGCGAGGACGGGACCAGCAGCAGTGCCGCCGAGATCGTCGTCCACACCCGGCCGCCGAAGCGCGGCACCGCGAACGTGTACGGGATCCGGATCGCCGCGCCCACCAGGTTGGGCGCGGAGACGAGCCAGAACGACTCCGACACGCTCATCGGCAGCCCGGCGGCGGGCAGGCTCAGCACCACCACCGACCACAGCACCCAGATCGCGAAGCCCAGGTGCTCGGTGAAGACCGAAAGGATCAGGTTGCGCCGGGCCACCCGGCGGCCTGTGGTCTCCCAGAACTCCTCGTCCTCCGGATTCCAGTGCTCGATCCATCCGCGGCCGCGCCGGGCGGCCGCCCTCGTTCCGCTCATGGGCAACTCCTCGTCAGCGTGGTCGGGTCGGGATCTCAGGACTGGGCATGCGCGGTCCCCGCGGCTTCCGCCTTCTCCGATTGGGCGAGCCAGCGGGCGATGCCGCACACCGTGTCGGTGCAGGTGCCGCAGCCCGTGGTCGCCCGGGTCGCCGAGGCGAGGGCGGTCAGGTCGCGGGCTCCGGACCGCCACGCGGCGACCAGCTTGTCCTTGCTGACCGCGTTGCAGCGGCACACCACGCTCGCTCCGGGCAGCCCCGCCGCGTTCCCGCCGCCGGGGGCCGCGCCCTCGCCGTACGGCATGGCCCGGCCGAGCAGCAGCGCGAGGCGGTCGGGCGGCACGGGCAGGCCGCGGTCGTAGAACTGGGTGATCGCGGCGGCGGCGTCGGGCACGCCGAGCGCGATGGCCCCCGCGACCCGCTCGTCGCGGACGACGAGCTTGGCGTAGCGGCCCCGGGCCGGCTCGCTCAGCCACAGCACCTCGGCGCGCGGGTCGTCCGGCGCGGCGTGCACGTCACCGAGCGCGGCCAGGTCCACCCCGCTCGCCTTGAGCCGGGTCACCACCTTCGTGCCGCGGTAGGGCGACCGCGTGCCGGTGAGCAGCGCGGCCAGCGCGGCGGCCTGCTCCCAGGCGGGCTGCACCAGTCCGGGGACCGTGCCGGGATGCCGGGCACAGTCGCCGATCGCGTGGATCAGCGGGTCGCTCGTGCGCAGGTCGTCGTCCACCAGCACGCCGCCCTCGACGTCGAGCCCGGCCGCCCACGCCTGCGCGGTCTGCGGGCGCACCCCCGCCGCCACGACGACGAGGTCGGCCTCGACCAGCCGGCCGTCGTCCAGCTTCAGCCCGTCGCCGGGCAGGTAGCGGGCCGCCCGCGAGTTCAGCAGCACCCGCACGCCGAGGCCGCGCAGGACCTGGGCGAGCACCTGGCCCGCGCCGTCGTCGAGCTGGCGCTCCATCAGGTGGCCTCTCGGATGGACGACGGTGACCTCGTTGCCGCGCGCCGCCAGGCCCCTGGCCGCCTCCAGCCCGAGCAGGCCGCCGCCGAGCACGGCCACCCGCACGCCGCCGCGCGCTCCTGCCGCGATCGCGGCGCAGTCGTCCAGCGTGCGGAACGTCGTCACACCGGGGGCGAGCTCGCCGTCGTCGCCGATCAGCCCCTCGACGGGCGGCACCCACGCGCGGGCGCCGGTGGCCAGCACGAGCACGTCGTAGTCGACCAGCGTGCCGTCGTCGAGCGTGACGCGGCGCCCGTCGCGGTCGATCGAGACGACCTCGCGGCCCCGCCGCACCTCCACGCCGTGCGCGACGGCCCAGCCCTCCTCCTGCAGCCGCACCGACTCGGCGGACATCGCGCCCGCCAGCACGTTGGACAGCAGGACCCGGTTGTACGGCGGGTGCGGCTCGTCCCCGATCGCGACGATCGCGACGCGCTCTCCCGCCGGGTCCCGGCGGCGGATCTCCTCCGCCAGCCGGGCGCCGGCCATGCCGTAGCCGGCGATCACGACCCTGGTTTTCACTGCGCCTCCCGTTCACCCGCCGGCGACAGCCGTACGGCGCAGACCTTGAATTCGGGCATCCGGCTGACGGGATCGAGCGCCGGATTCGTCACGAGGTTGGCGCGCTGGGCGCCCGGGAAGTGGAACGGCAGGAAGACCACGTCGGGCCGCATCGACGGCACGTAGCGCACCGTCGCGAGGACCCGTCCGCGCCTGCCGACGACCGCCGCCGCCGCGCCGTCGCGCAGCCCGGCCCGGTGGGCGGTGTCCGGGTGCACCTCGACGTACGCCTCGGGCACGGCCGCGCGCAGTTCCTCCACTCGCCGGGTCTGCGCGCCCGACTGGTAGTGCTGGAGCACCCGCCCGCTGATCGCGTACAGGGGGAACTCCTCGTCCGGCGGCTCGGCCGGCCCTTTGTGGTCCACGGCGGCGAACCTGGCCCGCCCGTCGGGATGGGCGAACCGGTCCAGGAACAGCCGCGGCGTCCCCCGATGTCCCGGCGTTCGCGGCACCGGCCAGTGGAGTCGTTCCCCGGCCCGCAGCCGGTCCCAGGTCACGCCCGAGTAGTCGGCGGGGCCGCCCTCCGACGCGGCCCGCAGCTCGGTGAAGACCGTCTCGGGGTCGGTGGGGAAGCGCTCGGGCGGCTGCCCGAGGCGTACGGCCAGGTCGTGCAGGACCTCCAGGTCGGTGCGCACCCCGGGCGGCGGGGCCAGCGCGCGGCGGCGCAGCAGCACACGTCCTTCGAGGTTGGTCAGCGTGCCGTCCTCCTCGGCCCACTGGGTGATCGGCAGCACCACGTCGGCGGCCCTGGCGGTCTCCGACAGCACGATGTCGGCGACCACGAGAAGGTCGAGCGTGGCCAGCCGGCCGGCCACCCGGGCCGAATGCGGCGCCGACACGACCGGGTTGCTGCCGAAGACCAGCAGCGCGGACGGGCCGCCGGCGGTGCCGAGCGCGTCGAGCAGTTCGAACGCCGACCGTCCCGGGCCGGGCAGCGCGGACGGCTCGACCCCCCACACCCGTGCCACGTGCGCGCGGGCCGCCGGGTCGTCGATCCGCCGGTAGCCGGGCAGCTGGTCGGCCTTCTGCCCGTGCTCGCGCCCGCCCTGCCCGTTGCCCTGGCCGGTCAGGCAGCCCCAGCCCGAGCCCAGGCGTCCGGGCAGGCCCAGCGCGAGCGCCAGGTTGATCCAGGCCCCGACCGTGTCCACGCCGGTGGCGTGCTGCTCCGTCCCCCGAGCGGTCAGCACGTAGGCGCTCGCGGCCTCGGCCAGGATCGCGGCGGCCCTGCGCTGGTCGGCGGCGGCGACGCCGGTCACCCGCTCCACCCGCTCGGGCCACCAGGCGGCGGCCACCCGCCAGGCCTCCTCGAAGCCCGTCGTCCGGCCGTCGACGTACGTCTGGTCGAGACGGCCGTCGGCCACGGCGGCGTGGAGGATGCCGAGCGCCAGCGCGAGGTCGGTGCCCGGGGCCGGCGCGAGGTGCAGCGCGGCACGCTCGGCCGTGGGGGTGCGCCGGGGATCGACCACGATCAGCCCCCCGGCGTCCATAGCACGGCGCAGGTGGGACAGGAACGGCGGCATCGTCTCGGCCGGGTTGGCCCCGGCGAGCAGCACCGCGTCCGCGCCCTCCAGGTCGGCCAGGGGGAACGGCAGCCCCCGGTCGAGGCCGAAGGCGCGGTGCGCCGCGGCCGCCGCGGACGACATGCAGAACCTGCCGTTGTAGTCCACCTGGGAGGTGCCGAGCGCCACCCGGGCGAACTTGCCGAGCAGATACGCCTTCTCGTTGGTGAGCCCGCCGCCGCCGAAGACCGCGACGGCGTCCGGCCCGCGCTCCGCGACGATCTCCTTGATCCTGCGGGAGACCAGGCCGAGGGCCTCGTCCCAGCTCGCCGGGCGCAGGGTCCCGCCGTCCCGGACGAGCGGTGTGGTGAGCCGGGCCGGCGAGCCGAGCAGGGCCGCGGCGGTCCAGCCCTTCTGGCACAGTCCGCCCGCGGACGGGTCGCGGGGCCGCACCCGCACCGAGGCGCGGCCCGCCGGGCTGAGGGTCATGCCGCACTGCAAGGCGCAGTACGGGCAGTGTGTGTCGGCGGCGGTGCCGTCGGCACCGACAGCGGCGTCCGCCGGGCGCGTGCTCGTCGCCGCGCGCATCGCTCCACCTCCTCGACCGGCACTCGTACGCAGCCGGGCCGGTCTAGACGACGTCGGGGGTGAGGGCGTCGTGGATCTCGGAGTAGTCGGCGGCCGGGGCCGGGGCCAGCCGGCGGCCGACGCCGAGCGAGAGCATCTCCAGCCGGCTCATCAGCCGGGCGAAGTCCTCGGGGAGCAGCGCCTGCTTGCCGTCGCACAGCGCCTGCTCGGGCTGGACGTGCACGTCGATCAGCAGGGCGTCCGCGCCCGCCGCCACGGCGGCCAGCGTGAGCGGCTCGATGAGCTCGGGGATGCCGAGGGAGTGGCTGGGGTCGACCATCACCGGCAGGTGGGTGCGCCGCTTGAGCAGCGCCACGGCCGACAGGTCGAGCGTGAAGCGGGTGGCCCCCTCGAACGTCCTGATCCCCCGCTCGCACAGCACGAGCTGGTCGTTGCCCTCGGCGAGGATGTACTCGGCGGCGGTGAGCAGCTCGTCGACCGTGCAGCCGAAGCCGCGCTTGAGCACGGCCGGCATGCCGCTGCGGCCCACCTCGGTCAGCAGCTCGAAGTTCTGCATGTTGCGGGTGCCGATCTGGAAGCCGTCGACCACCTCGGCCATCCGGTCGACGTGCCGGGGGTCGACCACCTCGGTGAGGATCGGCAGGCCGGTCTCCTCCCTGGCCTGCGCCAGCAGGTCCAGGCCCGCCCACTTGAGGCCCTGGAAGGAGTACGGCGTGGTGCGCGGCTTGAACGCGCCGCCGCGCAGGCCGACCGCGCCGTGCCGGGCGACGGCCCTGGCCGTGGACATCATCTGCCCGGGGTTCTCGACCGCGCAGGGTCCGGCGAAGACGGCGATGTCCCCGTCCCCGACCACGGCGGAGCCGATGGTCACGGCCGTGCCCGAGGGGAACAGCTCGCGCCGGCCGAGCCGGAAGCCGCCGCTCGCCCGTGCCGTCTGCCGGGGCCGGGGCAGGTCGGCCGGGAGGGGCAGCAGGGTGCCGGGGCCCTGGGCCACCATCACGTCCGCCCCGCCCAGCCGGTACGTCGTGACCGTGGTGCCGGTGGAGTCGAAGTGCTGGGCCCACCCTTCGATGCCGGACGGGTCGATCGTCGAGTCGAACACCAGCAACAGCTCGGCGTCAGTCATGGGAATTCTCCACATCCGTGTGGTCGGGTCTTCGTGGCGTCGGGGCGGCAGTGTCGTCTGCGTGTGCGCCGCCGGGCCGGGCCTGGGGGGGAACTTCCGGCCCGGCGGCGCGGATCGGGTGCGGATCGCCGTTGATCCGCGTGCGGATCGCGGGATTCGGGCGCGTCGGCCGGGCGGGATCAGACGAAGACGTCGGTGAGGATCGTGCCGAGCTGCCTGCCGCTGTTCTCCCGGATGTAGGTGGACAGCGAGCTGTACTTCTCCCGCAGCCGGCGCTTGAGGACCTTGCCGGTGACGCCGACCGGGAAGTCCTCTTCGTTGCGCGCGACCTCCAGCATGGTCAGCTCGGGGTGACCGGCGGCCTTCAGCTTCTCGTTGGCCTCGTTGAGCAGCCTCTGCGCGTCCGGCCTGGCGGCGCTGGACGTCACGACCGCCACCGGGACCGTGCGGCCGCGGTGGATGCCCGCCACCACGGCGCAGTCGAGGACCTCGGGCAGGTCGTTGAGCAGCAGCTCCTCCATGAAGACCGAGTAGCCGGTGCCGCTCGGGGTCTCGATCGCGTCCACCGCCCGGTCGACCTGGAAGTAGTTGCCCGCCTCGTCGCGGTAGGCCATGTCGCCGGTCAGCCAGTAGCCCGACAGCTTGCTGCGGTAGGTGGTGTCGGAGTCGCTCCAGTATCCGGCGGTGATCGCCGGGCCCTTCGCGCCGAGCAGCCCGACCTCGTTGACGTCGGCGATCGTGCCGTCCCTGCGCAGCACGGCGACCTCGGCGACGCCGACCGGCTTGCCCACGCACCGGTCGTTGCGCTCGTCGGCCAGCGTGCGGACCTTCAGCAGCACGCCCCAGCCCAGCTCGGTGGTGCCGAGGCGGTCGAAGAACGCGGCCGGCGGCAGCGACGGGTCGCGCTTGGCCAGAATTCCCTTGATGTGCTTCTCGTGGACCGCGTCGCCGATGGAGATCCAGACGTTGACGGAGTCGATCGCCCCGGCCGGCAGGTCCGCGCCCGCCAGCTCGGCGTACGCGTGGCCGAAGGCCATGACGGTCGTCGGGCGGTACTTCTCGACGGCCTGGGCCAGCTCGGGGCCGCTGGTGTCGAACCAGGGCACGATGGGCGTGCCGCCCAGCACGGCGTACGTCGTGTAGGCGATGCAGCCGAGGTGCGACTGCGGCAGCGCGGTCATCATCACGGCGCCCGGCTGCTCGTGGTGGTCCACGAGGCGGAAGCGCGGCCCGGCCACGCACGAGCGGTGGGTCTGGATGACCGGCTTGGGCCGCCCGGTGGTGCCGGAGGAGTGCAGGATCGAGACCGGGTCCTCGCCGACGTGGCGGAAGCGGGCCTCCTGCGGCAGCACGGCCGGCGGGGGCGCGGGCAGCTCCTCGGCCACCTGCGTCCACCGCAGGCCGGGCAGCAGGTGGAACTCCTCGCCGAGGATCTCCAGGTGGGCGAGGTCGGTGTACATGCCGACCGGGTTGGTCTGGCGGCACAGCTCGGTGGCGATGTAGCGCGACGCCTTGCTGTTGACCAGCACCGCCACCGCGCCGATCTGGGACAGCGCGTAGAAGTGCAGGGAGTAGGCGAAGGAGTCCTCCAGGTAGATGGCCACGCGGTCGCGGGGCCGCACACCCTGGCGCAGGTACCACACCGACCAGCTCTGGGCCAGCTCGTCCAGATCGAGCAGGCTGAACTCGGTCTGCTGCTCACCCTTGGTGTTGGTGAGCGGCCGGCCCAGGTGGATGAACGGCAGCTCCGGGTGCGGGTTGGCCTCGATGGCCTTCGTCAGCAGGTTGCCGCCGCCGAGGTCCGGGTCCGCGGCGAACCTGGCGCGCTGCTCCGGAGTGAGGACGGTCTCGTGGGAGATGGAGATGGTCATCGATCTCACCTTTCAGTCGTGACGGGAGGTGAAGTGCTCGTGGTGGGGCTGGGCTCGTACGGGGACAGGGGGTGCTCGTAGGGGCGCAGCGCGCCGAACATCTCGGCGCAGGTGTCGCGGTAGAAGCCGAGGTCGGGGCCGAGGAGGTCGCGCAGCCCGCCCAGGGCCGCCGCGAACTCCGCCTCCCCGTCCGCCCGGCCGTCGAGGAGGCCGGCGAGTGTGCGTACGCCTTCGGCGAGCGCCTCGCGGGCGGCGGCGGCCTGCGGGTTGGCCGACTGGACGTCCCAGTAGACCTCCGGGGTGCCCGAGGCGATCCGGGCCAGCAGTGCGAGCATCGTGGCGTGCGGCGGCGGGGCGACCGCGGCCAGTTCGGCGACGCCGACGCCGAGGCGGGCCAGGGCGAGCCCGAACGACAGCACCGCCGCGTGGGTGAGCGCCTGGGTCGCCGCGGCCAGCCGGTCGTGCTCGTGCGCGCCGAGCCGTACGGCACGGCCGCCCCAGCTTTCGACCAGCCGCAGCAGCGCCCTCGTGCGGGGACCGTCGTGGATCACGACGGCGGCGACCGGCCGTCCCGCGAAGCCGAGCGACGGGGCGAACATCGGGTTGAGACCGGCCGCCTCGACGTCCCCGGCGTGCGCCAGGATCTCGTCGGCGATCGGGCCCTTGACCGAAAGCGTGTCGGCGAGCAGCGCGCCCGGCCGCATCGCCGCGGCCACCTGCTTCACCGCCGCCAGCGCCACCTGCTCGGGCACCGCGAGCAGGACGAGGTCGGCCCGCCCGATCTCCTCGCGGAGATCGGGCCCGATGTCCGTGATGTCGCCGCGCAGGAACCTCGCCTCGCCGGACCCTGTCCTCTCGGCCGGCCCGCCGGACAGTGCCTCTCCGGCGGCCTCGCCCGCGCCGGGATCGACGACGAGCACTTCGGCGCCGGACCGCAGCAGGTGCTCGGCGAACAGGCCGCCCACGGCGCCCGCGCCGCCGACGACGACGCAGCGCCGCAGCAGGTCCGTCGTGTGGTCCCCGCGGGTCATCGTCAGGCCCCCACGGTCTGGGCCGCGGTGGCCAGCACCGCGGTGATCATGGCGCGGGACTTGACGACGGTCTCCTCGAACTCCTCCTCGGGGTCCGACAGAGCCACGATCGCGCCGCCGACGCCGAAGCTGACCCGGTCCCCGGTGGCGACGAGGGTGCGGATGATGATGCTGAGGTCGGTGGCCCCGCCCAGGGAGAACCAGCCGAGCGCGCCGGAGTAGGCGCCGCGCGGGCCCTCCTCCAGGCGGTCGATGATCTCCATCGTGCGGATCTTGGGAGCGCCCGTCATCGACCCGCCGGGGAAGGCGGCCCGCACACAGCTCACCACCGACTCCTCCGGGCGCAGCGTGCCGCGGATCGTGGAGACGAGCTGGTGCACCGGCGCGTACGTCTCGACGTGGAAGAGCCGGGGCACGTGCACCGACCCGACCTCGCAGACCGTGTTCAGGTCGTTGCGGATCAAGTCGACGATCATGAGGTTCTCGGCGCGGTCCTTCTCCCGGCTGAGCAGGTCGTGGCGGAGCGCCTCGTCCTCCTCCGGGGTCGCGCCGCGCGGCCGGGTGCCCTTGATCGGCTTGGACTCGGCGACCCGGTCGGGGCCGATCGTCATGAACCGCTCGGGCGAGGCGCTGAGCACCGCGACGTCGGGGAAGTCGAGCAGCGCGCCGTACGGCACCGGGCTGATGCTCCGCAGGTGGCTGTAGGTCCGCAGCGGGTCGATCTCGGCGCGGACGGTGACGGCGTTGGTGAGGCAGATCTCGTAGGACTCGCCGTGGTAGATCTCCTCCAGGCACTCGCCGATCCGGCTGAGGTAGCCCTGCTTGTCGTGCCGCATCTCCACCGCGCCGGCGATCGCCGGGTCGGTCATGCCGACTCCCGCGAACGCGACCGGCTCGGCCGGCTCGTGCCTGGGCAGGGAGAACAGCCGCGCCGCGGTCTCGTCCAGCCAGGCGAGCGTGCCGCCGTCCGTGTCCCCGTCCGCGCTCGTCGTCAGCGCGAGCAGGTAGCAGACGCCCTCCACGTCGTCGAGGACGAGCATCCGGTCGGCGAACAGCAGCGCCGCGTCGGGCTCCTCGGCCTGGTGCGCGGCCTGGCCGCCCGCCTCGGCCTTGAGCTCGTAGCCCAGGTAGCCGACGTACCCGAGGTTGAAGTCGAACGGCAGGCCCTCGGGCGTCGGCACGGCACGCTCACGCAGCTGCTCGTCCAGGTACTCGAAGAACGGCTGCTCGATGCGCTGCCGCGACCCGTCGGCCCGGCCTACGGTGACCGTTCCCTCCGCCACCCGGTAGGTGACGTACTCGGCGAGCGGACCGGAGCCGTCGCCCATGAACGAGAACCGCGACAGGCCCTCGATCACCGAGCTGCTGTCGAGCCAGAAGCCGTGCTCCTTGCCCGCGAACAGCTCCCGGTAGGCGGTCTCCGCGTCCGGCAGCAGCGGCAGCCTGCGCACGTGCACCCGATAGGGCGAGCGGGCGGCGGCGGCGCGCTCCTCCCTGGCCCGGCGGTGGGCCAGCGCGAGGTCGCGGAAGTTGGCCAGCAGCTCGCGGCCGTGCTCGCTGCTGATCGACTCGGGGTGGAACTGGACGCCCCAGATGGGCTCGGTGCGGTGCCGGACCCCCATGACGACGCCGTCGTCGGTCCAGGCCACGGCCTCCAGCTCGTCCGGCAGGTCGGTGGCGGCCAGCGAGTGGTAGCGCACGACCGAGAACGGCGAGGGCAGACCGGCGAAGATGTCGGCGCCGGTGTGGCGCACCTGCGAGACGCGGCCGTGCATCGGCTGCGGCGCGTGGGTGACGGTCCCGCCGAAAAGGTGGCAGATGCCCTGGTGGCCGAGGCAGACGCCGAGAACGGGCAGCCCGCTCTCACGGATGGCCCGCGCACTCACGCCGAAGTCGCGGGCCCGCTCGGGCCGGCCAGGACCAGGGGAGATCACGACGCTGTCGAACTCGTGGATCGGCACCTGGGACCAGTCGGCGTCGTTGCGCACCACGACCGGCGGCTGCCCGTTCACCTCACCCAGGAGCTGGTAGAGGTTGTAGGTGAACGAGTCGTAATTGTCGATCAGGATCGTTCTCATTCCGGGGTTCCTCCAAGCCGTGTCGGAATAACCGGGTGAGCCGCCGGCGCCGCGTTCACCGAGCGGCGACATCGCCGATCACCAGGTCCTCGACCCTGCAGGTCTCCGCGATGACGAGTTCGTAGAGGCGGCGCAGGAAGTCGGGGTCGATTCCGTGGTCCTGCGCGTATCGGGCGGCCCGCCGCTGCACGATGCCGATGCGGTGGGGCTGCATCATCGGGACGTTGTGCTCACGCTTGAAATGCGCGATTTCCACGCAGCACTCGATGCGCCTGCGCAGTGTGTCGAGCAGCGACTCGTCGATACGGTCGAGCGAGGCCCGCAGCGTCTCCAGACCGTCTTCTCCGGCGCCGTTGCCAGCCATGTGAACAGCCCTCCAATCGGGGGTGCACGGGTGTTCCGGCCCTGTCGGGCTAATTCAGGATTCGATCCGGCGCACATTTCTCACAACCCCTAACGGCCCCACAGCACAGCCGGACAATCCGGGATGACCTCGGACTTCTCGGCACCCCCGAGGCCGCGCGGGCGAAGGGCGGCCGGCGACCCCGATCCACCCCTATCGGGTAACGGCTCATCCCGAATGATCGGGAAATATGGTTGACCGTCCGAAAATGGCGGAACTAATCTCCGTTCGTGCGAAGTGCCTGTGAGCACGTGCGAGAAACGGCGGTGACGAAAGTGAAACCTCGAGCATTCGTACTTACCGGATCATTCCTGGTGATCTGCCGGGCCCCTCTTTATCTGCGCGAACTGTCCCGCCGGGGGCTGCGGATCCTCGTGGTCACGCCGGCCTCCTGGCGGGAGCAGGCCCTGGCCCAGATGCGCGACCCCGCGCACCCCGCCTCGGTCATCGAGGAGATCGCCTTCACCGACGGCGACGTCAACACGGACAACTCGTTCACCGCCGGCGTGATCTCCGGCGTACGGGCGTGGCGGGACCGCTACGACATCGCCGGCGTCTACGCGGTCGGCGAGACACTGGTCGAGCCGACCGGCCTGCTCGCCGACGCCCTGGGGCTGCCCTCCCCCGGCCTGCGGGCCACCCGCGCCTGCCGCAGCAAATATCTCCAGCGGTGGTATCTGCCGGAGTTCAGCCCGGCCTCGGTGGTCGTCCCCCCGGCCGCGCGCGCGACGTTCACCGCCGCCGACGTGTCGTTCCCCGCCGTTGTCAAGCCCGCGAGCCGCCACTCCAGCTCGGGCGTGGAGACCGTGCGCGACCCGGCCGAGCTGCGCGCCCAGCTCGACGCGTACCTGCCGCACGAGACGGTGCTGGTGGAGGAGAAGGTGGCGGGCCAGGAGTACTCCGTGGAGAGCCTGGTGCAGGACGGCCAGGTCGTCTTCGCCTCGGTGACCCGCAAGGAGACGACCGAGTCGGGCACCCGCACCTTCGTCGAGCTGTCCCACTCGGTCCCGAACGAGCTCGACGGCGTGAACGAGATCATCCTCGACGCCAACCGGCGCATGCTCGAACGGCTGGCCTTCGGATGCGGCATCGCGCACGCCGAATGGCGCGTGGACGACACGGGCCGGGCCTACCTGATGGAGGTGGCCGCGCGCACCCCCGGCGACGGCCTGTCGATCCTCTACTCGCTCGCGACCGGTGCCCCGATGGAGCCGGAGCTCATCCGCATCGCCCTCGGGGAGCCCGCGGCCTACCCCGCGCCGCGCCGGTACGCCCGGCAGGTCTACCTGGAGCACGAGCCCGGACTGCTCGGGGACGTGACGGTGGACTGGCCGGGGATCTCACCGGCCTGGGTGGGCGAGGGCGGCCTGTGGCCCGAGATCGCGCCCGGCGCCCCGGACGACCCGCCCACCCTGCGCGCCGTGCTCGTGCTCAAGGACCGGGGTGCCGAGCTCGGGCCGCTGCACAGCTCGGACGACCGCGCCGTGACGTTCCTCATCGACGCGCCCACCCCGGCCGAGCTGGACGAACTCGAGATGCGCGTACGGCACGCCGTGCGGATCCACACGCTCGAGCCCGCCGGCGCCCGGATGTAGTGAATCCCCATGGACGTGCGAGGCGCGGCGGGAGGCGATGAGCCTCCCGCCGCGCCCCTATTTGCGGGTCAGGGGTAGCTGACGACGTTGACCGGGACGGTGGCCGTGCCCTGGGCCGCGCCGCCCGTGTCGTTGATGACGTGGGCGATCGTGCCCACGCCGCCCAGTGACACCGTGAGCAGGTCGTGGAACTTCACGCCCGACCTGTTCGGAGCCTCGAAGCCGCGCTCGGCCACGATCGAGGGGTCGGTGCTGAAGTTGCAGTAGCTGCCCATGCCCCAGGCCTCGTGGCTGGTCACGCCGTCGGCCACCTTGTAGGCGGCGTAGCCCCGGGTCGAGCCGTTCATCCAGGACGCCTGGTTGGGCGGGTCGTAGGGCAGCTCGTTCTGGAAGAAGATCGTCTTGCCGCCCTGGCCGTTCCAGATCACCTCGTACTTCTTGTAGTGCTCGATGAACAGGCCGTACGCCGTGACGTTGTCGCCGTTGACGATCAGGCCGGTGTCGGCGGGGTTGGTGTTCCAGCCGACACCCGCGCCGTGGTCGGCCCGCCATGCCCAGATGTGGTCGATGATCGTGTTGTCGCTGTTCACCACCAGGCTGGTCGTGGCCGAGCCTGGTCCCGCGCCGCCGATCCGGAAGAACACGTCCTGGATCGAGGTGGGGTTGCCGGCGTGGCTCGCCGAGGCGCCGTCGGGGCCGACCCGCAGCAGCACCGGCGAGTTGACCGCGCCGGCGTCGAGCAGCAGACCCGCGATCTTCACACCGTCGACGTCCGCGACGCTCATCGCGACGACCCCGTTGTCCGGGATCAGCGTGGCGTAGCCGAGCCCGAGGACCACCGTGTCCGCCCGGGTGACGTTGAGCGTCTGGCTGAGGTGGTAGACGCCCGGCGTGAACAGCAGGTTGAGGCCCTGGCTCAGCGCCTGGTTGAGCGTGGCGGCGCTGTCGGACGGCTTGGCGACGTAGAACTGCGTCAGCGGGATCGACGTGCCGGGAGTCGCGCCGTTCGCCCAGCTCACGCCGCTGGAGTTCGTCCGCAGCGACGGGACGAAGACGCGGTACGCGCCGCCCGAGTCCACGTACAGGTACGGCTTCTCCCGGGTGACCGGGCTGGTCGCGAGCGTCGTGTACGGCGGGTTCGGGAAGCTCTGCGCCGGGGCGCCGACGACGCCGGAGAACACCATGTTCCAGACGCCGTTGGTCCAGCCGCCGATGGTGCTGTCGCGGGTGAACCACTGCTGCTGCGAGTACGGGCCGACCGTGCCGTCGATCTTGCTGTCGGCGATGTAGCCGCCGCTTGCCCAGCCGTACCCGTTGGGGGCGAGGTTCAGCCCGCCGCGCACGTGGATCCGCCGGAACGGCGCGGCCTGGGCCACGGCCCACCTGTCGGTGCCGTTGACCGGGACGACGGCCAGGTTCTCCGCCGACCGCCAGAAGTTCTGGGTGGCGTTGCCGTTAAACCACCCGGCGTCGACGGTGATGTCCCCGTTGATCGTCACGTTGTCGGGCGACTGGCCGAGGCCGGCAATCGAGGTGTAGAAGCCGATCTGGGCGTTGAGGCCGCTGTAGCTGCCCGGCTTGAACAGCAGCGCGTATCGCTGGCTGCCGAACTGGTTCGACTCCTGCTGCGTGAAGATGGTGTCGAGCGTGCTCTGGATGCTCGCGCTCGACATCGACGGGTCGAAGACCTTCACGTTCGGCCCGAGGTCTCCGCCGCCCGGGAGATCAGGGCCGCCGTCACCGCCGCCGGTGGTGTTGACGGCGAACTCCCAGAGCGAGTAGCCGTACGCCGTGGCCCTGGTCAGGCCGTACATTCGGACGTACCGGCCGGTGGCCGACAGGTCGAGGGACTGCGTCCCGCTCACGCCGTTCACCGTGGCGGTCGCGTCCGACCACGACGAACCGTCCGGCGACACCTGGATCTTGAACGTCTTGGCGTAGGCGGCCTCCCAGTTCAGGACCACCTTGCAGACCTGCTGCGAGCTGCCCAGATCCACCTGGACCCACTGCGGGTCGCTGAACGCGCTCGACCACCGGGTGCCGGCGTCGCCGTCAAAGGCGGCCGACGCCGGCGACGCGGCGTTCTCCGTGGACGAGGCCGACGACGGCCTGCCCTGCGCGACGTTCGCGGTGCCACAGGTGGTCCCGCCGCCCGAGGCGACGTTGACGGCGAACTCCCAGAGCGAGTACCCGTACGCCGTGGCGCGGGTGAGCCCGTACATCCGGACGTACCGGCCGGTGGCCGACAGGTCGAGGGACTGCGTCCCGCTCACGCCGTTCACCGTGGCGGTCGCGTCCGACCACGACGAACCGTCCGGCGACACCTGGATCTTGAACGTCTTGGCGTAGGCGGCCTCCCAGTTCAGGACCACCTTGCAGATCTGCTGCGAGCTACCCAGATCCACCTGGACCCACTGCGGGTCGCTGAACGCGCTCGACCACCGGGTGCCGGCGTCGCCGTCGAACGCGGCCGACGCCGGCGATCCGGCGTTCTCTGTCGAGGAGGCCGACGACGGCCTGCCCTGCGCGACGTTGGTCGTGCCGCAGGCCGCCGCCGCGGCGCTGTAGGTGGCGGGGACGACGCCGGTCACGGCCGCGAAGGTCGACAGCGCGACGAGCCCGGCGGCGACAAGGCCCGACCGTCTGCGCCGCCTGCGCGGCCGTCCGGGCGCGGGGTGAGGCGGGGAGGAGGGAGGCATACGCGTCTCCTTGATGCGGAGCCCCTCGGGCGAGGGTTCGGGGGATGAGAGAGGTCCAGCGGCATGAGCGTGCGCTCCCCGCTCCGCTTATGTCAAGGCTTAGTTCACGATCAGAAATATCTATTGACTCCTGCGCCCCGGTGGGTGTTAATCTCCGGGAGAGCGCTCTCCAATCAGCGTAGGGCAGGTAGTGGCCGCGCGGTGGGCGCTCGACGACAGCACGATCACGCGGGCGCCGTCCGCTCTGAGCAGGCTCGGCACCAGTCCGGTCACGAAGGCGAAGTGGCCCAGGTGGTTCGTGCCGAACTGCAGCTCGAAGCCGTCCTCCGTGCGGGCCGGCGGCGGTGCCATGACCGCCGCGTTGGCCACGAGGATGTGGCACGGTTTGCCGGTCGCGTTGTGCCGGTCGGCCCAGCCCCTGACCGAGGCCAGGGACGCCAGGTCGAGGTGGCGGAAGACCACGGGACCGCCGCCCGCGAGAGCGGTCAGCTCCATGGCCGCGGCCTCGCCGCGCTCCCGGTTCCGGCCCGCGATGACCACTCGCGCCCCGGCGGCGGCCAGTGCCCGCGCCGTCTCGAACCCGATCCCGCCGCTGCCACCGGTGACGACGGCCTCCCGGCCCGACAGGTCGACGCCGGCGACGACCTCAAGCGCGGTCCGATCCCGCCCGCCCGTCACCGGACCAGCCACGCGCCGAAGCCATCTGCACACGCTCACGCATCACGCGGCCGGCCGTCGTCTCGGCTCACCGGCGACGTCCCCGGTCACGCCCCCCACGGCGGCCGCCCTGCTCGACCGGCTGCGCCCCTGGCCCGCGCTGGTGCTCGCCCGCAACGGTGACGTGCTGGCCGCCAACCCCGAGGGCCTGGCCCTCTACGCCGGTCTCGGTTCGTGGCCTGCCCGCAGACGCAACACCCTGCGCTACGTCTTCACCCACTCCGCCGCCCGTTCGGTCCTGGGCGACTGGTCCGAGGCCGCCGCGACGAGCGTCGCGAACCTGCGTTACCGGACGGCCGCGGACCCGGACGCA
The DNA here is from genome assembly GCF_014161375.1 of Microbispora sp. H10830. Taxonomy (NCBI): domain Bacteria; kingdom Bacillati; phylum Actinomycetota; class Actinomycetes; order Streptosporangiales; family Streptosporangiaceae; genus Microbispora; species Microbispora sp. H10830. The sequence continues at coordinate 350,128 of NZ_JABBWX010000008.1, forward strand.
CCGGACCTGTGCTCCATCCGCGACGAACTCGCGGCGGCGAGCGCGGACTTCCGTCTCCTCTGGGACCGGCACGACGTGCGCCCCCGGCGCAGCGGCGCCAAGACCTTCCGCCATCCCGCCGTCGGCGACCTCGTGCTGGCGCACCAGAGCTGGCACCTCGACGACTCCTCCGTACGGCTGAGCCTCTACCAACCGGAACCGGGCTACGAGGACCGGCTCCACCTGCTCACACTGGGCACCGGCGTGGCCGGCTCCCCCGGATGACCGCAAGCGGCCGGCGGCATCAGCCGGCGGCGGTGATCCTGGCCACCTGCGGCGCGTTCAGGAACTCCTCAAGGACGAGCGTGGCGGCCCCCAGCGCGACCGCGTCGGGACCGAGGCGGCCCAGGACGATCGACGTCGCGGCGTACGGCTCGGCCAGCGAGTTGGCCGCGGTGGCGCGGCGGATGTCCGGCAGCAGGCTCTCGCCGAGCTGGACCCCCACCCAGCCGCCGATCACGATCTTCTCGGGGTTGATCAGGTTGACCAGGTTGGCCAGGCCGACGCCCAGGTAGGTGACGGTCTCCTCGACCACCGGGGACTTCGAGGCCAGCACGCCCGCGAGGTCCTCCTCCCAGTCGCCCCGCGAGGTGACGCCCGCCCGGTCGAGGATGGCCTCGATCCCGACGTACGCCTCCAGGCAGCCGCGTCCGCCGCAGCGGCAGGGCCGCCCGTTCGCCACGATCTTCGTGTGGCCCCACTCCCCGGCGCTGCTGCTGACCCCGCGGAACGTGGTGCCGTCGGCCACGATGGTCGCGCCCACTCCCACGCCGAGCAGCACGATGACCGCTTCCGAGGCGCCCCGGCCCGAGCCGAACCACAGCTCGGCCTGGCCCATCGTCTTTGCGCCGTTGTCCACGAACAGCGGGAGCGAGGTCCCGCGGCGCAGGAGCGCTCCAAGCGGAACGCCGTCCCAGCCGAAGGTCTTGGCGTGGATGACGCCGTCCGCGCCCGGTTCGACGATGCCGGGAACCCCCACGCCGATGCCGAGCACCTGCTCGGGGGACACCCCCGCGTCCGACAGCACGACCTCGACCCCCGCGAGGATGTGCCGGGCGATCAGTTCGGGGTCGTGGCGGGCCGGCCGCAGCATGTAGTCCACCTTGGCCCGCTCGGTCATCTCCAGGTCGAACAACCCGACCCGGACGTGCGTCTCCGCCACGTCGACGCCCACGGCGAAGCCGTACTCGGGGTTGACGCGCAGCAGCACGCGGGGCCGGCCGCCGTCGGACTCCACCTGGCCCGCCTCGACGACGATGTTCTCGCCCAGCAGGTCGGCGGTCATCGTGCTGACCGTGGCGGCGCTCAGGCCGGTGCGCGCGGTGAGGTCGTTGCGGCTGGTGGGGCCGGAGAAGTAGAGCGTGCGCAGCAACACGGCCCGGTTGCCTCTGCGGATGTCCCGTACCGTCCTGCGCTGAGGCCTCGCCATGACCACCCTCCCCGTCGCGACACGGTCATCTTAGTTCAGAGGCGAAAACAAGCACCTCCGCCCTCTTCGGCCGCTACACGGTCGCAGCTCCCGGTTACCCGCCCGTTAAGCCCGCGTGTCGTCCCCGCCCTTCTTCCGACCTTGAACCAACGCGTCGCGGCTTGTTCTCAGATAATCCGATCGCATGAAGGTGATGACCGCCACCGAGGCCTCGCGCAACTTCGCGGCCGTGCTGGACGAGGCCGAACATGGGATCACCATCGCCGAGTTACACGTCGGCGTGGAACTGGCCGATGAGGCACGACGTCCGGCTCGGCAGGCGTTCGTGGACCAAGTCCTCGCGCTGATCCCCATCGAGGAGTACACAACCGACGTCGCCCGAGTCCACGCGCGTCTGATGGCGCGCGTGCGGCGTGAGGGCAAGACGCCCTACAGGGCCTACGACCTGCTGATCGCGGCGACGGCGGCGGCCGCCGCACGGACCCTGGTCACGATGGACTCGTCCGCGGCCTTCGACGATCTGCCGGGCGTGCGGGCGCAGGTCGTGCCCCGCTGAGCACGAGCGGCGCGCGGGTGACCATCAGGTGCGGGCGGTCGCGAGCTCCTTCATGAGGGCCTCGACGAGGGCGGCGGCGGGGAGGTCGCGGCAGCGGCGGTATCCCCGGCCGCACCACAGGGCCATCGCCTCGGGGTCGCCGTGCTCCGCCGCCGCCCGGCGCAGTCCCTTCGTCAGGTGGTGCACCTGCGGGTAGCACGCGGGCGCCGACGCCTCGTGCTCCGCCATGAACCGGTTGGCCAGGCCGCGCGCCGTACGTCCGGAGAAGGCCCGGGTGAACGCGGTGCGGGTGAACCGGGGATCGGCGAGGGCGGCCTTGTGCACGGGATGCACCCCGCTCTCCGGGGTGCGCAGGAACGCGGTGCCGAGTTGCGCGGCGACCGCGCCCGCGGCGAGGACGGCGGCCACGTCCGCGCCGTCCATGATCCCCCCGGCGGCCACGAGCGGCACCCGGGTCGCCTCCCGCACGAGGGCCACCAGCTCCGGCAGGTCGTCGGGAGCCTCCCAGGAGGGTGGCGGGGGTAGGAAGGCCGCCTGGTGCCCGCCTGCTCCGGGGCCCTGGACGATCACCGCGTCGGCGCCGGCCTCGGCCGCCGCGACCGCCTCCCACGGGGTGTTCACCATGATCATGATCACGGTCCCGGCGTCGTGGAGGCGGGCCGCCACCTCGGGCGGCGGGCAGCCGAAGGTGAAACCGGCCACCGGCACCCGTTCGTCCACCAGCAGGTCGATCTTCGCGTCCCACTCGTCGTCGTCCCACGCGGGGGCCTCCGGCAGCGTCGCGCCGTACCGCTCGGCCTCGGGGGCGAGCTCGTCGCGATAGCGGGCCACCGCCGCGGCGTCACCCGGTTCCTCCCGGACGACCTCGAAATCCAGGGCGGCCTCGAAAGCGGGGACGAAGACGCTCACACCGAACGGCCGGTCCGTCCGCTCACGCACCGCCGCGATCTCCCGGCGCACGTCCTGCGCCGTGCGGTAGCCCGCCGCGAGGAACCCGAGGCCCCCCGCCCCGGATACCGCCGCCGCCAGGGCCGGGGTGGATCCGCCGCCCGCCATGGGCGCCTGGATGATCGGGCTCGACGGCCCGAAGGGAAGGACGCGACCGGTCACGGGACCTCCTCACTCGTCTGGACAGCAGCGTAGAACGCGGTCGACGAGCGCTCCGGCGGCCCCCGTGTAATCGGCGGGGTCGAACAACCGGGCCAGGTCCAGCCCCTCGGGCACGGGCAGGAGTTCCTCCAGCACCTCGGCCACGGGGCGCCCGGACGCGGCGGCGGCCGCGGACGCCTCCCCGAGCAGCCGCTTGGCGGTGCCCTTCCCCAGGACGGGCGCGAGCACGGCCGCCGCCCGTTCCGTGACGGTCAGGCTGCCGGTGAGCGCGAGGTTGGCCCGCATGCGCTCGGGAAACGCGACCAGTCCCTCGGCCAGTTCGGCCGTGACGGCGGCGGCCCCGCCGACCAGCCGCAGGCACTCGCGCAGCGGCTGCCACTCGGCGTGCCAGGCGCCCGCGGGCCGTTCGTCCTCGGCGAGCAGGCAGTGGCCGAGGCTCACGGCGAGCGTGGGCACCTGGATCGCCGCCGACCGGACGAGGGTGGCGAGGACCGGGTTGCGCTTGTGCGGCATCGCCGACGACACGCCCCGGCCGGGAGCGGCCGGCTCCACGACCTCGGCCACCTCGGTGCGCGACAGCGACTGCACGTCCACCGCGATCTTCCCGAGCACTCCCGAGGTGAGGGCCAGCGCCCCGGCGAGGTCGGCGATCGGGATCCGCAGGACGTGCCAGGGGACCACCGGCTCGGCCAGCCCCGCCTCGGCGGCGAACGCGGCGATCAGCCGCTCAGGGTACGCCTCGAGGTCGGGCACCCCGGCGATCCGCGCGTACTCCACGTAGCCCGCCAGCGTGCCGGCGGCGCCGCCGAGCTCGGCCGGCAACTCCGCGCGGACCCGGCGCAGCCGCGTCAGGGCGGCCCGTACGGCGTGCAGCCACCCGGCCGCCTTCAGGCCGAACGTGGTGGGCACCGCCTGCTGGGTCAGCGTGCGGCCCGGCATCAGCGTGTCGCGATGCCGCGCCGCGAGCCCCGCGAGCGCGGTCGCGGCCCGGTCCAGGTCTGCGGTGATCAGGTCGAGGGTCCGGGCGGCCACCAGCATGGCGGCCGTGTCCATGATGTCCTGGCTCGTGGAGCCGCGGTGCACGTACTCCGCCGCGGCCGGGTCCACCACCGCCACGGCGGCCGTAAGGTCCTCGACCAGCGCCACGACGGGGTTGGCCGCCTCGCGGGCGCGCAGGGCCAGGGCCGCCAGGTCGCGGCCGCCCGCCTCCGCCACCTTGCCGATCGTCTCCGCGGCCTCCATCGGGACGACCCCCAGCCGGGCCTGCGCGCGGACCAGGGCGGCCTCCGCGTCGAGCATCGCGCGCAGCCACGCGCCGTCGCCGGTCGCCCGCTCCGCCGCCGAACCCACCCGGACCGGGGACAGCAGGCCCAGATCGAGGTCACTGCCGAGGTCGCTCATCGGACGCCCGTCCGCGTCGGGCCGCAGGCGAGAGCCGTACGCGGGCCGGCGGGCACGCGGGCGACACGGCGGCGCGGAAGGGCCCGCGCGGGCGTCAGCGCGAGCACGCTGCGGGCGATGGCGTCGGAGTCGCCCAGGATCACGGAGTTCACCCCCGGCCGCACTCCCGCGGCCGTCACCCAGTGGACCGACTCGGTGGGCACGCCGTACGCGAACCGCCGCGGGTGGGCCCGTCCGTCCGCGTCCAGGAGCCGGTAGGGCCGGCGGGTGACCGCGAGGCCGCCCGTCTCGTGCCCGTCCTCCCCACGCCGCCCGCCGATCACGTACGCCCGGCACTGGCCGGTGCCGAGCAGGTGGCGCAGCAGGGGGTCGGCCGTGCGCCGCAGGTCGATCTCGGGCAGGCGCGCCTCGACGAGCACCCTGGCCCGTACGGCGGAGCCCGGCACGGCGGCCGACTCGGCCTCGAAGGCGCCGTCACGGGCGCGCACCCGCATGTCGGGACCGACGACGGTCAGCACACCCGCCTCGATGAGCGCGATCATCTGCTCGACCCGCTCGGCCGGCGGCCCGATGGACAGGAACGCGTTGAGCGGCGTGTACCACCGGTCGAGGTCGTCGCGGTGCGAGCGCCCGGTGAGTCCGCCGTGGTCGACCACTTGCCTGACCTCGTTGCGCAGGTCGCGCAGCACGTCGAGGGCGGCCTTCAACGGCCCGCTCACATTGCCCTCGCGGGCCTGCGCCAGGTCGGTGCGCAGATAGGCGGTCAGCCACTCGCGGAAGTCGTCCGGGCCGCCGAAGCCGATCCCCCGGTAGGGCTCGGCCACGCGCTCCCAGTCCCACCGCACCGCCGGGCCGATGCCGAAGGCGTCCAGCACCATGGCCTCCCCGGCGTCGCCCCACGCGTGGGCGAGGTAGGCGGTGCGGAAACGGCCGGCCATGCACTCGCAGTCCCGCCGCGCCAGGAGGGTCGCGTAGTAGACGGTCTCCACCTCCTTCGCGATCAGCGGCCACAGGTCGGCGCGGAAGTCGAGCCCGCCGCGGGCGGCCGAGCGCGCGGCCAGCGACGCGATCCTGCTCGGCGTGAGCACCAGCGGCTCGTGCCTGCCCTCGACGCCCTTCTGGTTCTCCCCGCGCGACTGATAGGGGATGCCCCGGCGCGATCCGGCGTACAGGCGGGGCTCGCGGCCGGAGGGCCGATAGACGAGACGGCCCGCCTCACCGCGCTCGAACCGGCCGCCGCGTCCGAGCGTCAGCAGGGCCATGTGGTCGAAGAAGTTGAGCCCGAGCCCGCGCAGCAGCACCGCCTCCCCCGGCCGCACTCCACTGAGATCGGCGTCGGCGGGGTTGGCGGGCGGCACGTGGAACAGTCCGTGGGCGGCGGCGTACGCGGCCGCCTCCCGCTCGGCGGCCGAGAGCTCGACCGGCAGGTGCCCCTGGGCCAGGACCACCGCGTCGAGCGAGCCGAGCACGGTGCCGTCCTCGAGCACCACCCGCTGCGCGCCGGTGCCTGGCACGTCGTCGAGCGCGGTCGCCCGCGTGGCGTGCACCCGCACCTCCACCTGCCGGGGCGCCCGCGCGATCACCCGCTCGAACACCCAGCGCAGGTAGCGCCCGTAGAAGGCGCGGGTGGGGTAGGTGTCGGGCCCGAGCCGGCGCGCCTCGGCGAGCACGTCCTCCGCGACGCCCTCCGCCGAGAGCCCGCTGTCGGCGAAGAGCACCAGGTGCCGCGCCCACTCGTACAGGCTGGGGCCCGTCTCCAGCGGCCCCCGGATGTCGACGCTGGGGTCGGTGAAGAGCGTGACCTGCGAGGCGACGGTGTTCATGAGCAGCTGGCCCGGCTGGTCGGTGCGCCACACCTGGCCCGCCCCCGGCGGGTACGGATCCACGACGTGCAGCAGGACGCGTGCTCGCGGCGGCAGCCGCCGCGCGTTGGCGCACAGCCGCTCGATCACCGACATCCCGCGCGGCCCCGCGCCGATCACACACACCTCGAACGGCCGGGTCGATCGTGTTTCGGTCATCCGCTCCTCCAGTTCCCATCGGGTCGTGAGTCGAGGATGCGGGAGCGAAGCCTTCGTGAGGTATGTCACATTTGGCGAGGCGGTGTTAAGCATTGCTTCATGCACGACGTGACACGCCTCGCGGCGCTGGTCTCGGTCGCCGAGGCCGGCTCGATCACCCGGGCCGCCGCCCGCCTCGGCTACACACCGCCCGCGCTGTCGCAGCAGATCGCCAAGCTGGAACGGGAGGCGGGAGCCGTACTCGTGATCCGGCACCGCCGGGGCGCCACGCTCACGGCGGCGGGCGAGCTGCTGGTGGAGCACGCCCGGCGGGTGCTCGACGAGCTGGAACGGGCCCGGCACGGCCTGGCCGCGCTCGCCGGCCTGTCCGGCGGCCACATCACGATCGGCACGTTCACGACCGCCGGCATCCACCTGCTGCCGCCGGTCCTCGCGGCGTTCCGGCGGGCTCACCCCGCCGTGGAGGTGAATGTGAGGGAGTACGAACCGCCGTCAGGGCTGCCCGCGCTGGCCGCGGGCGAGGCGGATCTCGTGCTCACGCACACCTACGAACATCAGCCCGCCCCCGCGCTGCCCTCCGGGGTCGTCGTCGAGGCGCTGCTGGTGGAGGAGCTGGTGCTGGTGGCCGCCCCCGGGCACGCTCTCACCGATCCGGCCGAGCCGCTGCCGTGGCCCGAGCTCGCCGGCCGGCCGCTGATCAGCGGCTCGCGTGGGCTGGCCAACCGGGAGGCGCTCGAGGCGCTGTTCCGCCGCGAGGGGCTCGCGCCGCCCGTCGTGGCGTACGAGACGGGCAACTACGGCATGTCGTGCGCCCTCGCCAGCGGGGGCATGGGCCTCGCTCTCGTGCCGAGGACCGTGGCCGAGCTGGCGGAAAACCCCCTCAGCGTACGGCGGCTCGCCCCGCCGGGCCTGCACCGGACGATCAGCCTGGCCAGGCGGTCCGACGACAGGGCTCCCGCGCTGGCGACCATGCGTTCGCTGTTCAGGAGCACGCGCAAGGCGGCGCCCCGGCGGCCCCCGGAGGAGCCGCCGAGGTGAGGGGCACCGGTCAGTCGAATTCGGGGTCGGTGTTACGGCTGCGCTTGATCTCGTAGAAGTACGGGAACTTCGCCATGGCGACGGCGCCGTCGAAGATGCGGGCCGCCTCCTCACCCCGTGGGATGCGGGTCATCACCGGGCCGAAGAACGCCACGCCGTCGATGTGGATCGTCGGCGTGCCCACCTCGTCGCCGACCGGATCCATACCCTCGTGGTGCATCCGGCGCAGGGCCTCGTCGTACTCGTCCGTGCCGGCGGCGTCGGCCAGTTCGACCGGCAGCCCGACCTCGGCGAGCGCCTCCTTGGCCACGACCCCGTAGTCCTTGTTGTCCTGGTTGTGGATGCGGGTGCCCATCGCGGTGTACAGGTCACGCAGCACGCCCTCACCGTGGTGCTGCGCGGCGGCGATGCACACCCGGACCGGGCCCCGCCACCTGGGCACCGCCTCGCGGTAGAAGTCGGACAGGTCCTCCTTGCCCTCGTTGAGCACGGAAAGACTCATCACCCGGAACCGCAGGTCGATGTCGCGCTGCTTCTCGACCTCCAGAATCCACCGCGACGTGACCCACGCGAACGGGCAGACGGGGTCGAAGTAGAAGTCCACTCGGGGACGGCTGCCCGCTCCGGCCTGGTCGGCGGCGCTGTCGATGTCGCTCATGAAACTCTCCTGACGAATGGGGTCGGGGGATCGGGGGCCGGTTTCGCGAGCGTATCCAATGGCAGAAGGGCCACGACACCAGACTCGACCCCTCAAATCAGGACCGGTTTCCCCTCATTCCGGCCACCGGTGGCGTTTCTACCGGCCGGGCTCTCTAGGGTGTCCTCGTGACTGAGATTCGCGAGAAGGCCGTGGCCCTACGGGCGCTCCACGTGCCCGGCGACCCCGTCGTGCTGCCCAACGCCTGGGACGCCGCGTCGGCGCGCGCCGTCGAGGCCGCCGGCTTCCCCGCCGTCGCCACCGGCAGCGCGTCCGTCGCGGCCGCCCTGGGCTACGAGGACGGGCAGGACACGCCGGTGGACGAGATGTTCGCGGCCGTGGCCCGCATCGCCCGGGCCGTCGCGGTCCCCGTGACCGCCGACGTCGAGCGCGGCTACGGCCTGGAGCCCGCCGAACTCGTCGAACGGCTCGCCGCCGCGGGCGCCGTGGGCTGCAACCTGGAGGACTCCGACCCGGCGACCGGAGCGATGATCGACCCCGGTGAGCAGGCGGACTTCGTGGCCGCCGTACGGGCGGCGGCGGCCGAGGCCGGGAGCGACCTCGTGATCAACGCCCGCGTGGACACCTTCATCCACGGCTCGGGAACCCCCGGCGAGAGGCTCGCGGAGGCGCTCGACCGGGGCGGCCGCTACCTCACGGCCGGCGCCGACTGCGTCTACCCGATCCTCGCGAGCGACCCCGAGGTGATCGGCACCCTCGCCCGGGAGATCGGCGGCCCGATCAACGTGCTGTTCCGGCCCGGCGTGCCGGCCATCCGCGATCTCGCGGCCCTCGGCGTGGCCAGGGTCAGCTTCGGGCCCGGCATCCACCGCGCGGCCCAGGCGTTCACGGCCCGCATGCTCGACGCGATCGCCCGGGGAGACGACCCCTTCCCGCCCGCCTGACCACGCCGGCCGGCCTACATCTCGCCGTACGACCAGCCCGACCAGCGCTCGACCCGGACGAGGATCGCGGGCCCGGCCGGGGGACGCCCGCGATACTGGGCGTACTTGCGCACCAGCCACGCCACGGCCCGCTCGCGCTCGTCGCCGCCCTCCACGACGCGGGCGTGCCCGTCGGCGCGCACCCACCACAGCCGTTCCCAGTCGTCCTCGTAGTGGTCGGCCAGCAGGCAGACGCGGGGATCGTCGCGGATGTCGCGCAGCCGTCGCAGGTCGGTCGTGGCCTTCGGCTTGTGGTCCACCGCCGTCACCACGGTGCCCTTCTCACCGTCCCGCAGCAGGGCGAACGTGACCGGGACGAGCCGCGGCGCACCCCCGGCTGCGGCGGTGGCGAGGCGGGCCACCGGGGCCGCCGCGAACAGCTCGCGCGCCCGCCCCTCGGGCATTCTCACCGGCCCAGCCTACGCAGAGTGAGCCTCCGGTCGCGCCCCAGGCGCGCTTGATCGTCTTTGTACGGCGGCCTATGGTGTCCGCCATGGAGGCATCTGAGTTACTCGAGCGGGCCCGCTCGCGCGCATCCGACCCCGAAGACCCCCTGGAAGTCCTGTCCGCCACGATCGCCCTGTGCCGGGACCTGTCCGGCGAACCGGGCGGCGAGGTGGACGCCCTGCTCGATCTCGCGGTGCGCCGGGCCCGCGAGGCCGGCGTGTCCTGGACCGCCATCGGTGAGCGGTTCGGGTACATCAGGCGGAGCTCGCGTAGACGCTTCACGCCCGCCTTCGCCCACCGGCACCTGGTCAACCGCCGCATGAAGCGCGACGCCGCCTGCTCCTTCTGCCGCAGGCCGCCGGGCCCGCGCGTCCACATGGTCCACGGCGAGGGCGGGCGCATCTGCGACCGCTGCGTGGCACTGGCCGGCGACATCGTCGCCGGGCTGGCGCGCCGCGGCCGCTGACGCACGTCAGGTGACGGTGAGCCGCCGCGCGTAGCGCTCGTCCCGCCACAGCTCCTCGCGGAGCACCTCGGCCAGCGCAGTCGCCGCGTCGTGCACGTCGACATGGCGCAGGTACAGCGGGGCGAAGCCGAAACGGACGAAGTCCGGCTCGCGGTAGTCGCCCACCACCCCCCGGTCCGCGAGCGCGCGCACCACGGGGTAGCCCTGCGGGTGAAGGTAGCTGACCTGGCTTCCCCGCCGCTCCGGGTCGCGCGGGGTGGCCAGGGTCAGCCCGAGCCCCGGGTCGACGAGATCGTCGAGCAGGTCGATGAACAGCGAGGTCAGGGCCACGCTCTTGGCTCTGACCTCGTCCAGGTCCACCCGCTCCCAGATGTCGAGAGACGCGTTCAGCGCGGCGTACGACAGGATCGGCGGGCTGCCCGTGGCGAAGCGGCGCACACCGGGGGCGGGGCGGTAGTGCGGTTCGAAGTCGAAGGGCGCGGCGTGGCCGTGCCAGCCCGACAGCACGTTGTGGACGGCGTCCTGGTGGCGCGGCGCGACGTACAGGTAGGCGGGGGCCCCGGGCCCGCCGTTCAGGTACTTGTAGGTGCAGCCGACGGCGAAGTCCGCCTCGCCCACCCGCACGGGCAGCGCCCCGGCGCTGTGGCACAGGTCCCAGACCATGAGCGCCCCGGCCGCCCGGACCAGTCGCGTCACCGCCGGCATGTCCCTGGCCGCGCCGGTCCGGTAGTCCACGTGCGACAGCAGCACGAGCGCGACGTCCTCGCCGAGGGCGTCCTCCAGCGAAGGGCCGGTCTCGCCGATGTCCCGGATCTCGTACGCGCCGAGCGCCCGGGCGGCGCCCTCCACGACGTACCGGTCGGTGGGGAAGTTGTCGAGGTCGGAGACGATCACGCGGCGGCCGGGCCGCAGCGGGAGGGCGGCCGTGACCACCTTGAAGATGTTCACCGAGGTGGAGTCGCCCGCCAGCACGTCGCCGGGACGCGCGCCGATGAGGGGCGCGATGCGGTCGCCGGTGCTCTGCGGCATGTCCCACCAGCCGGCCGTGTTCCAGCTCGCCCCGAGATGCACCCCCCACTCGGTCTCGACCGTGTGGGCCACGCGTTCCGGCGTACGCCTCGGTAGCGCGCCGAGCGAGTTGCCCAGCAGGTAGACGACCCCGGAAGGCAGCGAGAACTCGTCCCTGAACTCCCCGAGCGGGTCCTTGGCGTCGAGGTCCTGGCATTCGGCACGGCTGAGAACCATCGGCAACTCCTTCGTCACCGCATTATGTACCGAAATATCCGATCTTGTCGTGGTCGTGATGACAGAGCGTTCCCGGTGTCGGCAATACCGGAAGGGACCGTTCCACGGATGCGGACGGCTATAACCCCCATAGATCGCCACACCGGCACGATCAGCCAAAAGTAAGCACAAGACGCACCCAAGACTCTGTGCGATCGTGGACAAGACGGGGCAAGTTCTCTGGAGACGCCAAACCCCCGTTGGTGACAGAGGGTGATCAAACGTGACGGAATCCCCGTCGGTGCATCACGAGTCCCCGATCTATCGCCGCATCGCCGACAGGCTGCGCGATCAGATCCTGTCCGGAGCACTCGGTGACGGCGACCGGCTACCGGGCGAGAACGCGCTCATGAAGGAGCACGGCGTCGCACGGGCCACCGCACGGCAGGCGCTCGCCGTGCTGATCAACGAAGGGCTCGCCGTGCCGAAGCGGGGATCGGGCGTCTATGTGCGGCTGTTCCGCCCCATCCGCCGCCACGGGTCCCGCCGGCTCTCCCGGGAGCAGTGGGCCCAGGGCCTGGCCATCTGGGACTCCGACACCCGGGGCCGGTCGTACGTCGTGGACGAGGTGACCATCCTGCGCGAGCCGGCGAGCGAGCAGGTCGCCCGCGTGCTCGGCACCGGCGAGGTGTGGGTGCGCCGCCGCCGCTACTCGGTGGACGGCCGTCCGGTGCAGCTCGCGGCCTCCCACTTTCCCGCCGATCTCGTGGAGGGCACGGCGGTCGTCCTGCCCGACACCGGTCCGGGCGGGGTGTACGCCCGGCTGGGCGAGCTCGGCCGGGCTCCCGTCCACTTCAGCGAGGAGGTGCGGGCGCGGATGCCGCTGCCCGGGGAGGCCGAGTCGCTGAGCCTTCCGGCCGGCACGCCGGTGATCTCCGTCACCCGGGTGGCCTTCGCCGAAGGGGGCGTGCCGGTCGAGGTCAACGAGATGATCCTGGACGCGGCGTCGTATGTACTCCAGTACGACTTCGACGCCTAGGTCAAGAGGCAACGTTGACCTGACCATCCCGATCATTGATTTCTCTAGAGATGTCCCGCACCTTGAGGAGGAGACGTCAAGAACACCCGGGCATGCGGCGAGGGAAGGTGTACGGATGTCCTTGGACCGACGCCTCGCCGAGATCGCCCGGGAGTTTCCGGAGTGGACGATCTGGCGGAGTGACGCGGGCCGGTGGTGGGCGACCCGGCACCACCCGCTCACCTCGGCGCAGCGGGCGGCGGGATGCGCGATGACCATCGACGCCGACGAGCCCGACGGACTGCGTGAGCTGTTGCGCGAGCAGGAGGCCGGCGCCGCCGATCCATGAGCGCGGAAGCCCCCGACCCGATCGGGGGCGGGGGCTTCCGCTACCAGTCCTCACACGCTCCGTCACACAACCACGCGGTCACACAACCAGGCGGTCACCGGCACGGACGGGCTCGCCTCCCGCTCACTTGTTGGCGACCGACTCCCCGTCCGGCAGGGCACGCCGCACACGGCCGAGGTTGACGTCGGTGTCCTCGGGCGACGGCCTCACGTCGTGACCGTTCTCGTGGCGTCCGTCGTCCACGATCAGGACCGCGTCCTCCTCGTCGCCGTCCGTCGGCCCCTGACCGGTGGCGGCGTCATTCGCCTCGTGCCCGGACGGCGCGGCCTCCAGGGCCTGCCGCGGGTCCTCGACCAGCTCGTGCCGCTGCTCGTACGAGTGGTCGTGCCCCTGGTCCGGCGCGCCCGCGGCGATGGCGTGCACCTGCGGCGCGGGCGGCAGCACGGCGGCCTCGTCGATCAGCGGGCCGGCCGCGGTCTCGCGGTGCATGAGGTCGCCGAGCACCGAGCCGATCTCGTTGAGCCGGCGCACGACCTCCGTGTGGGTGTCGGTGAGGTAGGCCACCCGGCGGCCGGTGTGCTCGTCCAGCGCGTTCACCCGCTGCTGCGCCGCCGCCAGCATGGCCTCGGCCTGCCCGCGCGCCTCGACGAGCAGCCGCTCCGCCTCCATCCGGGCGGCCGTGAGCTGCCGCTCCCCCTCCGCGCGGGCGGAGCGCAGGGTCTCATCCGCCTCCGCGCGGGCCGCGCCCAGCGTCCCCTCCGCGTCCGCGCCCGCCTGCGCAAGCAGCCGCTCCGACGTGGCGGTGGCGTCGGCGACGCGGCGCTCGGCCTCCTCCTGGGCGGCGGCCCTGATCGCGTCGGCCTGCTCACGCGCCGACGTCACCAGCCGTTCGGCCTCGGCCGCCGAGGTCTCGCGCAGCCTCCTGGCCTCCGCCTCGGACGCCTCCTTGTTGGCCGCCGCCTCCTCCTGCGCCAGCTTGAGTATCTGGCTGAGCCGCTCCCCCAGCTCGTCGGGGTTCTGCGGCGACTCCGTCATCCTCCGCCGCGCCTCGGCCAGCTCCAGGCGGCTCTGCTCCGCCTGGTCGATCGTGCGAGCGAGCCGTTCCTCCAGGTCCCGGATCTGGTTGCGGGTCCGGACCATGTAGTCGTGGACCTGCCTGCGGCTGTACCCACGCATCACGACTTCGAAGGAGTCGTCACTCATCAGGTCGGGGAAGTTGTCGGTCTGATTCGTCATGAGAAACCCTGGGGTTGGAGATAACGACGGTAACGCAGCCAGGACACGACTTTCCTGCTATCCGTCGCACATCGCAACCTGAACGCCTCGAGCGGCCGGCGGAACGGACGCCGCATCGGGCCCCGGCGCGGGGCTCGTGGGATCATGGCCCCATGCCGTACATCGCCGACCTGGACGACGACGCCACACCGATCATCCATCCCGAGGCATGGGTGGCCCCAGGGGCGGTGGTCGTCGGGAGGGTGCGGCTCGGACGCGGCGCGAACGTCTGGTACGGCTCTGTGCTGCGCGGCGACGACGAGCGCATCGAGGTCGGCGCCGAGGTCAACATCCAGGACCTGTGCTGCCTGCACGCCGATCCCCGTGAGCCCGCGATCCTGGAGGACCGGGTGAGTCTCGGTCACCGGGCGATGGTGCACGGCGCGCACATCGAGACCGGCGCCCTCGTGGGCATCGGGGCGGTCGTGCTCGGCGGGGCGGTCGTCGGGGCCGGGTCCCTGATCGCGGCCGGGGCCGTCGTGCCGCCCGGCCGCCGCATCCCGGCGGGCGTGCTGGTCGCGGGCGTGCCGGGGAAGGTCGTCCGCGAGCTCACCGACGACGACCGCGCCTCCTTCGCGCGCACGCCGGACAACTACCTCGCCAAGGCCCGCCGTCACGCCGCGGCCTCGGTTCGGTCCCGATGAGCGTGCCGGCCAGTGCCATGTGGTCGGACAGCTCCGGGTCGGTCCTGACGACCTCGGCTCCGCCCGGACGGTAGTCGGCCTCGGTCGCGAAGATGTAGTCGATCTTCCGGCCGCCGCGCGTGGTGGGCTCGCCGCCCCGGCGCGCGACCCCGCACGACGTGGCGTCGACCTCGGTGTAGCCGCCCTCGCCCAGGCCCATGCCGTACACGTCGGTCAGCTGGTCGTGACCGGGTTCGCGGTTGAAGTCGCCGGTGAGGATCACCGGGGCGTTCCCGGCGTACGTCGACACCAGTCCGGTGACCTGCCGCGGGGTCTCGGTGTCGGAGATGTGGGTCACGCAGCAGACCGAGCGGCGCGGGCCGACCCGGCCGGTGGCGCACAGCAGGCCGCGCGGGTGGATCGTCTCACCCGGCACGGCCGGGGCGTGGTCGGTGCGCAGCAGCCTCCGCAGCGGCGGGCCGTCCGCACCGTTCTTCAGCGCCAGCGCCATGCCGAAGGTCTTGCCGTCGGGCGGGGCCGTGTCCGGGGTGAGGTCGCTCCACAACGTGCGGCACCGGTCCTCCCGGCCCGGCCCGCCGCCCTTGGCGTAGCCGTACCAGACCAGGCGGTAGCCGGGCAGCTCACGCCGGAGCAGGCCCACCTGGGCATAGCACATCTCGGTGAACGAGGCGACGTCCACGTCCCTCGACCGGATCAGCGCGGAGACCTGACCGGCCCAGGTCCTGCGGTGCTCGGGAGTGAGGTCGCGTACGCAGGTGCCGGCGCTGTTGCCCGCCGCGCAGACGTTGTAGGTGAGGACGTTCACCCGGTAGGTGTCGGCCGCCGGTGGAAGACCGGCCACCACAACCGCAACAACCGCCACTCCCGTGACAAATGCCCCCATACGTGGAGAAGCTAGTCAGAGGTGGATCAACCGATCCAGGCGCCTGTGGTGAAATTTCCGACATTGATTGCCCACACCGGCGCGGCGACCGCGAGGTAAGCCATCATGACCCAGGGCCTTCGGCTGCCGACGACGCCGACCGAGATGTAGAGCGGCCACCACAGCAGCGACGCCCGGCCCACCGACATGTAGAACGACGACATCGCCAGCAGCGCCACCGCCTGCGGCGCCAGGTAGGCGACGTCGGGCCAGTTGCGCCGGACCAGCCGTGCGATGATCAGCAGGACCAGCACGAGCGCCGACAGGATCTCCTCGCGGTACGACGTCGCCAGGACGGGCTCGTTGAGCGACCTGTGCCAGGTGTCGATGAACACGTTCCAGGGCGCCTCGGGATAGCGGCCCCAGTACTGCGCCTCCGCCGCCTTCCAGGCCATCAGGTCGCCGGTGCGATGCCAGAGGTAGATCATGTAGGCCAGCACCGGCACGCCCGGCAGCACCAGCCACGGCGCGTTCCGCCATCCCTTCGGGGCACGCAGCCCGTCGCGCGAGACGAGGAACTGCACGACCAGACCGAGGGCGAGGAAGAGCCCGGAGACGCGGATGGACGACGCGAAGGCGGCGCAGACGGCGGCGTACTCCCACCGGCCCCGGCGGGCCAGCAGCCAGGCGGGGATGGCCAGCGCGAGGAACAGCCCCTCCGTGTAACCGGCGAGCAGGAACACCGCGAACGGGCTGAGGAAGAACGCCAGCACGGCCCAGGGGCCGCTGCCCTCCCGGTACGACTCGCTCAGCCGCGACAGCGCCACCGCCACGACGGCGCTCGCGACGAGCGAGATCAGGACGAGGGCGAGCCTCAGGTCCGGGATGAACACGTGCAGGGAGCGCAGCAGCAGCGGCAGACCCGGGAAGAACGCGACGAGCCGCGGCGCGTCCGGATCGTCCGGCCGGCCGTCGTAGCCGTACTTCGCGATGTCCATGAAGTTGTAGGAGTCATACCGGTTGAACCGGTCGAGGATCGCGTCCTCCGTACGGCCCGGCGCCGCGAGGATCAGGTAGATGTAGGAAGCGACCTGCCAGAAGAACCAGATGAGCAGGGCCGTGCGGTCGGGCGAGTGGACGAGCCACCACGTCGCCCAGCGTCTCCGGCCCGAGTGCGGCCCCGTCTGCTCACCGGTCGCCGTCCCGCCAGAGCTGTCCACGGGCGCCATCTTCTCCGATGCCTCGTCCGCGCCCCGCTCGCGGGCGGTCCCGGCCTGCTGGATCTCCGTCACGAGCACCTATGGAATACGCCACGGCAGCACATGCCAAGTGGCCGGCACCCCCCGGGATACCCACCAACCCGAAGAAATACGCATATGTGCTGCTCAATGCCTCCCGACGCGTGAAACTTTCACAGACGGCTTCCGCCGCGCCGGGCGCTCCCGCCGCCTCCGGGACCGGCGAGCTACCATCGGATCCAGCGAGGGGACCGCCGGAGTTCGTCCCGGCATTCGTGTGCCCCGGAGGGGCATCGGCCTGCTCCGGCTGCGTCAACCGGGATAAGCGAGAAGCCGTCCTCTCCGGAGGACGGAGGTCACTGCCGCGTGTACTGGGACGGGTTCACCACGATGGAGCGCGACGTGCGCGCCGTCGTCGGCGACCCTCGGTGGACGTTGCTTCCCCCCGTCACCCGGGCGCACACCCTGGCTCAGCGGGCGCTGGTCACTCCGGACGGCGCCCGGTGGCTGTTCGGCGCGCACGCCCGCTGGTATCGCCTCGACCGCGTCGACGGCCGCTGGCACCTGTCGGCTCCCCCGCTGCATCCGGCCGTCCGCTCCGGCGCACGGCCGAGCCCGCCGGGCGCGGTGATCCCGCCCGCCCTGATCCCCGCGGGCCCCGACTTCGCGTACGACCGCGGGTCCACCCAGGGGTTCGTCGGCCCGGACGTCCCGCACGAGATCACCGAACGGCTCCGCGCGCTGCTGCTCGCCCACCGCGGGCTGCGCCGGGAGGACTTCCCCCTCGGCGGCAGCGTCTACCAGCAGATCTTCGCCCGCGACGTGGCCGCGACGGTGGCCGCGGTGTGGGGCACGATCATGTGGTGCGCCTACGCGCCCGCCTTCGACGGCAACGAGGTCATGCTGTCGATGTTCGGCGAGTTCCTGGCCCGGCCGCTGCCCGGGGACGACTGGGTGCGCTGGCTGCCCATGGGCTCGCTCGACGCGCTCGTGGCCCTCTACGCCGAGCGGATGCGCTCCGGCGCGCGGGAGGCGGGGCTGCGCCTGGCCGGGCTGATGGCCGAGACCGCCACCGTGCTGCGCGCCGACCCCCGGTTCCGGCCGCGCGCCGACGCGCTGATCGCGATGGCCGAGCCGCTGCTCGGCAGCCCCTGGCTGGACCAGCACGCCATGCCCGGCGGCGCCGTACGGCAGGCCTGGCTGTCGCGCTGCCCGCCGCACCTCGTCCCGGCCACGCTCCCCGAATGGGCGCCGGGCGAGCACTTCCGGCACACCCTGTACGACCTGATCGAGGCCCTGGGCTACACGGCCGCACGCGGGATGGATCCGCGGGCCGTGGCGGCCGCGCTGCTCGCCGCCGACGTGTCGAGCGTGTGCGGCGTGTCCGAGCCCGCCTGGGCGGCGCCGGGCAGCTCGCGCACCGCGCAGGTGGTCACCGCGCTCTATCCGTGGATGGACGACGAACTCCGGCAGGCCCTCTATCTCGCGCTCGCCGAGCCCACCCACCCGCTGCGGGGCTGCTGGCCGGCCGGCGGCGAGCTGCCGCCGGGGCTGGTCCCGCCCGACCGGGAGACGGCCGCCGCCCTGCTCGGCTCCGCGTACGCGACCGGCCTGGCCTGGTGCGCCCTGACCGGCACGCCCGCGCCGCCCGAGGGCTTCGCGGTATGCTCCGCGGTCGTGAAGTGCCTGATCCACCAGCGGGACGACCCGCGCCCGCAGGAGGCGGCGGAGCGGCGCAAGCCTGACCTGGACGAGTCCGGCGGTTGGCTGTTCGAAACATCCAATTCGGATATTTCGTCCTTACCTCCGCTTTAGCAATCCCTTCCCCGCATCACCGTCTTTTTCATCGAATTGTGATCTCGGTATCGGGGAAATGGTCCCGGAGGGACGAGGGGTGCGGGTCGGAATGGTCACGATGGGCCATGTCGCGGCAGGGTACCCGGACGTAACCTCGTGATGGGTGTGGGCTGCGGAAGGAAGGACGACGCGGTGGGGCACGACGACCTGGACTCTCGGGTCCACGACCGTGTCGCGTTGGACGAAATCGCGCTCTACGCCGAGGTGCTGGAGGCCGTGAACATCACGGAGAACCGACTGACCTTGGAAGAGCTCGACAACGCGCTCGGATTGCGGACTTCGGCGAGCCGCTGAAGGCACTGAGAGCACGGACCGTCCCGGGCATATGGTGGGCCCGGGACGGTTGCTCAACCGCGATGATCCGTCCGGCCGCCCGGACGGGTGATCATCGGCAGGCCGTCACGAACAGGTGATGGCGAACAGGCGTCACGACCTGACGAGCCGGGCGATGGCCGCCGAGGCCTCCTTCACCTTCTCGCCGGCCTCCGGGCCTCCGCTCTTGACGGCGTCGGCGACGCAGTGGGCGATGTGGTCCTCCAGCAGGCCGAGCGCCACCGCCTGGAGGGCGCGGGTGGCCGCCGAGACCTGCGTGAGGATGTCGATGCAGTAGGCCTCCTCGTCCACCATCCGCTGCAGCCCCCGGATCTGTCCCTCGATCCGGCGCAGACGGGTGAGGTAGGCCTGCTTGTCCGCGCTGTAGCCGTGCATCCTTCAACGATACCCGTAACCGGTATCCAGCGTCGCGGTCCCGATACGGCGGGTAGGGCGGGCGATGCCGGGAATGCATCCATGAACCGGTTCGTAGCGGCGCTGGAGTCGCGGATGGGAACCCAGGCTGTCCTCCGCACGCTGCCGTTCGCCGCCATGGCGACGGTAGTCGTGCTCGACCTGCTCGCCGGGCCGTCCCTGGGCCTGCTGCCGTTGCTGACCCTCGGACCCGCGCTGGCCGCCGTGACGGGCGGCGTGCGCCACACGGCGCTGGCCGGGCTGGTCGCGCTCGTCCTGTCCGTGCCGCTGGCCTATCACGACGAACTGCTCGGCCGTCCGCAGATCACCATCACGCTGGTCGCGATCGTCGGGGTCACCACGGCCGCCATGCTGGCGTGCCGGCTCCGGGCCGAGGGCGAGCGCAAGCTCGCGGACGTCCGTCTCGTCGCCGAGACGGTCCAGCGCGTGCTGCTGCCCCCGCTGCCCCGCCGCGCGGGCGACCTGCGCATCGCCCTGTCCTACACCTCCGCCGCCGTGGAGGCACGCATCGGCGGGGACCTGTACGACATCGCCAGGGGGCCGGACGGCGTCCGGCTGATCGTCGGCGACGTGCAGGGCAAGGGCCTGGACGCGGTGGAGACGGCGGCCTCGGTGGTCGGCGCCTTCCGGGAGGCCGCCTACGACGAGCCGGCGCTCGCCGATGTCGGCCGGCGTCTGGAGGACCATCTCGCGCGGCGGCTCGGCGGGGAGAAGTTCGTCACCGCCGTGCTCGCGGAGGTGCGCGAGGGCGAGATCTCGCTGCTCAACTACGGCCACCCGCCGCCTCTGCTGCTCACGTGCGACGGCCGTGTCCAGCGGCTCGAACCACGTGAGGAGGCGCCGCCGCTCGGCCTGGTCGCGCTCGCCCCCACCGGCCCCGAGCCGTACGGATGCGCGTTCCGCGAGGGCGACCAGATCCTCTTCTACACCGACGGCGTGTGCGAGGCACGCGACCGGGGTGGATCCTTCTATCCCCTGGAGGACCGGGCGCCCCGCCTGCTGCGGGCGGGCGACCCGCAGGACGCCCTCGACCTGCTGGAACGCGACCTGGTCCTGCACGTCGGCGGGCCCGTCCCGGACGACGCCGCCATGCTGCTCGTCCGCAGGGAACGGCCCTGACGGTCTGGCCCGGGCATCATTTGCCATGTGCAATCATTGACGGACAGCAGCTCCGGCGGGTCGTGAGGCGACGGCCGGACGGCAGGGCCAGGTGAGCAGGGGCGAGCGCGAGTGGAACCGGGAAGGCACGGACAGCCCGACACCTTCTCCATGCTCACCGTCCTGGACGAGGACGTCGTCGTCATCCGGATGTTCGGCGACCTGGACCTGGGCTCCGCCCACTCGCTGCGCGCCTGTCTGGCCGAGGCCGTCGGGCTGCGCACGCCGCCCCGGATCGTGATCGACGCCGACGGGCTCAAGTTCTGCGACTCGACCGGGCTGAGCGTCCTCATGGGAGCCCTGACCGCCGTCAGGGCGGCCGGCGGGCGCCTGGCGCTCAGCGGCGCCCACGGACGCTTCGCCCGGATGCTCAGGATCACCGGCCTCGACACGGAGCTGCCGATCCACGACTCCGTCGCCGCCGCCGCCGCGTACCTCGGCAAGCCCGGCGACTGATTCAGCCCGGCGAGCGCCCACTGCACCAGCCCCGCATGGCGTCTCCATGGTGGCGATGAGACCGCCTCTCGGAGGCCTGTGGCCTGTGGGGAACCGGCGCTACGGTATCGGCGGGCCGAGAACTGACGCTTACGGGGTTCGGAGACGCCAGATCTGGTTGGAGCTGCCCCGGCAGTTCGCCTGCAGGACGTTGGCGCCGTGGGCGCGGCTGGCGTCCTGTACGTCCAGGCACTTGCCGCTGTGCCGGGCGATCAGCTCGAAGGGGGTGCCGGTGCCGCGCCATTTCGGTCCGGGCATCGTCCGCATCTTCCACTGCTGGTTGTAACCCGGGGACCAGCAGGTCGCCTGCAGGACGTTGGCGCCGTGGAAGCGGCTGGCGTCCTGTACGTCCAGGCACTTGCCGCTGTGCCGGGCGACGAGCTTGAAGTAGCCGCTGTCGGCTGGCACGAGGCGCCACTGCTGGTTCTTTCCGTTCACGCAGTACGCCTGCAGGACGTTGGCGCCGTGGGCGCGACTGGCGTCCTGAACGTCCAAGCACCTGCCACTGTGGTCGGCGACGATCTCGTAGTAGGTGGTTTCGGCGTGGGCGACACCCGTTCCGGTGAGGGCGAGGCCGGCGATCGCGGTCGAGGCGACGGCAAGGGCACGGCGGATTTCCGCGAAGGACATGATCTTTTCCTCTTTCATGTGATCCAGAGTGGGTGTGACGAGCGGATTCCTCATGAGTAGGGCCTACTCATTTCCGGGATCTCGGTTTCTTGGCGGCCCCGGGGCCCGTTCGGGCCTGAGCCCGCCCTGGTGGTCAGCATCCGCCGCAGAGGCGAGACGACCGCCCCAGGTCGACGATGAATCGGGCGAGTGCGACCCGTTTGCGGAACAGGTCGTACAGCTCGGGGGTGGGCTCATGGTCAAGGAACTCGAGGGGGATCGCGGTCCACGCGCTGCGCAGCACGAGCGCGGCGACGTAGCCGAAGGAGACCTCGCAGGGGTCCGCGATCCCGGCCGTCGCGGCGGCGTACGCGGCCTCGATCGCCTCGTGGACGGCGGGCAGGTCGGCGGGGTCGAGTTCGCCGGTGTGCGCCCGGCCGACCAGGAGCTGGCCGAGGTCGAAGCCCACGGCCGCCGGGTACGGCCAGCTCCAGTCGACGGCCACGAACTCGGCCGAGCCGTCGGAGGGGATCAGCAGGTTCATGGGGCCGGCGTCGCCGTGGACGAGGGTGTGCGGGAGGCGGTCGAGCGCGTCGAGCAGCGGGCCGATCCGGTCGGCGAGGGCGAGCAGGTCGGCCTGGAGCAGGGGGTCGGCGTACCGGGCGACGAGAGGGTGGCGCCACGTCGCCGGGTCCCGCAGGATCGGCAGGAACAGGTTGGCGACCGGACCCGCGCAGAACCAGTGGAGTCCACGGTTCAGCGGATCGCGCGGCGTCGAGGACCGGCCTGCCACGGGCCGTGCGGCGGCCAGATCGCCGAGCAGGCGGGCGGCGGCGCGGTAGCGGTCCAGATCCCACGTGGCGGGTGCGACCGGTACGTCCTCCAGCCACATGACGAGCCGGTCGTCCCCCAGGTCGTCCAACCGGTATATGCGGGGCAGCCGCAGCCCGTCGGGAAGCGGGCGACGGGCGAGGTAGGCGTCCGCGTCGGCCCGCCAGGGGAACTGCGCCAGCGCGTCGGCCCGCATCTCCTCGGGCATTTTCTCGAACCAGGCCGAGTGCTTGATCGCATGGATCGACTTGACGAAGAACGACCAGTTCACGCCGCTGGTCGTCGTGCCGCGCACGCGATGGAGCGAGGCCGTCGACAGCGCCCCGGAACCGGCGTGGAAGGGCTCGACGTGCTGCTCCGCGATCTCCGCCAGAGGATCGCCGAGGCTCTCGCGGACCAGGTCCGTCAGATCGGTGGCCGGTGTCAGGATCATGGGCCCAGCCTGGCGCACGGAATTCGCCCTCGCATGAGCACGGCCTACTCAAATACGCTTTCGCCGTGGCAGCCTCCTGGCCGTTCATCGGGCGTACAGCGCACCTGGCGGCGATCAGGTCGGCCGGGCAGGGCATGGTCGTCGCCGGCCCGCCGGGGACGGGCAAGAGCCGCCTGGTGGCGCAGGCCGTCCACGATCTCGAACGGGTCGCGTGGGTGCGGGCCACCGCGGCCGCGAGAGAACTCCCCCTCGGCGCCTTCGCCCCGCTGCTGCCCGCCACACCGCCCACCGGCAACCCGCTGGGCTGGGCCGCCGTCGCGCTGCGCGCGCCGGTGCTGGTGGTGGACGACGCCCACCTGCTCGACCCCGCCTCGGCCGCGCTCGTCCACCACCTCGTGACGAGCGGCGGCACCCGCGTGATCGCGACGCTGCGCAGCCGGACACCGGCGCCGGACGCGGTGCACGCGTTGTGGAAGGACGGCCTGGTGCCGCGGCTGGAGCTGGAGCCGTTCTCCCTGGAGGAGACCGCGGCCGTCCTGGAGGCCGCCATGGGCGGCCGGGTGGAGGCCGCGACCGTGGCCAGGCTGTGGCGCGCCAGCCAGGGCAACGCGCTCTACCTGCACGAGCTCGTACTGTCCGGGATCCTCACCGAGGATGGGGACGTGTGGCGCTGGCGCGGACCGCTGACGATCACGCCTACGCTGCGCGAGACCATCGCCGGCCGCATCGGCGAACTGACCGCGCATGAGCGGGAGGCGCTGGAGCTCCTGGCCTACGGCGAGCCGCTCGGCGCCGACCTGCTGGCCGTCCTCGGGTCCCTCGACGCCGTCCAACACCTGGAGGACCGGCAGCTCGTCACCGTGCAGCGGGACGGCCGACGGCTCCAGGTACGGCTCGCGCACCCCCTCTACGGCGAGGTCATCAGGGACGGTTGTGGCGTGCTGCGCGCCCGCACGGTGACGCGCCGGCTGGCTCAGGCGGTCACCGAGGCCGGGCTACGACGGCGCGAGGACGTGCTCAGGGTGGCGGTCTGGCGGCTGGACGGCGGCATGACCGGCGATCCCGGGCTACTGCTGGCCGGTTGCGAGCGCGCCAGGGTCATCCGCGACCTGGAGCTGGCCGTACGGCTTGGACGCGCGGCCGTGGCAGCCGGCGGCGGAAGGCCCGCGCTGGCCGCGCTCGGCACCGTGCTGTTCTACACCGACCGGCACGCCGAGGCCGAGGAGATGTACGCCACCGCCTGGGCGGTGGAGATGAGCGAGACGGCCCGGATCGACCTCGGCGTGCAGCGCGCACTGAACCTGACCGTCGGGCTCGGGGACGTTCCGCGGGCACGAGCCGTCCTGGAAGAGACCACCCGGCTGGCCCGCAGTGTCGACGGACGGCAGGGCACCTTCATCATGCGGGCCGTCCTGGCCACCCTCACCGGCGACATCGCCGCCGCGGAGGACCTGCTGGCGCGCACGCGGGACATGGGCCCGCTCAGCCCGCACGGCGAACGCATGATCGACGGGGCCGAGGTGGCCGTCCTGCTGGCGCGGGGCCGGGCCACGGAATGCCTGGCCCGCGTGAAGGAGGCCGGCGCCCGGCTCGCGAAGGAACCCGACGCCATGCGCAGCCTGTCCGCCGCTCTGACCGGGCACGCCACGAACGCCGCGCTGCTGCTCGGTGACCTGGACGCCGCCGAGCGGCTCGCCGACGAGGGATACGGCCTGGGGGGCCAGTTCGGCAGCTGGACGCGGGCGATCCTGGAGTTCGGCGCAGCGAAGGCCCGCGTGCTGCGGCTGCGCGGCCGGCTCACCGACGCCCTCGCCTGGGCCCGCGACACCGTCGTGCGGCTGCCCGCCCGCAGCGTGCTGGCCGGAGCCTGCCTGGGCGAGCTCGCGCACGCGTACGCGCTGCTCGGTGACGCCGCCGCGGCCGAGGAGGCCCTGGCGCGCGCGGAGGCCACGGGTATGCCGATCGGCCCGTACGTCGTCCTGCCCCTCCGCTTCGCCAAGGCATGGACCCTGGCCGGGCGCGGCGACGTCGCCGGGGCTGTCGAGATCTGCCTGGAGGCCGCCGAGAGCGCGTTGCCGTGCGACGCGCCGTTCGCGCTGCACGACGTCGTCAGGCTGGGCCGTCCTGACCTCGTTTCCGCACGGCTCGCCGCGCTCGACGTGGAGAGTCCGTTGGTCGCCCTTTTCGCGCGGCATGCCGCCGCCCGCGACGGCGGGGAGCTCGACGCGGTCTCGGAAGGCTTCGAACGGCTCGGCCTGCTGCTCTACGCGGCCGAGGCGGCGGCGCAGGCAGCCGCCCGCCACCGCGAGTCCGGGCTGTGGCGCGGCACGCGGACGGCGGAAACGCGGGCCTGGCGGCTCTCCCAGCGCTGCCAGGGCGCCCGTACGCTCGCGCTGATGGACCTCGACGTCCCCGGTCTGACGCCGAGGCAGCGCGAGATCGCCGTGCTGGCCGCCCAAGGGCTGACGAACCGCGAGATCGCCGAGCGGCTCGTCGTGTCCGTCCGCACCGTCGCCAACACGCTGTACGCCGTCTACGACAAGACAGGCGTCAACGATCGCACCGCCCTCGCCGCCCTCCTGGACGGGCCGGAGGGATAGCACCGACTCATCCGTAGTCGCTGATTGCCGCCCTGACAGAGGAAAAGCCGGCGACCACCGTCACGGCAAGGACCGCGAGCGGCAGGTCGGCGAGGATCCGCGTGACGGTCCAGGCCGGCTCGCGCCAGATGGTGGGCTCGGTGATCACCCGCCGCAACCGGGCGCCGATGCCTCCGCGCAGGAGCGGCGCGCAACACGGCCGGCAGTCCACACGGGCCGGGAATTGTGAGCATCGTCCGCGCGCCCAGAGCCCTGATCACACCAGTCCGCAGGACCGCCAGGCGATCGGCACGCGTGGCGACCACTGCCCGCCGTCACCGCGCACCATCACATACGCGGTGAGCGGCGGCGCGAACGAGCTGCCACCGCACAGCACCCGCCCTGTGTCGACCGAGTAACTGCCCGCCGGTCCGTTGCCCCCCGCCTGCGCCGTAGTACGGCCCTGCCACAGCACCCGGTCATCCGAGGCGCGCTTGACCTGGACGGTGACCTGGATACCCGGCGTCAGGTAGTAGCCGCGGACGGCCACGGTCTGGTATGGCCCCTCGTTGGTGGTGGAGCAGCTTTCACCGTCGCAGGAGGGCCCGCTGCCGGCGTGGGTGCGCTTCACCATGATGACCCAGGCCAGCCTGCGGACCGCACTGTCGTTGTCGCGCCGCGCCTGGGTGCGGGAGCTGGGGACCACGCACCGGTAGTCACCGGCGTATGCCTCCCGCCAGACGAACCCGGTCGTGCACGCGTGCCAGATGCCGGAGGCGTTCTCCGACCGCGTACGGTCGCGTACGGACGGGTCCACGCAGACGTGGTCGCTGGGCCCTGCGCCGCGCCAGACGTACCCGCTGGCGCAGGTGTCAGGGGCGAACGCCGTCTCGGCGGCGGCCCCCGTGACCCCGAGCACCGACATCGCCAGGCACCCCGATGCGGTTATCGCCACGAGCCTGCCGGAATGTGTGAGCATGTCTTCCTCCAGGAGAGAGTGAGGGACGGATCGCGGGCGGGGGCACTCCCGGCTCCCGTGATCGCATCCTGTCTCGCACCTCACCGTCGGTACATGAGTAACCCCTACTCACATTCCGGCTCTCCGGAGCGCGGCTCGTGCTCTGGTCTCGGCCGCATCCGATTGAGGGCCGGAACCGATCCAGCACGGGGCATTCGTCCGCCGACGCTCGTCAGGAGCGGGAGCGCAGGCCGTACATGAGCTCCTCCCAGCGGACCGCGACGGCCGGCGCGGCGTGGGCGGACGCGGTCTCCAGCGCCCCGGCCGCCAGCTTCATGCGGCGGCGTTCGTCGTCGACGAGGGTGAGCAGCGCGCAGGCGAGCGACTCGGCGTCGCCGCCCTCCCCCTCCTGGACCAGCACGCTGTCGCGGCCCGGACGGAGGAACTCGGCGGGCCCGCGGGATCCGGCGAAGCCCACGACCGGCACCCCGCAGCTCAGCGCCTCGATGACGGTCATGCCCAGCACCTCGTGCCGCGACGGCACCGCGACGATGGACGCCTTGGCGAACTCGCCGGGCAGGTCGGGCGTGGTGCCCATGAAATACACGTGGTTGTGCAGGTCGAGGTCGCGGACGAGGGCGCGCAGCCGCCGCTCCTCCGGGCCCCCGCCGTACAACCGCAGCCGCCAGTCGGGCCGCTTGTCGGCGACGATCGCGAAGGCCCGCACGAGCCGATCGTACGACTTGCCGGACACCAGCCTGCCCCCGGCGCTGACGATCCGGTTGTCCATGCGGGAGCGCGGCCAGGGCGTCCCGGGCAGGGCGTCGGGGATGACGTGGACCGACAGGTCGTCGTCGAGCAGCCGCACCCACTCGTCCCGGCGGCCGGCGGTGCTCGCCACCACGGCGTCGAGGCGGGGATAGAACCGGCGCACCGGGCCGGGCACCGACGGCCTGCCCCACTCCCTGGCGATGCGGACGACGTCTCGCGGGGCATACCTGGCGGCCTGCACGCTCAGCGACGGCCGGGTGGTGATCAGCACGTCGGCGTGCAGACCGCGCAGCATCCGCCAGAGCGCCACCTCGGTGCGCACCTGTCCCCGGGGCAGCAGGTGATGGACACCCGGCCGGGCGTCCACGAGCCAGCGCAGCGTCACCTGGCGGTCGACCGGGAAGAACGGCGTCTCCCTGGTGCGCCGGACGCTCACCACCTCCACCTCGTGCCGTGCGGCCAGCCCTCCTGCGAGGTTCAGCATCGCCCGCACGTCACCGCGCATGCCGTACGCCGAGGGGAGCAGGAACGCGATCCTCACGCTCCCACCTCCAGGAGCAGCTCGTCGCCTTGAGTGAAGCTGGGCCGGATCGGCACGCCGTCCACGAGCGCGTGGGGATAGTGGACGCGGCGGCGTTTGCCCTCGACGTCGTCGAGCCTGGCGCCCAGCGGCAGCGCGCGGTCGACGCCGTCCACCTCCAGGTAGGGCTCCCAGGAGCCCTGCGAGTCGGGGGTGGCGGCCAGCACGTCGCACAGCGAGAGCGCGGCGTGGAACCGGACGCCCTGGACGGTGGCGGCGACCCGCACGGTCGCGGCCGAATCGTCGTGGTCCGAATCGTCGTGGTCCGGATCGTTGTGGCCCGAATCGCTGTGGCCCGGATCGCTGTGGCCCGGATCGCTGTGGCCCGAATCGCTGTGGCCCGAATCGCTGTGACCCGGATCGCTGTGACGCAGCGCGAGCGTGGCGTGGCGGTGCTGGTCGTCGTCGTCCAGGCCGGTGTAGGCCAGCAACCCGGTCACCTCGAACCGCCCCTCGCGGAACCACACCGCGCGGACGTCGGCGACCGGCTCCGCCGGATCTATCTTCAGGGCCAGGAATCCGTTGCGCGTGCGGTAGGCCCGGTAGGCCAGCGTCCGGCGGCCCAGCGCGTACGCGTCGAGGCGGTCGAGCGAGAACCCGGGATCGGCGCTCTGGATGCGGGCGCGGACGCCGTCCTGTTCGAGGTAGGTGTCCCAGCGCCCGGGATCGAGGTCGAGGGGCGCGAGGGAGACCGCGATGCTGGCGTCCCTCGTACGCCCGCCGGAGGCGCCGAGCGCCACCCGCCGTTCCTCACCCGTGCCCCGTCGCCGCAGCACCAGGTGGGTGCCGTCCCCCAGCGGCTCGGCGATGGACAGACGCAGGGAGAGGACGTCCGCCAGGGTGACCTCCGCGTCGATGACGACCACACCCACCGTCCAGCCCCCTCCCCGTCGATTGAGCCAACGTTGAGGTTACCGTGATTTTCCTGTTATGTGGAGAAAGCCTTTGTCACTCTTCTGTGAAACACGGTTCATTCCATCGCCTTGACTAGTGATTTCCACAAATAGTTCACGATCGCGGCAAAGATTGCTTTACCCCTGCTTGATGACTCCTCCGCTCCCTGAAGGGAGCGGCTTCTCGCTAAGCCGCTTCCGCAGCGTCGCGAAGGGCAAGCCCTGCCCTGAGAATGTTCTTGGCCGCGTTCACGTCGGCGTGCGCCTCGTGGCCGCACGCCTGACATCGGAACTGGGCTTGGGTGAGGCGGTTCTCCTTCGCGCAGTGCCCGCAACGCGAGCAGGTGCGGGATGTGTTGGCGGGGTTCACCGCGATCACCTCACGACCGGCACTTTCAGCCTTGTGCGCGAGCACACGCAGGAACACCCCCCAACCCGCGTCCAGGATGCTCCGGTTCAGCCCCGACTTGGCCGCGACGTTCCGCCCAGGTTGTTCGATCGTGCCCGAAGCCGAGCGGGTCATGTTCACGATCCGCAGGTCCTCATGCACGATCACGTCATAGCCGCGGACCAGCGTGAGCGCCTGCTTGTGCGCGTAGTCCAGGCGCTGCCTGCGCACCTTCGCGTGCAGCGCCGCCACCCGCGCCACCGCCTTACGACGCCGATTAGACCCCCGCTTCTTCCGGGTGAGAGCCCGCTGGGCCGCCGCCATACGGCCGGCGGAGGAGGCTAGGTGGCGCGGGTTGTCCAGGTGATCGCCGTCACTGGTCGTGGCCAGCGACGCCACTCCCATGTCCAGGCCCACGGCCGCACCCGTCCGCGGAAGCGGCTCGGCGAGCACATCGTCACAGGACAGCACCACATACCAGCGGGAACCCACCCGCGTGACGCTGATCGTCTTCACCCGGCCCTGGACTTGGCGGTGCCGATGCACCCACACATGCCCGATGCCCTGCAACCGCACGTAGGTCGCGGCCGGGCGCTCGGGCTGGGAATCCCACCGGCACCCATCGCCGTCCTTGGGCCACTCGACCGTGTCGAACCACCCGCGCCCCTTAAACCGCGGGAACCCCGGCCTACGCCCCTCACGGACCCGCGTGAAGAACGCCGCGAACGCCTTGTCCAACCGCCGCAGCGTGGCCTGCTGAGAGGAGAACGACCACCGGCCCTGACCCTCGGCGTCATCGGCGCGGACCGACCCGCGGCCGGGACGGCCGCCCGCGGTCCCCGCACCACGTTGCACCCGAGGTCACACGCCCCACTGGGGGGCGCGCACCTGGCCAGTCACACGATCATGAAAGCACGTCCATCCAATCCACCAGCGAAAAGGCATCCGCGATGAACCCAGAGGAAACACCAGACAGGGACGGCATTCCCCGGTCGCCTAAAGGCGACGGTCCCCTGCCGAGGTTCTAACGGATTTGATGAGGAGCTGGGCGACGTCCACGACCTCCAGCGACTCCTTGGCCTGACCGGCGTTCTTCTTCTCGTTGATCGCGTCGCCGAGCATCACGAGGCAGAACGGGCAGGCGGTGGAGACGGTATCGGGATCGGTGGTCAGCGCCTCGTCCACGCGCTCGGTGTTGATGCGCTTTCCGATGCGCTCCTCCATCCACATGCGCGCGCCACCGGCGCCGCAGCAGAATCCGCGTTCCTTGCAGCGGTGCATCTCCTGGGCCTGGACGCCCGGCACCTTGGCCATGATGTCGCGCGGCTGGGCGTACACCTTGTTGTGCCGCCCGAGGAAGCACGGGTCGTGGTAGGTGATCTTCTCCTCGATCGGAGTGATCGGGGTGAGCCTGCCCTCCTCGACCAGATGCGCCAGCAGCTGCGTGTGGTGCACGACCTCATAGGTGCCGCCGAGCTGCGGATACTCGTTGGCGAGGGTGTTGAAGCAGTGGGGGCAGGTGGCCACGATCTTCTTGACCCCGGCCTCGTTGAGCGTCTCGATGTTCTGCTGGGCGAGCATGTTGAACAGGAACTCCATGCCCAGGCGGCGGGCCGGGTCGCCGGTGCACGCCTCCATCGGGCCGAGCACGCCGAACTTGACCCCGGCGATGTGCAGCAGTTCCGCGACGGCCTTGGTGGTCTTCTTGGCCCGGTCCTCCAGCGCGCCGGCGCAGCCGACCCAGAACAGGTACTCGACGTCCTCGGGCATCTTCTCGTCGACGATCGGGACCTCGAAGTCCAGTTCCTCGATCCACTCGGCGCGCTTCATCTCGGACATGCCCCACGGGTTGCCCTTGTTCTCCAGGTTCTTGAGCATCACGCCCGCCTCGGACGGGAACGACGACTCGATCATCACCTGGTAGCGGCGCATGTCGAGAATGTGGTCGATGTGCTCGATGTCGACCGGGCACTGCTCGACGCAGGCGCCGCAGTTGGTGCACGACCACAGGACGTCGGGGTGGATGACCCCGTCCTCGCCGACGAGCGGCTTGTCGAGCAGGGCCAGCACGTCCTCGGAGAAGCTCTCCTTCTCCTTCTCCCCGGCCAGCAGGTACGGCGCGACTGCGAAGGCGTGGTCGCGCTGGTCGAGGATGAGCATCTTGGGCGACAGCGGCTTGTCGGTGTTCCAGGCCGGGCACTGCGACTGGCAGCGGCCGCACTCGGTGCAGGTGTAGAAGTCGAGGAAGCCCTTCCAGGTCGTGTCGGTGATCTTGCCGCGGCCGAACACGTCGACCTCGGGGTCGGCCTCCTCGAAGTCGAGCACCTTGCCGTCGCTGCGCATCGGCTGGGCCGGGCCCAGCCCGTCGGGGCGGCGGGAGAACAGCACGTTCAGCGGCGCGGTGAAGATGTGCAGGTGCTTGCTGTTCACCACGATGACCAGGAACACCAGCATGAGGCCGATGTGCAGCAGGAGGGCGATCTGCTCGAGCAGCTCGCTGTGCGGCAGGATCTTCCCGATGGCCAGGCTGGCGAAGGCACCCGAGTCATAGGGGAAGTTGCCGTTGGCGGCCGCGGAGCCCCGGGCGAGGAACAGCGTCCAGATGATGTTGAAGATCATGAACAGGACCAGCCAGGCCCCGCCCAGGTGAGAACCGGAGAAACGGGAGCCGCGCCCGAGCTTCTTCGGCGAGTTCTTGATCCGGATGGCGGTGAACGCGACCAGCCCGAGCAGACAGGCGACCGCGATGAAGTCCTGCAGGAAGCCCAGCACCGGCCAGGTCCCGATGAGCGGGATGTGGAAGTCCGAGTGCCCGGTGATCGCACCCTGGATGATCGCGCCGTACGCCTCGATGTAGACGGTCAGCAGGATGAAGAACGCCCACATGACGAAGAAGTGGGCGGTGCCGGACGGGGTCCACTTCAGCAGCTTGCGCTGGCCGAAGACCTC
Source organism: Microbispora sp. H10830 (assembly GCF_014161375.1). Taxonomy (NCBI): domain Bacteria; kingdom Bacillati; phylum Actinomycetota; class Actinomycetes; order Streptosporangiales; family Streptosporangiaceae; genus Microbispora; species Microbispora sp. H10830. The sequence continues at coordinate 382,134 of NZ_JABBWX010000008.1, forward strand.
GACCAGCTGGGCCTTGATCTCGGCGCCGGCGTGTTCCTTGGCGTACTCGATCCGCTCCGGGGCCGGCTGGCCGCTGGTGGCGAGCCGGTAGAGGAACAGCACGCGACGGCCCGCCAGTGCGACCGCCACGGCGGTCGCGACGAGGCCCACAATCGCTACCCAGAGCACGAGTCCCTCCCATATCGAACGTCGGCGGCCAGCGTAGGAGCGCGGCGCCCTCGCGGGGGCGGTGGAGTCCCGCCCTGTGGATAACGCCTACGCTTCCCGAATGGTACCGGTGAGTAACTTATCCTGGGTCACGCTCGGCGAGTGGCACTTGTCACTGCGTTTCCCGCCGTCGGCACGATACTAGAACAAAGCTCTACAAGAGGGTATGAGAGGGGCGCTCGTAATCTATCCGGCCAGGTAACGCTGCATGGTGGGGCCCAGCAGCGCGACGATCTCCTCGACGTCGGCGGAGGCCATCGGTTCGAACCTGAGGATGTAGCGCGTCATCACCACGCCGAACAACTGCGCGAAGGCCGCCTCCATCCGCAGCGGCGGAACGTCCAGCGCCTCGGCCACCCGGCCGAGGACGGCCGTCGTGAAGAACTCCCGGACCATGCCGACGGCCTGCTCGTTCACCATCGCCGTCCGCACCAGCCCCAGCAGCGGCTCCCTGGCCGCCGGGTCCGCCGTCATCGTCAGGATGAAGCGGACGAGGCGCTCGCCGACCTCCTCACGCGGCCCGGACAGGATGAGGGGAAGCACCGACGAGGGTTCCATCGGCAGCCGCATGGCCGCGACGAACATCCCCTCCTTGCTGTCGAAGTAGTGATGGACGAGAGCCGGATCGACACCGGCCTCCCGGGCGATGCCGCGGATCGTCGCCTTGTCGAACCCCTTCTCCGCGAAGACCCGGCGCGCCGCGGCCAGGATCTCCCCGCGGGTGTCGGCCGCGCCCGGACGGCGGCCGGGCCGCCGCCCCGGTCGCCGCCTGCCGCCCGAGACCTCCGGCACCTCCGTCGTCACGTCGCTCCCCGCTCCAGCTCAGCCCCTGCGGCCCACCGCAAGATACACGCGCATGGGGACGGTCAGCCGCCCGTCGGGAAAGACGCGGCCGAGCTCGGCGCGCTCCCGGGCGAGCAGCTCCGTCACCACGTCGCCCTCCATCCTCGCCATGTACGAGTGGGAGCGCAGGTCGGTCAGGAAGTCCTCCAGCCGCACCGACCTGGTCCAGTCGACCCAGGTCTTCGCCACAACGAGGCCGGCGTCGGACATGGCCGCGGCGATCGGCGGCATGCTCCACCCGGGCAGCACGGGCCCGATGTAGCCGGGGCACGACTCGGCGAGCCGCACCTGGTTGGCCGCCAGCCAGTCCGCCTTGCCGGGGTCCACGCTGTTCCACCAGCCCGCGACCGCGCCGCCGTCCCCGGTCACGCGTACGGCCTCGGCCACCGACAGCGCCGGGTCGAGCCAGTGCCACGACTGGGCGTACGTCACGAGGTCGGCCGCGCCCGTGCGAAAGGGCAGATCGTTCCCGTCGGCCAGCAGGGCCGGGCACTCCGTACGGGCGCGCAGGCGGGCCAGCATCCGCTCGCCGCGGTCCACGGCGACGACCCGGGCGCCGCGGTCGAGCAGGCCCCGGGTCGAGATGCCCGTGCCCGCTCCGACGTCGATCACGGTCGCCCCGGCGAGCCGGACCCCCGACAGGGTCTCCAGCGCGACGTAGAGGGCCTCCGGGTAGTGCGGCCTCGCCGCGTCGTACTCCTGGGAGACGCGGTCGAAGACCCGGTGGCTGTCCGCGAGCCGCTCGTTCATGAGGCCGTCGACGAGGCGGCGTAGTGGAGCCTCGCGAAGGCGAGCGCCTCGGTCAGGTCCTCGATCCGCTCGCTGCGGCTGGTGGCCTTGCGCGTGTTGATCTCCAGGACGATCAGGCCCCGGTAGCCGTTGCCGGCCAGGCGTTCCAGGATCGGCCCGCAGGGCTGCGACCCCCGGCCGGGCACCAGGTGCTCGTCCTTGTTGGTGGTGCCCACCCCGTCCGCCAGGTGCAGGTGGGCCAGCCGCTCGCCCAGTTTGGTCGCCATCTCCATCGCGTCGGACCCGGACACCGCCGTATGGGACAGGTCGAGCGTCACGTCGGGGAAGTCGTAGTCGACGGGGTTCCAGTCCGGCGCGTACGGCACGACCTCATTGCCCCTGGCCCGCAGCGGGAACATGTTCTCCACCGCGAAGACGACGTCGGTCTCCTCGCGCATCCGGGCCAGGCCCTTCTCGAACTCCTTGGCGTAGTCGCGCTGCCAGCGGAAGGGCGGGTGGACGACGACGGTCTGCGCGCCCAGCCGCTCGGCCGCCTCGCGGGCCCTGCGCAGCTTCAGCCACGGGTCGCGGCCCCATACCCGCTGGGTCACCAGCAGGCAGGGCGCGTGCACGGCCAAGATCGGGATCTGGTAGTGGTCGCGCAGCCGTTGGAGGACCTCGATGTCCTGACTGACCGGGTCCTGTCCCACCATGATCTCTACGCCGTCGTACCCGAGCCGGGCGGCCAGTTCGAAGGCGTCCGGCGTACGCTCCGGGTACACCGACGCCGTCGACAGCGCCACCGTGCCGTTGGGCACGCGGATGTCACTCATGAGGCCAGCCTCCCCTGGCGGCCCCCGGGCACGTTCCAGTCCCGTGGCCGTGGCCGTCCGTTCGCTCCCTGCGCCCGTTCACGGATCCAGCCTAAGCCGCACCCGCGCCGTGCGCCGCTTCGCCACAATCAACTACCCAAGGTCGCGAACTAATGTGGGGCGCATGGCACGGATCGTGAGCGGGGCCGTACCCAGTCCGAACATCTGGAACACTCCCCAGATCTACGAGCTGGAGAACCTCGCCGTGGGGCCCGCGGGCGCGGCCGAGTCGGCGATGCGGGCCGTACGGCCCTGGGACGGCGCGACCGTGGTCGAGATCGGCTGCGGCAGCGGCTTCCACCTGTCCGCGCTCGCCGCGTCCGCCGGGCGGGTCGTGGGCGTCGAGCCGCACGGCGGCCTGGCCGCCCAGGCCGCCGCCCGCTGCGCGTCGCTGCCCAACGTCTCGGTGCGTACGGGCACCGCGCAGGCGCTGCCCCTCGCCGACGCGTCGGCCGACGTGGCGATCGCGCGGTGGGCGTACTTCTTCGGGCCCGGCTGCGAGCCCGGCCTGCGCGAGCTGGGGCGGGTGCTGCGCCGGGGCGGCGCGGCCTTCGTGGTGGACGTGGACGCCTCACGCGGGGCGTTCGGCCGCTGGTTCCGCCGATCGCTGCCGTCCTACTCTCCCGAGGCCGTGGAACGCTTCTGGTCCCGGCAGGGCTGGCGGCGCGAGGAACTGGACCTGCGGATGACGTTCCGTTCCAGGGCCGACCTGGAGGCGGTGCTGCGTATCGAGTTCACGCCCGAGGTGGCCGGCGAGGCGCTGCGGGAAGTCGCGGGCCTGGAGATCGACTACCCGAACGTCCTGAGGTGGCGGGAATTCTGAATCCGGGCTTGACCTTGTCACCGACGTCAAGCTTTACCGTCGTGCCCAGGACAGCCGAGGAGGGCCGATGCGGATCGGCGAGCTGGCCCGGCGTGCGGGAGTGAGCCCCCGAGCGCTGCGCTACTACGAGCAGCGGGGGCTCATCCGGTCGCGCCGCTCGGCGAACGGATATCGCGAGTACGACGAGTCGGACGTCCGGATCGTCACCGAGATCCGCGAGCTGATGTCGGTCGGCTTCACGCTGGACGACGCCCGCCCGTTCGTGGACTGCCTGCGGTCCGGACACCCGTCCGGGGGCTCCTGCCCCGAGTCTGTCGCCGTCTACCGGCGCAAGCTCGCCGAGATCGACCGGCAGATCCGCGACCTGCTGGCCCGCCGCTCGGAGGTGGCCGCCCAGTTCGCCGACGCCTGCCCCGGCTGCCTGCTGACACGACGAGGAGAGTCATGATCACGCTGACCGCGGAGAACTTCGACGAGCAGGTGCTGCACAGCGACAAGCCCGTGCTGGTGGACTTCTGGACCGACTGGTGCCCGCCCTGCAAGATGATCGCCCCGATCCTGGAGGAGATCGCCGCCGAGTACGGCGACCGCCTCACCGTGGCCAAGATCAATGCCGACGACCACCCCGAGATCGCCCAGCGCTACAACGTCCTGGGCTTTCCCACGCTGAACCTCTACCGGGACGGCGAGATCGTCCAGCAGATCAGGGGCGCCAAGCCCAAGCGCCTGCTGCTCGCCGACCTCGCCGGCCACTTCTAGTCACACCCGTCTGCCGAGAGCCGCTTATATAAGCGTTGACTTTTATAAGCGGCTCTCGGCATAGTGGGCGCGTGCACGCATTCGACGCGCTGGGGGATCCGGTGCGACGCCGGATCCTGGAGCTGCTCTCCCAAGGCGAGCAGACGTCTGGGGCGCTCACCTCCGCCATCCGCGCCGAGTTCGGGATCTCACAGCCGGCCATCTCCCAGCACCTGCGAGTGCTCCGCGAGTCAGGACTGGCGTCCGTACGGGCCGAGGGCACGCGGCGGCTGTACGCCGTGGAGCCCGAGCCTCTGCGGGAGGTCGACGTCTGGCTGGAGCGGTTCCGCGGCTTGGGGGAACAGCGGCTCGACGCGCTCGGCACCGAATTGGCGCGGGGCAGACGGAAGCGGCGACTCGGACGGCGGCACGGCGGCGGCGATGCCCATCACGCTGCCCATCACGCAGCCCACGACGGACGAACCGACGAGGAAGAGCGGCAATGAGCGACTTCATCGACCAGATCAACCGAGTACACCGCGCGGTCGGCACGCGCGACCTGCAGGAAGGCGAGGCCCGTACGGTGCTGCTGCGGCGCACCTACGACGCCGGGATCGAGGACGTGTGGGACGCCTGCACCGATTCCGAGCGGATCAGCCGCTGGTTCCTTCCGGTGAGCGGCGAGCTGAAGCTCGGCGGGCACTACCAGCTCCAGGGCAACGCGGGCGGGGAGATCCTGCGGTGCGAGCCGCCCCGGCTGCTGCGGGTGAGCTGGCTGTTCGGCGAGAACCCCGGCTTCAGCGAGGTCGAGGTGCGGCTGAACGCGGAGGGCGACGGCCGCACCGTGTTCGAACTGGAGCACGTCGCCGTGGTGCCGCCGGAGTTCTGGGACCGGTTCGGACCGGGGGCCACGGGCGTCGGCTGGGACCTGGCGGTGCTCGGGCTCGGGCTGCACCTGCGCGGCGAGATGCTCGACGACCCCTCGGCGTGGGAGCAGTCGGAGGAGGCACGCGAGCTCATGAGGCTCAGCAGCGACCTGTGGGGCGAGGCATACCGGGCCTCCGGCGCGCCGGACGACGTGGTGACCGCCGCGGTCGCCGGCACCACCGCCTTCTACGTGCCGGAGAAGCCGGCGAACTAGTTCTCGGCCCTTGCCGCCGCTTTCCTGAAGGGATTGTCAGCGGCGGCCGGTAACCTCCCGCACGTGAGCAAGGCAGCGAAACCGGCGTACCGGTGCGGCGAGTGCGGCTGGACCACGGTCAAGTGGGTCGGCAGGTGCGGGGAGTGCCAGGCGTGGGGCACGGTCGAGGAGGCCGGCGCCCGGCAGGGCGTCCACGTGGTCAAGCCGGGCGCGGTCTCCGCCCCCGCCGTCCCGATCGGCCAGGTGAAGACCGAGGTCGTCAGCTCGCGGACGACCGGAGTCCCCGAGCTCGACCGCGTGCTCGGCGGCGGCCTCGTCCCAGGCGCTGTGGTGCTCCTGGCGGGAGAGCCCGGCATCGGGAAGTCGACGCTGCTGCTGGAGGCCGCCGCCCGCACCGCCAGCGGCGAGACCGTCCTCTACGTGACCGGCGAGGAGTCGGCCGCCCAGGTGCGCATGCGCGCCGATCGCATCGGCGCGATCGAGGACAGGCTCTACCTGGCCGCGGAGACCGACCTGTCGGCCCTGGTGGCGCACGTCGACAAGGTGCAGCCGACCCTGCTCATCGTCGACTCGGTCCAGACGATCGGCTCGGCCGACGCGACCGGGGTGCCCGGCGGCGTGACCCAGGTCAGGGAGGTCGCCGGCAACCTGGTCCGCCTCGCCAAGGAGCGGGCCATGTCCACGGTGCTCGTCGGCCACGTCACCAAGGACGGCACGATCGCCGGGCCCCGGGTGCTGGAGCACCTGGTGGACGTCGTGCTCCACTTCGAGGGCGACCGCAACTCGCGGCTGCGCCTGGTGCGCGCGGTGAAGAACCGGTTCGGCCCGATCGACGAGGTGGGCTGCTTCGACCTGCACGAGCGCGGCATCACCGGGATCACCGACCCCAGCGGGCTGTTCGTCTCCCGCCATCCCGAGCCGGTGCCGGGCACCTGCGTCACCGTCACCATCGAGGGCACCCGGCCGATCCCGGCCGAGTTGCAGGCCCTGGTCGGCCCGACCGAGGCTCCCCAGCCCCGCCGCACGTCCTCCGGCCTCGACTCCTACCGGGTGGCGATGGTGCTCGCCGTCATGGAGCGGCGGCTCAACGCCAAGATCGGCAAGTGCGACGTCTTCACGGCCACCGTGGGCGGGATCCGCCTGACCGACCCCGCCGTCGACCTCGCGCTGATGCTGTCGGTCGTCAGCGCGGCCGGCGACCAGGCCCTGCCCGCCGGGCTCGTCGCGCTGGGCGAGGTCGGCCTGGCCGGTGAACTGCGGCCGGTGCGGGAGGTCCGGCGGCGGCTGGCCGAGGCGGCCCGGCTCGGCTTCACCAGGGCGCTGGTGCCCACCGGCTCGCTGGAGGAGGAAGGCCCACGTCTGGAGGCGTCGGCGAGCCGCGGCCGACTCGTGGCGCTGCGCTCGCCGACCGGCCGCACGACGCCGTTCGCGCCGGGCTTCGAGGTTACGGAGGTGGAGAACGTGTGGGACGCGCTCAACCTCATGAGGTCGTCGGGGTGATCGGTCGTCACACCTGTGAGCAAGGCGTCACGCCGGTAAACTCTGTTGCCTGCCCCGTCGGCCGTGGCCTCGCCCCCGCGCCCCCGAGGGGCTTCACAGGGCGTCCGCGGAGCGCCTCGCGGATCTCGCCGCGACAAGGGATCGGTAGGAAGACGATCTGACGGATAACGACCGGGCGAGCCCACTGGGGTGCATGTGCTGGACAACGACAAGGCGATCGACGACCGCAGAAGGGCCGTGCTCGCCGCGCTCGCTCCGGGGACGGCGCTGCGTGACGGCCTGGAGCGCATCCTGCGCGGCCACACCGGCGGCCTGATCGTCCTCGGGTACGACCGCACGGTCGAGGACATCTGCACCGGCGGGTTCACGCTCGACGTCGAGTTCTCCGCGACCCGCCTGCGCGAGCTGGCCAAGATGGACGGCGCGATCGTGCTCGACACGGCCCACCTCAGGATCGTGCGGGCCGCCGTGCATCTCGTGCCCGACCCGGCCATCCCCACCGACGAGTCCGGCACCCGGCACCGCACCGCGCAGCGGGTGGCCAGGCAGACCTCGCTCCCGGTCATCGCGATCAGCAAGTCGATGCGGATCATCGCGCTCTACCTCGACGGCATCCGCCACGTGCTGGAGGAGTCGGCCGCGATCCTGTCCAAGGCCAACCAGGCCCTGGCGACGCTCGAACGCTACAAGAAGCGGCTCGACGAGGTCTCCGGCAACCTGTCGGCCCTGGAGATCGAGGACCTCGTGACGGTCCGCGACGTGGCCGTCGTCGTCCAGCGCCTGGAGATGGTCCGCCGCATCGCCCGCGAGATCGAGGGATACGTCGTCGAGCTCGGCACCGACGGGCGGCTGCTGTCGCTCCAGCTCGACGAGCTGTTCGCGGGCGTGGAGACCGACCGCGTGCAGATCATCCGCGACTACGCGCCCGGCTCGCTCGGCGCGCGGCCGTACGGGGACGCCGACGCCATGCGCGAACTGGACGAGCTGTCCTCCGGCGACCTGCTCGACCTGTCGAAGGTGGCGCAGATTCTGGGTCACCATGGCGGCGACGCGCTCGACACGCCGGTCAGCCCACGCGGCTTCCGGCTGCTCACCAAGGTCCCCCGCCTGCCCGGGGCGATCGTCGACCGGCTCGTGAGCCACTTCGGCGGCCTGCAGAAGCTGCTCGCGGCCAGCACCGACGACCTCCAGGCCGTCGGCGGCGTGGGCGAGACCCGGGCGCGCAGCGTCCGCGAGGGCCTGTCCCGGCTCGCCGAGTCGTCCATCCTGGAGCGCTACCTGTAGGTCTCGGTCAGCGCAGGTGGAAGACGATCTTCGGACTCTTCAGCCGGCCCGAATGCGCGGTCGCGACGTACGTGCCGGGGTCGGCGGGCGACCGCTTGCCGGCGCACGTGCTCCCCGACCGGTGGCGGTCCCACCGGATCGAGCGGACGTAGGGGATGCCGCGCTCCAGCAACTGCCTGTCCACGCCGTCGCCCGCCACGCAGTCGGCCGTCGACCACACGCGCTCGCCGCCCGACAGCACCCGCATCTCCAGCGTGCGCGGCCCGACGTCCACCGTGCACTCGACCTTGCCCGTGCTCACGACCGTCAGCAGGAAGGTCGGCGTGACATCCTTGCCGTACACCTCCTGACCGGACTGCAGCGCGAGCACGAGGTCCTTCTCGTCGCAGGGGTCGCCCGGGCGCCGCGGCTTGCCGGGCGAGGGCGATACGCCCGCGGAAGCGGACGGCGACGGCTGCCCCGGGACGGCGGCGCCGGAGACGGCGGGCGTCTTCGGAGCCAGCCCGGCGGGCAGCGAGACGACCAGCCGGTCGGAGGGCGTCGCCTTGACGGCGGCGGCGGTCTCGTCCGGCCGTCCGGAGGCGCTGCTGCACGCCCATGCCACGACCGCCACCACGACGAGCATCCCCGTGAGCACCGACACCCGGCGGCGCCAGTAGACGTCCGCCCCCTCGACGCCCACGTCACCACGGAAAGTGTCCGGATCCATACGCACAGTATGGAGAGCCCTGGCGGGCCAGAGGTAACGGCTCGCTGAACCTTGTCCTTCTCCAGATCACAGCCTCGCCGGGTCTTTGCGCAATCGGGCGCCGTACGCTCCGCAGCGCGGCTCTCGGTACAGTCGGGGCGTGTCCGCCTCCTTGCGTGAGCCCATCCTCGACTGGTACGCCGAGCACAACCGCGACCTGCCCTGGCGGCGTCCCGACGCGACCCCGTGGGGCATCCTGGTGAGCGAGATCATGCTCCAGCAGACGCCCGTCGCCCGGGTGCTGCCCGTCTGGACCGAGTGGATGGAGCGCTGGCCCACCCCGGAAGCGCTCGCGAAGGAGTCCCCCGGCGAGGCCGTACGCCACTGGGGGCGGCTCGGCTACCCGCGCAGGGCGCTCAACCTCCACGCGTGCGCCCGGGCCGTCACGGCCGACCACGGCGGGCGCGTGCCGTCCACCTACGACGAACTGCGGGCCCTGCCCGGGATCGGCGACTACACGGCGGCGGCCGTGGCCAGCTTCGCGTACGGCGGCAGCCACGCGGTGCTGGACACGAACGTGCGGCGGGTGCTGGCCAGAGCGGTGCGCGGCGAGGAGTACCCGCCGAAGGCGCCCACGGCGGCCGAGCGGCGGCTCGCGGAGTCACTGGTGCCCCCGGTCGGCGCGCCTCGCTGGGCCGTGGCCGTGATGGAGCTGGGCGCATTGGTCTGCACGGCCAGGGCGCCCCGCTGCGAGCGCTGCCCGGTCACCGCGCAGTGCGCGTGGCGGCTGGCCGGGCGTCCGGCCCACGACGGCCCGGCGCGGCAGGGCCAGACGTACGCGGGGACCGACCGGCAGTGCCGCGGCCGGCTGCTCGCCGTGCTCCGCGAGGCGCACGGGCCGGTCCCCAAGGAGGCGCTGGACGCCGTCTGGGCCGACCACGTGCAGCGCGAGCGCGCACTGGACGGTCTCCTGGACGACGGCCTGGCCGAGGTCCTCCCCGACGGCACCTACCAGTTGCCCTCCTGACGCCTTTGGGCGCTGTCAGGCGGCGAGCTTGAGGCCGAGCGCGGTGAGGTTGCGGCGGGTCCAGTCGAGCTCGTCGGCGAGCTTCGCCACCAGGGCGGCGGGCCCCTTCGCCTTGGGGGAGGTCAGGTCGTGGGCCTCCACCTCGACGTGCGCGGTGCCGTTCACCGCCCCGGACAGGATCGCGGTGAGCGTGTCGGCGATCACCGGCTGGGTGCTGGGGATCTCCTGGCTGTGGTTGTGCACGTGGCTCAGCTTGACCACGGGAGCCCCGGCGAGAGCGAGCCCGCGCAGCGCCGCGTCGGGCTCCTCGGCGCCGCAGGACAGGTGGCAGGCGTCCAGGCAGACGCCGAGGTGATCGGAGTCGATGTCGCAGACCCGCTCAAGGGCCTGCTCGGTGGTCTCCAGCACGCAGCCCGGCCAGGGCTCGAAGCCGACCCTGACGATCTTGCCGGTGACGCTGTAGAGGCCGCGCAGCTCACGCGACAGCCGTTCGAGCCGGCGGGAGGCGATGGTGTGCAGGTCGGCGGGCCAGTCGCGGCGCCAGCCGATCGGGATCGTGGAGATGCTGCCCGACTGGACGTCGTCAGGCAGCAGGAACGCGAGGATCTTCGCCAGCGCCATGGTGTAGCGGTAGCGCTCGGGCTTGGCCCAGTCGGGTCCGGGAACCTCCTGGTTGCGCCCGCCGGTGCCGTTCAGGCTGACGCACTCCAGGCCGCGCTCCTCCAGCGACCGGCGCAGCCGTACGAGCTCGATGCGATCGGCGATGAGGTGGTCCGCCACGGCGGGAGCGAGCCACAGGCCGACGCCCAGCCGGTCGACTCCCAGCTTCCTGCGCACCGGCACGGCGTAGCGCGTGAGGTGGGCGATCAGGTTCTCCAGATCCTCGGCGGGATGTACGCCCGCGTTGTAGGCCAGGTGAACCAGCGTCCCGTCGTCGTGCAACAGGCGCATCAGGTGCCTCCAAGGGCTTGTGCACTTCCGGACCGCCAATTCGCCCACAGGGCGTGTCCCGACCGCATGGGACTCCGGTCCTCCTACCGCCGGGATCTCTCCCGGGCGGACCGAGCTTCCCCCGTGCGCCCGGTCCTACGCGTCCGCCCCGCAGCGGATTGTCCTGTACGCCGCAGGGATGACATGCCGTCCACTCGCACTCATGGCATACCGCGAGCGGACTCTACAAAGTGTAGTACTACGTCCGGTGGCGTGATACCGGTTCTCGCCTTCTCGGCGCGAAGGTGACCGCACCGTGACCGAGGTACGGCCGAAAACGCCGAGGGGCGCTCCTCACGGAGCGCCCCTCGGGTGGAACGGGTTATCGCAGGCGGATCAGCGCTGGACCGCCTCGGCGATGGAGGCCGCAGAGTCCGGGACCGCCGGGCTCTTCGCCTCACCGGTGAAGGTGAACTTCGCGGCGTCGCCTTCGCCCTCGATGTCGATCTTGACGACCTGGCCCGGCCGCAGCTCGCCGTAGAGGATCTTCTCCGACAGCGTGTCCTCCAGCTCCCGCTGGATGGTCCGCCGCAGCGGGCGGGCGCCCATCACCGGGTCGTACCCGCGGTCGGCCAGCAGCTGCTTGGCGGCCGGGGTCAGCTCCAGGCCCATGTCGCGGTCCTTGAGCCGCTCGGCCACCTGGGCGAGCATCAGGTCCACGATCTGGATGATCTCCTTGGGCGTCAGCTGGTGGAAGACCACGATGTCGTCGACGCGGTTGAGGAACTCCGGCCGGAAGTGCTGCTTGAGCTCCTCCTGCACCTTGGCCTTCATCCGGTCGTAGTTCGACTCGGTGTCGTTGGAGCGGGCGAACCCGACCCCGATGCCCTTGGAGATGTCCCGGGTGCCGAGGTTGGTCGTCATGATGATGACGGTGTTCTTGAAGTCCACCACCCGGCCCTGGGCGTCGGTCAGCCGGCCGTCCTCCAGGATCTGCAGCAGCGAGTTGAAGATGTCGGGGTGGGCCTTCTCGATCTCGTCGAACAGGACCACCGAGAACGGCTTGCGCCGCACCTTCTCGGTCAGCTGGCCGCCCTCTTCGTACCCGACGTAACCGGGCGGGGAGCCGAACAGCCGCGAGACGGTGTGCTTCTCCATGAACTCCGACATGTCGAGCATGATCAGCGCGTCTTCGTCGCCGAACAGGAACTCCGCCAGCGCCTTGGACAGCTCGGTCTTACCGACACCCGACGGACCGGCGAAGATGAACGACCCACCCGGACGGCGCGGGTCCTTCAGACCGGCGCGGGTGCGGCGGATCGACCGCGACAGCCCCTTGATCGCGTCGTCCTGACCGATGATCCGCTTGTGCAGCTCGTCTTCCATCCGGAGCAGCCGCTGGGACTCCTCCTCGGTCAGCTTGAACACCGGGATGCCGGTGGCGGTGGCCAGGACCTCGGCGATGAGCTCCTCGGTCACCTCGGCCACGACGTCCATGTCGCCGGCCTTCCACTCCTTCTCCCGCCGCTCCCGCTTGAGCTGCAGCTGCTTTTCCTGATCCCGCAGCGCCGCGGCCTTCTCGAAGTCCTGCGCGTCGATCGCGGACTCCTTCTCCCGCCGCACGTTCGCGATCTTCTCGTCGTACTCGCGCAGGTCCGGCGGCGCCGTCATCCGGCGAATGCGCATCCGCGAGCCGGCCTCGTCGATCAGGTCGATCGCCTTGTCCGGCAGGAAGCGGTCGCTGATGTACCGGTCGGCCAGCGTCGCCGCGGCCACCAGCGCGCCGTCGGTGATCGACACCCGGTGGTGCGCCTCGTAACGGTCCCGCAGACCCTTGAGGATCTCGATCGTGTGCGACAGCGACGGCTCGGCCACCTGGATCGGCTGGAACCGCCGCTCGAGCGCGGCGTCCTTCTCCAGGTGCTTGCGGTACTCGTCGAGCGTGGTGGCACCGATGGTCTGCAGCTCACCGCGGGCCAGCATCGGCTTGAGGATGCTGGCGGCGTCGATGGCGCCCTCGGCGGCGCCCGCGCCGACCAGTGTGTGCAGCTCGTCGATGAACAAAATGATGTCGCCGCGGGTGCGGATCTCCTTGAGCACCTTCTTCAGGCGCTCTTCGAAGTCACCGCGATAACGGGAACCGGCCACCAGCGCACCCAGGTCGAGGGTGTAGAGCTGCTTGTCCTTCAGCGTCTCGGGCACCTCACCCTTGACGATCTTCTGCGACAGGCCCTCCACCACGGCGGTCTTGCCCACACCGGGCTCGCCCACCAAAACCGGGTTGTTCTTCGTCCGGCGGGACAGCACCTGCATGACCCGCTCGATCTCCTTGTCCCGGCCGATCACCGGGTCGAGCTTGCCCTCCCGCGCGGCCTGCGTCAGGTTGCGCCCGA
>NZ_JABBWX010000009.1:0-381080 GCF_014161375.1 Microbispora sp. H10830
GCCGACCGGCAGGGGCACGATCTTTCATCAGGGCTCGAAGCCCAGGAGAACCAAGTGCTCACCTGCCGGGGGCTACCAGGCACCGAGTCTGCCGGAAGGCGACTCGCTAACACTCATTAGGAGAACGACCGGATGAACGGCCAGGCGATCGGCCGCGTGGCGGCCGGTGGGGCGGCCTCGTCGCCTACAACAACTCGCTCACCCAGGACGACCTGAGGGACATCGGCTCCTTCCAGATCCTCGCGACGGCGTGCGCCGCGGTGACCGTGATCGGCGCCGCGCTGTACCTCGCCGCCGCGGTGGCGGGCCGAGGCGCCTGACAGCCGGATTTCTCCCGGTCAGCGGGATTCGCCGGATCGCCGGCGGGTCCCGCTGACTAACGTCTGGACAGCTTGAAGACCGGAGTGGAGGATCCCCCATTGACTCAGGAAGCGCCCCGGACAGCTCCGGACGTGCTCGCCCCGGCGAAGCTGGGGCCGGTGACCCTGCGCAACCGCATCATCAAGGCGGCCACGTACGAGGGGCTGAGCCGTAAGAGCCTCGTCACCGACGAACTCATCGAGTTCCACGTACGGCACGCCCAGGGCGGCGTCGGCATGACCACCGTGGCCTACTGCGCGGTCGCCCCTGAGGGGCGCACGGACGCGCGCCAGATCCAGTGGACCCCAGAGGCGCTGCCGGGCCTGCGCAGACTCACCGAGGCCGTGCACGCCGAGGGCGCCGCCGTCGCCGCGCAGATCGGCCACGCGGGGCCGGTCGCCAACCCCAAGTCGAACAGGCTGCCCTCGCTCGGCCCCACCCGGCACTTCCACGCCACCACGACGAGCTTCACCAAGGCCGCGACCCGGGACGACCTGCGGCGGATCGTCGCCGCGCACGCCCACGCCGGGAAGATGGCGATCGAGGCGGGCTTCGACGCGGTCGAGATCCACCTCGGGCACAACTACCTCGCCAGCTCGTTCCTCAGCCCGCGGGTCAACCACCGCAAGGACGAGTACGGCGGCAGCCTGGAGAACCGGGCCCGCCTGTCGCGGGACATCGCCCGCGCGGTGCGCGACGCGGTCGGCGACCGGATCGCCATCACGGCCAAGCTCAACATGGACGACGGCGTGCCCGGCGGCTTCTGGCTGGACGAGTCGATCAAGGTCGCGCAGTGGCTGGAGGAGGACGGCTCGCTCGACGCGCTGGAGCTCACCGCCGGCAGCTCGCTGCTCAACCCCATGTACCTGTTCAAGGGCGACGCCCCGCTGCGCGAGTTCGCCGCGGTCATGAAGCAGCCGGTGAAGCTCGGCGTCCAGCTCGTCGGCAAGCACTTCCTGCGCGCCTACCCCTACAAGGACGCCTATCTGCTCGACGACGCCCGGCAGTTCCGCGCCGCGCTCAAGACGATGCCACTCATCCTGCTCGGCGGGATCACCAACAAGCAGGTCATGGACCAGGCGATGGCCGAGGGCTTCCAGTTCGTCGCGATGGCCCGGGCGCTGCTGCGCGAGCCGGACCTGATCAACCGCATCCAGGCCGACAACAGCGTCAGGTCGCTGTGCATCCACTGCAACAAGTGCATGACCGCGATCTACGGCGGCACGCACTGCGTGCTGACCGGCCCGATCGCCGTACGGCAGAAGGGGTAGCGGTGCGCCGGGAGACCATCGCCGACCTGCTGCTCGACCGCCTGGGCGACGACCACCCCGGCCTGCGGACCCGCGAGCGCACCTGGACCTGGGACGAGGTGGTGCGGGAGAGCGCCGCCCGGGCGGCGCTGGCCCGGGCGCTCCGCGTGAAAGGTCCCTTCCACATCGGGGTGTTGCTCGACAACACCCCCGAGTACATCTTCTGGCTCGGCGGCGCCGCGCTGAGCGGCGCGACGATCGTCGGGATCAACAGCACCCGCCGGGGCGCATACCTGGAGCAGGAGGTCAGGCACACCGATCTGCAGCTCGTCGTCACCGACGCGGCCGGTCTCAGACTGCTGGACGGCCTCGACATCGGCGTGCCGCGCGACCGCTTCCTGCTGGTGGACGCCGACGACTACGCGGACACGGTCGCCGCGCACGCCTGTGAGCCGGTCCGCGACCCGGAGATCACGCCCAAGACGCGGATGCTGCTGCTGTTCACCTCGGGCACCACCGGCGCGTCCAAGGCCGCCGTCTGCTCCCAGGGCCGGCTGACCGGGCTGGGCTACGCCAACTGCGAGAAGTACGACGTGCGGCGGCACGACGTCAGTTATTGCTGCATGCCGCTCTTCCACGGCAACGCGCTGATGGCGCTGTGGGCGCCGTCGCTGACCGCCGGGGCGACGGTCGTCCTCGTGCCGAAGTTCTCCGCCTCCGGGTTCCTGCCCGACGTCCGCTTCCACGGCGTCACGTTCTTCACCTACGTCGGCAAGGCCATCGCGTACATCCTGGCGCAGCCCGAGCGGTCCGACGACGCCGACAACACGCTCGACCACGCCTTCGGCACCGAGGCGTCGCCGGAGGACCAGGCGGAGTTCCTGCGCAGGTTCGGCTGCCGGCTCATCGAGAGCTACGGGTCGAGCGAGGGCGCCGGCATGATCAAGCTCGCGCCCGAGGGCCCGGCCTCCGCGCTCGGCCGCCCGGCGCGCCCGGGCGTACGGGTGGTCAACCCCGAGACCCGCGAGACCTGCCCGCGCGCCGTGCTCGACGCGCACGGCCGGGTGACCAACGCCGAGGAGGCCATCGGCGAGATCGTGGACGTCGACGGTGCGGCGAGGTTCGAGGGCTACTACAAGAACGAGGCGGCCGACGCCGAGCGGGTCCGGCACGGCTGGTACTGGACCGGAGACCTCGGCTACATCGACGAGGACGGCTACATCTACTTCGCGGGCCGGTCGGGCGACTGGATCCGGGTGGACGGCGAGAACATCTCCGCGCTGCTGACCGAGCGTGTGCTGCGGCGGCACCCGCTGATCGTCGCGGCCGCCGTGTTCGGCGTGCCCGACCCGCGCTCCGGCGACCAGGTCATGGCCGCGCTCGAGATCCCCGAGGGCACGTCGTTCGAGGACCTCGGCCTGCCGGAATTCCTGACCGCGCAGGAGGACCTCGGCACCAAGGGGGCCCCGCGCCACGTGCGGGTCTCCCACGCGCTGCCGGCCACCGGGTCGAACAAGCTGCGCAAGAAGGAGATGCAGATGGAGGGCTGGCGGACCGGCGACGCCGTCTATCGATGGGCCGGCCGGGGCGCGCCCGAATACACCCTCATGACCGGACAGGACAAGGCCGCGCTGCGCGAGGAGTTCGCCGCCAACGGGCGCCTGCGCTTCCTCGGTCAGGCGTGAAGGAGAGCGGACATGGATCTGCGTGAGAGTCCCGAGCAGCGCGAGCTGCGCCGGGAGCTGAGGGAGTACTTCGCGGGCCTGCTGCCCGAGGACGAGCGGCGCCGCGTCGGGGAGGAGGGCGTCGGCGGCCCCCGGTTCCGCGAGGTCGTGCGGCGCCTCGGCGCCGACGGCCGGCTCGGCATCGGCTGGCCGGTCGAGTACGGCGGGCAGGGCCGGTCGATCGAGGAGCAGTACGTGTTCTTCGACGAGGTCCAGCGGGCCGGGCTGCCGTTCCCGTTCGTCACCGTCAACACGGTCGGCCCGACGCTGATGAGCCACGGGTCGCCCGAGCAGAAGAAGCGGTATCTGCCCGGCATCCTGTCCGGCGACGTGGTCTTCGCGATCGGCTACACCGAGCCCGGCGCGGGCACCGACCTCGCCTCCCTCACCACCCGGGCGGTCAGGGACGGCGACGAGTGGGTCGTCGACGGCAGCAAGATCTTCACCAGCGGCGCCAACACGGCCGACTACGTGTGGCTGGCCTGCCGTACGGACCCCGACGCGCCCAAGCACAAGGGCATCTCGATCCTGATCGTGCCGACGGACGCGCCCGGCTTCTCCTGGAGCCCCATCCAGGCCGTGGGCGGGATGGTCGTGACGGCCACCTACTACAGCGGCGTACGGGTGCCGGCCGACGCGGTCGTCGGCGAGGTGAACGGCGGCTGGCGGCTCATCACCCACCAGCTCAACCACGAGCGGATCGGCCTGGCCGCGCTCGGCGGCCGGATGATCCAGCTCTGGGAGCAGGTCGCCGGCTGGGCGCGCGACAACGGCGCGATGGAGCTGCCGTGGGTGCGGCGGGACCTCGCCCGCGCGTACGCCCGGCTGGAGGCGATGCGGCTGATGAACTGGAAGATGACCGGCGCGGTCGCGCGTGACGCGCTGTCGGGCGCGGACGCCGGGGCGGCCAAGGTGTACGGCACCGAGACCCACATCGACGTGCAGCGCACGCTGTCGGGGATCCTCGGCGCGGGCGGGCGCGTCCGCCCCGAGTCGCCGGGCGCGGTGCTCGCCGGGCAGATCGAGCAGCTGTCGCGGCAGGGCATCGTCAACACCTTCGGCGGCGGCGTGAACGAGGTCCTGCGGGACATGGTCGCCACCCAGGGTCTCGGACTTCCCCGGGCGGGTCGCTGATGACCGCCTATGAGGACTTCGCCGGACGGGAGATCGTCCCGCTCCGGGAGGGGCCCGACCCGGTGAACGTGCCCATGATCCGGCACTGGGCCGAGGCGATGGGCGACCGCAACCCCGTCTACCTGGACGACGACGCCGCCCGCGCGACCGGCCGTCCCGGGATCGTCGCGCCCGCGTCGATGACGCAGGCGTGGACGATGCGGGGGTACGCCGCGAGCATCACGGGCTCGGATGCGGGGCCGGGAGCGGAGGAACTGAACGCGCTGCTCGAGAAGGACGGCTACACCTCGGTGGTGGCGACCGACTCGGAGTTCGAGTTCCACCGGGAGCTGGTCGTCGGCGACCGCGTGAGCGTCCGTGAGGTCGTGGAGTCGATCTCCCCGGAGAAGAGCACCGCGCTGGGCGTGGGACGGTTCGTGACCACGGTCCGCACCTACACCGACCAGGATGGTGACGTCGTCGCCGTGCAGCGCTGGCGCCTGCTCCGGTTCCGGCCGAAGGCCCCTTCTCCGGAAAAGCGGGCCCCGGAGGCGTTGCGGCCGCGGCCCGCGGTCAACCGGGACAACGCGTTCTGGTTCGAGGCGGCGCGTGAGCACCGGCTGGTGATCCAGCGCTGCTCCGCGTGCGGGACGCTGCGCCACCCGCCCGGCCCGTGCTGCCCGCACTGCGGCTCGTTCGAGTGGGACGTCGCGGAGGCGTCGGGCCGCGGGCAGGTCCACAGCTTCGTGGTCGCCCACCACCCCCGCCACCCGGCGTTCGAGTATCCGCTGATCGTCGCGGTCGTGGAGCTCGACGAGGGCACGCGGCTCGTCACCAACCTGGTCGGCGTGGAACCCGGAGAGGTCGAGATCGGCATGCCCGTCGTCCTCGACTGGCTGGACGCCGATCCCGACCTGTCACTTCCGGTGTTCCGCCCGCAGGAGAACGACTGATGGACTTCACGCTGGACGAAGAGCTCGAGGCGGTGCGTGCCCTGGCGGACCAGATCTTCGCCGACCGCGCCACGACCGAGCGCGTACGCGAGGTGGAGGGCTCGCCGAGCCGCCTGGACGAGGAGCTGTGGGCGGAGCTGGGCAAGGCCGGCCTGCTCGGCATCGCGCTGCCGGAGGAGGCGGGCGGCGCCGGACTGGGCCTGGGCGCGCTGTGCGTGCTGCTGGAGGAGCAGGGCCGCCACGTCGCCCCGGTGCCGCTGTGGCCCGCGGCCGTCGGTGCGCTCGCGGTCGCCGCGCACGGCACCCCCGAGCAGCGTGAGAGCCTGCTCCCCGCGGCGGTGGACGGCTCGTCGCGGCTCACCGTGGCGCTGGAGGAGTTCGGCCCGGCCGACCCGGCCACGCCGCGCTGCACGGCCCGGCGACAGAGCGACGGCTGGCGGCTGACCGGCGTCAAGGCCGTGGTCCCATCGCCGTTCGGTGCGGGCCACGTGCTGGTCTCGGCCGCGGCAGAGGGAGGGCCGGGCCTGTTCCTGGTCGCCGGCGACGCCGATGGCGTCTCCTGGGAGGCCGAGGAGACCACGACGCACGACCTCGCCGGCACCCTCACCCTGGACGACACCCCGGCGCGGGCGGTCGGCACGCCGGGGGACGGCGCGGTGGCGTGGACGATCGAGCGGGCGGCGGTCGCGCTGGCGGCCGTGCAGCTCGGCGTCGCCCAGGGTGCGATCCGGCACGCCGTGACCTATCTGTCCGAGCGCAAGCAGTTCGGCCGTCCGCTCGGCACCTTCCAGGCGGTGCAGCACCAGCTCGCCGACTGCTACATCGACGTCGACGCCGTCCGCGTGTGCCTGTGGCAGGCGGTCACCTCCTTGCAGGAAGGCGGGGACGCCGCGGCGGCCGTGCTCGTCGCCAAGTGGTGGGCCGGGGACGCCGGGCTGACCGTGGCGCACCGGGTGCAGCACGTCCACGGAGGCATCGGCGTCGACGTCGACTACCCGGTCCACCGGCACTTCCTGTGGGCCAGGCAGATCTCCGGCACGCTCGGCGGGCCGAGCGCCGACCTCGCCAGGCTCGGCACGGTGATCGCGGCGGGAAGGATCCCCGAATGAACCGGCGAACGTACGAGGAGGTGGCGGTGGGGGAGGAGCTGCCCGTGCTGCCGATCCCGCTGACCCGCACGCTCATCGTGGCGACCGCGATCGCCGGCCGCGACTACCAGGACGTCCACCACGACCCCGGCCTCGCGGTCGAGCGCGGGTCGAAGGACATCTTCATGAACATCCTCACCACCAACGGCCTGGTCGACCGGTACGTCACGGAATGGGCGGGCCCGGCCGCCGTCGTCACGGCGATCAGGATCAGGCTCGGCGTGCCCAACCACCCCGGCGACACGATGACGCTGACCGGCACGGTCACCGCCAAGCACGACGAGTACCGCCGGGTCGAGATCGCCGTACGCGGCGATAACGGCCTGGGCGCACACGTGACCGGCACCGTCGCCGTGCGGCTTCCCTCGAAGGAGGCGACATGAGCCGGCTTTCCGGCGCGGCGGCCATCGCCGGCATCGGGGCCACCGAGTTCTCCAAGGACTCCGGCCGCAGCGAGCTGCGGCTCGCCTGCGAGGCCGTGCTCGCGGCCATCGCCGACGCCGGCCTGAAGCCGTCCGACGTGGACGGGATGGTGACGTTCACCGCCGACACCAACGCCGAGATCCACGTCGCCCGCAACACCGGCATGGGCGACCTGACGTTCTTCTCGCGCATCCCGCACGGCGGCGGCGCGGCCTGCGGCACCGTCCAGCAGGCGGCGATCGCCGTCGCGACCGGCGTCGCCGACGTCGTCGTCTGCTACCGGGCGTTCAACGAGCGGTCCGGTGTGCGCTACGGCCTCGGCCAGGCGGACCGGCCGGTCGAGACTGCGGCCGACATCGGGGCGGACGGCGCGGCGTACGCGTGGCTCACCCCGTTCGGCTTGTCGACGCCCGCCCAGTGGGTGGCCATGTTCGCCCGCCGCTACATGCACGAGTACGGCGCGACCAGCGAGGACTTCGGCCGGGTGGCAGTGGTGGACCGCAAGCATGCCGCGAACAATCCGGCGGCCTGGTTCTACCAGCGGCCCATCACCCTGGAGGACCACCAGGCGTCGCGCTGGATCGCCGAGCCGCTGCACCTGCTGGACTGCTGCCAGGAAACCGACGGAGGCCAGGCGCTGGTCGTGGTCTCGGCCGAGCGGGCGCGCGACCTGCCGCACCCGCCCGCCGTCATCCTCGGCGCGGCCCAGGGTTCGGGCGGCGACCAGCACATGATGACGAGCTACTACCGTCCCCGCATCACCGGCATCCCCGAGATGGGGCTGGTCGGGCGGCAGCTGTACGCGCAGAGCGGTCTCGGCCCCGCGGACATGGACGCGGCGATCCTGTACGACCACTTCACGCCGCTGGTGCTGCCGCAACTGGAGGAGCTGGGCTTCTGCGCCCCTGGCGAGGCCAAGGACTTCGTCGCCGAGGGCAACCTGGAGCTCGGCGGGCGGCTGCCGTTCAACACGCACGGCGGCCAGCTCGGCGAGGCGTACCTGCACGGCATGAACGGCATCGCCGAGGCCGTCCGCCTGGTGCGGGGCACCAGCGTCAACCAGCCGGAAGGAGTGCGCAACGTGATCGTGACGGCGGGCACCGGGGTGCCCACCAGCGGCCTCGTGCTCGGAGCCGGCCGGTGAACGCCGGCGAGATGAACGCTGCCGAGTGGGCCGGCCGCGACCTCGGCGAGCGCACGGTCGCCTACGACGAGCGGGAGGCGATCCTCTACGCGCTCGCCGTCGGCGCCCCGGCCACCGACCTCGACCTCGTCTTCGAGGAGCGGCTGCGGGTGCTGCCGACGTTCGCGCTGACCAAGGCCCAGTGGGCGCCGGACGCGCTCGGCTCGCTGGGCGCGTTCGACACCCGGACGGCCGTGCACGGCTCCCAGCGGCTGGAGGTCCGCACGCCGCTGCCGCCGGCGGGCGAGCTGACGATGAAGGCCCGCGTCGCCCGGGTCTGGGACAAGGGCGGCGCCGCGGTCTTCGAGGTCGAGGTGGACAGCGAGTTCTTCCTCGCCACCTGGTCGCTGTTCGCGCCGGGCCGCGGCGGGTTCGGCGGCGAGCGCGGTCCTTCGGCTCCGAAGCGGCCCGAGACGCCGCCCGCGCGTCAGCTGCGGCTGGACACCTCGCCCAACCAGGCCGCGCTCTACCGCCTGCTCGGCGACCGGCACCACATGCACATCGACCCGGAGGCGGCGAAGGCGGCCGGGATGCCCAGGCCGTTCATGCACGGCCTGGGCACGCTGGCGGCGGTGACGCTGCCGCTGGCCGACGCCGTGGGCGCGCACCCGGCCGGCCTGGCCGAGCTCGCGGGCAGGTTCGCCGCCCCGGTCTTCCCCGGCGACCGCCTCGACCTGCGTACGTGGGACGAGGAGGGTGCCGTGGTCTTCGAGGCGGCGGTGAACGGCACGCCCGTGCTCACGGGCGGGCGCGCCGTCTTCCGCGAGGCTCAGCCGCGCGTCGCCAGGTAGCGGGCGGGGACCTCGCCTCCACCGTGCACCGGGACGTCCGCCCCGGTGAGGTAGGAGGCGAGGTCGCTCGCCAGGAAGAGGCAGGCGTTCGCCACGTCCTGCGGCACCGCCAGCCTGCGCATGGGGATGACCTCCGACAGCGTCGCGCCGCCGTCCTCGCCGTACAGGGAGGCGGCGGCCTCGGTCCTGATGAGGCCGGTGGTGATGTGGTTGACCCGCACCTTCGGCGACCATTCCAGCGCCAGCGCCCTGGTGAGCATGAGCAGCCCGGCCTTGGCCGCCGAGTACGCCGCCGTGCCCGGCTGCGGGTCCACGCCGGAGACGCTGCCGATGTTGACGATCGACCCGCCGGTCTCCTGCTCGCGCATCACGAGGTTGGCCGGCTGGGCCACGTAGAACGGCGCGAGCAGGTTGAGGTCCACGATCCGCTCGACGAACCGCGGCGAGACCGTCGCCGCGTCGGCGTTCGGCGACCCTCCGGCGTTGTTGACCAGCACGTCGAGCCGGCCCAGGTGGTCCACGGTCTGCCCCACCAGCCGGGCCGCCTCCGCGGGGTCGCGGATGTCGGCGGCGACGAAGCGCGCCGTCCGGCCGCCCGCCGAGGGCGGCTTCTCCGGCTCGTTCCGCCCGCACACCACCACACCGGCGCCCGCGGCGAGGAATGCCTCGGCGATCACGAAGCCGATGCCCTTGGTCCCTCCGGTGACCAGCACCGCCCGGCCGCCGAAATCCACCGTCACGTTCACCGTTTTCCTCCCACGTCTCGATACGACCCAGGGAGGGTACGGCCGACCGCCCGCCGGTGGGGGAGAGGTACCGGCCAGCGGGACCACGCCTGACGCGCCGGGCCGGGACGGCCCACCATGGCGGTCATGACCGAGAACGAGGCGCTGACGATCCCGGGAGTGCTGGAACAGGCGGCCCGGGAGTTCCCGGGCACGGAGGCGGTGGTGGACGGCACGTCCCGCCTGACCTACGCGGAGCTGCACGCCCGGGTGCGCGAGGCGGCCCGCGGCTTCCTCGCGCTCGGCGTGGAGCCGGGGGAGCGGGTGGCGATCTGGGCTCCCAACAGCACGCGGTGGATCGTCACCGCCCTCGGCGCGCTCTGCGCCGGCGCCGTCGTGGTGCCGATCAACACCCGATACAAGGGGGAGGAGGCCCGGTGGCTGCTGGCGCGCAGCCGCGCCCGCGTGCTGTTCACCGAGGACGGCTTCCTCGGCAACGGCTACCTCGCCATGCTCGGGGTCACCGCTTCCGGCACGCCGGACCTGCCCACCCTCACCACGGCGGTGGCGTACGACGGGCCACGGCCGGGCGCGACGAGCTGGGACGACTTCCTCGCGGTGGGCGTGACCGTGCCGGAGGAGGAGGCGTGGGAACGCGCCGCGGCGGTGCGTCCCGACGACGTGGCCGACATCCTGTTCACCTCCGGCACCACCGGCAGGTCCAAGGGCGCGATGTGCACCCACCGGCAGAACGTCCGCACCTACCTCGCGTGGAGCGCGCGGACCGGTCTGCGCCACGACGACCGCTACCTGATCGTTAACCCGATGTTCCACACCTTCGGCTACAAGGCCGGGGTGTTCGCCTGCCTGCTCAGGGCCGCCACGATGGTGCTCCAGCCGGTGTTCGAGCCGGACGAGACGATGCGGCTGGTCGAGGTCGAGAAGATCACGGTGCTGCCCGGCCCGCCGACCGTCTACGTCTCCATGCTCGACGCGCCCGGCCGCTCCCGTTACGACCTGTCGTCGCTGCGGCTCGCGGTCACGGGTGCCTCGGTCGTCCTGGTGGCGCTCGTGCGCCGCCTGCGGGCCGAGCTGTTCCCTCAGGTGGTCACCGCGTACGGGCTGACCGAATCGTGCGGCACGGTCACGGCGTGCTCGGTGGAGGACGACGACGTGACCGTCGCCACCACCTCCGGCCGCCCGATCGAGGGCGTGGAGGTGCGGGTGACCGGCCCGGACGGCGCGCCGGTGCCGGTGGGCGAGGACGGCGAGATCGTGGTGCGCGGGCACAACGTGATGGTCGGCTATCTGGACGACGACGCGGCGACGGCGGCGGCGATCGTGGACGGCTGGCTGGTGACCGGCGACCGCGGCCGGCTCGATGAGCGGGGCTACCTCGCCATCAC
Source organism: Microbispora sp. H10830 (assembly GCF_014161375.1). NCBI lineage: Bacteria > Bacillati > Actinomycetota > Actinomycetes > Streptosporangiales > Streptosporangiaceae > Microbispora > Microbispora sp. H10830. The sequence continues at coordinate 11,077 of NZ_JABBWX010000009.1, forward strand.
CGGCCGGTCGAAGGACATGTTCGTGGTCGGCGGCTTCAACGTGTATCCGGCCGAGATCGAGCAGGTGCTCGCCGCCCATGAGGGCGTCGCCGAGGCCGTGGTGATCGGCGTGCCGGACGCCCGGATGGGCGAGGTCGGCCGGGCCTACGTCGTGCCCCGCGCCGGCGCGGCGGTCACCCCGGAGGCGCTGACGGCCTACTGCAGGGAACGCCTGGCCAACTTCAAGGTGCCCCGCGAGGTCGTCCTCACGGCCGGTCTGCCGCGCAACGCCACCGGAAAGATCGACAAGGCCGCGCTGGGAGCACACCCGTTGTAAGGGCGCGGGCGGAAACCTCCACACCTGAAATTCACATTCTGTCACCTTTTGATTCGACAACCTGCGATTCGCTGGTGCAGTTCTTGCCCTGTTTTTTGGTGGGGCCAATATGCGAGCTAATGGCGGAGCGCTTTCAAAACGGCCCATGAAGATCTTGACCCGTCCGGAGGTGATACCTAGCCTTCATGGGAGCGTTCCCACCTCCGCCCCGCACCACCGTTCCGTGAAGGAGAGCCATGCGGCTTTCTGTGGATTTCGCCTGCAATCGCGCCGGAACAGCGGAGCTCGCGTGGGGACAGCGGGACATATGGAGGGCCATCGACGAGGTGGGGCCGGACAGCGCGCACTATTTCAACGTGCCCCGGCTCCTCGCCGTCCCGCGCGCGGGCGGCCCACGCGATCCCCAGGTCGTGGCGGCCGCCCTGACGGAGGTGATGGGCCGCCACGACGCCCTGCGATCCCTGGTACGGCTCGGCGCGGCCGGGCCCTATCAGGAGGTGGCGGCGGCCGGGACCGTGTCGATCGAGCTGGTCGAGGCGGCACGCGGAGACGCGGACGATGCCGCGGCGGACCTCGTCGACCGCCTGGCCGGTCGCTCCTTCGGCGACGGCGAGCAGCCGCTGCGCGCCGGTCTCGTGGTCTGCGACGGCGCCGCCACCCACGTGGCGCTCGTGCTCAACCACGTCGTCGCGGACTGGCGCGCGGCCGACGTCGTGGTGCGCGACCTGCGGATGCTGCTGCTCCGCGGGACGATCACACGGCCGCCGTCATCGCAGTTGCTCGACCTGGTGCGGGATGAGGAGACGGCGTCGGCCCGTTCCGAGCGGGTGATCGCGCAGTGGGAGGCGCTTCTCCGGACCGTGCCGTCCGCCATGTTCCCGCACGTGGTCGGAGCGGGCGCGACGCCGAGGTACGCGCGGGTCGTGCTGTCGTCGCCCCGGCTCAACCACGCCGCTCAGGTGCTCGCCCGTCGTACCGGCGTCAGCACCGCCACCGTCCTGCTGGTGGCGGTCACCATGCTGCTGCGCGAGCTGACCGGGCACGAGGTGTGCGCGATCACCCCGATCGTGCACAACCGCTTCAGCGACAGGACTCGGGACCTGGTCACCAGCCTGAACCAGCTGGGGCTGTTCACCCTGGGCCCGTGCGGAGGCCTCGCCGAGACCTTGGTGAGCGCCTATCCGGCGGTTCTCGCCTCTTACCGGCGCGCGCGCTTCGACTCGCTGGCCCTGCACGCGATGATCGACCGGATGAGCGCCGACCGGGGCGTCCCCATGTTCCCGTCGTGCTGCTTCAACGACCTGCGTCCCGGCGAGGATCCGGGCGGCGCCGGCCGCGCGGACGGGGAGTCCGAGCTGGAGTGGCTCCCCGGCACGGACAAGCGCAGCTGTGACTTCTGTGTGGCCCTGATGCGCTGGAAGGGCACGCTCGGCGTGGAGTTGAGCGCCGACACCACCCGCCTGCCCGAGGGCGAGATGGCCGCCCTGCTGCACCGGCTGGAGTCCTTCGTGGTCGGCGCGGCTCAGTCGCCCTCGTAAGGCAGCTCGACGGCGGACGCGCCTGACCTGCGCGACCCGCTGCTGGGCCACGTAGTACTCGTGGTGGCAGGGCGCGTAGTAGGAGCCGGCGACGCGGATCCACTGGGGCTGCCGCAGCCCGTCGCGGAAGGCCTGCCGGTGCGCCCAGTCGAGCCGGATGCCCGCCCGCTCCAGGACCGGCGGGTCGGCGGGCCGCCAGGCCATCCCCGCATCGGCGCGCTACGCCTCCCGCAGCCTGCTACACCCGCAGCCGCCTGGCGTGGGTCGGCTGGTAGGTGAAGGTCCAGCGGTCGGTGCCGGCTTTGTGGCGGGTGTAGCGGTCGGGGTGCTGGTAGCGGTCGCGGTTGTGGAACTGGCAGGCGGGGCCGAGGAGTTTGAGGTCGGTGTGGCCGCCGGTGCTCCAGTTGTCGGCGTGGTCGATCTGGCAGAGGGTGGCGGGTAGTGGGCAGCCGTCGATCCAGCAGGTGGCGTAGCGGGCGAACACGGCCCTGCGTTGGGCGGGGGTGGCCAGGCGGACCTTGCGGCCCATGTCCAGCACCTGCCCCTCGGCGTCCATGACCAGGCGGACCAGGGTGCTGGTGCGGGCAAGGCGGTGCACGCTGGAGACCGGCAGCATCTGCCCGGTCGCCAGCAACACCCCCGGCGCCACCCCCAGCCACGCCCCCGGCAGCGTCCCTGGCGCTGTTCTCGGTGCTGTTCCCGCTGGCATCCCCAGCTCCGGCCCCGGCACACCCGGCGGCGTCTCCGGCGCTGCTCCTGGTGTCCCCGGCGCGCACGAGCACCGTGCCTCGCCGCCGCATCCGCACCCGCCCTCGCCGGGCCGCCGATGCTCGTGGCCGTGGTTTTCACACGTGCTCTGCGCATGTCGGCAGTCCCCCGCAGGCCGATGCCCGGCGTGGGCGTGATGTGCGGAGGCGTGCTCGGGAGGAGGATCTGGCGATTGCGCTGCGTGCGGAGGTGCTGCGTGCGGAGGCGCGCCACCGCCGCAGGTAGGCCATGCTGCTGCGCGCCTGGGGCCTGCTTCAGCTTGGGCCGCACCACTGTCGCGGCCTACGCCCTTCGCGGGTGCGGTGTCGTCGCCCTCGACAGGGGCGGCGCTCGCGGTGTCGTGCTCGCTGGCCCCGTGCCTATCGGCCCCACGCTCACAGGTCCCGTGCTCATCGGCTCCGGGATCGCGAGACTCCTCATCGCGGGGGCCGGTGCCGGCAAGGTCAAGGTCGGCGCTCGCGGCTGCATCGGCACCCGCATTGGCTGTCGAACCCGCATCTGCCTCGGCCTCGGCAGTGCCGGGGTCAATTGGCTGGAAGGGGCCCTCATCCTGGGCAGGTGCGGCAGCGCCGGTGCTGCCCATGGCGCCGGGGGCACTGGTGTTGTCGACGTCGTCGGGGTCGTCAGCGCTTCCGGCGTAGCCGGTGGCGCCGGTGTCCTCGCTGTCCCGGCCGTTCGCGGGGTGGTCGGTGCCGGGGGCGGCGGGTTGGGCGTCGGCGGGTTCGGGGTCGGTGGGGAGGGATTCGGCGTTGACCAGGACCAGGAGCTCAGTGGCGATCTTCTGCTCCAGCAGCGCGATGAACGCATCCGCCTGGCGGACCCGCAACGGCCGGTCATCTCCCTCCGCGCGCGGTTTGGCGTAGGCGTCCAACAGGGCCCGCAGCCGGGCGGCCGCCTCGCGCGGCAGGTAGAACTCCCCCTCCAGGCCCCCGCCTTTGGTGGGGCGGACCCTCAGGAACCGCCGCCCGAAGTCGGCCCGCTCGTCGCGTTCTTCCCCGTCGGGGTCCAGCACCGCCCGCAGATAGCGGCCCGCCTTGGCCACCTCCGCCGCGCCCGCCTTACCCGCCAGCTCCAGCAAAATCGGCTCAGCCAGGTTGGCGTGCTCATCGCTCAAGTGCGCGGTGGCGGTGCAGATGGCCTCCACCACCCCCGTCGCCAACCCACCCGCGGCGAACTTCTCCCGCACCCGAGGCAGACGCGCCAACTCCACCGCCAGCGTGAGCAGACGGCCGGCACCGGGCACGCTCATGCCTCCGGCGGTACGCAACCAACTGCGGGTCGAGGCATGCCCATGCCGCCTGGCCTGCCTCGCACCATGCACCCGCCCCACCCGATCCGCCAACGCGCACGTGATCCGATCCCGCGCGAACAGCAACTCCTCAGCCTCGGCAAGACAGATATCCACATCGTCCGGCACCGCCGCCAACGCCAACGCCTGCGCCGACTCACGCAGCGAACCCACCAACACCCACGACGACCGGGCCTTGTCCCGACCGGCACCCCCAGACCGGGCACTCGCGGCACAGCCATCGGTGGCCTCGTCGTTCTGAGCGTTGGCCACATCACCGTCACATGAACCATTGCCCGGGCTCTCGGAACTCCGCATCTCGGCCTCAACGATCGGAAAGTGGCCGATGGAGTATTCGTCGCGGGCAAGCGAACCATCGGACGACCACAGAGGCGAATCGGCGATCAGCCGATCCCACCAGACGTCATCAGTCTTATTCGTACGACGAGAGCGATCAGGATCCAGATCGAACAGATCCATCTCACCCTCCTCAACAAATTCGAAAACTTGTATGAATTCTTTCACCTCTTCTCTGCAGGAAGCAACTCGCCGAGCGGATTAGTTGGAGTTGCAGGCGGTGTTCGAGAAGCTTTGTGGCAGAAAATGCCGCAAAGCCCACGTGGCGACCAGGCCCTGACCGTGAACTTCACTTGTGTGCGGTTAGTGGGAATTCGCGACATACGCGCGCAAAACGCGGGGGCGGCCCGGGGATGAACGGTCAGTCACCGCCCGAACTGCCGACGGCCCGCCCCTGCCGGACTTGGTTGGCGGTCGCCCGGCCGCCGCCCCGCGTGCGCGGCCGGGCGAAGCATTACAGGGCCAGAATCACCAGGCCCAGAATCACCAGGCCCAGGCCTCGGGGCCGGGGCCACCGTTGCCGATGGGCGGGAACAATTCGTCCAGCCGGGCCAGGGTCTCGGCTGACAGCTCGGTGCGCAGCGCGGTCAGCGGCAGGTCGAGCTGCCCGGGGGAGCGTGGCCCGATGACCGGGGCGGTCACCCCGGGCCGCGACAGCAGCCAGGCGAGCGCGACCGTGGTGGGCTCCTCGCCGATCTCGGCGCAGAGCTTCTCGTAGCCCTCGATGGCCGCCCGGTGCGGCTCGACCCGCTCGGGGGCGTGGAGCACGCTGCGGCCGTCCGCGCCCTCGCGCTGCTTGCGCAGTGCCCCGGACAGTGCGCCGAAGTGCAGCGGCGAGTAGGGCAGGATCCCGATCCCCAGCTCGATCGCCGCGGGCAGCACCTCCAGCTCGACGTGCCGGGTGAGCAGGTTGTACTTGCACTGCTCGGAGACCAGGCCGAGGAAGTTCCTCCGGTCCGCCGCAGCCTGGGCGCGGGCGAGGTGCCAGCCGGCGAAGTTGGACGACCCGACGTACCGCACCTTGCCCTGGACGACCAGCGTCTCCATGGCCTGCCAGATCTCCTCCCACGGCGTGTCCCGCTGCACGTGGTGCATCTGGTAGAGGTCGATCCGGTCGGTCCGCAGGCGGCGCAGCGACGCCTCGCAGGCGGCGATGATGTGACGGGCCGACAGCCCGCCGTCGTTCGGCCAGTCGGTCATCGGGGCGTACACCTTCGTGGCCAGAACGACCCGGTCCCGGTGGCCGGTCTTGCCGAACCAGCGGCCGATGAACTGCTCGCTCAGGCCGTCGCCGGTCTCGCGGCCGTACATGTTCGCGGTGTCGACGAAGTTGACGCCCTCCTCGTGCGCCCGGTCGAGAATCGCGTGGCTCTCGGTCTCGCCGATCTGCCAGCCGAAGTTCATGGTGCCCAGGCAGATCCGGCTGACGAGGAGACCGGTCCGCCCCAAACGGGTGTATTCCATGCGGCGACCGTAGGAACCGGGGGGTGCTCTCCGTTAACCGTTCGAGCATGCTCGAATGGACGGGTGATCCGGATCGAGTTCGCCCCCGCCGACCTGCTGCGGCTCAGGTTCGCGCACAGCCCGATGGCGGAGGTCGTGGCAAGTTGCCTCGCCCTGCGCTCCCGCTCGGCGCGCCTGGTCCCCGCGTCCTGGCGGGCCCGGGCCGAGCCGCTGCTGCGGAGCCTGACCACACTCCGCCCGCTGGTCCCGGGCCCCACCGGATATGTGCCGGACTTCCTCACCCCGGCGCCGTCCACCACCCGCCCGACCCTGGAGCAGGAACTGCGGGTGGTGGCCGCCACGCCGCTCGACCGGGTCGCGTCAGAGGTTGACCGGGCCTGGGGCGGGCACAGCGCGCCGCAGGAGGTCGAGCGGTTCTCCACCGATCCGGCGGGTGCGCTGGCCGTGACGGTGCGGGAGATCCGGCGCTACTTCTCGACGGCGATGGCGCCGAGCTGGCCTCGGCTGCGCGCGCTCGCGGAGGGTGAGCTGACCCGCCGCGGGCTGCTCGCCGCCGAGCGCGGGCCGTGGGCGTTGCTGACGGACCTCCACCCGCGCCTCGACTGGGACGGTGAGGCGCTGCGACTGGCGTACGCCAAGGACGGCGAGTTCGGCCTGGACGGGCACCCGCTCACCCTGCTGCCGACCGGGTTCTCCGGCACGCACGTGTACACGATGACCGATACCCCGTCCGGACGTGCGCTGTGGTACGCACCGCGCGGCCACGGCCGGCTGTGGGACCGGCCCGTGGCGGCCGAGCCGCCGGCGGCACTGGCGGCCCTGCTCGGCCCGACCCGTGCGGCCGTGCTCGCCCTGCTGGCCGAACCGTCCAGCACGGGGGAGGTGGCCGCCGCCCTCCGGCTGGCCCCGGCGACCGCCTCACACCACCTGACCACGCTCAGGGACGCCGGCCTGGTGACCGGCGAACGGGACGGCCGCCGGTTGCGCTACCGGCGCACCGGCCTCGGCGAACAGCTCGCGGGGGAGGATCAGGCGCCGTAGACGGGCTCGGGCGCGGCTGCGCCGGCGAGCAGCTTCGCCACCTCCGGCCCGATCTCCGCGGGGTCCCAGCGGGCGCCCTTGCCGGCGACCGGGCCGTGCCGGAAACCTTCCATGACGCAGATCCGGCCGCCCTCGACCTCGAAGACCCGGCCGGTGACGTCCTTCGACTCGGCCGAGCCCAGCCAGACCACCAGCGGGGAGACGTTCTCCGGGGCCATCGCGTCGAACCCGCCCTCCCCGGGGGCGGCCATCGTCTCTGCGAAGACCTGTTCGGTCATCCGCGTACGGGCGGCCGGGGCGATGGCGTTGACGGTCACGCCGTAGCGGCCGAGCTCGGCCGCCGCGACCAGGGTCAGGCCCACGATGCCCGCCTTGGCCGCCGAGTAGTTGCCCTGTCCCACGCTGCCGAGCAGGCCCGCGCCCGACGAGGTGTTGACCACTCGCGCGTCCACCGGGCGGCCGGCCTTCGACTCGGCGCGCCAGTGCAGCCCGGCGTGCCTGAGCGGCAGGAAGTGGCCCTTCAGGTGCACGCGGATCACCGCGTCCCACTCCTCCTCCGACAGGTTGACCAGCATCCGGTCGCGGAGGAACCCGGCGTTGTTGACGAGCACGTCGAGGCGGCCGAAGTGCTCGATCGCGCTCGCCACCAGCCGCCGCGCGCCCTCGTCGGTGGCGATGTCGGACCGGTCGGCCACCGCCTCGCCGCCCAGCGCGCGGATCTCCTCGACCACCTCCTGAGCGGGACCCCCTGATCCGGTGTCCGACCCGCCCTCGCCGGACAGGCTGACCCCGAGGTCGTTCACCACGACCTTCGCGCCCTGGCGGGCGAACTCCAGCGCGTGCGCCCGGCCGAGGCCGCGCCCCGCGCCGGTCACGATCACGACTCGATCCCTGCAGATCATCTCCGGACTCCTCGATAGGCCGGCCCTCGCCTGGGCCGTTCCGCTCTGCTAGCGTAATTTCTAACAAATGTTAGATGGAAAGGCAGCGTATGGGAATCTCGACCAGCCGTCACGGCGAGGGCGTCGCCGAAGTCGTGGTGGACGCCCCGCCGGTCAACGCGCTGACCGTACGCGCATGGTTCGAGCTCGCCGACGCCGTACGGGAGGCCGGGCGCGACCCGGAGATCCGCGTCGTGGTGCTGCGGGCCGAGGGCCGCGGGTTCAACGCCGGCGTGGACATCAAGGAGATGCAGGCGACCAGCGGGTTCGACGCGCTGGTGGGCGCCAACCGCGGCTGTTATGAGGCGTTCGCGGCGGTCTACGAGTGCGAGGTCCCCGTGGTCGCGGCCGTGCACGGCTTCTGCCTCGGCGGCGGTGTGGGGCTGGCCGGCAACGCCGACGTCGTGGTGGCCTCCGACGACGCCTACTTCGGTCTGCCCGAAGTGGAGCGGGGCGCGCTCGGCGCGGCCACCCACCTCGCCAGGCTGGTGCCCCAGCACCTGATGCGCGCGATGGTCTACACGTGCCGCAACGTCACCGCCGCCGAGTTGCACGCGTTCGGCTCGGTGCTCGAGGTCGTGCCGCGCGAACGGCTGCGCGAGGCGGCGCTGGGGGTGGCGGCCCAGATCGCCGCCAAGGACCCGTACGTCATCCGGCGGGCGAAGGAGTCGCTCAACGGCATCGACCCGGTCGACGTCAAGCGCAGCTACCGGTTCGAGCAGGGCTTCACGTTCGAGCTCAACCTCATGGGCGCCGGCGACCGGCACCGGGACGCCTTCGTCGCGGAAGGAGGCCGGTGATGGGCGTCGTCACCTCCATCGAGGAGATCGTCGGCTCGCTGGAGAGCGGCATGACGATCGGCATCGGCGGCTGGGGCTCCCGGCGCAAGCCGATGGCGCTGGTGCGCGCCATCTACAGGTCCGCGCTGACGGACCTGACGATCGTGTCGTACGGCGGGCCGGACGTGGGCCTGCTCTGCGCGGCGGGCAAGGTGCGCCGGGTCGTCGCCCCGTTCGTGACGCTCGACTCGATCGCCCTCGAACCGCACTTCCGGGCGGCCCGGCAGCGCGGGGCCGTCGAGTTCACCGAATATGACGAGGGCATGTTCATGTTCGGCCTCCTCGCTGCGGCGCACCGGCTGCCGTTCCTGCCGACGCGGGCCGGGCTCGGCTCGGACGTGATGCGGGTCAACCCCGGCCTGCGGATGGTCCGCTCGCCGTACGACGACGGGGAGGAACTCGTGGCGGTGCCCGCGCTCACGATGGACGTGGCGCTGGTGCACATGGACGTGGCCGACACGCGGGGCAACGGCCGTTATCTCGGGCCCGATCCGTACATGGACGACCTGTTCGCCAAGGCGGCCGGGCGGTGCTTCGTGTCCTGCGACCGGATGGTCGAGCCGGGCGAGCTGGGCGGACCGCCGCAGACGCTGCTGGTCAGCCGCATGCACGTCGCCGGCGTGGTCGAGACCCCCGGCGGCGGCCACTTCACAGACTGTCACTCCACCCACGGGGGGCAGGGCCGGGACGAGATGTTCCAGCTGCACTACGCCGCCTCGGCGGCCGATCCGGAGGCGTGGGCGGCGTTCGCGGACCGGTTCCTGTCCGGCGACGAGGCGGCCTACCAGGAGAGCGTGCAGCAGTGGCGTGAGGAGGGGCGATGAGCGCGACCCGGGCGGAGATCTGCGTCGTGGCCTGCGCGGAGGCGTGGCGCGGCGACGGCGAGATCCTGGCGGCGGCCATGGGCACCTGCTCCATCCTGGGCGCCCGGCTGGCCCGGCTCACGTTCGACCCCGGCCTGCTGACCACGGACGGCGGCGCGCTGCTGACCGCCGAGGCGGTGCCGTTCGGTGCGCCCGCGGGGGCGGTCGAAGGCTGGCTGCCGTTCCGCGAGCACCTGTGGCTGGTGCAGAACGGGCGCAGGCACGTGATGATGGGCGCCTCTCAAATCGACAAACACGGCAACACGAACATCTCGGCCATCGGCGACTGGGCTCGGCCGAAGTCGCAGCTGCTCGGCGTGCGCGGGGCCCCCGGCAACACGATCTGCAATCCGACCAGCTACTGGATCCCCAAGCAGTCCACCCGGGTGTTCGTCCCGAAGGTGGACGTGGTCAGCGGTGTGGGCCACGACCGTGCGGCCGGGCTGGGCCCGCAGGCCGCCCGCTTCCACGACCTGCGGCGGGTGGTGACCGACCTCGCCGTGTTCGACTTCGGCACCCCCGACGGCTCGATGCGGCTGGTCTCGGTGCATCCCGGCGTCGAGGTCGAGCAGGTGAAGGCCGCCACCGGGTTCGACCTGACGATCGACGGCGATGTGCCGGAGACCCGTCGGCCCACCGACGAGGAGCTGCGCGTCATCCGCGAGGTGCTCGATCCGAAGGGACTACGCTATCGGGAGGTGAAGTCATGATCGGGCCGACGCTGGACACCCCGCTCACGCGGCTGACCGGCGTCCGCCACCCGGTCGTGCAGACCGGCATGGGCTGGGTGGCCGGCCCCCGGTTGGTGTCGGCGGTGGCCAACGCGGGTGGCCTCGGCATCCTCGCCTCGGCCACGATGACCGCCGGTCAGCTCGCCGCCGCCATCGAGGAGGTGCGCTCGCGTACGGACGCGCCGTTCGGGGTGAACCTGCGCGCCGACGCCGGCGACGCGGGCGAGCGGGTCGACCTGCTGATCAGGAACCGGGTGAAGGTGGCCTCGTTCGCGCTGGCCCCGCGCCAGGAGCTGATCGCCAAGCTCAAGGACGCCGGGATCGTGGTGATCCCGTCCGTCGGTGCCAGGCGGCACGCGGAGAAGGTCGCCGCCTGGGGCGCCGACGCCGTGCTGGTGCAGGGCGGCGAGGGTGGCGGCCACACCGGCGCGGTCGCCACGACGCTGCTGCTGCCCCAGGTCGTGGACGCCGTCGACATCCCGGTGATCGCCGCAGGCGGCTTCTTCGACGGGCGCGGTCTCGCCGCCGCTCTGGCGTACGGCGCGGCGGGGGTGGCGATGGGCACGCGGTTCCTGCTGACCTCGGACAGCTCGGTCCCGGAGGCGGTCAAGCGGACCTATCTCGGCATGTCGGAGACCGTCGTCACCCGTCAGGTGGACGGCATGCCGCACCGGGTGCTGCGCACCGAACTGGTGGACGGGCTGGAGCGGTCGGGGACGGTGTCGGGCCTGGTCCGGGCGGTGCGCAACGCCGCCCGCTTCAAGAAGATCTCCGGCATGTCGTGGCCCGCCATGATCCGTGACGGCCTGGCCATGAAGCACGGCAAGGAGCTGAGCTGGTCGCAGGTGCTGATGGCGGCCAACACCCCGATGCTGCTCAAGGCGGCAATGGTGGACGGCCGCCCGGACCTCGGCGTGATGGCGTCCGGCCAGGTCGTCGCGCTCATCGACGACCTGCCCACGTGTGAGGAGCTCATCGACTCCGTCGTCACGCAGGCCGCCGAGGTCGTCCGCGCTCTCAGCGGGAGTCTTGCCCAAACTATGTAGACCGGTCTAGTCTCCGGGTATGACGCGAAGGAACGACACGCGCGAGCGGGTCCTGCGCACGGCCGCCGGGCTCTTCCAGCGGCAGGGCTACAACGCCACCGGTCTCAACCAGGTGCTGGCGGAGAGCAGGGCACCCAAGGGCTCGCTGTACTTCCACTTCCCCGAGGGCAAGGAGCAGCTGGCCGCCGAGGCGGTGGCGGTCGCGGGCGGCGAGCTCGGCGAGCGGATCGCCGCAGCCGTGGCCGCCGCCCCCGGTCCCGCCGAGGCCGTCGCCCGGATCGGCGACCTGCTCGCCCACGACCTGGAGCAGTCGGGGTTCCAGGAGGGCTGCCCGGTGGCCACGGTCGCGCTGGAGGCCGCGGGCGACAGCGAGCCCATCCGGTCGGCCTGCGACGCGGCGTACGCGTCCTGGCTGCGCGGCCTGGCCGGCTATCTGCACGGGCAGGGTGTGGACGAGGCCGAGGCGCTCGCCGACCTGGTGCTGTCCTCGCTGCAGGGAGCGCTCCTGCTCGCCCGCGTGCGTCGCGACACCGGCGTCATCCACTCGGTCACGCGACGGATCGGCGGCCTGGTCGCCGGCGCCGCCCGGCGGAAGGACTCCGAATGAGAATCCACCACCTCAACTGCGGCTCGATGCGGAAGATCGAGCCCACCTACGACGGCCTGGCGCCCGCGCACGCGGTGGCCCACTGCCTGCTCGCCGAGACCGAGCGCGACGGCCTGGTGCTCGTGGAGACCGGGCTCGGGCTCGGCGACGTACGCGACCCGGCGGGCGCGCTCGCCGCGGACTGGACGGAGATGGTCGAGCCGGTGCTCGACCCGGCCGAGACCGCCGTGCGCCAGGTCGAGCGCCTCGGCTACGCGCCCGCCGACGTTCGGCACATCCTGCTGACCCACCTCGACGTCGACCACTCCGGCGGCCTGCCGGACTTCCCGGACGCCCGGGTGCACGTCCTGGAGGAGGAACTGGCCGCCGCCGTGGCCGAGGCCCCCAGCCGGCGCTATCGGCCTGCGCACTGGGCTCACGGGCCGCGCTGGACGACGTACGAGTCCGGCCCGGGCGAGGAGTGGTTCGGCTTCGGCGGCGTACGGCAGGCGCACGGGCTGCCGCCGGAGTTCCTGCTGGTGCCGCTCGGCGGGCACACCGCCGGACACGCGGCGGTGGCCGTGCGCGACGGCGACCGGTGGCTGCTGCACGCGGGCGACGCGTACTTCTACCACGGCGAGCTGCGGGCGGGCGAACCGGAACCGCACCCGCTGCTCGACGTGGTGCAGACCGGCGCGCAGGTCGACGCCGAGCTGCGGCTGCGCAATCGCGACCGGCTGCGCGCGCTCGTCCGCGACCACGCGGGCGAGGTGGAGGTCTTCTCCGCCCACGACCCGTGGGAGCTGCGCCGTTACGTGTCAACCGGCGAGTGAGCCGATCACCCGCGCCCGGTGGTCCGAGGGCGAGCCCCACGCCGTGTGCAGGGCGCGGGCTCTGCGGATGAGCAGGCTGGGGTCGTACTCGTCCGTATAGGCGATCGCGCCGTGCACCTGCAGTGCGATCTTCGCCGCGGCGTACGCCGCCTCGGACGCCGCGGCCTTGGCCGCCGACACGTCGCGGGCGAAGTCCGGCGTGCCGTACGCCAGGGCGGCCCCGTACACCAGCGGGCGGGCGTACTCCAGCCCGACCAGGGCGTCGGCCAGGTGGTGCTTGACCGCCTGGAACTCGCCGATCGGCCGGCCGAACTGCCGCCGGGCCTTCGCGTAGTCCACCGACACCTCCAGCAGGCGGCGTCCGGTCCCCACGAGCTGCGCCGCGCACGCGAGCACGCCCATGTCGTACGCGTCGGCGGCGGCCGCCGCCACGTGCGGTCCCTCGGCCAGCACCTCGCCCGGCGTGACCGGGAACAGCCGCCGGGCGGGGTCGAGGGACGCGCGGGCCTCGCCGGGGACGGCGGCGCACAGCCGCTCGCCGTCCACCAGCAGCGCCAGGTCGGCGGCGTCGGCGTCCAGCGCGTACGGCACGGCCGGGGGCAGGGCGAGCGCGACCACGGCCCTGCCCTCGGCGATCGGCGGCAGCCACCGGCTCGCCAGGGCCTCCTCGCCCAGCCGGTCGAGCAGCACGGCGGCGGCCACGGTCTCGGCGTACGGCCCGGGCACGCCGTGCCCGCCGAGCTCGTGGAACGCGGTCACCAGCTCGACCGGCAGCGGCCCGGCGCCTCCGGCGGCCCCTCCCGCAGACTGGGGCACGGCGATCGCGAGCACCCCGGCCTCGGCCAGCGTGCGCCACAGCGCGAGGCCGCGCCCGCGCCGGCCAGCGGCCCAGTCGCGGACCACGCCGGGCACGGCCGCCTCGGTGAGCAGCTTGCCGAGGGTCTCGCCGAACAGCCGCTGCTCGGCGTCGAGGACGAATCTCATCGGCTTCCCGCCTTCGGCAGGCCGAGCACGCGCTCGGCGATCACGTTGCGCTGGATCTCGTTGGTCCCGGCGTAGATCGGTCCTGCGAGGGAGAAGACGTATCCCTCCAGCCACTCACCCGCCAGCTCGCCGTCCGGGCCGAGCAGGTCGAGGGCCGTCTCGTGCAGCGCCACGTCCAGCTCCGACCAGAAGATCTTGTTGACGCTGGACTCGGCGCCCACGTCCTCCGTACGGGAGATCGTCTCGAAGCCCTTGAGCCGGTAGGCGCGCGCCTTGATCCACGCGTCGGCCACCCGGTCGCGCAGCGCGGTGTCGGCGGGGTCGCCGTGCTCGCGCCACAGCTCCACGAGGCGGTCGGCGGCGGCCAGGAAGCGGCCGGGGCTGCGCAGCGTGAGCCCGCGCTCGTTGCCGGTGGTGCTCATCGCGACCTTCCACCCGGCGCCCGGCTCGCCGATCACGTCGTGGTCGGGGACGAACACGTCGTCGAAGAACAGCTCGGCGAAGGCCGGCTTGCCGTCGATGCGTCCGATCGGCCTGCGGGTGATCCCCGCGGCGTCGAGGGGGAACATGAGGTAGGTCAGCCCCCGGTGCCGTTCGGCCTCCGGGTCGGAGCGGAACGGCCCGAAGCCCCAGTCGGCGAAGGCGGCCCGCGAGCTCCACGTCTTCTGGCCGTTCAGCAGCCAGCCGCCGTCGGTCCTGGTCGCGGTCGCGCGCAGGGACGCGAGGTCGCTGCCCGCGCCCGGCTCCGACCACGCCTGGGCCCAGATCACCTCGCCGGAGGCCATCGACGGCAGGACGCGGGCGAGCTGCTCGGGCGTGCCGTGCTGGAACAGCGTGGGGGCGAGCAGGTTGATGCCGTTCTGGCTGACCCGCCCCGGCGCCCCGGCCGCGTAGTACTCCTCCTCGAAGACCAGCCACTCCAGCGGGGAGGCGTTCCGGCCGCCGTACTCCTCGGGCCACGACACCACCGACAGGCGGGCTTCGTGCAGCTCGCGCTCCCAGGCGCGGTGCGCGGCGAAGCCCTCCTCGATCTCCAGGGACGGCAGGGGAGTGGCGGGGACGTGCTCGCGGAGCCAGGCGCGCACCTCGGCGCGGAACGGCTCCACCGGCGAGAGGTCAAGATCCATCGGCGGCCGCCTTCATGCTCTTGGGGTCCATCCCGGCCAGGGAGTCGGCCGAGGTCTCGGCGTTGTGGGCGTGGGCGAGGTGGTGCAGGCCGAAGACCGAGTCCATCCCGGCGTGCATGCCCTGCAGGTCCTCGGCCTGGTTGACCGCCTTCTTGGTGAGCGCCAGGCCCATCCGCGGCATCGCGGCGATCTTCTCGGCCAGCGCGAACGTCTCGGTCGCCAGGTCGTCGCGCGGCACGACCCGGTTGACCATCCCCACCTCGTACGCGCGCCGGGCCGGCATGCGGTCGCCGGTGAACAGGAACTCCTTGGCGATCCTGGGCGGCATGACCCAGGGGTGGGCGAAGTACTCGACGCCCGGGATGCCCATGCGTACGACGGGGTCGGCGAAGAACGCGTCGTCGGAGGCGACGATCAGGTCGCAGACCCAGGCGAGCATGAGCCCGCCCGCGATGCACGCGCCCTGCACCATGGCGATCGTCGGCTTGGGGATCTCCCGCCACCGCCGGCACATGCCCAGGTAGACCTCCGACTCCCGGGCGAAGCGGCTCTCGGCGCCCTCCTTGCCGACGTGGTCCCACCACAGGCCCGCCTTACGCTCGAAGGAGACGTGGGCGTCCCTGCCGGGCGTGCCGATGTCGTGCCCGGCCGAGAAGTGCTTGCCCTCGCCGGCCAGCACGATCACCTTGACCTCGTCGTCGGCCACCGCCCGGTAGAAGGCCTCGTCGAGGGCGTACGTCATCGCCGAGTTCTGCGCGTTGCGGTACTCCGGGCGGTTCATGGTGACCACCGCCACGGGCCCGCGGCGCTCGTAACGCACCACTGTCATGGGACCCTCGCATTCTTTCTAACAACTATTTGATAGAGTAAATCACGAGTCGTACGGTGAGGAGAGGGTGGGCATGCCGACCTACGTGACCGGTCACGGTCTGCTGCGCGACCGGGTGGCCGTGGTGACCGCCGCGGCCGGCACCGGCATCGGGGGCGCCTGCGCCCGGCGCATGCTGGAGGAGGGGGCGCGGGTCGTCGTCAGCGACGCCCACGAGCGCCGCCTCGGCGAGAGCCTGGCCGTCCTGGAGCGGGAGTTCGGCGCGGACACGGTGACCGCCGTCCCCTGCGACGTCACCTCGGAGGAACAGGTGCAGAGCCTGTTCACGGCCGCGGAGGAGCGGTTCGGGCCTGTCGACGTGGTCGTGAACAACGCCGGCCTCGGCGGCACGGCGAGGCTCGTCGAGATGGCCGACGAGCAGTGGAGCCGGGTGCTCGACGTCACGCTGAACGGCACCATGCGCTGCACCCGCGCCGCGCTCACGCGGATGCAGCCGCGGGGCCGGGGCGTGGTCGTGAACAACGCCTCGGTGATCGGCTGGCGGGCCCAGGAGGGCCAGGCGCACTACGCGGCGGCCAAGGCCGGGGTCATGGCGCTGACCAGGTGCGCGGCGATCGAGGCGGCGCCGTACGGCGTGCGGGTCAACGCCGTCGCCCCCTCGCTGGCCATGCACCCGCACCTGGCGAAGGTCACGACCGAGGAACTGCTGGCCGAGCTGACCAGGAAGGAGGCCTTCGGCCGCCACGCGGAACCATGGGAGGTCGCCAACGTTATCGTCTTCCTCGCGAGCGACTACTCCTCCTACATGACCGGAGAGGTCGTCTCGGTCTCCAGCCAGCACCCCTGAGAGGTCGAACTTTCCCATGAGCCCACGACGCAGAGACGCAGAGAGCACCGCGGCCGCCCGCGCCGAGCGGCGGGCCGAGCTGCTGGCCACCGCGGCCGAGGTGTTCGCGTCACGGGGCTACGCGGCCACGACGGTCCGCGAGGTTGCGGAGGCCGCCGACATGCTCGGCGGCAGCCTCTACTACCACTTCGACTCCAAGGAGTCGATGGTCGACGAGATCCTGTCGGCCTTCCTCACCGAGATGTGGGGGGCGTACGACAAGGTGACCGGCTCCGGCCTCGGCGCGCGGGAGACCTTCGAGGCGCTGATCGTGGAGTCGTTCCGCACCATCCACCGCCACCGCCCGGCCGTCGTGATCTACCAGAACGAGTCCAAGCACCTCGCGACGAACCCGCGCTTCTCCTACCTGACCGAGTCGCAGGGGCGCTTCCGCGAGATGTGGCTGTCGGTGCTGGACCGGGGAGTCACCGACGGCGTCTTCCGGGCCGACCTCGACACCGGCCTCATCTACCGCTTCATCCGCGACACCGTGTGGCTGGCCGCGAGCTGGTACCGCGGTGACGGCCCGCTGCCGGCCGAAGAGATCGCCAGGCAGTACATAGCGATGGTCCTGGAAGGGATCCTGACAACAACCTGAGGAGTTTTGCGATGGCGGAGGCATACATCGTCGAGGCGGTTCGCACGCCCGTGGGCAGGCGCGGCGGAGGCCTTTCCGGCGTCCACCCGGCCGACCTGGGCGCGCACGTGCTGACCGAGCTCATGAAGCGCTCGGGGGTGGACCCGGCCGCGGTGGAGGACGTGGTCTTCGGCTGCCTGGACACGGTGGGCCCGCAGGCCGGCGACATCGCCCGCACCTGCTGGCTGGCCGCGGGGCTGCCCGAGGAGGTGCCGGGCGTGACCGTCGACCGGCAGTGCGGCTCGTCCCAGCAGGCCGTCCACTTCGCCGCGCAGGCGGTGATGTCCGGCACCAGCGACCTCGTCGTCGCCGGCGGCGTGCAGAACATGTCGCAGATCCCGATCGCCTTCGCCTCGCGCGGCGCCGCCGACTCCCTCGGTTTCACCGAGGGTCCGTACGTCGGCTCGCGCGGCTGGCAGGCCAGGTACGGCAAGCAGGACGTGTCGCAGTTCCACGGCGCCGAGATGATCGCCAGGGACTGGGACATCTCCCGTGAGGACATGGAGGCGTTCGCCTTCGCGTCGCACCAGCGGGCGATCCGGGCGATCGACGAGGGCCGGTTCGACAGGGAGGTCGCCCCTCTCGAGGGCGTCACCGCCGACGAGGGCCCCCGCAGGGACACCTCGCCGGAGAAGATGGCGGGCCTGAAGACCCTGGAGGAGGGCGGGCGGCTGACCGCCGCCGTCGCCTCGCAGATCTCCGACGGCGCGGCCGCCCTGCTGATCGCCTCGGAGACCGCGGTGAGGGCGCACGGCCTGCGGCCCCGGGCCCGGATCCACCACCTGTCGGCCCGCGGCGAGGACCCCATCCGCATGCTGTCCGCGCCGATCCCCGCCACGGCGTACGCGCTGAAGAAGACCGGCATGTCGATCGACGACATGGACGTCGTCGAGATCAACGAGGCGTTCGCGTCGGTCGTGCTGGCCTGGCTCAAGGAGACCGGCGCGGACCACGCCCGGGTCAACCCCAACGGCGGCGCGATCGCGCTCGGCCACCCGCTCGGCGCCACCGGCGCCCGGCTGATGACCACCCTCCTGCACGAGCTCGAGCGCACCGGCGGCCGGTATGGCCTGCAGACGATGTGCGAGGGCGGCGGCCAGGCCAACGTGACCGTGATCGAGCGTCTCTAGCTCCATCGCGTGCGGCGAGTGCCGCGCCGGGCCCCGCCGATTCCGGGGCGCGGCGCCCGGCGCGGTAATCTCAACCGTCCTAACGCTGTTTGGGAGCACGGATGGCCTGCACGCACGACCGCATCACGACGACCCGCGCCGACAGGGGGATCCTGCGATGAGCACCGCCACGAGTGAGGCGGCCCGCCGCCGCACGTTCGCGGTGATCAGCCACCCGGACGCCGGAAAGTCCACGATGACCGAGGCGCTCGCCCTGCACGCCTCGGCGATCACCCAGGCGGGAGCCGTGCACGGCAAGGCCGGCCGGCGGGGCGTGACGTCCGACTGGATGGAGATGGAGCGGGCCCGCGGCATCTCCATCACCTCGGCCGCGCTGCGCTTCGACTACCGAGGCCACGTGTTCAACCTGGTGGACACCCCCGGCCACGCGGACTTCTCCGAGGACACCTACCGTGTGCTGGCCGCGGTCGACTGCGCGGTCATGCTGCTCGACGCGGCCAAGGGCATGGAGCCGCAGACCATGAAGCTGTTCGAGGTCTGCCGCCACCGCCGCATCCCCGTCATCACGTTCGTCAACAAGTGGGACCGGCCGGGCCGGGAGCCGCTGGAGTTGCTCGACGAGATCGAGGAGCGCACCGGCCTGCGTCCCACGCCGGTCACCTGGCCGATCGGCACCGCGGGGAACTTCCACGGCGTGGTCGACCGGATGGAAGGCCGCGCGGTCCGCTACACCCGCACGCCCGGCGGCGCCACCAAGGCGCTGGAGACCGAGCTGACCCCCGAGCAGGCCGCCGCCGAGCTCGGGGCCGACTGGACCCGCGCGGGGGAGGAGAGCGACCTGCTCGCCGCGATCGGCGCCGAGCACGACCAGAAGGCGTTCGAGGCGCACGAGTCCACGCCGGTGCTGTTCGGCGCGGCGCTGTCCAACTTCGGCGTGGCCCGGCTGCTCGACGTGCTCGTCGACCTCGCCCCCGCCCCGGCGCCCCGGACGGACGTCGAGGGCGCCGCCCGGCCGCTGGACGCGCCGTTCTCCGGCCTGGTCTTCAAGGTGCAGGCCAACATGGACCCCGCCCACCGCGACCGCATCGCGTTCGTCCGGGTCTGCTCCGGCCGGTTCGAGCGCGGCATGGTGCTCACCCACGCCGCCACCGGCCGCCCCTTCGCCACGAAGTACGCCCAGTCGGTGTTCGGCCAGGAGCGCGCCACCATCGACGAGGCGTACCCGGGAGACGTGGTCGGGCTGGTGAACGCCACCGCACTGCGGCCCGGGGACACCCTCTACGAGGGGAAGCCGGTGGAGTTCCCGCCCATCCCCAGCTTCGCCCCCGAGCACTTCGCCGTGGCCCGGTCCCGGAGCACCGCCAAGGCCAAGCAGTTCCGCCGCGGCATCGACCAGCTCGACGGCGAGGGCGTGATCCAGGTTCTCCGCTCCGACCTGCGCGGCGACCAGGCCCCCGTGCTCGCCGCGGTGGGGCCCATGCAGTTCGAGGTCGTGCAGCACCGCCTGGCCACCGAGTTCGGCGCGGAGATCGTCCTCGACCGGCTGGAGTACACCCTCGCCCTCCGCACCGACGCCGAGTCCGCGGAGGTGCTGCGGCGTCAGCGCGGCGCGGAGGTGCTGACCCGCAGCCGCGACCAGGCCCTGCTCGCCGTGTTCGCCGACCAGTGGCGCATGCGCTCCATCCAGCGTGAGCACGAGGGCCTGACCCTCGAACCGCTGATCGCCGGACAGGGCATCCCCGGCGCCACCGGCTGATCCGCCGTACGCGCGGGGGCCGTACGCGGCGGAGCCGGATCACACCGCTGCCGCGAACAGGGCCTTCGCCTCGGCGACGGCGCGGGTGAGGGCGTGCGGGTCCGGGCGCAGCGCCGCCACGATCGCGTCGACGCCGCGCAGGCCGGCCCGCTCCAGCAGCCGCTTCTCGTTGGTGACCCATTCGCCGCGGGCGGCGAGGACCGCGTGGGCGGTTTGCATGGCGGCGGTGGCGAGGGCGCCGGCGACTTCGGTGGCCAGACCGCGCGCGGCGTAGGCGGACCCGGCGTACTGGAGGGTCATGGCCGCCCGGTCGCGCCACATCGGCGGGGCCGACCTTCGCAGCGGCTCGGGGTAGCCTGGCCGCGGCAGGGCGCCGCGCAGGACCCGGTTGACGGCCAGCTCGGCCACCACCAGATAGCTGGGGATGCCCGCGAGGTGGAACATCAGCGGCTCCCAGTGGAAGCGGCCCTGCTCGGCCTCGGCGAGCTCGTGCTCGACGACGTCGAGGTCCCGGTAGTGCACGTCGGCGCGGCGTCCGTCGATGGTCAGCCACGCACCGCCGTTGAAGACGCCGCCACCCCAGCCGCCGATCTCGGAGACCTCGCCCTCCCAGCCGACGGCACGCAGGCCGGCCGGGTCGAAAGGGCCGCGGTAGTAGAGGGCGAAGTCCCAGTCGCTACTGGGCGTGTGGGTGCCCTGCGCGCGGGAGCCGCCGAGGGTGACGGCCCGGACCCCAGGCAAGGCGGCGAGGCGGTCGGCGACGTGATCGAGGAACGCCTGATCGGTCATGGGACATGCCGTTTCTCGTGAGACGTGGAAGGACACGCGGCACCGAGACCGGAGCACTGCTCCAACGGCCTCGTCCGGACGGGAAACCCACGTCGTCACTTCACGGCCCTGATCTTACCTGCCGAGCCGCGTATCACTACTGGTGGCCCTGACGGACTCCGGGCATGATCGGATCTTCATCCGGCTGTGCGTGAATGGGGACGCTGTGAGCAGAAGGACCGAGTATCTGGCCGCGCGGGGGCTCGACCCCGAGAGCATCCGGCGCCGGCTTGAGGGCGCCGGCGATCAGGCTTATCCGCGCACGCTGGACGATGACCTGCACGAGGCCGCCTACGAGGGCGTCGCGGAGGCGATCGAGGTGCTGGTCGCGCACGGCGCCGACGTGGAGTCGTCCGGCGTGTGGGAGACACCGCTGTGGACCGCGGTCTGCCGGGGACACGGGGACGCGGTCGCCGCGCTGCTGCGGGCCGGCGCGGACCCCTGGCGGCCGGTCGTCGCCGGCCGATCCGCTGGAGACATCGCGCTCACCGGGCCGCTGGCCGACCTGTTCGCCGCCCTGCCCGGCGCTCCCGCTAGGGACGGCGGCCTGCTGCGTCGGCAGGCGGAAGCCGACGCCCTCGTCGCCGCGTACGACTCCTGGGAGACCTACTGCGGCGAGGGCGACGGCTTCGCGTTCGTCGCGGGCATCGACGAGGATTCGGCCATCCGCCGGCTCGGCCTGGACCCCGCCGGCTGCCCGCTCGCGAACGAGGACGAGTACATGGACGTCGGCCCGTCCCTCGGCGCTTCCGCACTCTGGCTAGGCCGGCCGCCGGGAAGCGCCGGCGTCGTGGTCTACAGCGCCATCAGCTTCGACCCCGGAGCCGAGGAACTGTGGGGTCCGCTCAGCTCGCCGGGCCCGGCCGTCAGCATCGTCACTAACATGATCGTGGACACCACGATCGAGGTCTGGCGGGACGGCGCCGAGATCCGCTACCTGCACTCGTTGCAGCGGCCCGAGGCCGACATGCTTCCCGAGGAGTGGCTCTGCCGCTTCTACGACCACTCACCCCGCTCACCGCGCGGACTCGCCCGCGGACTGGCCCTCGCCACCCTGGTCACCGGCGTCGAGGTGACCGAGGACTGGCTGTTCCGCGCCCCCAAACGCCTCGTCATCCTGCCCGGATGACCTGGCCGCCCTCACGCCGGTTCTCGCCTGATGTCCTCCTTCATGTCCCCAGGCGTACGGGAAGGCGGGCGAGGCGCCAGGAGAACGGGAGGAACTGCCGGTCGAGGTCCTCCGGCGCGACGCCGAGTTCGAGCCGGGGGTAGCGGCGCAGGAGGGCGCCGAAGGCCACCTCGCCCTCCTGCCGGGCCAGCGCCGCGCCCAGGCAGTAGTGGAGGCCGTGGCCGAAGCCGACGTGGATCTCCTTGTGGCCGTCGGGCTCCCGGGCGATGTTCAGACGGCCGGGGTCGTCGAAGCGCCGGGGGTCGTAGTTGGCGGAGACCAGCACCGCCATCACCGGCTCGCCCCGGCGCACGGTCATGCCGTCGACCTCGACGTCCTCGGCCGCGTACCGGATCCGGGTGCCCTGGACGGGCCCGCACCAGCGCATCAGCTCGTGCACCGCGCGCGGCAGCAGTCCCGGGTCGGCCCGCAGCGCGGCGAGCTGATCCGGGTGGGTCAGCAGGGCGGTGGTGCCGTTGCCGATCAGGTGGGCGGTGGTCTCGTGCCCGGCGAGGACGAGCGTGAGGACCATGGTGACCATCTCGGTGTCGGTCAGCCTGTCGCCGTCCTCGTCGTGGGCGCGGATCAGGCCGGTCAGCAGGTCGCCGGCCGGCTCGGCCCGGCGGCGGGCGATGAGCTCCTGGATGTAGGTCACCATGTGCCGCAGCGGCTCGGCCACCGCTCCCGGTTCGAGCGAGACCAGGCCCCTGCCCCACTCCCGCCACAGCGGGCGGTCCTCCTCGGGGATGCCGACCAGCTCACAGATGACGGTGATCGGCAGGGGGTAGGCGAAGTGCTCGATCAGGTCGGCGACGCCGTTCTCGGCGTGGCCGGGCAGCCGATCGAGGAGATCCTCGGTGATCTGCTCGACGCGGGGCCGCAGCTCCGCCACCCGGCGGGCGGTGAAGGCGCGGGAGACCAGCCTGCGCAGCCGGAGGTGGTCGTCGCCGTCGGAGTCGAGGACGCTGTCCAGGATGTACGCGGCGTACTCGCGGGGGATCCCCCGCGCCTCGATGAGCTGCTCGCGGATGTTGTGCACGCTCGCTCCCGGCACGTTGGCCGGGTTGTTGACGAACCGGCGGTCGCTCAGCACGGTCTTGACGTCGTCATACCGCGTGACGAGCCAGACCGGGGAGTCCAGGCCGGGGAAGGAGCCGCGCACCATCGGGGCCTGCTCCCGCAGGTGGGAGTAGCCCCCGAACGGATCGCGCACCAGGTCCGCGTCGAACAGGTTGACGGGTCCTGCCGTGCTGGAAGTGCTCATGCCTACCTCCACGTGTCAGGTGCGTTTGTGCCGGTGGATCTCCCGTGCGGTCGGTACAGCAGAGTTCAGCCGGTCCAGCAGGCGCTGGTAGATCGCGCTCACTCGCGGCGCCGCCGCCCGGACGCTCTCCGGCGACCCCGGGAGCTCGAAGGCCGCGCGAATGACATGAGCGATCATGTCGGCGTTGTCCTCCAGGGCGGGCACGGTGGACGGCGACAGAGGCTCGATCGTGACGAAGCCCGTCAGGATCGACTCGTACGCGTGGACCTGGAGGGCCGAGGACTGATCGGTGCGGACCAGGCCGTGCTCGCGCAGCACCTCGACGTGCGCCAGGAGTGCGTGGTCGCGCACGTCGAGCAGGTCGGGCAGGTTCTCGGCGGCGCTCCTGCTCAGCGCGCCGAGGGTGTCGTCGTCGCCGAGGAGCGTCGCCCGGAAGATCGGCTCCTCGTGCACCCACAGGTACGCCGACCTGGCCGCGCTGCTGAGCAGGACCGCCGAGGGGTCGGCGCGCACGCCGGCGGCGAGACGCTCGATGATGCGGGCCTTGGCCCGTATCAACACCGCGAGGAAGAGCAGCTCCTTCGTGCTGAAATGCAGGTAGACGGTGCCCTTGCCGACGCCCGCCCGCCGGGCCACGTCCTCGACCGTGATGCGCGGGTATCCCCAGGCCACCAGGAGCTCGCCGGCGGCGTCCAGGATGCGCTCGGCCCGCTCGCGCTCCCGGCTGCCGGTGGAGGCCGGGCCCGCAGGTCGGGAGTCGAGGTCCGTCACCGTGCCCCCCTCCGCCGCGGCCGTGACCGAGATGACGATTCCGGTCACACAGTCGAACGTACGCCGCGAGAAGCGGCCGGGCAAGACCGAAGCCCGCCGGGTTCGCCGGGGTGAACCCGAACCACCCGCCCGGGCTCACTTCTCCAGCGAGGCCAGCAGTGACTCCAGGTCGCGCATCAGCCGCTCGGTGCGGGCCGGGCCGTACGCCGAGAGGATCGCCCGCTGGTGCTCGGCGATGCCCGCCTCCAGACGGGCGAGCAGGTCGCGGCCCCGGTCGGCGAGGAAGACCGCGACCTTGCGGCGGTCGGCCGGGTCGTGCCCCCGGTAGACCACCGCGCGTTCCACCAGCCGGTCCACCGCCTTGGTCAGCGTGGGGTGGGGCATCAGCGCGGCCTCGGCCAGATCGCCCATCGAGTGCCCGCGCCCGTCAGCGAGCGCCTGCAGGATGCGCCACTGCTCGACGGTCACGTCCTCGGCGGCGAGCGCGGCGGCCAGCCCCCGGTTGACACCGCGCTCGGCCCGGCTCAGCAGGTAGGCGAGCGACGACCCGAGGCCGGTCACCTGTTCGGTCAGGGGATACTCGTGCACGTGGCCGATCCTGTCACAGTCGTCATCGACTCTCTCGAGGCTCATCTGCTGCCCGCGGACACGCTCCGCGTCGCGCTGGTGGTGCCGGTCTCCGGCGTGCTCGGCCTGCTCGGGCCGGGGGCGATCAACTGCGCCGTGCTCGCCGCCCGGGAGGTCAACGCGGCCGGGGGAGTGCTGGGCAGGCCGGTCGAGCTCGTGCTCGTGGACGGGGGCCGTGGCCCGGCCGCGGTCGCCGGGGAGGTGCGGGGCCTGGTGCGCTCCGGAGCCGTCCAGGCGGTGGTCGGCACCCACGCCAGCGACGTGCGCGTCGCGGTCGAGCAGGCGCTGGGCGGCGCGGCCCCCTTCGTCTACACCCCGCCGTACGAGGGCGGCGCCCGCCGTCCGGGCGTCTACTACCTCGGCGAGCCCGCCTCGCTGCAGGTCGGCCCGGGAATCGACTGGCTGGTGGAGCACCGGCGGGCCCGCCGCTGGTTCCTGCTGGGCAACGACTACGTCTGGCCTCGCCTGGTGCACGCCTCGGCCCGCGGGCACCTGCGTGCCCGGTCCGCGACGGTCGTGGGGGAGCGGCTCGTCCCGCCCGGGACGACCGCGATGGACCGGCTGCTGGAGCAGCTGGCCGCCGTGCGGCCGGACGCCGTGCTGCTCACCCTCATCGGCAGCGACCTGATCGCGTTCAACCGGGCGTTCGCCGCGAGTGGCCTCGGCTGCGCGCGGCTGTGCGGCGCGCTGGAGGAGCACGGCCTGCTCGCCGCCGGGGGCGACACGACCGGTGGGCTCTACGCCGCGATGGGGTACTTCGGGGGCATCGCCACCGACGCCAACCTCGGTCTGGCCGAGCGGTACACGGCGATGTTCGGCCCGGAGGCGCCGCTGCTGAACGGGCACGGGCACGGCTGCTACGAGGGGGTGCTCATGCTGGCCGCCCTGGCGCGGCGCGCGGGCACGCTGGCGGTGCCGGCCGTCGAGGCGGTCGCCGACGGCACGACGGTCGTGTCCGGGCGCGGCCCGCTCACGCTGACCGCGGGCCGGGTGCGCCAGCGGGTGTACCTCGCCCGGGCCGACGGGCTGGACTTCGAGGTCGTCGCGCCGCTTGTGTACCCGATGTAAAACTTCCACCAGAAACCTTTTCGTTTTCAAGGATTGCCCCTATCGTACGGCTCTGCCCCCGTGCGTTTAGGAGCGGATCCATGTCCTCCCCACAGTCAGAGGCGCCCGGCGTCGAGCGCTTCGGTTACCAGCAGGAGCTGCGGCGCTCGCTCGGCTTCGCCGACCTGCTCATCTATGGTTTGATCTTCATGGTGCCGATCGCGCCGTTCGGCATCTTCGGCAGCGTCTTCCAGTCGTCCGGCGGGATGGTGGCGCTCGCCTACGTGATCGGCATGGTCGCGATGGCGTTCACCGCCCTGTCCTACGCCCAGATGGCCCGCGCGTTCCCGATGGCGGGCTCGGTTTACACGTACGCGGGCCGGGGCATCGCCGCCCCGGTCGGCTTCCTCGCGGGCTGGGTGATCCTGCTCGACTACGTCCTCGTCCCGGCCCTGCTCTACCTGGTGGCGAGCGCCGCCATGACGTCGTTCGTGCCCGGCGTGCCGATCTGGGTGTGGCTGATCGCCTTCATCGTGCTCAACACGGTGGTCAACTACCTCGGCATCGAGATGACCGCCCGGATGAACAAGATCATGTTGGTCGCCGAGCTGATCGTGCTGGCGATCTTCCTGATCGTCGGGATCGTGGCTCTGACCCAGGGCAAGGGCCACGGCGCCGCGCTCAGCCCGCTGTTCGACTCCTCGACGTTCTCCTGGCCACTGGCGTTCGGGGCCGTGTCCGTGGCGGTGCTGTCGTTCCTCGGATTCGACGGCATCTCGATGCTCGCCGAGGAGAGCCGCGAGAGCACCCGCCGGCTCGGCCGCTCGATGGTCTTCGCCCTCGCCCTGGCCGGCGCGCTGTTCGTCGTGCAGACCTGGGTGGCGGCGCTGCTCGCCCCCAACCGCGCCGACCTGCTCACCAAGGGCGACCCCGCCGGCACCGCGTTCTACGACACCGCAGAATACGCCGGAGGCCACTGGCTGAGCGTGCTGACCGCGGTCGCCACCGCCGTGGCGTGGGGGTTCGCGAACTCCCTGGTCGCCCAGGCGGCCACCTCCCGCCTGCTGTTCGCGATGGCCCGCGACCGTCAGCTCCCGGCGTTCCTCGGCAAGGTGCACCCCAAGCACAAGGTGCCGGTCAACGCCACGTTCCTGGTGGCCGCGGTGTCCCTGGTCCTCGGCCTGTACATGAGCGCGCGCGACGACGGCATCACGCTGCTCGGCACGCTGGTCAACTTCGGCGCGATGACCGCGTTCCTCGCCCTGCACGTGTCGGTCGTCGTCCACTACGTGGTCCGCAACCGCAGCCGTGACTGGTGGCGGCACCTCGTGGCCCCCGCGATCGGCTTCCTGATCCTGCTCTACGTCGTGATCAACGCCAGCATCGCCGCCCAGGTGCTCGGCTTCGTCTGGCTGGCCATCGGCGTCGTGATCCTCGCCGGCTCCTACCTGATGGGCCGGCGCCCCACCCTGTCCGCCGTCACTGCGGAGGCCAACGAGTGAACGTCGTGTCCTACCGTCCCCGTCCCGACGACCTGTCGTACACCTTCGGCGGCCGCCCGGCCGTCGAGTCCGTCGCCCCCGGCGCGGTGCTGGAGCTGTATACCGAGGACTGCTTCGGCGGCCGGGTGCGCGGCACCGGCGACCTGCCGTCGCAGGTCTGCGAGTTCCCCTACCTGAATCCGGTCACCGGCCCGTTCCACGTCGAGGGGGCCGAGCCCGGCGACACCCTGGCCCTCCACTTCGTCTCCATCGAGCCCGTCCGCGACTGGGCGGTCTCCACGACGTTCCCGCACTTCGGGGCGCTGACGAGCACGCACACCACCGCGACGCTGCAGCCTCCGCTGGAGGAGGCCGTGTGGATGTACCAGGTGGACGCCGAGCGGCGGACCGTGCGCTACCGGGCCCGGCGGGGCGACTTCGCCGTCGAGATGCCGCTCGACCCGATGCACGGGACCGTGGGCGTCGCCCCGGCCGCGGCCGAGGCGCGGATGACCATCACGCCGGACGCCCACGGCGGCAACATGGACACCCCCGAGCTGCGCGCCGGGGTCACGGTCTACCTGGGCGTCAACGTTCCCGGCGCGCTGTTCGCGATCGGCGACGGCCACTGCCGCCAGGGCCACGGCGAGGTCTGCGGCACCGCCGTCGAGGCGGCGATGAACACCGTCGTGGCCGTCGAGCTGATCAAGGGCGTCGTCACGCCGTGGCCCCGGCTCGAGGACGACCGCCACATCATGTCGACCGGCTCGGCGCGGCCGCTGGAGGACGCCTACCGCATCAGCCAGCACGACCTCGTCACCTGGACCGCCTCCCTCACCGGCCTCCACGAGCTGGACGCCTACCAGCTCGTCAGCCAGGGCGGGGAGGCCCCGGTCGGCAACGTCTGCGACACCAACTACACGATGGTGGCCAAGCTGCCCAAGGCGTACCTGGGCGACCCGGACGTGTACGGCTCCGCGCACGCCCGCCTGCGCGCCCTCGGCGAGGAGTACCTCAGCCGTTGAGGAAGGGCAGCACGTGCGAGAGCACGTCGCCCGACCTGATCCAGCCGCCCTGGTGGTCGGCGCCGGGCACGGAGAAGAACCCGGCGCCGGCCCTCCGGGCGACCTCGCGCATGGGCTCGTGCCAGGGGTCGGCGGTGCCGCGCCGCGCGTCGGACGCCGGCGTCGTCGAGGACCGCCGCGACGTACTCGGCCCGGCGGCGCAGCGTGTACGCCGCGGGGTCGCGCGGCGTGGAGCGCGCAGGTGCTGCTCGAACTCGGGCACGGGCCGCGCCGGTTCACTCAGCTGGAGCGGGCGATCGACGGCATCAGCCGCCGCATGCTGACGCTGAACCTGCGCGCCCTGGAGCGCAACGGGCTGGTCACCCGCACGGTCCATCCGGACGCGCCGCCCCGGGTCGAGTACGCCATCACCCCGCTCGCCGAGGAGATCCGCGAGCCCCTTGAGGCCCTGGCGGCCTGGGCGCGACGCAACAGGTCCGCCCTGTCGGCCGCCCGCCGCGCCTACGACCGGCGCGACTGAGGGGTCACAGCCAGCCGTTGTGGCGGGCGACCCGGACGGCCTCCATGCGGTTGCGGGTGCCGGTCTTGATGATGCACGCCGACAGGTGGTTGCGTACGGTGCTCTCCGACAGGTAGAGGCGCTGTGAGATGTCGGCGGCGGTGGAGCCGTCGGCGGCGGCGGCGAGCACGTCGCGCTCGCGCGGCGTCAGCGGGTTCGGCCCTGCGCTCAGGGCGGCCGTGGCCAGGGCGGGGTCGACCACGACCTCGCCCGCGAGCACGCGCCTGATCGCCTGGGCCAGCTCGCCCACGGGCCGGTCCTTGACCACGAAGCCCCTGGCGCCCGCGTCCAGCGCCCGGCGCAGATAGCCGGGCCGTCCGAACGTCGTGACGATGACCACCACGCACTCCGGGAGGGCGGCCCGCAGGTCCGCGGTCGCGTCGAGCCCGCTGCCGCCGGGCATCTCGATGTCGAGCAGGGCCACGTCGGGCTTGGCCCGCAGCGCGGCGGGAACGATCTCGCCCGCCGTCGCGACCTGCGCGACGACCTCGAAGTCGTCCTCCAGATCGAGCAGCACGGTGAGCGCGTCGCGCATCATCGTCTGGTCCTCGGCGATCAGCACGCGGGTCACAGGCCGTCCTCCCGGTCGTCGTCGTCCACGCCCGCGTGCGGGATCTCGGCGGTGAGGACGAACCCGCGCGGCAGGCGGGCGGCGGTCAGCCGCCCGCCCGCGGCGGCCAGGCGCTCGCGCAGCCCGCGCAGGCCGCTGCCGTCCTCCTCGCCCACAGCGCCGCCGGTCCCGTCGTCGCTGATCTCGACCAGCACCGGGTCGCGGTCGCGGCGCAGGGTGATGACGCAGCGCCGGGCGCCGGAATGCCGCACGACGTTCGTGACCCCCTCCCGGACGACCCAGCTCAGCAGCAGGTCGGTCTCCCGCGACAGCGCGGGCCCCGACTCCTTCACCACGCAGTCGACGCCGGCCGCGGCCAGGGCCGCCCTGGCGCTGTCCAGTTCGAAGGCGAGGCTCGCGTCCCGGTAACCCGTGACCGCCTCGCGCACCTCGGTGAGTGCCTGCCGCCCGATGGCCTCGATGTCCGCCGCGTGCCGCACGGCCGCGTCCGTGTCGCGCGGGGCCAGCCGCCGCACGGCCTCGGCCTTGACGACCACCATCGAGAGCGTGTGGCCGAGCAGGTCGTGCAGGTCGCGCGAGAAGCGCAGGCGCTCGGCCGAGACGGCGGCGACGGCCAGCTTCTCCCTGGTCCGGCCGAGTTCCTCGATCACCTCGGCCATCCTGCGGAAGCCGTACGTCGTGATCCCGGCGAGCAGGGTGGTCAGCGCCGCGCCCCACAGCGCCTCGCCGAACGAGCCCCCGTGGACCGGGATGATCGCGGCCAGCGCGGCCGTGACGGCGACGAGCGGGGGCGCGGCGCGCACCGGGAGCACGAGAGCCACGGCCACGGCGAGCAGGGAGAACAGCGTCTGCCACCCGTCCGTTCTGTAGGCCAGGGGCGCCGTGACCGTGACCGCCGCGAGCAGCGCGACGAACGCCACAGGCAGGGGCCGTACGTCCGGACGACCCCGGCGGGCGGTCAGCACGGCTCCCGCGAACGACACCCCCGCGGCGGCCACCAGGGCGCAGGCGGGCCAGGCGGGATCCGCCGACGCCGCGACGGTGGCCGGCGCGATCAGCAGGAGGACGGTCAGCCCGAGCGCGGGGACGAGCAACCGGACCGGCAGCCGTGTGGGGAGCCGCGGCCGGAAACGGCCCGGCCGGGCAGCCCCGGGCTCGCACTCGTCCGCCCGCATCCGCGCCGCCGCCTCCGCCATGGCCGCCATTATGGTCGGCTTCCGGCCGGAGCGGGCAGGGCGGGATGTCGCCTTCCCGGCAGTACGAATCACCCGGGTCTTCGGTCACACCGAACCGGGACCTCGGCACCTGGAGAGGTCCCCGGGGCGCGTCGCAGCCTGACGTAAGGGGTGCCTGCGATGAGACGGTGCAACGAGGATGTCGCCGGGCTGCTGCAGGAGTACGCCGACCTGATCGCGATCACCGGGGGCGACGCGTTCAAGGTGCGGGTCTACGAGAAGGCGGCCCGGTCGGTCGGCGGGTACGGCCGGGAGATCGACGGCATGGACGCGACGGCCCTGCGGGCGATCCCGAACGTCGGCGCGTCGATCGCCGCGAAAATCGACGAATACCTGCGGACCGGGTCGATCCACCAGCTGGAGGAGCTGCGGACGAAGATCCCCGCCGGGGTGCGCCTGCTGACCACGATCCCCACGCTCGGGCCGAAGAAGGCCATGGTCCTGTATCACGAGCGGGGCGTCGACTCGATCGAGAAGCTGGAGGACGCCATCCGTGCCGGGGTCCTGGAGGGGCTGCACGGGTTCGGGGCGAAGACCGAGGAGAACCTGCTCCACGGCATCGAGGTGATGCGCAAGACCGGCAGCCGGGTGCACATCGGGATCGCGATGGCCGTCGCCGAGGAGGTCGTGCCCGCGCTGTCGGCCGTGCCGGGCTGCGAGCGGTGCGCGTACGCCGGGTCGCTGCGGCGGATGAAGGACACGATCGGCGACGTCGACGTCCTGGCCACGGCCGACGACTCGGCTGCCCTGATGGCGGCCTTCACCACGCTGCCGTACGTCACCGAGGTGATCGCGCACGGAGAGACGAAGAGCTCGGTACGCACGGCCGCGGGGCTCCAGGTCGACCTGCGGGTGGTGCCGAGGGACTCCTGGGGGGCGGCGCTGCAGTACTTCACCGGCTCGAAGGCGCACAACATCCGCACCCGGGAGATCGCCGTGCACCGGAAGCTGAAGCTGTCGGAGTACGGCGTGTTCGACGTGGCGACCGGTGAGAAGATCACTTCGGCGGACGAGGCGGAGGTGTACGGCATGCTCGGCCTGCCGTGGATCGAGCCGACGCTGCGCGAGGACACCGGGGAGATCGAGGCCGCGCTGGGCGAGGGACTGCCCCGGGTGGTGACCCTGGCCGACATCCGCGGCGACCTGCACACCCACACCGACCTGACCGACGGGCTGGCGCCGCTGGAGGAGATGGTCGAGGCGGCCGCGGCGCGCGGCTACGGCTACTACGCGGTGACCGACCACGCGCCCAACCTCTACATGCAGCGGATGACCGACGAGAAGGCGCTGGACCAGCGCGAGCGGCTGCGCCGCCTCGGCGCCGCCCACCCCGGTATGACGCTGCTGCACGGATGCGAGCTCAACATCGACCCGGAGGGCGAGGTCGACTGGCCGCCGGAGTTCCTGGCCGGGTTCGACCTGTGCGTGGCCTCGGTGCACTCGCACTTCACCCAGTCGCCGGAAGAGATGACCCGGCGGCTGATCCGGGCCTGCGAGAACCCGTACGTGAAGATCATCGGCCATCCGACGGCGCGGTTGATCGGCAGGCGGGAGCCGGTGGACGCCGACTGGCCGAGGGTGTTCGACGCCTGCGTCCGCACCGGGACGGCGCTGGAGATCGACTCCTTCCCCGACCGGCTCGACCTGCCCTCGGGCCTCGTCCGGCGGGCCGCCGACCGGGGCGTGCTGTTCTCGATCGACAGCGACGCGCACGCCGTGCCGCACCTCGACGTCATCCGATACGGCGTCGGCACCGCGCAGCGCGGCTGGCTCACCCCCGACCGGGTAGTCAACACGTGGCCATTGGATCGGCTGCGGGAGTTCCTCCGCCCGGGATGAAGGGGGTTACATGCTGACGATCGGCCGGCGGCCGCTGCCCGTGGTGGGCCGCGCCCGGATGTACGTGTGCGGGATCACGCCCTACGACACGACCCATCTCGGTCATGCCAGGACGTTCGTGTGGGCCGACGTGGCGGCGCGGGTGCTGCGGCACGCCGGTGTGCCCGTCGAGGTGTGCCGCAACGTCACCGACGTGGACGACGTGCTGACCTCGGCGGCGCGCCGGGCCGGCAGCCCCTACGACAGCTTCGCCGCCGTGCAGCAGTTCTACTTCGACAGGGACATGGCCGCGTTGCACGTGCACCCGGTGACGTACGAGCCGCGGGCGCACACCTACGTGCCGCAGGTCGTCGCGCTCGCCCGCGCCCTGCTGGAGCTGGGCCACGCGTACGAGCGGGACGGCGCGGTGTACTTCCGGGGCTCGGGCGTGCGGGAGCGGGCGGGGATCGGCGCCGAGGAGGCGGCCCGCCTGCTGGCCGAGTTCGGCGACGACCCCGGTTCCGGCGGGGCCGACCCGCGCAGGGACGACCCGGCGGACGTCGCGATCTGGCGGCCGTCGGCGAAGGGAGAGCCGGGCTGGCCCAGCGAGTGGGGCGAGGGGCGGCCGGGCTGGCACGCCGAGTGCGCCGCCATGGCGATGACCACCTACGGGCCGGCCCTCGACCTGCACGCGGGCGGCGCCGACCTGCGTTTCCCGCACCACGCCTACGAGGCCGCGATGGCCGAGGCGGTGACCGGGGTGCGGCCGTTCGCCCGCGCCTGGCTGCATGTGGGGGTGGTCCGCGTCGACGGCGCCAAGATGGCCAAGTCGGCGGGCAACCTCGTCTTCACCACCGACCTGCTGCGGCACCACCCGGTCGGCGCCGTCCGCCTGCTGCTGCTCGGCCACCCGTGGGCGGCCGACTGGGACTACCACCCCGGCGGCCTGGAGGAGGCCGCGGCCCGGCTGGAGCGGCTGCACCGTGCCGCCTACCGTGCCGCCTACCGTGCCGCCTACCGAACCGCCGCCGGGCGGCCCGCGGCCTCGGCGGCGGGGGAGCGGGCGGCGGTGCGCGCGCTGCTGGACGACCTGGACGTCGCGACCGCCCTGGCGATCGCCGAGGAGGAGGGCGGGCAGGCCGCCCGCACGGTCATCGCGGTGCTCGCGCTGGGGTGATTCACGCGGCGGCGGCCCGGGCGTCGTACTCGTCGTGCACGGCCACTACGTCCCGCCCGGCGGCGGCCAGGAACGAGGCGGCGATGGACGCCCGGTAGCCGCTCGCGCAGTGCGTCCACACCTCGCCGCCGGGCACCTCGTCCAGCCGCGCGGGCAGCTCGTGCAGCGGGATGTGGATCGCGCCGGGGACGTGCGACTCGCGCCACTCCACCTCGCGGCGCACGTCGAGGACCACGATCGGGCGGAGGCGGCGCACGGCGGCCAGGTCGGCGAACGTCGCCGTCGGCATCGACGCGGGCTTGTCGTCGCCGGTCCACTCGGCGGGCCCTCCGGTGGCGGCCGCGGCCGGGCGGTCGATGCCGATCCGCGCCAGCTCGCGCTGAGCCCGCGCGATGTCCCCGGGCGTCTCGCCGAGCAGGGTCACGGGCGTTCGCGGTGTTCCCGACGTGCTCCAGGGAATCAGCCAGCCCAGATAGACGGCGAGGTTCCCGTCCAGCCCGAAGTTGAGCGTCCCCGCCAGGTGGCCCGCCGCGAACGCCGTACGGGACCGCAGGTCCACCACCCACTCGCCGGCCCGGAGGCGGCGGCGCAGCTCGGCGGCGTCCGCGTGGCGCGGCGCGGACAGGTCGGGCGCGTCCGGCCCGGCCTGGTTGAGCGGGGCCATGTGGGCGTAGTACGCCGGGTAGACGTCCAGGCCCGCCAGCAGCGACTCCACGTACTCGTCCTCGCCCCGGGTCAGGACCGGGTTGACCCGCCGCTCCCTGCCGATCGTCGACTCGGTGACCTCCGACTGGGTGGCCGAGCAGAAGCTGCCGAACCCGTGGGTGGGGAAGACGTCGGTCTCGGCGGGAAGTTCGCGGGCCAGCCGGTGCGCCGAGGCGTACTGGGCGCGCACCAGCGCGTTGGTGTGCTCGGGGCCGAGCAGGTCGGGCCGCCCGGTCGTGCCGTGCAGCAGCGAGCCCCCGGTGAAGACGGCGGGCGGCCGGTCCGGGGACTCCAGCACGTACGACAGGTGGGTGAAGGTGTGGCCGGGGGTGGCGACGGCGCGCAGGCGCGTTCGCGGGCCGGCCTCGACCACGTCCCCGTCCTCGACCGGGCTCCGGTCGAACGCCACGGGGTCGGCCGCGTTGACGTGGTAGGCCGCGCCGGTGGCCGAGGCCAGGGCGGGCCCGCCGGTCACGTAGTCGTTGTGCACGTGGGTCTCGAAGACGTGACGGATCTCGACACCGCGCCGCTCGGCCAGGCGGAGCACCCGGTCGATGTCCCGCTGCGGGTCCACCACGAAGGCGACCTCCCCGTCGGCGACGAGGTAGCTGCGGTCGCCCAGGGAGGGGGTCTCGACGGGGATGATTTCGATCATTCAGGTCCCTCCTCGGCTCGTGAGGCACCCGTACCCAGGGAGAAGGACTTCACCTCCTCCCGGGTCGGCGGGACCGCGCCGGCGCGGGTGCAGACGATCGCGGCCGCGGCGCAGCCGCGCCGCAGCGCCTCCGCCACGCGATCGGCGCTCAGAGGCGCGCCGTCGAGCGCGTCGAGGTAGGCGGCGGTGAAGGTGTCGCCCGCGCCGACCGTGTCCACCACCTCGACCGCCGGAGCAGGGCAGGTGATCACCTCGTCGCCCAGCACCGCCGCGGCGCCGTCGCCGCCCCGGGTGACCACCACGAGACCCGGGCCCAGGCCGGCCCATCGCCGCGCCACGTCGAGGAAGGGCTCGCCCGGGTGGAGCCAGTCGAGGTCCTCGGCGCTCACCTTGACCAGGCGCGCGAGCCGTACGCACTCCTCGACGTGGGCCAGGGCACGCGCCCGGTCGCCGATGAGGGACGGCCGGATGTTCGGGTCGTAGGACACCGTGATCCCCGCCTCGGCGGCGGCCCGCATCACGTCCCGCACGTGCGCGGCGCCCGGTCCTGCGAGCACGGCCAGGGAGCCGGTGTGCAGGCAGGTCACCCCGTCGAGCGCCACCGGGGCGGAGAACCGCCAGTTGAAACGGAAGTCGTAGGAGGCCGAGCCGTCCGCGCCGACCCGGGCGAAGGCCAGGCCGGTCGCCGCCGCCGGGGCGAGGTCTCCGGTCCCGATCCCGTGGCGGGTCAGGTGGTCGCGCAGCAGGCCGCCGAAGAAATCGTCCCCGGTCTCCCCGGCGAACCGCACGGGCCGGCCCAGCGCGGCCAGCGCCACCGCGACGTTGAGCGGGCTGCCGCCGGGCACGGCGGTGAAGGTCCACGATCCCGGCGTGCCGATCAGGTCGACCAGGCTCTCGCCGACCACGAGGAACGTCACGCGGCATCCTCACCCGGATCCTCGCCCGGGTCCTCCGCCAGCACCCGCTGGGCGACGGCGAACGCGGCGTTGGCGGCGGGCACCCCGCAGTAGATCGCGGTCTGCAGCAGCACCTCCTTGATCTCGTCGATCGTGAGCCCGTTGCGCCGCGCGGCCCGCACGTGCATGGCCAGCTCCTCCAGATGCCCGCGCGCCACCAGGGCGGTGAGCGTGATGCAGCTGCGAGTGCGGCGGTCCAGCCCCGGCCGGGTCCAGATCTCCCCCCAGGCGTACCGGGTGATCAGGTCCTGGAAGTCCGCGGTGAACTCGGTGGTCCGCGCCTGCGCCCGGTCCACGTGCGCGTCGCCCAGCACCTCGCGGCGCACGCGCATGCCGTCCTCGTAGCTCATGCCGTCCTCCAGCGGGTGGCCAGATGCCGCGTGATCGCCTCGTTCACGACGTCCGGGCGTTCGGCGGTGGCCAGGTGGGCGGCCCCCGGCACGACCAGCAGCTCGGCGTCCGGGATGCCCCGGGCCAGGGCCTCCGCGTCCGACGGCGGGGTCGCCGGGTCCTCTGCTCCGGCGATCAGCAGAGCGGGCGCGCGGACCTCGCCGAGCCGGTCGCGGACGTCGAAGACCGCCAGGGCCTCGCAGCACGAGGCGTACCCCTCGGGGTCGGCGGCGCTGAGCATGTCCAGGTAGCGCTCGGCGTCGGGGAAGCCCGCCGTGAACCACCGTCTCCTCGTCGCCTCGGCCAGGGGTTTCGTGCCCTCCGCGCGGACCAGCGCGGCACGTTCGCGCCAGCTCTCCGCCGTGCCGAAGCGGGCCGAGGTGCAGCACAGGGCCAAGCTTGCGACCCGATCGGGCGCGCGCAGCGCCAGCGTGGTCCCGACGGCCCCGCCCAGCGACACCCCGCCGTACGCGACCGCGTCCAGGCCGTGCCGGTCGAGCAGGGCCAGCACCCCGGCGGCGAGGTCGTCCACCGTAAAGCCGGATGCGGACGGCGACCCGCCGTGGCCGGGCAGGTCGTAGCGGAGCACCCGCCAGGTGCGGGTGAGCGCGGGAAGCTGCGGCTCCCACAGGTCGAGCGTCGTGCCCAGCGAGGGCCCGAGCACGACGACCGGGGCGTCCGGCGGCCCGTCGAGACGATGGTGCAGGATCATGGTGCCTTTCCCTGGTGGTGCTTCAGAGCTCGGTCGACGAGGGCGGGCGCCGCCCCGATGCCCGGGTCCTCCCCATGCTCGGCCAGCACGGCGAGCAGATGATCGAGATTGTGCCGCATGCGCTCGGGGAACACTTCCAGCCCCTCGGCCAGCTCGGCGGCCGTCTCGGCCGCGCCGCCGGCCAGGCGCAGGCACTCGCGCAGCGGCTGCCACTCGGCGTGCCAGCTCCCCGCGGGCCGCTCGTGCTCGGCGACCCGCGCGGCGAGCAGGATCTGCGCGAGCGCGGGCGCCTGCAGCGCCGCCGACCTGATCATCGTGGCGAGCACCGGGTTGCGCTTGTGCGCCATCGCCGACGAGCCGCCCCGGCCCGGCGCGGCGGGCTCGGCGACCTCGCCCACCTCGCTCTGCGCCAGCAGGATCACGTCGGTGGCGAGCTTGCCCAGCGCGCCCGTCACGGCGGCGAGCGCGCAGGCCAGGTCGGTCACGGGCGTGCGCAGCGCGTGCCAGGGCAGCACCGGCTCGGCCAGCCCGGTCTCGGCCGCGAACAGGGGCAGCAGGTCGAGGGCCCGCTCGCCGTACCCGGCCATGGTGCCGGCCGCGCCGCCGAGCTGGACCGGCAGCCGCACCGCCGCCAGGCGGTCGCGCGCGTCCCGGCAGCCGGCCAGCCACCCGGCGGCCTTCAGTCCGAACGTGGTGGGCACCGCCTGCTGCCCGAGCGTACGGCCCGCCATCGGGGTGTCCCGGTGCTCGCCGGCCAGCCGGGCCAGCGCGGCGAGCACCCGGTCGAGGTCGCGCAGGATCGTCTCGCGGGCCCGCACGGCCACCAGCAT
This sequence comes from Microbispora sp. H10830, assembly GCF_014161375.1. Classification (NCBI taxonomy): domain Bacteria; kingdom Bacillati; phylum Actinomycetota; class Actinomycetes; order Streptosporangiales; family Streptosporangiaceae; genus Microbispora; species Microbispora sp. H10830. The sequence continues at coordinate 48,856 of NZ_JABBWX010000009.1, forward strand.
CGCCGCCGTGTCGAGGATGTCCTGGCTGGTGGCGCCGTGATGCACCCAGGATCCCGCCTCGCCTGCGGCGGTCCGCAGATCCTTGACCAGCGGCACGACGGGGTTGCCCGCGTCCCTGGCGCGGCGGGCGAGATCGGCCAGGTTGAAATAAGCCTCGCCGAACCCCTCCGGGCGGGCCGCCTCGGCGATCGCGGCGACGGCCTGCTCAGGGACGACGCCGAGGCGGGCCTGCGCCCGCGCGAGGCAGACCTCCGCCTCCAGCATCGCCCGGAGCCAGGCGTCGTCGGCCGTGACCGCCGCCACCTCCGTGCCCGCCCACACGGGGCACAACAGCCCGCGATCAGCACCTCCGTCAGAACTCAAGGAAGACCGTCTCCTGCTCGCCCTGCAGCCGTACGTCGAACCGGTAGACGTCCTGCCCCTCGGCGTGGGCGAGCAACGTCGCGCGGCGGACCGGGTCGAGGGAGTCGAGCAGCGGGTCGGGCGTGTCGGCGAGGTAGACGCGGGTCCGCACCGGCTTGAGCAGGCCCCGCGCGAAGACCAGCAGCGCGGCGTAGGGCCGGGACGGCGGCGCGAGCCGGAACCGGTAGGAGCCGTCGGGCGCGGTGCCGCATCGCCCGAAGCCGGAGACCCCAGTGCCCCCGGAGATCCCGGTCCCGCCGCGGCCCAGGGCGCCCCGATCGCCGGGTTCCCCGGTCCACAGCTCCAGCAGGGCGTCGGGCACCGGCTCACCGGCCCCGTCGAGCACCCGGCCGGTGATCGTCACGGCTCTCGGATGGCCCTCCGGGACGAGCTCCCAGTCGGCCGCGTACGGCAGGGCGAACCCGAAGAACGGGCCGACGGTCTGCGAAGGGGTGGTCACGCGTCCTCCATCGGGGTACGGCCGAGCACCACGTCCCACCGGTAGCCGAGCGCCCACTCCGGCTCGGTGATCTCCAGGTCGAACGTGGAGACGAGCCGCTCGCGGGCGGCCGGATCGGGAATGGACCGGAAGATCGGGTCGAAGGCGAACAGCGGGTCGCCGGGGAAGTACATCTGCGTCACCAGGCGCTGGGTGAACGCCGTGCCGAAGATCGAGAAGTGGATGTGCGCGGGCCGCCAGGCGTTCGGGTGGTTGCGCCAGGGATAGGCCCCCGGCTTGATCGTCACGAACCGGTAGCGGCCCTCGTCGTCGGTCAGGCACCGGCCCGCGCCGGTGAAGTTGGGGTCGAGCGGCGCCGGGTGCTGGTCGCGCTGGTGGGCGTACCGGCCGGCGGAGTTCGCCTGCCAGATCTCCACCAGCGTGTCCGGCACCGGCCGGCCCGACGCGTCGAGGATCCGCCCGGTGACGATGATGCGCTCGCCGAGCGGCTCGCCCGCGTGGCCCGCGGTCAGGTCGGCGTCGAGCGGGTCCACCTCGTCGCGGCCGAAGACCGGGCCGGTCAGCTCGGCGGCCTCCGGATCCTCCTTCATCTCCAACGGCGGCCGGGACGGCGCCCGCAGGACCGTGCTGGCGTAGTCCGGGTGCAGGTAGGGCGGGTGCGTCACGATGTCTCCTCTTGGTAGGGCAGGCCCACGTAGTTCTCCGCCAGCGTCGTCCCTGCCGCCTCCGAGGACGTCACGTAGTCGAGGTAGGAGGTCTGCAGCCGCCGGGCGTAGGCGTCGTCGGACTCGAACGTGTGCAGCAGCGTCGTCATCCACCACGAGAAGTGCTGGGCCCGCCACACCCGGGGCAGGCAGGCCCGCGAGTAGCCGTCCAGCGCCTCCGTCGAGCCGTCGGCGAAGAAGCGCGCCAGCGCCTCGGTCAGCACCCGCACGTCGGCCACCGCCAGGTTGAGCCCCTTCGCGCCGGTCGGCGGCACGATGTGGGCCGCGTCCCCGGCCAGGAACAGCCTGCCGTGCTGCATGGGCTCGGCCACGAAGCCGCGCATCGGCGTGATCCCTCTTTCGACGATGTCGCCGGTCGCGAGGGTGAAGCCGGGCACGGTCTCCAGCCGGGCCCGCAGCTCGGCCCAGATCCGCTCGTCGGGCCAGGCGGCGAGGTCCTCGTCGGGCGCCACCTGGAGGTAGAACCGGCTGATCTCCGGGGAGCGCATGCTGTGCAGCGCGAAGCCGCGCTCGGTCCGCGCGTAGATCAGCTCTTCCGACGACGGCTTCACTTTCGCGAGGATGCCGAGCCAGGCGAAGGGATAGTCGCGGCGATACTCGGTCAGCACGCCCTCGGGAATCGACGGCCGGGACACGCCGTGGAAGCCGTCGCACCCCGCGATCACGTCGCAGTCCAGCCGCCCCTCCGTGCCGTCCGCCTCGGTGAAGGTGAGGTACGGCCGGTCGGTCGCCGCGTCGTGCACCGCCACGTCGTCCACCTCGAAACGGACGTCGCCCCCGGCCGCCAGCCGTGCCGCGATCAGGTCCTTGACGACCTCCTGCTGGCCGTACACGGTTATGCAGCGGCCGGGCACCAGCCGCTCGAAGGCGACGCGGTGGCCCGCTCCGCCGTACCGCAGCTCGATGCCGTGGTGGGGCAGGCCCTCCCGCTTCATTCGCTCGCCCACGCCCGCCTCGACGAGTGTGTCCACCGTGCCCTGTTCGAGCACACCCGCCCGCACCCGCCGCTCTACGTACTCCCTGCTGCGGCGTTCGAGCACCACGGACTCGATCCCGCGCAGATGGAGCAGATGGGAGAGCAGCAGGCCGGCCGGTCCGGCCCCGATGATCCCGACCTGAGTTCGCATGGGTCAAGCATCGGGAGCATCCGCCGTGCCGCGTAGGCTTTGCTTCTACTGAGTGGAAGAAGGGGTCACATGGCCGGCGGCGCACGCGACCTGGGGCGTTCCGTGACCTCCCGGGTGCTGGCCATTCTCGGCGCCTTCGACGCCCACCATCCGCGGCTCACGCTGACGGAGATCGCCGGACGGACCGGCATGGCGTTGAGCACCGTCCACCGGCTCGTCGCGGAGCTGGAGGAGTGGCACGCCCTGCGCCGCGGCGCCGACGGGCGCTACCAGATCGGCCGTCGCCTGTGGGAGCTGGGACAGCTCGCCCCCGACCCGCTGCAGGAGGTGGCGCACCCCTGGCTGCAGGAGCTGTTCGGCGGCACAGGGGAGAACGTCCACCTCGCGGTGCGCGACGGGGTCGAGGTGCTCTACGTGGACAAGGTGTACGGCAAGCGGGCCGTGCCGATCGTGTCGCGGACCGGCTCGCGCCTGCCCATGCACCCGACCGGCGTCGGTAAGGCGCTGCTGGCCTTCGAGCCGGGCTGGTTCGTCGGCTCCTATCTGTCCCGGCCGCTGGAGCGGCCGACCCCGCACACCATCACCGAGCCGGGCCGCCTGGCCCGCGAGCTGGCCCAGGTGCGCGCCCAGGGGTACGCGACGACGCACGAGGAGATGACGCTCGGCTCCTGCTCGGCGGCCGCGCCGGTGCTGGTCGGGGACCGGCCCGTCGCGGCCGTCGGCATCGTGGTCTCCTCCAGGCGGGTGCGCGAGCTGCCCCGCCTGGTCGATCCGCTGCTGGCCGTCGCGGCCCGCATCGCCGGCGACTACCGGGCCGCCGTCTCCCGGGTGTGACGGGTCGCCGGTTACAGTCGCCGGCTACAGCGGCGTGCAGGTCAGGCCGGTCACCCCGAACACGCCGTTCGTCGAGCTGCCGACCGCGGTGATCGTGACGGCGCCTCCCGGGTTGACGGTGCCGTTCCAGGACACGTTGCCGGCGGTGACGCTCTGCCCGGTCTGGGTCCACTTGGTGGTCAGCAGCGAGAAGAGCTTCTCGTCGCCGGTGAACGTCCAGGAGATCCGCCACCCGGTGAAGGCGGTCGTGCCGGTGTTGACCACGTGTCCGGGCACCGTGAACCCCGTCACGTAGTGCGAGCCGGTGTCGAAGACGACCGCGCAGGACGCCGAGGCCGCGTTCGCGGGCGTGGCGATCGCCGCGGTGCCGGCCAGCGCGGCCGCGGCGATCACGACGGCCCGCGCGCGTCTGAAACCGGTTTCATGCCTGCCCGAAAAAAAGAGCCGTGCCATTCCCTCTCCTCTGCCGATTCGATGAACGTCGCCTCAGGATTGTCACCATGGCCGCGGACGGATGTCATGGGCACGGGCGGGGCGCGGTCCGTCATCCCGGCACACGGGTGAAAGTTTCATGCCCCTAAGATCGTTCACGAAAAGGGAGACGAGGAGATCGCGTGAGCCGGGACGAGGAAGCGCTGAAGGCCATCGACTTCTCCACGCCGAGTGTGGCGCGGATCTACGACTGGTGGCTGGGCGGCAAGGACAACTTCGCGGTCGACAGGGCCGCCGCCGAGAAACTGCTCGAACTGGTCGGCTCCGACGGCCGCCTGGTGATCAGGCAGAACCGGGAGTTCCTCGGCCGCGCCGTCCGCTTCCTCAGCGAGGCGGGCATCCGGCAGTTCCTCGACCTCGGCACCGGCATCCCCACACAGGGCAACGTCCACGAGGTCGCCCACGAGGTCGATCCCGAGGCGACCGTCGTCTACGTCGACAACGACCCCATCGTCGCCGCGCACGGCCGGGCGCTGCTCACCGGCGGCGGCCGTACGGGCGTGGTGCACGCCGACATGCGCGACCCGGACACGATCGTCGAAAGCCCGATCACCAAGGAGCTGATCGACTTCAGCAAGCCGGTGGCCGTGCTGTTCGTCGCCGTGCTGCACTTCGTGGACGACGACGACGCCGAGCGCGTGGTCTCCTACTTCCGCGAGCGCATGGCCCCCGGCAGCTACCTCGTCATCTCCCACGGCACCCAGGGCCGCCTGAGCGAGGGCACGATCACCGAGACCCGAGCCGTGTACGAGAAGTCCACGGCCGCGCTGCGCGACCGCACGCCCGAGCACATCGCCCGGTTCTTCACGGGGTTCGAGCCGGTCGAGCCGGGGCTGGTCGACGTGGCCGACTGGCGCAACGACAGCGACTTCATCGAGCACAGCAAGGGCGGCTACGTCCTCGGCGGCGTCGGCCGGCTCCGCTGAATCTTCCCCTGAATCCTCCCCTGTGGGACTTTCGTCCCTGCTGATCGGCCCGCGGGCGGCCGTACTGTAAGCGGGAAGGGCGAACGGGCGGAGGGGGACGCCGTGGACGCCGTCGTGATCGATTCTCTCGAACCCCTGGTCGGCGAGCTGCGGGCCCGGGGTTACGCCGTCGTGGGCCCGGTGGTGCGCGAGCGCGTCATCCGCTTCGAGGAGATCGCGTCGGCCGACCGGCTGGCCAGGGGCTGGACCGACGTCCAGGAGCCCGGGCGCTACCGCCTGGCCGAAGGCGCCGGCGAGATGGTCTTCTCATTCGCGGCGAGCCCCGACTCCGCCAAGAGCTACACCCAGCCGCCCCGGCAGACGCTGTTCCGGATGCGCGGCGAACAGGTCGAGGAGGCGGAGGAGGACGCCCCGCGGGTCGCCCTGCTCGGCGTACGGGCCTGCGACCTGGCCGCGATCGCCGTGCAGGACCGGGTCTTCCTCGGTGGCAGGCACCCCGATCCGGCCTACCTTCGGCGGCGGCGGGCCCTGCTGCTGGTCGCGGTCAACTGCGCCGTGCCCGGCGGCACGTGCTTCTGCGTCTCCATGCACACAGGCCCCCGGGCCACCACCGGGTTCGACCTCGCCCTCACCGAGCTGGCCGCGCCGCACCGGTTCGTGGTGGAGACCGGCAGCGAGAGGGGCGAGCAGATCGTCGCGGCGCTGCCGCGCCGGCCCGCCTCGGCCGAAGACCTGGCGGCCTCCGCCGAGGTGTCCCGCGACGCCGCCGAGCACATGGGCCGCCACGTGGAGACCGAGGGCATCCAGGAACGGCTGTCGGCGCACGACTCGCCGCGCTGGACGCAGGTCGGCGCGCGCTGCCTCACCTGCACCAACTGCACGATGGTCTGCCCCACCTGCTTCTGCACCACGGTCGAGGACGCCACGTCGTTCACCGACGGCACGGCCGAGCGGATCGAGCGCTGGGACTCCTGCTTCACGCTGGACTTCTCCGAGGTCAACGGGACGCCCGTGCGCGGCTCGAACGCCGGCCGCTACCGTCAGTGGCTCACCCACAAGTTCTCGACCTGGATCGACCAGTTCGGCATGTCCGGCTGCGTCGGCTGCGGGCGCTGCATCACCTGGTGCCCCGTCGGCATCGACGTCACCGAGGAGCTGGCGAACCTGCCATGATCGGCGGCCCGCACCCGATGACGCCGGCGCTCTACCGCGTGCGGTCCTGCCGGCCCGACCGGGTCGACACCGTGACCCTCACGCTGGAGCCGCTGCGCGGAGAGTGCCCGCAGTTCCACCCCGGCCAGTTCACCATGCTGTACGCCCCCGGCGTGGGGGAGATCGCGGTCTCGATCAGCGGGCGGGCCCGGTCCGGCGGTTACACGCAGACGATCAGGGCCGTGGGCGCGGTCAGCGCCGCCCTGTGCGGCAAGCGGCCCGGCGACGTCGTCGGCGTGCGCGGGCCGTACGGCCAGGGCTGGGGGCTGCGCGCCGCGGCCGGCCTCGACGTGGTGGTGGCCGCGGGCGGGCTGGGCCTGGCCCCGCTGCGGCCGCTCGTGCGGGCGCTGCTGCGGGACCGGTGCGGCCGGATCAGTGTGATCGTCGGCAGCCGGGCTCCCGACTTGCTCCTCTATCCGGGGGACCTGGCCCGCTGGACCCGGCAGGGTGCCGACGTCAGGGTGATCGTGGACCACCCCGACCACGCCTGGCGCGGGCCGGTCGGTCTGGTCACCCGGCTGATCGACCGGATCGTCTTCGAGCCGCGCCGCACGTGCGCCTTCGTGTGCGGGCCCGAGGCCATGATGAGGAACACGGCGGCGGAGCTGGTGCGGCGCGGCGTCGCCCCCGGCCGGGTAGAGCTGTCGCTGGAGCGGAACATGAAGTGCGCGGTGGCCCGCTGCGGCCACTGCCAGTTCGGCCCGCTGTTCGTATGCGAGGACGGGCCGGTGCTGCGGTACGACCGCGCGGCGCCGATGCTCGCCGTCCCGGAGCTGTGAGGGGGCGCGGTGGTGGACAGGGTGCCTCGGCTGGCCGTGTGGAAGTTCGCCTCGTGCGACGGGTGCCAGCTCACGTTCCTCGACTGCGAGGACGAGCTGCTCTCCGTGGCGGCCCGGGTGGAGATCGCCTACTTCCTGGAGGCGTCCAGCGCCCCCGGGCCCGGCCCGTACGACCTGTCGCTCGTGGAGGGGTCGATCACCACGCCCGAGGACCTGGAGCGGATCAGGCACGTGCGGCGCGTGTCGAAGCGCCTGGTCACGATCGGCGCGTGCGCCACCGCCGGGGGCATCCAGGCGCTGCGCGACTTCGCCGACGTCAAGGAGTTCGCCGCGGTCGTCTACGCCCGGCCCGACTACATCGCCACCCTGGACCGCTCGACCCCCGTCGCCGCACACGTGCCGGTCGACTTCGAGCTGCGCGGCTGCCCGCCGGACAAGCACCAGCTGCTCGAAGTGATCTCGGCGTTCCTCGCCGGGCGGCGGCCGGTCGTGCCCGCGCACAGCGTGTGCGTGGAGTGCAAGGCCAGGGGCAACGCCTGCGTGATGGTCGCGCACGGCACCCCCTGCCTGGGGCCGGTCACCCAGGCGGGCTGCGGGGCGCTGTGCCCGACGTTCAACCGGGGCTGCTACGGCTGCTTCGGGCCGATGGAGAGCCCCAATCACGCCTCGCTGAACCACTGGATGCGCGGCCTCGGGATGAGCACCCCCGAGCTGGTGCGGATCTATCGGACCTACCACGCCACCACCGAGCCGTTCCGGAGGGCGGCGGAGGAGGCGCAGGAGTCCGGGGAGGAGGAGTGACGCACAAGACGGTGCGGATCGGGGCGCTGACCCGGGTCGAGGGCGAGGGCGCGCTGGTGGTGCACGCCCGCGACGGCCGGATCACCGGCCTGGAGCTGCGGATCTACGAGCCCCCCCGGTTCTTCGAGGCGATGCTGCGGGGCCGGGGCCACACCGAGCCGCCCGACATCACCGCCCGCATCTGCGGCATCTGTCCCGTCGCGTACCAGATGAGCGCCTGCCAGGCGATCGAGGCGGCCTGCGGTGCCGAGGTCACCGGGCCGCTGCGCGACCTGCGGCTGCTGCTGTACTACGGCGAGTGGATCGAGTCGCACGCGCTGCACGTCTACCTGCTGCACGCGCCCGACTTCCTCGGCTACGACAGCGGCGTCGCGATGGCCGCCGACCGCCGCGACCTGGTGGAGCGCGGGCTCGAACTGAAGAAGGCGGGCAACGAGCTGATCACCGCGATCGGCGGGCGGCCCATCCACCCCGTCAACGTCAAAGTGGGCGGCTTCTACCGGGTGCCCGCCCGGCGCGAGCTCGCCGCCGTCGCCGAGCGGCTGCGCCGCGCCCGCGACCACGCCCTCGCCACCGTCGCCTGGGTGGCCGGGTTCGACTTCCCCGACGTCGAGCACGACTACCGGTTCCTCGCGCTGCGCCACCCCGGCGAGTACGCCATCCTGTCCGGCACGGTCGTCACCGGCGACGGATACGGCCCGGCCTCCGGCTTCGAGGTGGCGCGGTGGCCGGACCACGTGATCGAGGAACAGGTGCCGCACTCCACTGCGCTGCACGCCCGCCTCGACGGCGCGACCGGCTACCTCACCGGCCCCCTGGCCCGCTACGCGCTCAACTCGGCGCGGCTGTCCCCGCTCGCCCGGGAGGCGGCCGCCGCCGCAGGACTCGGCCGCGTCTGCCGCAACCCCTACCGCGGCATCGTCGTGCGGTCCGTGGAGATCCTGCACGCGTGCGACGAGGCGCTGCGCCTCCTCGACGGGTACGCCGAGCCGGAGCGCCCGTGCGTGCCGGTCGAGCCCCGGCCGGGCGTCGGCCACGGCGCGTCGGAGGCCCCGCGCGGCACGCTCTACCATCGCTACCGGCTCGACGACGGCGGACTGGTCGCCGAGGCCGACATCGTGCCGCCCACCGCGCAGAACCAGGCACGCATCGAGGCGGACCTGCGCGACCTGCTGGCGCCGCGCCTCACCCTGCCCGAGGACGAACTGGCCGGTCTCTGTGAGAAGGCGATACGCAACCACGACCCCTGCATCTCCTGCTCGGCCCACTTCCTCGACTTCCGGGTGAACCGTGGGTGAAAGCGTGGTCATCGGCCTCGGGAGCGATCTGCGCGGCGACGACGCGGCGGGCCTGGAGGTCGCCCGGCTGCTGAGGGGCACGCTGCCGCCGTCCGTCGCGGTGGTGGAGAACTCCGGAGACCCGGCGGCGCTGATCGAGGCGTGGTCGGGCGCGGCGCTCGCGATCGTGGTCGACGCGGTCTCCTCCGGTGCTCCGCCCGGCACCGTACACATGCCCCTGCAAATGCCTCTGCGCCCGCCCGTGCGGGCCGGGTCTCACTCTCTCGGGCTGGCCGACGCCGTCGAGCTGGGACGCGCCCTCGGCCGCCTGCCGGACGAGCTGGTCGTCGCCGGCATCGAGGGCGGCGACTTCACCCCTGGGGCCCCGATGACCGCGCCGGTCCTGGCCGCGGTCCGCCGTACGGCCGATGAACTGCGGGAACGGCTGTCTCGGGAACGGCCTGGCGGACCTCGAACGTGAGCCGCGGCGGCACCCGCAGCGTGGTGCACACGGCGCAGTGCTCCAGGACCGACAGGAACGAGGCACGCAGCCCCGCGGGCAGGCCGGGAGCCTCCACCGACAGCTCGATGGAGTCGATCCGCCCGGGGCAGACGCCCAGGCCGTAGCGCGCGGTCACGCCCACCCCGGCGGGCAGCTGGCGCTGGCGCAGGTAGCGTTCGGCGCAGCAGGCGACACCGGCGGCCACGCTGCCCACGAACAGCTCGGCCGGAGTGGGGCCGGTGTCGCTCCCGCCGACGTCCTTGGGCTGGTCGGCGCGGACAACGTGGCGCCGGATCCGGACGTCGAACCGGTCGGCTCCGTGCCAGGCGACCCGGATGACGCCGTCACGCGGCTCGTTCATGGCGCACCCCCGCGTTCCGATTCGGCTCTATCCGAGTATGTCCGTGGCCGGCGGCGGGTGGGCGCATACGGAGCGTAAGAAGCCGGTTGCGACATGGCAAAGAACAGGAGCCCGGAGTGCCCTGGTTTGCGACACTCCAACTGGGGGGCCATGCGTGGCGCCGACGGGGGAGCGGACCATGATCCCGCAGACGCACCTGGACGGGTTGCTGGCCGAACTGCACACGAGGCTGCAGGCGGTCCTGTCGACGCGTGACCGGGTCCACGCGTTGCTGGAGGCGGTCGTCTCGGTGGGCGGGGACCTCGATCTGGAGACCGTGCTGCGCCGGATCGTCGAGACCGCCGCCACGCTGGTCGACGCCAGATACGGCGCGCTCGGCGTGATCGGGGAGGACAACACCCTCGCCCGCTTCGTCCCGGCGGGGCTGAGCGAGGAGGAGATCGCCGGGATCGAGCACTGGCCGCACGGTCTGGGCCTGCTCGGGCTGCTGATCAAGGAACCCCGGCCCCTGCGGCTGCCCCGTATCTGCGACCATCCCGAGTCGTACGGCTTCCCGCCCGGCCATCCCCCGATGGCGGGCTTCCTCGGCGTGCCCGTACGGGTCCGGGGCCGGGTGTTCGGCAACCTCTACCTGACGGAGAAACGCGGGGGAGGGGAGTTCGACGAGGACGACGAGGCGATCGTCGTGGCCCTCGCCAGCGCCGCCGGGGTGGCGATCGAGAACGCCCGCCTGTACGAGGACACCCGCCGCAGGGAGACCTGGCTGCAGGCGTCGGCGGAGATCACGAGGAGCCTGCTGTCCGGCGCCGAGACGCCGCAGGTGCTGACTCTGATCGCCCGCCGTGCCCGGCGGATGGCCGGCGCCGACGCCGTGGCGATCCTGCTGCCGGAGGACGGCGGCCGGACGTTGCGGGTCGCGATCGCGGACGGCGTGCCCGGCCCGGCCCGGGGGCGCCGCCTGCCCGTCGAGGGCTCGCTGGCCGGGCAGGCGTTCGTCTGCGCGGAGCCCCGAGTGGTCACCGACCTGAATGACACCGACCTGGGGGACACCGACCTCCTCGCGGCGGCCGGGGAGACGGGAGCGGCGTGCGCCGTGCCGCTGGGGGCCCCGGGAGCGGTGCGCGGGGTGCTGTCGCTGGGCAGACGGCCCGGCCGTGTCCCGTTCAGCCGAGCGGAGGTGTGCATGGTCCACTCCTTCGCCGGGCACGCGGCCGTCGCGATCGAACTGGACGAGGCGCGCAGGGACGCCGAGCGGCTCGGCCTGCTGGAGGACCGCGACCGCATCGCCAAGGACCTGCACGACGTGGTCATCCAACGGCTGTTCGCGGTCGCGATGACGCTCACCGGCGCCGCGCGGCTGGTGGAGCACCCGGAGGCGGCCGCGCGGCTGCGAACCGCCATCGACGAACTCGACGGCACGATCCGGCAGATCCGCTCCACGATCTTCGCCCTGCGGGCCCCGGCCGGCGCCCCCGGGCTGCGCGCCCGGCTCGTCGAGCTGGTCGAGGGCGCACGGGGACCCCTCGGCTTTCTGCCGGCCCTGTGCATGGACGGGCAGCTCGACACCCGCGTGCCCGCCCCGGTCGGGGAGCACCTGCTGGCCGTGGCGCGGGAGGCGATCTCCAACGTGGTGCGGCACGCCCACGCCACCCGCGCCGCCGTCACCGTGCGCCTGGACAAGGACCGGCTGACCCTGCTCGTGGAGGACGACGGGGTCGGCATCCCGGCGCGGGGACGCCGCAGCGGCCTGCGCAACCTGAGCGAGCGCGCCGAGAGCCTGGGCGGGTCGTGCGCCGCCGAGGCCAGCGCCGCGGGGGGAACACGCCTGTGCTGGAGCGTCCCGCTGCCGTCGACGCCGTGAGGAGACGCCGTGAGGAGACGCCGTGAGGAGGCATCGCGCCATGACCGAGCCGATCAGTGATCCGGTCGTCGATCCCGTCGTCGATCCGGTCGTCGCCGGCACCGACGGGTCCGCCGGGGCGATCCGGGCGGTGGAGTGGGCGGCCGACCACGCCGGCCTGCGGGGCCTGCCCCTGCGGGTGGTCCACGCCGTCGAGCGCCTGCCGTACGACGTCCCGCGCTATCCCATCCCCGACAGCTACGACAGGCTGGCGCCCTCCGGGCGGCAGCTCCTCGACCACGCCGAGCGGGTCGCCCGGGACCGGCGGCCCGGCCTCGACGTGACGACGGAACTGGCCGAGGGACGTCCCGGCCGCGTCCTGCGGGACCAGGCCGCCCGTGCCGCCGAAGTGGTGCTCGGCAGCCACGGCGCGGGCGGCTTCCCCGGCATGCTGCTCGGGTCGGTGGGCAACCAGGTCGCCGGGCACGTGGCCGTGCCGGTCGTCGTCGTACGGCCGGCGCCCCCGGAGGCGGTGGCCGAGATCGTGGTGGGGTTCGACTGCTCGGAGGCGTCCGGGCCCGCCCTGGCGTACGCGTTCGAGGAGGCGCGGCTGCGCGGCCACCGGGTGCGGATCGTCTGCGCCTGGGAGCCGCCGGTGCCGTACGGGCCCGTGATCGCCACGGACCTGGACGACATGCGGCGGGCCGCGGAGGACTACGCGCGCGGCGAGCTGCAGCCGTGGCAGGGCGGGTACGCCGAGGTCAAGACCGAGCTGGACATGGTCCGCGCCCATCCGGTCTCCGCACTCATCGAGGCGTCGTCCCGGGCCGTCCTGCTCGTCGTCGGCTCCCACGGACGCAACGCCTTCACCGCGGCCGTGCTCGGCTCGGTGAGCCGCGCCGTGCTCGCCCACGCGCACTGCCCGGTCGCCGTGGTGAGAGGGGCCCGGTCGTGAGAGGCGGAGGCAGGGCGGTGAGTCACCGGAGGAGGCGGGCCGGCCGCACTCCCGGGACGGTCCGCTCGAGCAGGTCGGCCACGTGCCCGGGGCCCTGGCCCTCGGGACCGTGCAGGTCGATCTCGCCGTCGCGCACGATCACCTCCCAGGACGTCTCGGAGGGGTAGCGCTCGCGCAGAGCGGCCAGGACGGCCTCGCGCAGCTCGTCGTCCGACCTGGCCAGCAGCGCCATGAGGTCGCGGCGGCTGACCATCCCGACGACCCGCTCGTCGCGCAGCACCGGCACGCTCTTGACCCTCTTCGCGATCATGAGGTCCGTCAGCACCCGCGCGTCCGTGGTGTCCTCGACCGTGCTCACCTGGCGCGACATGACGTCTCCCACGGCGCGGGGCGCCGAGACGCCCGGCGCGAACGCGCCGCACAGCAGGTCGATCTCGCTGACCATCCCGACCAGTTCGCCGTGCTCCCCGAGCACGGGGGCGGCCGTGATGTCGTGGTCGTACAGCACCCGGATCGCCCGCCGCACGGAGTCGTCGCGGCGCAAGGTGATCGCCGGGCTGCTCATGACCTCACCGGCCAGCATGGCCCACCTCCCCCGTCTGTCTCCGTCGTGGTCACCGCACGGTCATTCCACCGCCGCCCGGGCCGTACGGGCAGGTGCCGGAGGTCCCCGGCGGTCGGGTCTTTGGGCCCGTGCGGCGCCCGCGCCCGGGTGGTCGGATAGAGGTGGCCCGATCCAGGGCGCGCCGCCCCGCGGGGAGGAACGATGACCGTAGAAGCCATGACCGCCGCCGACGTGATGAGCAGGGTGCTCGTGACCGTGAAGCCGGACGAGTCGCCGCTCATGGCTTGGGAACTCATGCGCCGCGGGTCGATGCATCACCTGCCCGTGGTGGATTCCAATTCCCGCATCATCGGCGTGCTCACGCGGGAGGACATCGCGGCCCACTGGTCGGGCGGGCCGGCGGAGCAGTCGAGCAGCCAGGTGCGCCAGTTGCTGAGCGGGCGCAGATGCCCGCACGTGGCGCCCGACGCGCAGCTCCCCGCCGTTGCGGCCGTGATGCTGGAGTCGGGGGTGGACGTCGTCCCGGTCATCGGGGCCTCCGGCACCCTGCAGGGTCTCGTCACCGTGACCGACGTGCTCGTGGCGGTCGCGGGCAGGCGGGGGGCCGCGCCCCCGCACGAGGAGGTGTCGGCCGGGATGTTCCGTCTGGAGCCGGTGCTGCCGCCCAAGCCCTCGCGGACGGCCGAGGACCAACGGCAGGGGCCGTGACCCCCGGTCGTGACTCCTGGGAAACCGTGTGCAGAATAAGGGCATGTTCCGCACGGTGGTGATCAAGTGAGTGCCCGTATCGACCATGCCGTCACGTCGGGCACCTTCAGCCTGGACGGCCAGACCTTCGACGTCGACAACAACGTGTGGGTGCTCGGCGACGACGCCGAGTGCGTGGTGTTCGACGCGCCCCACGACGTCAAGGCGATCACGGACGTGATCGCGGGCCGGCGCGTCCTGGCCATCCTCGCCACCCACGCCCACGACGACCATGTGCGGGTCGCGCCGGACCTGTCGGAGGCCACCGGGGCGCCCGTCCTGCTGCACCCGGCCGACCTGCCGGTCTGGCGGCTCACCCACCCCGATCGCGAGCCCGGCGGCACGCTGTCCGACGGGCAGGTCATCGAGGTCGCCGGAACCCGCCTCGAAGTGCTCCACACTCCCGGGCACGCTCCCGGCGCCTGCTGCTTCCACGCGCCCGACCTGGGCGTCGTCTTCACCGGCGACACCCTGTTCCAGGGCGGTCCCGGCGCGACCGGGCGCTCGTTCTCCGACTTCGGTGTGATCATCGACTCGATCCGCGACCGCCTGCTGGTCCTGCCGCCCGAGACGGTCGTCCACACCGGCCACGGCGACAGTACGACGATCGGCGCGGAGCTGCCGCACCTCGAGGAGTGGATCCGCCGGGGTCGCTGACACCCGGGCCTCACGCGGGGTCTTGACGATCAGCCGCCCCGCGGTTGACACTCACGAGACCGATTCACCCGCCCCCGACACGTACGGGGGCGGCGTGGGTCTCGTGATGTTAGCGTTAACAAGGCCCAACAAGGCCCGGTGGTCCCGAGCCGCCGGCGGGAGAGACGATGCACAGCCGCACCACCCCCCCACGACGCCTCCCTCGCTCCCCTCGCCTCGCCCTCGCGGCCGTCGCCGCGCTGTCCCTGGTGGCGGGCCCGCTCGTGACCCCGGCGCACGCGGCCGGCGCGGCGGATCCGTCCGGCCTGCTGCTGCGGTACACGTTCGACGAGACGGGCGGCACCGTCGTCCACGACGCCTCGGGCCACGGCAACGACGGCGGCTACGAGCGGACGCCCGCCTTCGGCCAGGGTGTCGAGGGCGGCTCGTTCAAGATGGCCGGAGGATCGTCCTCCTCCACGACCGCGCCGTACGTGAAGATCCCGAACGGCGTGCTGAAGGGCCGCAGCGGCGTCACCGTCGCCACGTACGTGAAGTGGAACGCCTCCACGACAGTGAACCAGTGGCTGTACGGCCTCGGCCCGGACAGCACCAGATACCTGTTCGCCTCGCCGTACAACGGCAGCAAGATCCTCTACTCGGCGATCACGACCGGCGGCTGGCAGGCCGAGTCGAAGCTGTCCGGGGGGCCGGCCCTGCCGGGCGGCGCCTGGAAGCACGTCGCGGTGACCGTCGACGGCGACAGCAGGACGGCCGTCATGTACCTCGACGGCACCGAGGTGGCGCGGGCGACCGACGTGCCGGTCAAGCCCTCCGACCTGTACGACGCGACCAAGGACTACACGGGATACATCGGGAAGTCGCTCTACGCGGCCGACCCCTACTTCGCCGGTGAGGTGGACGACTTCCGGATCTACGACCACGCGCTGTCGGCGACCGAGGTGCTCCAGGTCTCCGGCAACACGGCGGCCGTCGGCGCGGCCACGCTGCCCGAGCTCAAGGTCCCGGCGATCGTGGACGGCACGAACGGCAGGATCGTCCTGCCGGTGAAGGAGGGCACCGACCTCACCCGGCTCGCGCCCGCGTTCACGCTGGTCCCGGGGGCGAGCATCAGCCCGGCCTCCGGCACCGTGCGCGACCTGTCCGAGCCGGTCACCTACACCGTCACCGGCTCCGACGGCGCCCGGCGGACCTGGACGGTCGAGGCACGGGTGATGAAGAGCCCCGTGATCCCCGGCCTGTACGCCGACCCGAACATCACCGTGTTCGGCGACACGTTCTACATGTATCCGACCACCGACGGCTTCGCCGGCTGGAGCGGCACGCAGTTCCACGCGTTCTCGTCCAAGGACCTGGTCCACTGGACCGACCACGGCGTCGTCCTCGACCTCGGACCCGACGTGACCTGGGCCGACAACAGCGCCTGGGCGCCGACGATCGCCGAGCGGAATGGCACGTACTACTTCTACTTCAGCGGCGGCATGGCCACCGGCAACACCGGCAAGCACCTCGGCGTCGCCGTGTCCGACTCGCCGACCGGGCCGTTCAGGGACGCCCTGGGCAAGCCGCTGGTGGCGGCCGGGACCTACAGCGGCCAGATGATCGACTCCGACGTGTTCGTCGACGACGACGGCCGGGCGTACCTCTACTGGGGCAACGGCAACTCCTACCAGGTGCCGCTGAACGACGACATGGTGTCGTTCGACCCCGCCAAGGTGAAGACGTACAGACCGAGCGGCTACAACGAGGGCTCGTTCGTCTTCAAGCGCGGCGGGATCTACTACTTCATGTGGTCGGAGAACGACACGCGCGACGAGAACTACCAGGTCGCGTACGCCACCGGCGCCTCGCCGCTCGGCCCGTGGACCAAGCAGGGCGTGATCCTGCAGAAGGACCCGTCCCTCGGGATCAAGGGCACCGGCCACCACTCCGTCGTACGGGTGCCGGGCACCGACGACTGGTACATCGCCTATCACCGCTTCGCCGTCCCCGGCGGCGACGGCACCCACCGGGAGACCACGATCGACCGGATGGAGTTCGACGAGAACGGCCTGATCAAGAAGGTCGTGCCGACGCTGGAGAGCGTCGGCCCGGTGTCGGTCGCGAACGCCGGGCCGGACGCCAAGGGCAGCGAGGGCTCACCGATCCGGCTGGCCGGGTCGGCCAGCGGCGCGGCCAAGTGGAGCTACGAGCCCGGTGAGGGCGTCGACTCCGGCGCGACCTGCTCCTTCTCGGATCCCGGCGCCGCCGAGACCGCAGTCACCTGCGATGACGACGGGACCTACACCGTCACGCTGACCTCCGGCCGCAGCCGCGACACCGCGAAGGTGACCGTCGCCAACGCCACCCCCGAGGCCGGGGACGTCGTCACGCCCGCCGGCCCGGTCGAGGCCGGCACGCGCGTGACCCTCTCGGCCCCGGCCGGCGACCGGGGCGCGAACGACGAACTCACCTGCGCGGTGGACTGGAAGGACGGGACCACCTCGTCCGGCGCGGTCGCCGGCGGGACGTGCACGGCCCGGCACACCTACGCGAAGCCGGGCGTCCACGAGCCCGCTGTCGCCGTCGCCGACGACGACGGGGCGACCGCCACGGCGACCGGCCGTCCGGTGGTCGTGTACGACCGGGACGCCGGCTTCGTCACCGGCGGCGGCTGGATCGACTCGCCCTCCGGCGCCTACCGCGCCAACCCCGCGCTGACCGGCATGGCCACCTTCGGGTTCGTGGCCAAGTACGCGAAGAACGCGGCCGGGAAGGACTACGCGGTCCCGATCGGGAACACGTCCTTCTCGTTCCAGGCCGGGCGCCTGAGCTTCCAGTCCACGGCGTACGACTGGCTCGTGGTCTCGGGCGGGGAGGTCCGCTACCGCGGCATCGGGACGATCGGCGGCGCCGGGCGGTACGGCTTCGAGGTCGTCGCCCGCGACGGCGACACCCGCGACGGTGACGGCGTGGACCGCTTCGCCGTCCGGATCTGGGACGAGAGGACCGGCGACGTGATCTACCAGAACGGAGCGGGTGACGCGGCCCACGGCAGCGTCGTCGTCCACGCCACGTAGGCCCGGCGTGTGAACCTACTGCGCGACCCGGACGCCGGTGACGGTGAAGCGCTCGACCTCCGCCACGTGACCGCCGGTGCTGGCGACGAGGGTGAGCGTCCGGCCCGGGGCCGCGCGGAAGGTCACCGCGGCGGACCAGGGGACGTCGTCCCCTCCGGCCGAGACGCAGCAGCGCTCGCCGAGGGGGCGGGCGGTCCCGGTCGCGCGCACGTGCACCCGGACGCTCTCGTCCACTCCGGTGATCCTCCCGCCCACCGTGACGGGTGAGGACACGAGAGCGCCGTACCTGGGAGTGGTGAGGGAGAAGGTGGTGTCGTCGGTGCCCACCACCTCCCATGGCGCGTCCGGCCCGGTGCCGAACCTGACCAGGTGGATGACGGCGGCGATGCCGGGCCGTCCGCCGCCCTCGCCGCGGATGCCGACCGAGACGCGGGCGTCCCCGCCGGTCACCGTACGCTTGACCACCTGGTCGACGCCTGTGAAGCCTAGGAACCCCTGGGTGAAGGAGAGCGCGGTCCGTTCCGCGTCCAGGTGCCAGGGCTGGTGGCCGCCCGAGCGGTAGCTCTCCTGCCAGTCCCGCACCTGTTTCTCGTCCGCGAACGGCCACAGCGGCTGGTAGCGGCCCGCCACGAGGGCACCCGCGGAGGGGGTGGGGGTGGTGGCCACCGGGCTGCTCCGCTGGACGGTTCCCGCGCCGCTCCGCTGGACGGTTCCCGGGCCGGTTCCGCACGCGCCCGCCAGCAGGCCGAGCGCGGCCAGCACGGCGGGCGCCCATCGGGCCCGGCCCGGCCGGCCGTTTGTTACACCGCCAGTCACGATGCGCACTCCCGCCACGAGAGGTTCCTTGACTGAGAGCATGCCCGGCGGGATGTCGGACATTCCCTAGCGGCACTTGCCCCGCAGCCAGGCGCGGTATTCCCTGGGGTAGTTCGTCATGACGCTGCCGGGGGACTGGTTGAGCACCGCCTGCCACTGGGACACGTTGCCCTTCCACGAGGGAACCGGCTCGGTCCAGTGGACGCTGTCGGTCCACCGGCCGGCGGACCCCTTCAGGAGGGTGGGGTGACGCTTGGCCAGCTCGCTCTGGATCCAGGGGTCGTTGGAGTAGACCATGATCCGCTGCTTCGCCTGGCGTTCCCTGATCGGGTCGGAGATCTCCTTCCATCCCTGCGCCGCGAACTTGAGGTTCGTCAGGACGGGCTTGGTCTCGGGCTTGATCTCCAGGAGCGCGACCAGTCCCAGGGAGCGCGCCTGGTCGAGCCACTGCCGCAGCGAGTAGACCCGCTCGCCCTGGTACGGCCCCCGGATGATGCGGCGGCCGGCCAGGTTCCCCGCGCCGTACGTCCACCAGATGCCGGTGAGTTTCTGCTGTGTGCCGGTCAGCCCGTGAGTGGTGCTGTTGTGCCACATCACGGCCTTGGTCCCCTCCTTGGTGAGCTGGACGTCGGCCTCGACGCCGTCGGCTCCCCAGGACTTCTGGTCGTGGAGCCCCCGCATGTTGTTGGGCTGGCGCATCTGGTCCTTCGCCCAGCCGTTCGCACCCTCGGGGTAACCCCCGTGCCCGAACACCAGCGGGCAGCGCGGCAGCGCGCCGGCCCCGGACGCCGTGGCAGGCGTGGCGCCCACCGTCGCGCCCGTGGCGAGGACGGCAGCCGCACACAGAGCAGTCGTGAACCTCATCGTCCAACCCCCGAGATCGCCTGTGTCGTCAGCGCGGCATCGTATTGGCATGGTCATCGGGAGATCAAGAAACGGCCGGACGGCGGTCATCGGTGCGATCCGAGCACGAGAGAGCTGTTAGCGATAACAGCAGGCGAGTCAATAGTCGAGTCTTCCGAAACGAGACCTTGACCATAGACAATGCGAACGCTAACAATCGGCCCGCGTGCCCCCTGCCCGCTGAAGGAGATCCTCGTGCTCCAGGCACAGCTGACCATCGATCCCGCCCACCGGGTGGCCCCCGTACGGCGCCGCACGTTCGGCACGTTCGTCGAGCACCTCGGCCGCTGCGTCTACACCGGTATCTACGAGCCAGGCCACCCCACGGCGGACGAGGAGGGGTTCCGCCGCGACGTGCTCGCGCTCACCCGTGAGCTCGGCGTGACCACCGTGCGCTACCCCGGCGGCAACTTCGTCTCCGGCTACCGCTGGGAGGACGGCGTCGGCCCGCGCGAGCGGCGCCCGCGGCGGCTCGACCTCGCCTGGCACAGCACCGAGACCAACGAGATCGGGGTCGACGAGTTCGTCCGGTGGACCCGGGTGGCCGGCCTGGAGCCGATGATGGCGGTCAACCTCGGCACCCGCGGCGTGCAGGAGGCCGTTGACCTGCTCGAATACTGCAACATCCCGTCCGGCACCGCGCTGTCGGACCTGCGGGTCGCCAACGGGGCCAAGGAGCCGCACGACATCCGCATGTGGTGCCTGGGCAACGAGATGGACGGCCCCTGGCAGATCGGGCACAAGACCGCCCGAGAGTACGGCAGGCTCGCCGCCGAGACCGCCCGGGCCATGCGCATGGTCGACCCCGGTCTCGAGCTGGTGGCCTGCGGCAGCTCCGGCTCCTCCATGCCGACCTTCGGCACCTGGGAGGCGACCGTCCTCGAGGAGACCTACGACCTGGTCGACCACATCTCCTGCCACGCCTACTACGAGGAGAAGGACGGCGACCTCGGCGGTTTCCTGGCCTGCGCCAACGACATGGAGCACTTCATCTCCACCGTCGTCTCCACGGCCGACCAGGTGGGGGCCAGGCTCGGCTCCCGCAAGAAGATCTCCCTCTCCTTCGACGAGTGGAACGTCTGGTACCTGAGCCGCGTCCAGGCCGCGGCGCCCCGGCAGGACTGGCCGGTCGCGCCGCCGCTCCTGGAGGACCACTACCACCTCGCCGACGCCGTGGCCTTCGGCAGCCTGCTCATCACGCTGCTGCGGCACAGCGACCGGGTCGCGGCGGCCTGCATGGCCCAGCTCGTGAACGTGATCGCGCCCATCATGACCGAGCCGGGCGGCCGGGCCTGGCGGCAGACGACCTTCCACCCGTTCGCGCAGGCGGCACGGCACGCGAGGGGCGACGTCGTACGGGTCGAGCCCGTCTGCCCGACGTACGAGACGGCCGAGTTCGGCGAGGTGCCCGTGCTCCACGCGGTCGCCACTCAGGACGAGGCGGGCACGACGCTGTTCGTGGTGAACAGGTCGACGGCCGAGCCGCTGGAGCTGGAGCTCGACGCGGGTCCACTGGGGGCGGGTGGAGGCGCCGTCCGGATCGCCGAGGCGACGACGCTCACCCATGAGGACGTCTACGCCCGCAACACCGCCGACGACCCCGATCGGGTGGCGCCTCGGCCCAACACGGACCACCGGAGCGATCCGCTCCGGATCGTGCTGCCGCCGGTCTCCTGGAACGTGATCAGGCTGTCGAGGGGCTGACCGGCGACCGCCCTACACTCGTTGGCCGCCGTCCTGCGGCGGCGCGTCTACGGGTGGGTCATCGAGCCGGGGCGGGGGCCGCGCACCCCCGCCCCGGCTTCTCTGTCCAGGCCGCCCGATCACCTCCTCGCCCCGAGGAACCTCGACGCGATCCGCGCTTTTCGTGATCAATGCGCCTGGTTTACGTGGGGGCGTCGTCCTCCGTCCACCGCAGTTCGTCCACCACGTCGACGACGCCGCTGACCCTGCGCGTCATGCGTACGGCGATCCGCGCGGCGCTGTGCCGGTCCATCTGGCCGGTGAGCGTCACCACGCCGTGGTGGACGTGGACGCCCACCCTGGAGGTGTCGGCCCACAGGCTCCGGTCGAGGATCTCCACGCGCACCTCGCGCTCGATGTCGCCGTCCGCGCGTACGAACGTCTTGAGCAGGTCGTGGCGGCTGACGATGCCCCGCAGCCGGCCCTCGGCGTCCACGACGGGCAGCCGCTTGACCCCGTGCTCGTCCATCAGGCGGGCGGCCGCGACCGTGGTCGTGCCGGCGGTGACCGTGACGGCGGGGGAGGTCATCAGGTCGGCGGCCGTCTCACCGGCCGCCTTGGTCCGCGCCCCGGCCTCCTGGCCGAGGCGGGCGCGCAGCCGCGCGCGCAGGGGCGGCCGGTAGCCCTCACGGTAGTACTGCTCCCTGAACTCCTCCTTGCGCAGCAGATCGCTCTCGGAGACCACGCCGATCACGCGGCCGTTCCCGTCCACGACGGGAACGGCGCCCACGGCGCGTGCGATCAGCACTTCGGCGATGTCCCTGAACGGCGTGCCGGCGTGGACGGACGCGACGTCCGTGGTCATGACGTCCTGCACCTTCATGTGCATGGCGGCCTCCCTTCCGGTCGCGGGGCGCCGCCTTTCTGTTCGGGGGAGCGGCCCGCGACTTCCATCCCATCCCCGGGCCGGGGCCCACGGGCAGGGCCGAAGGTCCCGCCGCCGTTCCGGCCTTCCGCGCCGGGCCCGCGCGCAGCCGGGCGGGCGGAAGTCCCTCCGCTTGAGGACTTTCGGCTGCTGCGCCATGGGCAGCGGACACGGTGCGATGGTGGCCGGGAGCACCAACCCCCGCGCGCCCGCGTACCGCTTGAGCACAGGAGGAGAAGTACATGGCCGGACAGATCGTCGTCGCCGTCGACGGATCGAACCCAGCGACGGCGGCGCTGGAGTGGGCGGCGGACGACGCGCGGCGCCGGGGGGCCGCCCTGAGGATCGTCCACGTGCGAGAGCCGTGGGCGCACGAATACCCGTTCCACGCCGTCGAAGGATTCGCCCAGTCCTACAGCGAGTTCTGCGAGGGCGTGCTCGCGGCGGCCGCCGCCCGCGCCCGCGAGATCGCCCCCGGTCTGGAGCTGACCACGGAGCTCGTCGAGGGGGCGGTCGTCGATACCCTGCGCACCGGGTCGGCCGGTGCCGACGCCCTGGTGGTCGGCAGCCGAGGGATGGGCGGCTTCTCCGGCCTGGTCCTGGGCTCCGTCGGCCTCGGCCTGGCCGGTCACGCGGAGGTCCCTGTCGTGGTGGTGCGCAAACCGCATCGGGACGAGTACCACGAGGTCGTCGTCGGCTTCGACGGATCACCTCATTCGGAGGCGGCTCTGCAGTTCGCCTTCGAGGAGGCCCGGGCGCGGCACGGGCGGGTGCACGCGGTGTACGCCTGGGAGATGCCGATGTTCTCGCCCTTCGCGGTCGGATACGGAACGGCACTCCAGGAGATATTCGACAACGAGTGCCGGGCGGCGCGGCTGCGGCTCGCGCCGTGGCGTGACAAGCACCCGGACGTCCCGCTCGTCGAGTCGGCGGTCTGCGGCCACCCCGTCCCGGCGCTCGCCGAGGCCTCGCTCGTCGCCGACCTCGTGGTCGTCGGGTCGCGGGGGCTGGGCGGCGTGCGCGGCGCGCTGATCGGCTCGGTCAGTCACGCCGTGCTGCACCGCGCGCACTGCCCCGTCGCGGTAGTACGGCCCCGCGACGGCGAGAACTGAAGGCGCGGACCGGCCGAGGGCCCCACCGGCGCCGGAGCGCAGGAGTGGCCCTCGTTCAGCGATGCGGGACGAGTCAGCCCAGGACGATCGTGGTCAGGGCGCGCGGCGCGATCGTCACGCTCTTGCCGCGCAGGGCGACGGGGACCACCGCGTTGTTCTCGTCGGTCACGTACGCCCTCGCCCGGCCATGCCCCTTGATCGTGTCCCAGGTGACGGGGCCCGTGCCCGTGTTGAGGATCTCGATGACGCGGGAGCCGTCGGCGTTGCGGAACGCGGAGACCTTCAGCGCGGGGTCCGAGGCCGTCGCGCCGATTCGCACCGCGCCAGGTCTGATGAACCGGCTGTAGGCGGCCATCGCCCACAGCCGCTTGGACACCCTGTAGGTCTTGTTCGTGGTGTCAACGCTGATGAACGCCCTGGTGGAGCCGCTCGAGACCCCCAGCCAGTAGATGTAGGCGGAGGCGTTGCCGAGCGTGAGCGCGTCGTTGATGGCCTGCGCGACCGTCATGCCGTCCTGGCCGCTGCCGTCGTCCCACTTCTCGTCCCAGGTGTTGCCGCTGGGGCCCCACTCCGACATCCAGGTGTTCCGGTCCGTCGGCAGCGGGGAGGTCGGGGGGCTGGCGTAGGAGTGCCCGCTGTGGACCTTCACCCAGCGCCTCGCCTCGGGGTCGGCCTCGATCGCCTCCGTGTACGCCTTGGCCTGGTTCCAGCCGAACGAGTCGCAGCACACCAGATTCACGTGCGCGGCCGTGGCCACCGGGCCGAGCACCTTGACGAACTGGGCGGCCTGGTCAGGAGTGAAGCGCATGGACTCGTAGGGGGCCGTCCAGTCGGGCTCGTTCGTGAAGCCCAAGTCGGTGATCTTGATGCCTTCCTGCTCGTAGAACTTCGCGTACTGCACGAGGTAGTTCGCGTAGGCTTGCTGCCACTCCGGCAGCAGCGTGCCGCCGTTCCTCGCGTCGCCGTTGTCCTTCATGTAGCCGGGGGCGCTCCAGGCGTCGGCGAAGAAGCGCTCGACCCCGTATCTCCGGGCCGCCTTCGCCATCCAGACCTGGCTGTTGTCGTCGCCGTCCCAGACGTACTTGGGCGGTGCGGCCGGGCCGCCCGGGTCTTCCGGCTGGATCGAGACCATCTGGTCGTACGGGACACCCGCCGGCCTCGCTCCGATGCCGAGCCGGAGGACGCTGAGCCCGGCACCCTTCTCGCGGCTGAACCACAGGTCGAGGATCTCCCGCTGCTTGTCCTCCGGCAGGGCCTTGATCAGCTCATTGCGACGGAACGCGGTGGAGACGCCGAACCCGTCGATCTTCTGGTACTTGGCGCTGTTGTCGATGTCGATGGCGACCGCCGACGCGGCCGCCGGCTGCGCCTGCCAGATCAGTGGAACGACGAGCAGTGAGGCCAAGATCAGATGTCTACGCATGGCTACTCCGGTGGTCGGTTGTCGGGGGAGGCTTTGGCGCCAGAACAGGGATCTCGGGACCTTTCGGCAAGGCCGGCGGTTCGCGACAGGGCTTCGCGCGCGAGTCTCTCCCGGTGCGGCCAATCATTGATAGCGTTAACAATTTCGGCTGATGATTGGGGTGGAGGAATCGTGCGCATACCTGAGATTGCCGCGGAACCCCGAAGTTTGGCAGGGCCCGGAAATCGCACCGAATGTGAACACCCATAGTGATAGCACGCCGGATAGTCCGGCTCAATACGTCGGGCCGGATTGGCGAAAATTTCAGACCGCTCCTCCGGTCCGACGGGTGGGAATCCGCTCCCCGGCCGTAGGGTCGCGCGCTGTGCCTGTCGGCCCGGCGACGGATGCCTTCATCGGGGCTCCGCTCGCATCGACCGGCCCCGGCCATGGAAGGGCCGGATTGATGACGGCTCTACCTGGGCAAACGCCGTGTCGTCATGAGGACCCTTCTCGGGTCGCACGGTCTCGGCTGCTGTGTGGACGCTCTTGACGGCCGTTAGCGGCGGACCTAAAATCCGGCCCGAAATATCAGTCCGAGTCCGAAAGTTTCTGATCGATTACCGGTAATAGCTCACACAGTCGGGCCGGTGGGTGAAGCCGGGCGGCGGACGGTCACGGGGTTGTTCCGGCGTGTTCGCCGGTTCGTGCGCCCGTCTCCCGCCACTCGGCGCGAAATCCCGCGTCGTCGAATTCCGCATGATTCGATCGCCTGTGAGCTTCGCGCCGAGGCGCGCACCCGCCCTTTTCGCAAACGCCGATCGCATTCATCGGCTTCATCGGCGTTGGGAGGGGCGCAAAGCCGGCACCGACCGCTGGGCCTTCATCTGTCTGGGGGGACCCCGTGACATGCGGGCTCAGAGCGTCACTTAAATCTACAACGTAAAGGAGCTCGGAAGGTTGTCACTGCTCGACCGCGTCCAGCACCGGCTTGATGTCGATGACAGGAGTGCCATCGATGGCCTCCAGCGGGTGCACACGCAGGCCGCGGACCGGGTCGGCCTCCAGGACCGTGGCCCGGTGCAGGCCGATCGGGTTGGGGCGGTCCGGGGAGCGCGTGGCGAACACGCCCGTCAACGGGTTGCTCGTCTCCCCGCGTGGGTGAACCCGCAGCGTTTCGCGATCGGCCTGGTGGAACCAGGTGAGGACGAGCACCTCGTCGCCCGCCGTCACCCCGTCAAGGGCCTCCGCGACGGCCGGGTCGACCTCCAGCCAGGCGTCCGGCGCGCCCTCGCGCCCCTGCCGCGGCGCCTCGGTGCGGTCGGTCAGCACAGACCGTACGACGCCGACGGGCCGCACGGTGAATGTCTCGGTGAACGTCTCGGGCTCACTCATGATCCGTCTCCTTCGGACGATTGGATCACCACGATGTCATCCGGCGCCGACATCTCCGGCCCGTTCCGCGGGAATGCCCACGAAATGGACGTCGAGGCGGGCACGTACGCGTTGGGGCCGAGGTCCGGCCGGCTCCTGGTCCTCACCGGCCGCGCCGGGCTGGGCGCCAAGGCCGGGCACGATCTGACGATCGAGGTCACCCGGTGGCGGGGCGAGACGGCGGTGACGCCGGACGACCCGGCGGGCTGCCGGG
This sequence comes from Microbispora sp. H10830, assembly GCF_014161375.1. NCBI lineage: Bacteria > Bacillati > Actinomycetota > Actinomycetes > Streptosporangiales > Streptosporangiaceae > Microbispora > Microbispora sp. H10830. Next base: position 75,066 of record NZ_JABBWX010000009.1, read on the forward strand.
TGACGGTGGAGGCCGAGGTGGCCTCGATGCGGGTCCGGGAGGGCACGGGCGGAGTCAAACCGCTCACCGACTCCGACCGCGTCGAGATCGAGAAGAACATGCGTGACAAGGTCCTCAAGGCGGATCAGCACCCTCTGGTCACGTTCCGGTCGACCCGTGTCGAGGGCGATCCCGAGGCGTTCCGCGTCGAGGGCGACCTGACGATCGTGGGCGTCACGCGGCCGGTCACGGTGGAGGGCGCGCTGGCGGACGGGCGGGCCCGTGGCCGGGCGACCGTGGTGCAGTCCGAGTGGGGCATCCGCCCCTACTCCGCGTTCTTCGGGGCGCTCAAGCTGCGTGACGAGGTCGAGGTCATCTTCGACGTGCGGCTGGGGGAGGGGCGGGGCTGACATGTGTGATGCTTCGTGCACCATGGATGCGTGACTGTGGTGCGCGACGCGGCGATTGCCGAGCGGTGGGGCATGCTGGCCGATCTCGTGACCGACGGCGAGGTGGTGGTCCTGAGCGGGGCCGGCCTGTCGACCGAGTCCGGGATCCCGGACTACCGAGGGGAGACCGGTCGCAGGCGCAGGGCCGAGCCGATGACCTACCAGACCTTCGTGAGCAGCGCCGCCGCTCGCAGGCGCTACTGGGCGCGCAGCCACTTGGGATGGCGTCACATCGTGGACGCCGCTCCCAACGCCGGGCATCGCGCGGTCGCCGAACTGCAGCGCCGTGGCCTGGTCGCCGGGATCATCACCCAGAACGTGGACGGCCTGCACCAGGCGGCGGGCGCGCGCGAGGTCGTCGAACTGCACGGCAGCCTGCATCGGGTGCGCTGCCTGGCCTGCGGCCATCGCACCTCGCGGCACGCGCTGGACCGGCGCCTGCGCGCGGCCAACTCCGGCTGGCGGGCCCGCTCGGCGATGATCAACCCGGACGGCGACGCCGTCCTGGCCGCGGACGAGATCGAGACGTTCCGCACGGTGGACTGCGAGAGCTGCGGCGGTGTGCTCAAGCCCGACGTGGTGTTCTTCGGCGAGAACGTGCCGCCGTCTCGGGTCGAGGAGTGCTACGCGCTGACCGAGCGGGCCGGTCTGCTGCTTGTCCTGGGATCCTCGCTGACCGTCATGTCCGGATACCGGTTCGTCCGGCGCGCCGCCGCCCGCTCGATCCCCGTCGCGATCATCAACCAGGGGCCGACCCGGGGTGACGGCGAGGCGCTGATGACCTTCGACGTCCCGCTCGGACCGGCCCTCACCTCTCTCCTGGAGACCCTCCGTTAGCGGGGAGTCATGCCGTTCCGGCCGGACGCGGTCGCGCCTCGGTGCGGACACCCTGGCGCAGGGAACGCTCGGTGAGGCCGCCGAACAGCAGCCCGATGGCGGCCCACAGGACGAACTGCACGCCGAACGACGACACCCTGAACCACCAGAGGGTGTCGGCGGGGAAGTCGCCGGAAACCTCGTTGACCCGGGGCAGCAGGGCGTACGAGACGCCTACGAGGACGGCGTAGACGACGAAGCCCGCGAGGGTCGCGTTCCAGCCGCCCAACCGGGGTGACAGGGCGCGGCCCGCGTACGTCGCGACCGCGACGGCCAGCAGCGCGATCAGGATCATCGTGAAGTACAGCGCGGTCCGGCGGCCGATGGTGTCGGGGTTGCCGACGGCCGGGGGATTGGGCGGGTACTTCAGGATGGGGGTCACGTACACGACGACGAATCCGGCGGTCGCGACGACGAGGGCCGTGGCGCGGGCGCCGAGGGCGCCGAGGCGGCCGTGGGCGAAGGCGTACGCGATGGAGAAGAAGCCGCCGAGCGCGGCGCCGTAGACGAGCAGGGCGGTCAACAGGCCGATGGTCTCCTGGACGGTCCGGCTGACGAGTTCGGGCTCGGCTGCCTCCCCGGCAGCGGCGGCCTTGGTCTCCTCGATGGAGATGGCCGCGGCGACCTGTGGTTCGCCGGCGAACCAGGCCACGACGTACGCGAGCAGCGCGGCCGCGAGGCCGACGAGCATGCCGCGCACCAACAGGGAGCGCATGGTGGGCATCCGGCGGGCCTCAGTGGCAGGGGAAGCCGAGGAGGTGGCGGCCGTCGTGCACGAACTCGTGCACGGTGTGCCCGCTGATGAGGTGGGTGGCGCCCTGCTCCGCGCCGACGAAGTAGACCAGGATGAGCCCGACCACGGCGGCGAAGATCGCCCAAGGCAGGATCTCGCGTACGGGGATGGTGACCGGCAGGGGCCGGGATACGGGAACGGCCGGCTGAGCCATGTGAATTTCTCCTCACGGGGTCGCTCGCCCCGGTGATGGAGGACAACGGGTCAGTGTCCTGACTCCCGGTTCATCGTGTCGCCCGACCTTCCAGCCGTCTCGGCCGTGGTCATAAATGGGGACACTCCCCGGTCACAGTGGCGGGACCGTCCTGGATTCGCACCAGGTTCCTGCGCACCGTCGCCTCTGTCTTGATTTGTCCTCTAGAGCGTGCACCGTCTGCATAAGTACGTCAAGCCGTGGTCCATACTCGTGACCTATGAAGCGCGTCCTCATCATCGGCATCGGCGCCGGGGACCCAGCCCACCTCACCTTCCAGGCCGCCGCGGCGATCGCGTCGGCGGACGTGTTCTTCCTGCTCGACAAGGGCGCAGAGAAGGACGGCCTGGTGCGGCTGCGGCGCGAGCTGATCGCGGCCCACGCGCGGGAGCCGTACCGGACGGTGGAGGCACGCGACCCGGAACGTGACCGTACGAGCGGCGCCTACGTGGAGGCGGTGGCCGGCTGGCGGGCCCGGCGGGCCGACGTCTACGCGCGGCTCATCGCCGAGGAGGTGCCCGAGGACGGCGTCGGCGCGTTCCTCGTCTGGGGCGACCCCGCCCTGTACGACAGCACGATCGCCATCGTCGAGGACGTCCTGGCCAGGGGCGGGGAGCCGTTCGACTACGAGGTGATCCCGGGGATCAGCAGCGTGTCGGCGCTGGCCGCGCGGCACCGTGTCAGCCTGACCAGGGTCGCCAAGCCGCTGCACATCACGACCGGCCGCCGGCTGCCCGCCGACGTCGAGGCCGCCGACGACATCGTGGTGATGCTGGACGCGGGATGCGCGTTCGCCGACCTGCCGGAGGCCGCCGGCGCGGACGTCTACTGGGGCGCTTACGTCGGGACCGAGGACGAGATCCTCCTCGCCGGGCCGGTGCGCGAGGTCGCCGGCGAGATCCGGCGGCTCAGGGCGGAGGCGCGCGAGGCGCACGGCTGGGTCATGGACACCTACCTGCTCAGGAAGCCCGCTCGATGAGACCGGTGTCGGTCGTCGGGATCGGCGCGGACGGCTGGGCCGGTCTCACCGACGCGGCGCGCGCCGAGCTGATCGCCGCGGACGTCGCGGTCGGGTCGGCCAGGCAGCTCGCGCTGCTGCCCGCGTCGGTGGCCCCCGAGCGGGTGCCGTACCCGTCGCCGCTGGTCACGGGGTTGCCAGGGCTGCTCGACACGCACGCGGAACGCGCGGTCGTGGTGCTGGCGAGCGGCGATCCCATGTTCTTCGGGGTCGGTGCGACGCTGGCCCGGCTGCTCGGACCCGAGCGGCTGCGCGTGGTGCCGCACGTGTCGTCGGTGACGCTGGCCTGTGCGCGGCTCGGCTGGCCCGCCGAGGGCGTCGAGACCGTCAGCCTGGTCGGGCGTCCGCTCGCCGCGCTGACCGCCGCGCTCGCGCCGGGCCGTCGCGTCCTCGTCCTCAGCGCGGACGCGGGCACACCCGCGCAGGTCGCCGGCTTGCTGACCGAGCGGGGATACGGGGCGAGCCGCGTCACCGTCCTCGGCGATCTCGGCGCGGCGACCGAATCGCGCCGTGACGGCACGGCCGCCGGCTGGCCGGGCGCCGAGCCGATGCCGGCCCTGAACATCGTGGCGGTGACCTGTGCCGACGTCCCGGACGCCGAGCCACTGGGGTGGGCCTGCGGGCTTCCGGACGACGCGTACGAGTCGGACGGGCAGCTGACCAAGCAGGAGGTGCGCGCGGTCACCCTGGCCAAGCTGGCGCCCCTGCCGGGCGAGTTGCTGTGGGACGTGGGGGCGGGTTCGGGAAGCGTGGCCATCGAGTGGCTGCGGGTCCACCCCTCGTGCCGGGGCGTCGCCGTCGAGCGCGACCCCGTACGGGCGGACCGCGTCAGGCGCAACGCGGACGCGCTGGGCGTGCCGCGCCTGCGGGTCGTCACCGGTTCCGCGCCGGACGCGCTCCACGGGCTGCCGGCCCCGGCGGCCGTCTTCGTGGGTGGCGGTGTGACGGGGACCGGCGTGGTCGAGACCTGCTGGGCCGCCCTCGCCGCGGGCGGAAGGCTGGTTGCCAACGCGGTCACCGTGGAGTCGGAGGCGGTTCTCGCCGCGTGGCACGCGCGGCTCGGCGGTGACCTCGTGCGGTTGTCGGTGCAGCGCGCCTCGCCGGTGGGCGGCTTCACCGGGTGGCGTCCCCTGATGCCGGTGACCATTTGGACGGCGCGGAAGGAGCGCGAGTAGTGACGGTTCGATTCATCGGCGCGGGGCCCGGGGCGGCCGACCTCATCACGGTGCGCGGGCTGCGGGCCCTGCAGGCGGCCCCGGTCTGCCTGTACGCGGGGTCGCTCGTGCCACGCGACCTGCTCGCCGACTGCCCGCCCGGCGCGCGGCTCGTCGACACCGCCAACCTCACCCTGGATGAGATCGTCGCCGAGATGACGGCGGCGCACGCCGCCGGGCTCGACGTGGCGCGGCTGCACTCGGGCGATCCCTCGCTGTTCAGCGCGGTCGCCGAGCAGATGCGCAGGCTCGACGCGCACGGTGTGCCGTACGAGGTGATCCCCGGTGTGCCCGCCTTCGCGGCCGCCGCCGCGGCGCTGGGGCGGGAGCTCACGGTGCCCGAGGTGAGCCAGACCATCATCCTGACCAGGACGTCGGCGCGCGCCACCCCGATGCCGACCGGCGAGGACCTCGCGACGCTGTCGGCCAGCCGCGCCACGATGGTGCTGCACCTGGCCGTCCAGCGGATCGGCGCCGTCGTGGCCGAGCTGCTGCCCGCGTACGGGGCGGACTGCCCGGTGGCGGTCGTCGCACGGGCCAGCCGGGACGACGAGGAGATCGTCAGGGGCACCCTGGACGACATCGCCGACCGGGTGGTCGCGGAGGGGATCAAGCGTACCGCCGTCATCGTGGTGGGCCGGGCGCTGGCGGCGCACGAGTTCCCCGACAGCCACCTCTACTCGGCCGAGCGAGACCGGGCGTGCTCGTCCTGATCCTCGGCGGCACCGCGGAGGCGCGGGCACTGGCGGCCGGGCTGGTCGCCCTGCCCGGTCTCCGGGTGGTGTCGTCGCTGGCCGGGCGGGTCGCCGGCCCCCGGCTGCCGGTGGGCGAGGTCATATCGGGCGGCTTCGGCGGCCCGGAGGGGCTCACCCGGTGGATCGCCGAGCACGGCCCCGGCGCCGTGGTGGACGCCACGCATCCGTTCGCGCGCACGATGAGCGAATCGGCGGCGCGCGCGTGCGCGGCGACCGGTGTGCCGCTGCTCGGGCTGCGGCGTCCCGGCTGGCCGGAGGGGCCGGGGGACGCGTGGCTGCGGGTGCCGTCACTGAAGGCCGCGGCGGACGCGCTGCCCGGCCTCGGCAGCCGCGTGTTCCTCACGACGGGCCGCCGCAGCCTGCCGGTCTTCGCGCCGCTGACCGGGCTGTGGTTCCTGGCCAGGTCGGTGGACCCACCGGAGCCGCCGGTGCCCGCGAACGTCCACGTGATCCTCGATCGGGGGCCTTACACGGTGGCGGGGGAGCGCGCCCTGATCGGCGAGCACCGGCTCGATGTGCTGGTCACCAAGGACAGCGGCGGGGAGCTGACCCGCGCCAAGCTGGTCGCGGCGCGCGAGCTCGGGCTGCCGGTCGTCATGGTGGACCGGCCCCCGGCACCCGGCGGCGTCACCCAGGTGGCGGACGTCGCCGACGCCGTCACCTGGGTTCGCGATCACACGGAAAATCACACGGGATAGCGGCGCGGGGTGTAGACGGTCGCCCGGTCCGCGCGTTCGACGACGCGGGTGGTGGACGAGCCGATGATCAGCAGGCAGCGCATGTCGATCGTGGCCGGGTCGAGGTCGCCGAGCGTGGTGACCGTGACCGACTCCTGCGCGCCGCCGACGTCGCGGCCGACGACCACGGGCGTGGCCGGGTCGCGGTGTTCGAGCAGCAGGTCACGGGCCGCGGCGACCTGCCAGGTGCGGGTCTTCGACGCCGGGTTGTAGATCGCGAGCACGAGGTCGGCGCGGGCCGCGGCGGAGATCCGGCCCGCGACCACCTCCCACGGCTTGAGCTGGTCCGACAGCGACAGCACGCAGTAGTCGTGGCCGAGCGGCGCGCCGGCCCGGCTCGCCACGGCCTGCGCGGCGGTCAGGCCGGGGACCACCCGCACCGGGACGTCCGCGTAACGCGGGTCGGCGGCGGCCTCCAGCACCGCGCTGGCCATCGCGAACACGCCCGGGTCGCCCGACGACACGACCGCCACCCGCGCCCCGGCGAGGGCGAGGTCGAGCGCGTGCCGCGCGCGTTCGGCCTCGACGCGGTTGTCGGTGCGGTGCCGGGTCTGGCGCGGGTTGGGCGTGACGCGGTCCACGTAGGGGCCGTATCCGACCAGGTCGGTGGCCCCGGCGAGGACCTCCTGCGCCTCCGGGGTCAGCCAGGGCCGTCCGGCGGGGCCGAGGCCGACGACCGCGACCTCGCCCGGGCCGGTGCGTGCCGCGGTCTCCGGCACGAACGTGAGCTGGGCCGGGCTCGGGATCAGCGCCAGCGAGAAGTACGGCACGTGGCCGGGGTCCACGTCCTTCAGCGGGGCGACGCGCTGGGCGTCGGTGGTGGCGCGTTCGACGTACCAGGCCTCGTCGAGACGGCCCGCCTCGGCGAGGGCGTCGCGCACCTTCTCGAACGTGCGGCCCAGCTTGAGCACCGCCGCGGAATCCGTGCCGCGCAGCTTCTCGGCCAAGACGTCGGCGGGCAGGGTCCCGGGCAGGACCGTCAGCGTCTCGTCGCGTTCGACCAGCGGGCGGCCGAGCACGGCCGACGCGCCCGCGATCGACGTGACGCCGGGGACGACCTCGGCCGGGTAGCGGTGCGCCAGCCGCTTGTGCATGTGCATGTAGGAGCCGTAGAAGAGCGGGTCGCCCTCGCACAGGACGACGACGTCGCGCCCGGCGTCCAGGTGGGCGGCCAGCCGGGCCGCGCAGTCGGCGTAGAAGTCGTCGAGCGCGCCCTGGTAGCCGCCGGGGTGGTCGGTCGTCTCGGTCGTCAGGGGATACTGGAGCAGCTCCTCCACCTGACCGTCGCGCATGTGGTGGGCGGCGATCGAGCGCGCGATGCTGCGGCCGTGCCGGGCGGCGTGGTAGGCGATCACGTCGGCCGCGCCGATCAGGCGGGCGGCCTTCACCGTCATCAGTTCGGGGTCGCCGGGGCCGAGGCCGACGCCGTAGAGGGTACCTGTCACGTCACGTCACTCCTGCTCGCTGGCGATGGCGTTGATCGCCGCCGCCGTCATGGCACTGCCGCCCCGGCGGCCGTGGACAACCAGAAACTCCAGGCCGGACGCCGCGAGGGCGCGCTTGGACTCGGCCGCGCCGATGAAGCCGACCGGAACGCCCAGCACGGCGGCGGGCCGTCCCGCGCCCTCCGCGACCAGTTCGAGCAGCCGGAACAGCGCGGTCGGGGCGTTGCCGACGGCCACGACCGCGCCGTCGAGACGGTCGAGCCACAGGTCGAGGGCGGCCGCGCTGCGCGTGGTGCCGAGCCGCTCGGCGAGGGCGGGCACACGGGGGTCGCCGAGTGTGCAGACGATCTCGTTGGCGGCCGGCAGGCGTTTCCTGGTGACGCCGGAGGCGACCATCTGCGCGTCGCACAGCACGGGCGCGCCCGCCAGCAGCGCGGCGCGCGCCTTCGCTACCACGCCGGGGGAGTAGCCGAGGTCGGCGACCAGGTCGGTCATGCCGCAGGCGTGGATCATGCGGACCGCGACCCTGGCCACGTCGTCGGGCAGGCCCGTCAGGTCGGCCTCGGCCCTGATGGTCGCGAACGACCGCCGGTAGATCTCCGCTCCGTCGCGGACGTAGTCGTGCTCGGGCACGGACACCCCTGTTCGTTCAGTGACTCACGCGGTAGCCGCCGGGCGTGGCGACCACGTCGGTGACCCGCCCGCGCGGACGCCCGCAGCGGCGCTCGCACCCGGCCCAGTGCATGGCCCCACCCCGCAGGGCGGGCGTGCCGGACTCCGCCCAGCGCAGGGCGTCGGCCTGGACGTCGGCCAGGGCCTTCGCGCAGCCGGGCCGCCCGGTGCAGGCCGACAGTCTGGCGTACGGAGAGGCGGGATCGGTCACCAGCCCCGCTCCGGTGAGCGCGGCGGTCACCGGCCCGGCCGCCTCGGGGACCAGATCGGGCAGCACGACGGTACGCCACGGCGTCAGCCGCACCTCGGCGGGGGGCAGGTCGGCGAGCAGGCCCGCCTGCGCGGTGGTGAGCCTGCCGAGCGGCACGATCACGTCGACCGCGACCCGCCCGTCCACCTGCGGAGACACCCCGCCCTTACGCGGCTCGGCAGCCGCCACGGCCACGGGCGCGGCACCGGGAAGGCGGGCGGCGATCGTCGCGGGGCCGTCGGGGAGCTCGGCCACGCGCCAGGCGTCCCCGCGTATCGACTGGAACGCCTCCGCGGCGGCGAGAGCGACCGCGACGGCGGCGTCGGCGGTCACCGAGCTGACCGGTTCGCCCGCGAGCAGGAGCGTCAGATCCCCGCGGGCGTGCGCGGCGAGCGTCACGTCCGCGCCGAGCCCGAGGACGTCGCCGGTGCCGTCGTCGAGTGCGAACAGGAACCGGCCGGGCAGGCCGGCCAGCGCCGGACGCCCGCACAGGCCCGCGTCCAGCGCCGTCACCAGCGGCCGGACGTCGAGGACGCCCGTAGCCGACCGGCCGCTGAGGGGCGAGGCGACGATGTTGCGCACGCGTTCGTGGGTCGCCGACGGCAGCAGCCCGGCGGCGGCCATCCGCGCGGCGAACGCGGCCGGGTCCGCCAGCCCGCGCACCTGGACGTTGGCGCGTGACGTGAGCTCGATGATCCCGCTGCCCAGTTCCCCGGCGCAGGCCGCCAGCTCGCGCAGCGCGTCGATGGTCAGGGCGCCGCCGGGCACGCGGACGCGGGCCAGCGCCCCGTCCGCGGCGGCGTGCACCTGGAGCGCGCCGGGGCAGGCGTCCCGAGCCGCGCGTCCGGAAATGCCACCTATGACCACAAGCAGGATGCTAACGCCAGTTTTTCGATAGGGCCTCCGTCCCGTAGGGTCTGCGATGAACGATGGCAAGCGGAGGAAGCCGGTGTGAATCCGGCGCGGTCCCGCCACTGTGACCGGGGAGCGAACCCCACCACACGGCCACTGTCGGAAGACGGGAAGGCCGGGGTGAGCGTCGATCCGGGAGCCAGGAGACTCCTGCCGTCGTGCCGCCACGACCCGGGGCGAGGACCCCGAGGGAGGACTGTGCCATGCGCGCGGACGAGCCACTCATCGTGCTGTTGTCCACGTCGGACACCGATCTGCTGAGCGCGCGCGCCAGCGGGGCGGCGTTCCGCCTGGGGAACCCGTCCCGGCTCGCCGTGGACGACCTGCCCGTGCTGATCGAGGGGGCCGGCCTCGTGGTCGTCCGGCTGCTCGGCGGGCGGCGCGCCTGGGAGGACGGGCTGGACGCCCTGCTCGCGGGCCCGCGCCCGGTGGTCGTCCTCGGCGGCGAGCAGGCCCCGGACGCGGAGCTGATGGAGCTGTCCACGGTGAGCGGCGGTGTGAGCGGGGGCGTGTGCGCCGAGGCGCACGCCTATCTCGCGCACGGCGGCCCCGCCAACCTCGCCGAGCTGCACGCGTTCCTGTCGGACACGGTCCTGCTGACCGGTCGCGGCTTCGCGGCCCCGGCCGCCGCTCCGAACTGGGGCGTCCTCGAACGCGACTCCCGGCCGGGCGACGGCCCGGTGATCGGCGTGCTCTACTACCGGGCGCACCACATGGCGGGCAACACCGGCTTCGTCACCGCGCTGTGCGACGCGATCGAGGACGCGGGCGGCCGGGCGCTGCCGGTCTTCTGCTCCTCGCTGCGCACCGCCGAGCCCGAGCTGCTCGACGTGCTGCGCCGCGCGGACGCCCTCGTCGTGACCGTGCTCGCGGCGGGCGGCTCACGGCCCGCGACCGCGTCGGCGGGCGGGGACGACGCGGCCTGGGACGTCGGCGCGCTCGCCGGCCTCGACGTGCCGATCCTGCAGGGTCTGTGCCTGACGACCGGCCGCGCCGACTGGGAGGCCGACGACGACGGCCTGTCCCCGCTGGACGCCGCCTCGCAGGTCGCGATCCCCGAATTCGACGGGCGGATCATCACGGTGCCGTTCTCGTTCAAGGAGATCGACGACGACGGCCTGACCGTCTACGTCGCCGACCCCGAACGCGCGGCCCGGGTCGCGGGCATCGCCGTCCGGCACGGCCTGCTGCGTCACGTGCCCCCGCCGGACAAGAAGCTCGTCGTGATGCTGTCGGCGTACCCGACGAAGAACTCGCGGGTCGGCAACGCCGTCGGCCTGGACACCCCGGCCAGCACGGTCGGACTGCTGGCCCGCCTGGCCGAGGAGGGCTACGACCTCGGCGACGGGTTCCCCGGCCAGGCCGCGCAGGACGGCGACGCCCTGATCCACGCGCTCATCGCCGCGGGCGGCCAGGACCAGGACTGGCTCACCGAGGAGCAGCTCGCCGCCAACCCCGTGCGCATCCCCGCCGAGACCTACCGCGCCTGGTACGACACCCTGCCCGGCGACCTGCGCGCCGACGTGGAACGCCACTGGGGCGCCCCGCCCGGCGAGCTGTTCGTCCACGAGGGCGACATCGTGCTCGCGGCGCTGCGCAGCGGGAACGTCGTGGTGATGGTCCAGCCCCCACGCGGCTTCGGGGAGAACCCGATCGCGATCTACCACGACCCCGACCTGCCGCCCAGCCACCACTACCTGGCGGCCTACCGGTGGTTGTCGGCGGAATTCGGCGCGCATGCCATGGTCCACGTCGGCAAGCACGGCAATCTGGAGTGGCTGCCCGGCAAGTCGGCGGGCATGTCGGCCTCCTGCGGCACCGACGCGGCGATCGGCGACCTGCCGCTGGTCTATCCGTTCCTGGTGAACGACCCCGGCGAGGGCACCCAGGCCAAGCGCCGCGCGCACGCGGTTCTCGTGGACCACCTGGTGCCGCCGATGGCCCGGGCCGAGACGTACGGCGACATCGCCCGCCTGGAGCAGTTGCTCGACGAGCACGCGACGATCGCGGCGATGGACCCGGCGAAGCTGCCCGCGATCCGCGCCCAGATCTGGACCCTCATCCAGGCCGCCCGCCTCGACCACGACCTCGGCCTGTCCGAGCGCCCGCACGACGCGGAGTTCGACGAGTTCATCCTGCACGTGGACGGCTGGCTCTGCGAGGTCAAGGACGCGCAGATCCGCGACGGCCTGCACGTCCTCGGCGCGGCCCCGACCGGCGAGGCCCGCGTTAACCTCGTGCTGGCCATGCTGCGCGCCCGCCAGATGTGGGCCGGCCGCGAGACTCTGCCCGGCCTGCGCGAGGCCCTCGGCCTGACCGAGGACGGCAGCGCCGCGACCGGCGTCGTGGACCGCGTCGAGGCCGAGGCCCGCGCGCTCGTCACCGCCATGGAGGAACGCGGCTGGGATCCGGCCGCCGTCGCCGACGTCGCGGACGACCCGGCGGTCGCGCGGGTGCTGACGTTCGCGGCGACCGAGGTGGTGCCGCGGCTCGCGCGTACCACCGACGAACTCGACCACGTGCTGCACGCGCTCGCCGGTGGATATGTGCCCGCAGGGCCGTCCGGGTCGCCGTTGCGCGGGCTGATCAACGTGCTGCCGACCGGCCGCAACTTCTACTCCGTCGACCCGCGAGCCGTGCCGAGCCGCCTCGCCTGGGAGACCGGGCAGGCCATGGCGGACTCCCTGCTGGCCCGCTACCGCGCGGAGACCGGCGAGTGGCCGCGCTCGGTCGGGCTGTCGGTGTGGGGGACCAGCGCGATGCGCACCGCCGGTGACGACATCGCCGAGGTGCTCGCGCTGCTCGGCGTACGGCCCGTCTGGGACGAGGCGTCGCGGCGCGTCACCACGCTCGAACCGGTGCCGCTGGACCAGCTGGGCCGCCCGCGCGTTGATGTGACGGTGCGCATCAGCGGGTTCTTCAGGGACGCGTTCCCGCACGTGGTGGCGATGCTCGACGACGCCGTCCGGCTCGTCGCGGGGCTCGGCGAGAGTCCCGAGGACAACTACGTGCGCGCCCACGTGGACGCCGATCGGGCCGTGCACGGCGACGCCAGGCGTGCGACGCTGCGCGTGTTCGGGTCGCGCCCGGGGGCGTACGGGGCGGGCCTGCTGCCGCTCATCGACAGCGGCAACTGGCGCGACGACGCCGACCTCGCCGAGGTGTACGCCGTCTGGGGCGGCTACGCCTACGGCCGCGACCTCGACGGAGCGCCCGCCCGTGAGGATATGGAGAACGCCTACCGCCGCATCGCCGTCGCCGCCAAGAACGTGGACACCCGCGAGCACGACATCGCCGACTCCGACGACTACTTCCAGTACCACGGCGGCATGGTCGCGACCGTCCGCGCGCTGACGGGCCGCGCGCCCGCCGCGTACGTGGGCGACAGCACCCGCCCCGACGCCGTCCGCACCCGGACCCTGTCGGAGGAGACCGCGCGGATCTTCCGCGCCCGGGTCGTCAACCCCAACTGGCTCGCCGCGATGCGCCGCCACGGCTACAAGGGCGCGTTCGAGCTGGCCGCGACCGTGGACTATCTGTTCGGCTACGACGCCACCACCGGCGTCGTAGCCGACTGGATGTACGACACGCTCGCCTCGACGTATGTGCTCGACCCGGTCAACCGCGACTTCATGGCCAAGTCGAACCCCTGGGCGCTGCACGGCATCGCGCAGCGCCTGCTCGAGGCCGCCGAGCGGCGCATGTGGGAGCACCCCGACCCCGACGTGCTCGCCGGGCTGCGCGACGCCTACCTCGCGATCGAGGGCGACCTTGAGGAGGGTTCGGCGTAGGCCAGCAGTCGCCGGGCGAGCTGTGGCGCGCCCGCCCAGTGCAGGTGCAGGTAAGACGCGGTGAGCCGGGCGTCGCCGGCCCCGTCGGCGCCGCCTCGCCACCGGAAGACGGGTTGTTCGCCGCCGGTGACGATGGTCCGGTGGAACTCGTGGCCGCGGAGCCGCTCGCCCTGCCGGGTCAGCAGCGTGTCGCGTACGGCCACGGCGTCGCGGTAGCCCAACGTCAGCCGGTCGGTCATCCGCCCCACGCCCGGCACCCGGCCGCACATGGGACGGCCGTCCAGCTCCTCGCAGAGATAGAGCAGTCCCGCGCACTCGGCCGCCACCGAGCCGGGGAAGGCCGCCACTTCGGCGCGCAGCCGCTCGTTGGCCGACAGTTCCGCCGCGTACACCTCGGGGAAACCGCCGCCCACGACCAGTGCGGACGCGCCCTCGGGCAGGGACTCGTCGCGTGCCGGATCGAACACGGCGACCTCGGCCCCGGCGGCGGCCAGCATCTCGACGTGCTCGGCGTAGCCGAACGTGAACGCCGCACCGCCCGCGACCGCCACCACCCGCCGTTCGCCGGGTTCGTGTCCGTCCGACGGGTCCCACGGCTGTCCGGTGAGTGGGGACGCGGTCGCGGCGAGGCGTACGAGACCGTCCAGATCGCATGAGCCCGCCACGAGCGCGCCGAGCCGGTCCACCGCCGACACGGCGGCGGGCAGCCGCTCGGCCGCCGGGACCAGCCCGAGGTGCCGCGACGGCGTCATCACGTCGTCGTCGCGGCGGACCGCCCCCAGCACCGGCACCCCGGTCTCCTCCAGCGCGGCCCGGCACAGCTCCTCGTGGCGGGCCGACCCGAGACGGTTCAGCACCACGCCCGCCACCCGCACCCGCGAGTCGAACGTCGCGAACCCGTGCACCAGCGCCGCCACCGACCTGCTCTGCTTCCCGGCGTCCACCACGAGTATCACGGGTGCGCCGAGCAGCCGCGCCACGTGCGCGGTCGAGGCGAAGTCGCCCTCGCCGCGCCCGTCGAACAGCCCCATCACGCCCTCGACGACCGCGATGTCACAGCCCGCGGAACCGTGCAGGAACAGCGGCGTCACCCGGCCCTCGCCGGTCAGCCAGGGATCGAGGTTGCGGCCGGGACGCCCGGCGGCCAGCGTGTGATAACCCGGATCGATGTAGTCGGGCCCCACCTTGAACGGCGCGACGCGCAGCCCGCGCGCCGCCAGGGCCGCCATCAGCCCGGTGGCCACGGTCGTCTTGCCGCTTCCCGAGGCCGGGGCCGCGATCACGAGACGTGGGACGCCCGTCACCACTCGATGCCCTTCTGACCCTTCTGGCCGGCGTCCATGGGATGGCGGACCTTGCCCATCTCCGTGACGAGGTCCGCGGCCTCGACGAGCCCGGCCGGGGCGTCGCGGCCGGTGATGACGACATGCTGCGCACCCGGTCGGCCGGCGAGCGCCGAGAGCACGTCGTCGAGGTCGATCCATCCCCATTTGAGCGGGTAGGTGAACTCGTCCAGCACGTAGAACCGGTAGGTCTCCGCCGCGAGGTCGCGCTTGATCTGCTCCCAGCCCTCGCGCGCGTCGGCCGCGTGGTCGGCCTCGGTGCCCGGCCGCTGGATCCACGACCAGCCCTCGCCCATCTTGTGCCAGGCGACCGTGCCGCCCTCGCCGCTCGCGCCCAGCACGGTCAGCGCGCGCTCCTCGCCCACCCGCCATTTGGCCGACTTCACGAACTGGAACACACCGATCGGCCAGCCCTGGTTCCAGGCGCGCAGCGCCATCCCGAACGCGGCCGTCGACTTGCCCTTCCCCGGACCCGTGTGGACCATGAGCAGCGGCCTCGTCCGGCGCTGCCGGGTCGTCAGGCCGTCGTCCGGTACGTTCTCCGGCTTGCCCTGCGGCATGTCAGCCCGCCTTCCTTCGATCGCGTACGAGGTCACCGAGCGACTCCAGCGGAAGCACGCGCGCGCCCAGTCGCAGGGCGAGCGCGTGCGCCATGCCCAGGCGGACCGGGCCGCTCTCGCAGTCCACGACCACCGAGGTCACACCGGCGAGCGCGGCGGCCGCGCGGGTCACGTCGCCGCCGGAGGTCGCGCGGCCGTCGGTCACGACGACCAGCAGGGGGCGGCGGTCGGGGTCGCGGAGTCGTTCCACGCGGAGCACCTCGGCGGCGGTGGCCAGGCCCTCGGCGAGCGGGGTGCGGCCACCCGTCGGGAGCGCTCGGAGGCGGGCCGCGCCGGCTTCGACCGACGAGGTCGGGGGGAGTGCGACCGTCGCGCCCGCTCCCCGGAAGACGATGAGGCCGACCTTGTCCCTGCGCTGATACGCGTCCAGCAGCAGGCTCAGCACCGCCGTCTTGACGGCCGTCATCCGCCTGCGCGCGCCCATCGAGCCGCTGGCGTCCACGACGAACAGCACGAGGTTGCCTTCGCGGCCTTCGCGGACGGGCTCGCGCAGGTCGTCCCGCTTGAGGACCAGGCCGGGGCCGCGCCTGCCGCGGCGGAGTTGGTGCGGGGCGGCGGCGAGGAGGGTCGCGGGGAGGTCGACGGCGGCGGGGCCCGCGCCGGTCGGGACGCGGGTCCCGATCGTCCGGCCGTGCCGTCCCCGGCCACTCGACCGCCGCCCCGCGACGCCCGCTCCGACTCCGGCGACCTTGAGAACGGGAACGCGGAAGGGAACACCGGCCGCGGCCACGTCTTGGGGGCGGTCGCCGGAGCCGGTGGCGGAGCCGGATCCTTCGGGGGCGCCCGTAGTGCCTCCGGGGGTGCCTTCGGGGGCGACTTCGGGGGCGCCGTCGCCGGCGCCCGAGTCGCCGGAGCCGTCCGGCGCCTCGGGCCGGCCGGGGCCGGAGCCGGGCCCGCCGGAGTCATCGGGATCCTCCGGACCCCCGGGATCATCGGGATCGTGATCATCGGTGGCGGCGGGCTCGGTCTGGTTCAGGAGCTCGTCGAGAAGACGCTCGTCCAAGCCGGGCGCGTCGAACGGGTCCCGGCGACGCCGGTGGGGCAGTGCCAGCCGGGCCGCCACCCGGACATCCTCACGGGTCACCACGTCCCGGCCCTGCCAGGCCGCGTGCGCGACCGCGGCGTGCGCCGTGACGAGATCGGCCCGCAGCCCGTCCACCTCGAACCCCGCGCAGACGGCGGTGATCTGCCGCAGTCGCGAGTCGGGCAGCCGCACCGACCCGAGGACGGCACGGGCACGCGCGATCCGTGCGGCCAGGGCGGCCTCCTCCGCGGCCCAGCGCGCGGCGAACCCCTCCGGATCGGCGTCGAACGCGAAGCGCCGTCGTACGACCTCGGCCCGCTCGTCCGGCTCCCGCGTCGCGCGCACCTCCACGGTCAGTCCGAACCGGTCGAGCAACTGCGGCCGGAGTTCACCCTCCTCCGGATTCATGGTCCCCACGAGCAGGAACCGCGCGGCATGCCGTATCGAGACGGTCTCCCGCTCGACGTAGCAGACCCCGAGCGCGGCCGCGTCGAGCAGCAGGTCCACGAGATGGTCGTGCAGGAGGTTGACCTCGTCCACGTAGAGCACGCCGCGATGGGCCGCCGCGAGCAGCCCCGGCTCGAACGCCTTCACGCCCTCGGTCAGCGCCCGTTCCAGATCGAGCGAACCGACCAGCCGATCCTCGGAGGCCCCCACCGGAAGCTCGACGAGGGACGCCGCCCGCAGCGCTCCGGCCGCGTCGGGCTCGTGCGGCCCGTCGGGGCAGCGGGGGTCCGGCGCCCCGGGATCGCAGTGGAACCGGCACCCCGCCACCACCGCGACCTGCGGCAGCTGCGCCGCCAGCGCACGCACGATCGTGGACTTCGCGGTCCCCTTCTCCCCGCGGACGAGAACGCCGCCGACCCGGGACGAGACCGCGTTGAGCACCAGGGCCAGCTTCAGATCGGCGAGCCCGACGACGGCGCTGAACGGATAGGCGGGGTTCACAGGGCGGCCTTCCGGTTGACGTGAGCGATCCGCCAGCCGCCCGGCCGGGCGGCCAGCTCGGTGCGGGACAGCGGGGCGATGTCGAACAAGGCGGCCCGCGTCGCGGTCAGGCCGAGCGCGTGCGCGAGTGCGGCCCGGACGGGCCCGGCGTCGCAGACGGCGACCACGCGGGCGGCGTCCACGTGCACCGACTCCAGCCACGCGGCCACCCGCGCGCCCAGCTCGGCGAGACTCTCCCCGCCGTGCGGGGCGGCGTCGGGGTCGGTCAGCCAGGCGCCGAGACCCTCGGGTTCGGTCTCCGCGATCTCCGCGAACGGCCGTCCCGCCCACGTGCCGTAATCGGCCTCGGCGAGCGCCCCGACCACGATCGGCTCCCGCCCTGACGCGGCCCGTGCGGTCGCGACAGCCGCGGGCCAGGGCGCGGCGAAGACCACCGCTTCATCGGGAAGGGTCAGCGTGGCGGCCCGCGCCAGCCCCGGCGGATCGGCGTCCTCGGGTGCCGGGAAACAGGCGCGCCGCGTGCCCGGCGTCCCCGCCTGGCGGATGATCAGCATGGGCCGGCCGCTCCGCTCGCACCGCTCTCACCGGGCGGCAGGGTCCGCAGGCCGGGCGTGGGCCCGCTCCCGATGAGCGAGACCAGTGCGCCGGTGTCGACGTTCCGCTCGACCAGGTCTCCGAGCGCGTCCAGCCGCGCCTCCCGCAGCCCCGCGAACGACAGCGACGGATCGCCCCGGAACTCCCGCCCCGCCGCCCGCGCCACCTCCCCGAGGAAGGCTCGCCGGAACCCGTCGTTCTCCAGCGCCCCGTGCCAGGTCGTGCCCCACACGTTTCCGACCCGGCACCCGTCGAGGAACGGTTCACCGCCGTCGCGGGTGACGACTCCGTGGTGGATCTCGTACGCGCGTACCGGGTGCCCGTAGCCCTCGCCGGCCGGTCGCCCGAGCGTCTTCTCCCTCGCGAACGCGACGTCGGCGGGGAGCAGCCCCAGGCCGGGCACCGTGCCCGCGCCGGACTCCACGTGGTCGGTGATGGTGCGGGCGAGCATCTGATACCCGCCGCAGATCCCGAGCACCGGGCCCGTCCTGCGGACGACGAGGTCGGCGATACCGGTGTCGCGCAGCCAGGCCAGATCGTGCACTGTGGCCCGCGAGCCCGGCAGAACGAGCAGGTCCGCGTCGGCGCAGGCGGCGGGTGAGGTGACGAAGTCGACCGTGACCCCCGGCTCGGCGGCCAGCGCGTCCACGTCGGTGAAGTTGGAGATGCGCGGATACCGCACGACGGCCACCCGCAACGCGCCGTCAGCCGCCGCGCTCCCCGTGTTCGCGGGCCGGTTGTCGAGCGACAGCGAGTCCTCGACATCCATCCACAGCCCGTCGAGCCACGGTACGACCCCGTAGACCCGGCGCCCGGTCAGCCCTTCGATCATGTCAAGCCCCGGCGCGAGCAGCTCCCGCGCGCCCCGGAACTTGTTCACGATGAATCCGGAAATATGCGCCTGGTCGACGGCGTCGAGCAGGGCGACCGTGCCGTACAGGTGCGCGAAGACGCCGCCGCGGTCGATGTCGCCCACGATGATCACAGGCAGCCCGACGGCTCTGGCCAGCCCCATGTTCGCGATGTCCCCCGCCCGGAGGTTGATCTCGGCCGGGGACCCCGCCCCCTCGCAGATCACCACGTCGAACTCGTCGGCCAGCCGCCGGTAGGACTCCACGGCGATCGCGCGCAGCTCGTCGCGGCGCGCGCCGTATTCCATCGCGTCCACGTCCGCGACCGGCCGTCCGCGGACGACGACCTGGCTGCGGCGGTCGCTGCCCGGCTTGAGCAGGATCGGGTTCATGTCGGCTGTCGGCTCCAGCCCGCAGGCGGCCGCCTGCACGGCCTGCGCCCGCCCGATCTCCGCGCCGTCGGCCGTGACGTAGGAGTTCAGTGACATGTTCTGCGCCTTGAACGGCGCGACCCGTACGCCGCGGCGGGCCAGCCACCGGCACAGCCCGGCCACCAGCACGCTCTTCCCGGCATCGGAGGTGGTGCCCGCGACAAGCAGGCCGCCGCCGGGCGCCACGTCCATGGGACGTCCCCCCTGGGGGTGTCCGCGCCCCCGGTAGAAGGTCCGACGGCCGGAGTATCCTGGCTCCCGGATCGGCGCTTCCCTCAGCCTTCCCGCCCATGCGGGGCAGTGGCGTGGGTGAAGGTCGCTCCCCGGTGACAGTGGCGGGACCGCGCCGGATTCACACCGGCTTCCTCCGCGTCCGTCGCTTGCGGTGGTCAACCTACACCTTCGTGCCGGATGTCCCGCAAGTGTGCCGCTATGTGCGTTTCAGTGTGGCGATCATGTAGAACGGCTCGTTCTTCGTCACGGTGTTCTCGCCGTGCCCGTTGTAGTCGAAGGTCATCGTCCCATTGTCGTGGACGGTGAGGTAGATCGTGCCGTTGCGCACGCAGTTGCCCCGCATCGACACCCGCTTCAGCCGTACGGTCGTCCCGCTGACCACCTGGAGTTCGGACCTGCCCACGCACCGGTAGTCGACGAACTGCTCGGTGACGGTGTCGCCGCCCTTCGGCACGGTCAGCACGAGCGTGTCGTACGCCCCGGGCTCGTAGTCCACCCTGCCGCGCCACACGCCCGCGAAGCGAGCCGTGAAGCGCAGGGGCACGCGCGCGGCGGGCGTCGGTGTCGGCGTCGGTGTCGGTGTCGGCGTGGGTGCCCGTGTGGGTGTTCCTGTGAGTGCCGTGGTGGGTGAGGGGGCCGGAGTGACGGCGGCAGCCGTGTGCCGTGCGTCACCGTCGGCGACGCCTTCGGACGGGAGCACGGACAGCAGCACGGCCCCCGTCGTCGCGGCCGCGAGCGTGACCGCCGCCCCCGCGAGCAGTCCACGGCGGCGGCCGGAGCCCCGCCGTGAGGGGATGGTGTCCGGTTCCGGATGAACGGGATGCCCCGCGGTGGTGAGCACGCCCGGGATGTCTCCGGTGGTCCCCTCCGGCACCGCGGCGAGCAGTCGCATCGTGATGTCGAGGATGCCCGGGCGCTCCGCGGGGTTCTTGCGCAGGGCCAGCGCGACGATGGAGCGCAACGGCTCTTCCAGGTCGCCGAGGTCGGGCTCCTTGGTGAGCACGCGGTTCAGCACGGCCGGAAGCGCGTCGTCGCCGAACGGCGGCCTGCCGGTGGCGGCGAACACCATCACGCCGCCCCACGCGAACACGTCCCAGGCGGGCGCGGGCGGCTCGCCGGCGATCTGCTCGGGCGCCATGTAGGCGGGCGTGCCGACGGTGCCACCGGTCGCCGTGGTCGCGCCGAGACGGCGGGCGACCCCGAAGTCGACGACCCTCGGACCGTCGGGCCCCAGCAGCACGTTGGCGGGTTTGAAGTCGCGGTGGACGATCCCGGCCTGGTGCACGGCGGCGAGTGCGGTCGCGGTCGCGACGGCCAGCCGGTGCAGGGCGGGCCCGGACCGCCGCCCCGCGTGCTGCAGCGTGGGGCCCTCCACGTACTCGCTCACGACGTAGGGCCGCGGGCCGTCCAGGTCGAAGTCGAGCACCCGAGCCACGCAGAACGGCGCGACCCGCCGCGCGGCGGCGATCTCCCGCGCGAAGCGGCGGCGGGCGTCCTCGTCCCCCGGCCGGCCCCCGTACGCCGGCTCGTGCAGCAGTTTGACCGCCACCGGCGCGCCCTCGGCCGTACGGCCGAGGTAGACCACCCCCTGGCCGCCCGCGCCGAGGCGGCCCTCCAGCCGATAGCCGCCGATCTCGGCCGGATCTCCCGTGAGCAACGGCCCCACCGCAGGCATGCAGCCCTCCTCGGCCCGTTTTCCCCTCACCTTAGATGAACGGAACGCTGGTGCTTCTCGATCATGCTTGTCATGATGCCGGGATGAACGTGGTGAGGCCCGGATGGTGAGGCCCGGATGCTGAGGCCCGGATGCTGAGAGTGGTGCGCGCGCGGCTGCCGCTGGTGGTCCG
Organism: Microbispora sp. H10830; assembly: GCF_014161375.1. Lineage (NCBI taxonomy): Bacteria > Bacillati > Actinomycetota > Actinomycetes > Streptosporangiales > Streptosporangiaceae > Microbispora > Microbispora sp. H10830. Next base: position 96,042 of record NZ_JABBWX010000009.1, read on the forward strand.
GCGCGCGCTGGCCGAGCCCCTGCTGCTGGCCTCCGCGTTCGGCTCCATCCTGCTCGCCACCACGGCGATCTCGGCTCTCCTGCTGTACGCGGGGTCGGCGACCCAGGCGGGTGTGCGGCGGGCCCTGGAGACGGCGCCGCTCGCCGCCACCGCCACCGTCGTCACCTCCTCGGTCACCGCCGGGGACTTCGCCGCGGCCGACCGGGCCGTCCGCGCGGGGATCGCCCACGCCCACGGTGAGGTGCCCATTCGGGTCACCGTGCGCGTCGAGTCCGCCTCCTACGCACTCAAGGGGCAGGATCGCGGCGATCAGCCCGTCCTGACCCGGTTCGCCGCGTACGAGGGGCTGGACCGCCAGGCGGACCTGGTGAGCGGACACTGGCCCGCCGAGACGAAGACGGCGATGGTGGAAGTGGCACTGTCCGAGCCGGCCGCGCGGGCGACGGGAGTCGCGGCCGGCGACCAGTTCACCGTCGTCGGACGCCTGGACGGAAAACCGGCCCGCGTGCGCGTCACCGGCGTCTTCCGGCTGCGCGACCCCGACGATCCGCGCTGGAAGGGGGAGGAACTGCTGCGCTACGGCACGCAAACCGGCGACTTCACCTCCCGCGGACCCCTGGTCGTGCCCACCGGCACCTTCCTCGACCGCTTCGCGACCGGCGTCTCGGCCCGCTGGCTCGCCGAACCCGACCTGCGCCGGCTTTCCCCCGACCGCCTGCGGCCGTTCTCGGCGTCGGTCGCCGGGACCTCGGCGGCCGTGCTCTCCGGCTGCCCCCGGTGCACGGTCACCGAGACGCTGTCCGGCACGCTGCTGCGGCTCGACCGCGGCGCCCTGGTCGCCCGCTCGACCATGCTGGTGCCGGTGCTCCAACTGCTGGTGCTGAGCGCGTACGCGCTGGCGCTGACCGCGCGGCTGCTCGCCGAGCACCGCCGGATGGAGACGGCCCTGCTGCGATCGAGGGGCGGCGGGTCGCCGCGGCTCGCCGCCATGGCGGCGGGGGAGGCGCTGCTGATCGCGCTGCCCTGCGCGCCCGCGGCGCCGTTCCTCGCGCCCGTCCTCCTGCGGCTGGTGAGCGCGTTCCCCTGGATCGAGGCGACCGGTGTGGAGCCGCCCCGGGCGCCTGACGGATCCACGTTCGCGGTCGCGGCGGCGGTCGCGCTCGCCTGCGCCGCCATGCTGGCGGCCCCGCCCCTGCTCGCCGCCCGCCGCACGTACGTCGAGGAGCAGGCGGCGCGCGGGCGCGCCGACCGGCCGGGCCTGGTCCAGCGGGCCGGGGCCGACGTGGCGCTGCTCGTCCTGGCGGCGCTCGCCGTCTGGCGCCTGCGCGGCCAGGACGCGCCGGAGACGACGCGACTCGGCGGCGAGCTCGGGCTCGACCCGCTGGTCGGGGCGGGACCGGCGCTCGCCCTGCTCTGCGGGGGGATGGCCGCCCTGCGGCTGGTGCCCGCCGTCGCCAGGGTCGCCGAGCGGGCGACGCGGCGCCGCCCCGGGTTCGGGCCGGCCATCGCCGCCCGGCAGGTGAGCCGGCGCCCGGCTCGCTATTCGGGCCCGGCGCTGCTGCTGACGATGGCGATGGCGATCGGCGTGCTGTCCCTGACCACCGCCGCGACCTGGCGGGGCGCCCAGGAGGACCGGGCCCGGCATCTCGCCGGCGCCGGCCTGCGTGTCCCCGCCCTTCCGGGGGACGACGCGCGAACCTTCACCTCGCTGCCGGGAGTCGCGGCCGCCGTGCCCGCGCATCGCGCCAGGGTCGTCGCGGACGGCGCGGACGCCACCCTGATCGCCGCGGACGCGGCACACCTGGGCCGTGTCCTGCTGCTGCGCCCCGACCTGTCGGAGCTGTCGCCGGCCACGCTGGCGTCCCGGATCGCCGGGTCCGGCGGACAGCCGCTTCCGGTCGTGGTGACCCCCGGCCTGGCGGACACCGTACGGATCACGGCCGGCACGGCGGCGATCCCGATCAAAGTGGTGGGCGTCGTCGCGGCGATGCCCGGCACGCCGGAGGGCACCCCGGCCCTGCTCGCCGATCTTTCGGCACTGCGGGCGGCGGGCGCGAAGGGAGCGGAGTGGCCGGTGACGGAGTGGTGGCTGGCCGCCGACGGGCACGACACCACGCGGGCCGCCGTACTGGCCGCCTCTGGGCGAGGCCGCGGGGACGTCCTCGACGTGGCCGCGCTCACCGCCGGTTATCGGGACGACCCCACGGCGGCAGGCCTGCAGGGCGCGCTGCTGCTCGGTTTCGCGGCGGCGCTGGCGTTCGCCGTGCTGGGCTTCCTGGTCAACGCGGCGGTCTCGGCGCGCGAGCGCAGAGGCGAGTTCGCCGTGCTCGGCGCGCTCGGCGTGAGCTTCCGGCAGACGCTCGGCCTGCTCGCCGTCGAGCAGTCGTTCGTGGTCGGGCTGTCGCTGGCCGGCGGAGTGGCGCTCGCCGTGGCCGTCTCCGCCGCGGTGGTGCCGCCGATGGTGACCGCCGGATACGCGACCGGGGGCGGGCTGCCGGTGCTGCTCCACGTTCCTTGGCCTCAGGTGGCGGCGCTGGCCGTCGCGGTCCTCGTGGTGCTTCTCGTGATCGTGGCGGGGCTCGCGCGGTCGCTGCACCGCCGTGAGCCGGCCGCCGTGCTTCGTGCGGGGGAGGCGTCGTGATCCGCCTTCTGGGTGTGCACAGGGGAGTGGCGGCACTGCTGGCCACGCTGGTGTTCGGCGCCGCCCTGGTCGTCTCGGCCCTGCCTCGGATGGTCGAGTCCTCCCTCGACGCGGCGGCCAGGTCGGTCATCGGCTCCGCCCCGCCCGCCACGGCCTCGCTGGCGGTCCAGTTCACTCGGCGCTTCGACCTGACGCCCATGCGGACGACGGCCGAGGCGGCCAGGGCGGACACCGCCTGGCGCGCGCTGCTCCCCCCGGCGCTGCGGGAGGTCGCCGACCCCGCCCCGCTCATCGAGATCACAGCCCCGCCGATGCTCATCAACGAGCGGGCGCACCGGTATCTCACGTTGAAGTGGGTGTCCGGGGCGGACCGGCGGGTGCGGTACGTCGAGGGCGGCCCCCCGGGCCCCCGCTCGGGCACCCGCTTCGAGGTGGCCGTGCCCGCGGTCGCCGCCACGGAGATGTCGATCAGAACGGGCGACACGGTCCGCCTCGGCGAGTTGACCGCGAAGGTCACCGGCCTGTTCGAGCCGGCGCGTCCCGCCGACCGGTTCTGGGCACTCGAGCCGGAACTCACCTACGTCATCCACCAGCGCGTGCCGCTCGCCATCGAGGACGATCTGATCGTCACCGCGCTCACCGACGGCGACAGCCTCGCGGGCGCCGAACTGCCGATGGTCTTCCGATGGCTCGTCACCCCGGCGCCGGACCGCGTCACCGCGGGCAACGCGGCGGCCGTGCTCGCCGCGACGGAGGAGTTCGGCCGCCGCCTGGGCAGGCAGGACCTCGAAGTGGCCCTGTCGACCGGGTTCGACCGCATGCTGCAGGAGTACCTGGACCGGCTGGCCGTCACGCGCGCGCTGATCACGATGTTCCTGAGCGGGCTGGCCGTCGTCTGCCTGGGCACCACGGCCCTGGCCGTGCTGCTGCTCGCCCAGCGGGTGCACGGCGACCTGCTGCTGATGCGCGCCCGAGGCGCGTCCCTGGTCCAGGTCGTGGGCGCCTGCGGGGGAGCGGTCGCGCTCGCGGCGGTGCCGGCGGCCGCGGCGGGCCAGGTGGCCGCGGGCCTCGTGCCGGGCGCCCCGACGGCGGTCGCGCGGCTGGGACCGGCCGCGCTGGCGGCGGGGACCGTCGCGATCGCCTGCGTCGCCGTCGCGCTGCGCCAGTCCCCAGGACGGCAGTCTGCACGACGGCGGGGGCAAGGACGGCTGACCCAAGGACGACTGACAGGGAGCGCGGCCCGCCGGATCGTGATGGAGATCCTGGTGCTCGTGGTCGCCGTGGCGAGCCTCCATCTCCTGCGCACCCACGGTCTCGGCACCGGCGACGCGTTCCTCGCGCCGGCGCCCGTGCTGCTGGCGCTGGCCGCCGCCCTGGCGGTGCTGCGCGCCGGCCCTGCTCTGATCCACCTGGCCTTCCGGGCCGCCGCCCGGCGCACCGCCGCCGTGCCGTTCCTCGGGCTCGCCGCCGCCCGGGCCGTGCCGGGCGCCGCGCTGCCGGTGCTCACGCTGCTGCCGGCCGTCGCACTGGCGGCGTACGGAATGGTCACCGCCGGAGGGCTGGAGGAGGCCCAGCGGCAGGCGGCGTGGGAGCGGACCGGCGCCGAGATCAGGGTGGAGCGTGAGCAGGGCATCCCCCCGGAGACGCTGGAGCAGATCACGCACGCGCCTGGCGTCCGGGCCGTCGTCCCGGCCGCGGTCGGGACGACGGTCGCCGAGGTGGGCTTCGGCGGGCGGCCGGCCACGGTCGTCGCGGTCGACCTCGACGCCTACCGCCGGCTGGCCGCGGGCAGCCCGCTCCACCTGCCTGCGCCGGGGACCGGTGCGCTGGTCTCGCCCGACCTGTCCGCCATGCGGAGCTTCGAGATCGGCTGGCCCGCGCAGATGACGGTCACCCCGGCGGGGACCGTCGACGCGATGCCGGGGGTGCGGGCGGGCGACGGCGCTCTCATCGTCCTCCCCGCGGCTCCCGAGCACGTCAACACGCTGCTGATCGCGGGAGACGCCGGCGCGGTCAGGCCGCTGCTGCCGTCCGGCGCGCGCATGTCCACCGTGGCGGGCGCGCTCGCCGACATCACCGGCACGCCGCTGACGGCGGCGCTGACCGCCGCGCTGCGGGTCGCCGCCGCGGCGCTGGCCGCGTACGCGCTGGCGGCCGTCGCGATCGCCCTGACCGGAGGCGCGGCTCGGCGGGCGGAGGACCTCGCCCTGCTGCGCGCCCTCGGCCTCACCCGCAGGCAGGCCGGCCTGATCACCGTCCTGGAGGCGGCCCCGCTGCTCGTCCTGACCGCCGTCGCCGGGCTGGCGGCCGGTCTCGCCATGCCCGCGCTGCTCGGGCCGGGAATCGACCTGTCGGCGTACGCGGGCGGGCGCCACGGCGCCCTGGCGGCCGCCGCGCTCCTGCCCGTCCTGCCCTGTGTCGTGGCCGGTGCTCTGGCCGCCGGGGTCGCCGCCGTCGCCCTCGCGGGCGCCTACCTGGGAGGAAGCCGTGGACACGCTGGCTGACCTGGAGGCCCGGGCCACGCGGGGCGGTCCCGCGTTCGGCGCGGACGCTCACATCCTGTGCGACAACCTCGTGCGGATCTACAAGACCGAGGGCTCCGCCGCGGTCGAGGTGGTCGCCCTGCAGGGTCTCGACCTGCTCATCGGCCGGGGTGAGCTGGTGGCGATCGTCGGGGCCTCGGGATCGGGCAAGTCGACGCTGCTCAACATCCTGTCGGGGCTCGACGTGCCCACGGCCGGGCTGGCCCGGGTCGCCGGGACCGACCTGCTGTCCATGACTCCGCGCGACCGTCTCCGCTACCGGCGGTCGGTCGTGGGCTTCGTCTGGCAGCAGACCACCCGCAACCTGCTGCCGTACCTCACCGCGCGGGAGAACGTCATGCTCCCCATGCGGCTGGCGGGCGGCGCGTCCCGCCGGGCCAGGTCGTCCCGTACGGACGAGCTGCTGGAGCTGACGGGGATGGCGGACCGCGCGGACCGGCGGCCCGGGGAGATGTCCGGCGGCGAGCAGCAGCGGGTGGCCGTCGCCGTCGCCCTGGCCAACGCGCCCGAGGTGGTGCTCGCCGACGAGCCCACCGGCGAGCTGGACAGCGAGAGCGCCGAGACGGTCTTCGGCGTGCTGCGCCACGCCAACCGCGAGCTCGGCGTCACGACCGTCGTCGTGACGCACGACCCGATGGTGTCGGAGCAGGTCGACCGGACCATCGGCATCCGGGACGGCCGCACCTCCAGCGAGACGTTCCGCCGCACCTCCTCCGACGGGAGGGTGGTCGCCGAGGAGTACGCCGTGCTGGACCGGGCCGGGCGGCTGCAACTGCCGAGGGAGTTCATCAGCGCCCTGTCGATGGAGCACCGGGTGCGCCTGGAGCTCGAACGCGACCACATCGGGGTCTGGCCGTCGGCCACCGGCGACGACACAGAGGAAGAGACGAATGAGTGAGCCGCTGGTCGTCGTCGAGGGCCTGCGCAAGACCTATCCCAAGGGCGTGCGCGCCCTGAGAGGGGTCTCCTTCGAGGCTCAGCCCGGCGAGCTGGTCGCGATCCGCGGGCGTTCAGGCGCCGGCAAGACGACGCTGCTCAACCTGGTCGGCGGCCTGGACCGGCCCGACGAGGGGCGGGTGCGGGTGGCCGGGCAGCCGGTGCCGGAGCTGCCCGAGGAGGGCCTGCTGCGGCTGCGCCGCGACGTCGTCGGGTTCGTCTTCCAGTCGTTCCGGCTGATCCCGGTGCTGTCGGCCGCCGAGAACGTGGGCGTGCCGCTGCGGCTGGCGCGGGTTCCCGCCAAGGACAGGGAGGAGCGGGTCAAGATGCTGCTGTCCCTGGTCGGGCTGTCCGATCAGGCCGAGCAGCGGCCCTATGAGCTGTCGGGCGGCCAGCAGCAGCGCGTGGCCATCGCCAGGGCCCTGGCCAACCGGCCCCGCCTGCTGCTCGCCGACGAGCCGACCGGTCAGCTCGACTCCCAGACCGCCCGCCAGATCATGGAACTGCTCCGGGTGCTCGTCCGGGGCGAGGGAGTCACCGCGCTGGTGGCCACGCACGACGCGGGTCTCGTCGGCCTGGCCGACCGCGTCCTTGAGCTCAAGGACGGCGAGTTCCTCACCTAGTCAGGTCCAGGGGAGGGCGGCGCGGCGGGCCCAGTAGGTCTCGGCGTCCTCCGCCAGATCGGCGAGCGCCACCTCGGCCGCGTCGTCCCAGGTGACGGCGAGCGCCGCCAGGTTCTCGGCGAGCTGGGTGGTCGTGGCCGCGCCGCTCAGCACGACCCCCGCCCACGGGCGGGCGAGCACGGCGGCGAGTGCCAGGGCGTCGGGGGTGACGCCGCGTTCGCGTGCGGCGAGCGCCAGGGCCGGCGGCGCGCCGCGGGCGGTCAGCCTGCCGTTGGCCACGCCCTCCTTGACGATCACGCCAAGGCCGGCCGCGTGCGCCCGGGCCAGGGCCTCACCCGCCGAGCGCTCCAGCAGGTTCCACGTCGACTGGACCGTGTCGAAGAGCCCGGTCGCGACCGCCCTGTCGATCGTCGCGGCCTGGCGGGGGCCGGTGGTGGACAGGCCCACGCCGACGCCCTCGGCGCGCAGGGCGCGCAGCGCGCCGAGCACCTTCTCGTCGTCGAGCACCCCGCTCTCGACCGTGGCGGAATGGATCTGGTAGAGCGACAGATGCTCGCCGAGCAGCTCCCGGGTCTCGCCGAGCTGGCGGCGCAGCCGCGCGGCCGACAGGTCCTTCTCCTCGTGGCGGTCGGCGTCCATGCGCCAGCCGCCGACATACTCGTACCCCCACTTCGACCCGACCTCGACCTCGCCGGGCCGGATGCCCCGGTCGGCCAGCCAGCCCGCGAGGAACTCCTCCGCCAGGCCGTAGGAGCGGGCCACGTCGTAGTAGCGCACGCCCGCCGCCCGGGCGGCGTCCAGCACCTCCCAGGTGCGCGCCCGCATCGCCGCCACGTCGCGGTCGCCGCCGAGGTCCTCGTCCCGGCCGAGCGTGATGTACGCGGGGCGGCCGATCGCGGCGAGCCCGAGACCCATCTCCTGCACCCATTTCCGCATGGGGCACCAGGCTAGGGGATGTCGAGCGATCCGGAGGGGCGCGCCGCCGGTCTGGACTGAGGAGCGAGTGGGGAGCGAGGGACGAGCGACTCCGAGCGACGAGGGAAGACGGCGGGTGTGAGCGCCCCGATGGTGAGTGGGAAGCACGTGTGGTGAGGAGGCGGCCGGGGTATGCCGACAACTCCAGCCGGCCTGTGGGGTCCACTCGAGCCCGAGGTGGTGGGAGCGTGACGGAACCGGTTGCAGAGGGAGTGCGGACGACGGCGGACGTGCTCGCCCGGACGCGCGACCTGGTGGAGCCCGCCCTGCGTCGTGCGGTCGACACCCTGCCGCCGTCGATGCGACGGATGGCGGGATACCACTTCGGATGGTGGGACGCGCGGGAGCGGCCGGTGCGGGCGGGCGGCGGCAAGGCCCTTCGGCCCGCGTTCACGCTCCTGGCGGCCGAGGGCGCCGGGGGAGACGTGGACACGGCACTGCCGGCCGCGGTCGCGGTCGAGCTGGTGCACAACTTCTCCCTCGTCCACGACGACGTGATGGACGGCGACGCGGTCCGCCGCCACCGCGCCACGGTGTGGAACGTCTTCGGGCGCTCCGAGGCGATCCTGGCCGGCGACTCCCTGCTGGCGCTGGCCTTCGCCGTGCTCGCCGGGGGAGGCCGGGCCGCCGACAGCACACGCACGCTGGCCCGGTGCGTCCAGTCGCTGCTGGACGGCCAGAGCGCCGACCTCGGCTTCGAGGAGCGCGCGGACGTGAGCCTGGGTGAGTGCGTACGCATGGCGGAGGGCAAGACGGGCGCGCTGTTCGGCTGCGCCTGCGCCCTCGGCGCGCTGCAGGCTGCCGGATTCCCGGGGGGAGCCACCACCGAGCAGGTGGCCTTCCTGCGGGTGTTCGGCGAGCGCGTGGGGCTGGCATTCCAGATCGTCGACGACCTGCTGGGCATCTGGGGCGACCCGGCCGTCACCGGCAAACCCGTCCACTCCGACCTGCGCAACCGGAAGAAGTCCCTGCCGGTCGTCGCCGCGCTGACGTCGGGCACGCCGGCCGGCGGCGCGCTCGCCATGCTGTACCGCCGCCCGCTCGCGCAGGCCGACCTCGCACGGGCGGCGCGGCTGGTGGACGAGGCGGGCGGCCGGGCGTGGAGCCTCGCCAGGGTGGACGACCTGCTGTCCGAGGCGCTGGAGGCGCTGCGGTCGGCGGAGCTGGCGCCGGGGCCGGCGGCGGGTCTGGAGGCCCTGGCCCGCCTGGCCGCCGACCGCGACCGCTAACCGTCCGCCGCCCCCACCCCGTTCACTCCGTTACCTCGTTCACCTCGTCGGCCCCGGCCGCCGCGGTGAGCTCGCGCAGCGTCCGCGCGAGCGTACGGCGACTGTCCGGCGGCAGATGGCGCAGCGCGGCGGCGATGTGCCCGCGGCGGGCCGCGCGGATCCGTTCGAGCGACCTCCTGCCGGCGTCGGTGACGTCGATGCTGACCTCACGCCGGCTATGCGGGGACAGCAGGCGCGTCAGCAGCCCGGCGGTGTGCAGGCGGGTCACCAGGCGGCCCGTGGCCGAGACCGACATGCCCAGCAGGGCGGCGAGCCCGCTCAGGTTCAGCGGGCCGTGCCGGTCGACCGCGAGCAGCACCCGCAACTGGGTGACCGACAGGTCGCTGCCGCGGACCACCGCGTTGAGGGTCATCTCCACCAGGGCGAGCGAGGCGTCCTCAACCGACCACGCGTCCTCATCCAGCGCGGGGTCCGTCTCTTCCGAAGCTCCGAAATCCAAGGCTCGGGACTGCAGGGCTCCGGTGCTCATCGCGCCCCCAGGACCCGCGCCGGGCCGGGCCTGCGCGAAGCGCGCCACTCCGGGTGATCGCCCAGCGGCGTGCCCCGCACCCCGGCCGCCAGCAACTCCGCGAGGTGGATCGCCTGGCGTCCCACCCCCGCCTGCTCGATCTGCGTACGGCAGCTGAAGCCGTCGGCGAGGACGACCGTGCGGGCGTCGGCGGCGCGGATGGCCGGCAGGATCTCGTGCTCCGCGCAGGTCATCGACACCTCCAGGTGGCCGGCGGTGAAGCCGAAGTTCCCAGCCAGGCCGCAGCAGCCGCCCACCGCCTCCACCCGCACGCCGGCGCGGGACAGCAGCGCCTGATCGGTCTCGAAGCCGAGCACCGAGTGGTGGTGGCAGTGCGGCTGGGCGACGGCGTCCCGGTCGATCCGGGGCGGATCCCACCCGTCGGTCGCGCTCAGCAGCTCGGCGAGGGTCCTGATCTGCTCGCGCAGCCGGGCGAAGTCCCGGTCGTGCGCGAACATCTCGGGCGCGTCGGCTCGGAACACCGCCATGCAGCTCGGCTCCAGCCCGACGATCGGGATGCCGCGGCGCAGCGCCGGGGCGAGCGTCCGCACGGTGCGGCGCAGCACCCGCCGCGCCACGCCGAGCTGGCCGGTCGATATCCACGTCAGGCCGCAGCACAGCGTGCGCGGCGGGATGAGCACGCGATAGCCCGCCGACTCCAGCACCTCGACGGCGGCGCCGCCGATGTGCGGGTGGAAGTTGTCGGTGAAGGTGTCCGGCCACAGCACCACGGGGCCCCGCTCGCCCCCGCCGCGCGTCCCGCGCCGCCGATACCAGTCGCTGAAGCGGACCCGCGCGAAGTCCGGCACCGGCCGGGCCGGTTCGAGCCCCGCCAGGCGCTTGGCGAGCCCGGACAGCACGGGCGCGTGCGCCAGCGCGTTGACCACGCCCGGAGCGAGCGCGGCGACGCGGGCCCACACCGGCAGCCACCCCATCGCGTAGTGGTCCATCGGCCTGATCCTGCGGGCGTAGTGGTGGGCGAGGAACTCGGCCTTGTACGTCGCCATGTCGACCTGCATCGGGCAGTCGTGCTTGCAGCCCTTGCAGGCCAGGCACAGGTCGAGGGCGTCGCGCACGGCGGTGGAGCGCCAGCCGTCCCGCACCGCGGAGTCGGCGTGGCCGTTCAGCATCTCGAACAGCAGCCGGGAGCGTCCGCGGGTGGAGTGCTCCTCCTCGCCCGTGGCCCGGTAGGACGGGCACATGACACCGCCGACGTGCTCACGGCACTTGCCGACCCCCACGCACCGCATGACGGCCCGCTGGAAGCTGCCCTCGTCGTCGGGGTAGCCGAAGTGCACGGGCGGGTCGGCCGGCGTCCACTCGGGGCCGAGCCGCAGGTTCTCGTCCAGCCCGTACGGCGCGACGACCTTGCCCGGGTTCATCCGGTCGCCGGGATCGAAGACGGCCTTGACCCGCTCGAAGGCGGTCATGACCGCGGGCCCGAACATCTTGGGCAGCAGCTCGCCCCTGGCCTGCCCGTCGCCGTGCTCACCCGACAGCGAGCCGCCGTAGGAGATGACGAGATCGGAGGCCCGTTCGAGGAAGGCCCGGAAGGCCGCCACTCCGTCGGCCGTCACCAGGTCGAACGGGATGCGGGTGTGCACGCAGCCCTGCCCGAAGTGCCCGTACAGGGAGGCGTCGCCGTAGCCGAACTCGTCGAACAGGCGGCGCAGGTCACGCAGGTAGCCGCCGAGCCTGTCCGGCGGCACGGCCGAGTCCTCGAAGCCCTCCCACGTCTCGCGCATGCCGGGCACGCGGGCGGTGGCGCCGAGCCCGGACTCGCGGACCTCCCACAGCTTCTTCTCGATCTTCGCGTCGTCGACGAAGGAGATGTGCGGCGCGTGCTCGCCGCCCTTCAGCTCGTGCAGCAGGTCACGTGCCTTGGCGTCCGCCTCCTTCTGGGAGTCGGCGCCGAAGGAGACCATGAGCCAGCCGCCGCCCTCCGGCAGCCGCTTGAGGGCGTCGGGATGCATGTGCTTGCGCCGCTCGAAGTCCACGAGCTTGTCGTCCACCCCCTCCAGCTGGAGCGGGCCGTAGCGGGCGATGCGCGGCACGGCGTCGGCGGCCACGTTGATGTCGTGGTAGCCGAGCAGGAGGAGGCACTCGGCCTTGGGCGCGGGCACCAGGCGCAGCTCGGCCCGCAGCACGGTGACCAGCGTGCCCTCCGACCCGACCAGCGCCCTGGCCAGGTCGAACCCGGCCTCGGGCAGGAGCTGGTCGAGGTTGTAGCCCGACACCCGGCGGGGGATGTCGGGGAAGCGGCGGCGGATCTCGTCGGCGTGCTCGTCCACGATCGCGCGCAGCTCGCGGTAGATCCGCGCCCTCGGCCCGCCCTCGGCGACGATCCGGTCGAACTCCTCGTCGCCGGTCGGCCCCACCCACATCCGCTGGCCGTCGTAGGTGAGGATCTCCAGCCGCGCGACGTTGTCGGCGGTCTTGCCGTACGCCTGGGCGGTCGAGCCGCACGAGTTGTTGCCGATCATGCCGCCGAGCGTGCACTGGGGGTGCGTGGACGGGCGCGGCCCGAACATCAGGCCGGTGTCGGCCAGCAGCCGGTTCAGCACGTCGAGCACGATGCCGGGCTCGACGACGCAGGTGCGCGCCGCGGCGTCCACCGACACCAGCCGATGGCAGTACTTGGACCAGTCGATGACGACGGCGGCGTTGCAGGTCTGACCGCCCAGGCTCGTCCCGCCGCCCCGTGAGGTGATGGGCGCGCCGTGCTCCCGGCAGACCGCGATCGCCTCGGCCGCCGCCTCCACCGTGCGCGGCACCACCACCCCGAGCGGCACCTGCCGGTAGTTCGATCCGTCCGTGGAGTAGGCCCCCCGGCTGCCCGGGTCGAACCTGACCTCGCCGTCCACCCGGGCGGCGAGGTCCCGCTCCAGGTCGCGCAGCCGCACGTACGGCCGGCGCGGCCGGGCGGTCACGGGCGCGGGTACGAGCACCTGATCCGTCATGGCGTCACCGCCCCAGTTGAGAGATCTTGTCCTTGAACAGCGTCGTCGCGATGGCGGCCTTGTGCGGCTGCCCCTTCAGGAACGCCTCGGCGAACTTGACCGCCTGGTCGCGGGCGACCTTGCCCGGCATGGGCGGCTCGTTCGGGTCGACGTCCACGTCCACGAGCGCCGGCCCCGGATGGGCGAGGGCCTGCCGTACGGCCTCGTCCACCTCGGCGGGGTCGGTGACCTTGCGGCCGTACCCGCCGCAGGAGCGCGCCCAGGCGGAGAAGTCGGAGGACGGCTCGCCGAACCTGACCCCGTGCTCGGGGTACCCCAGCACCATCTGCTCCCACAGGATCTGGCCGAGTGAGCCGTTGTTGTTCACCACCACCGTGATCGGCAGGCCCAGACGGGCCGCGGTGAGGAACTCGGCCATGAGCATTGCGAAGCCGCCGTCGCCGATGAACGCGATCACCTGCCGGTCGGGGTGGGCGAGCTGCGCCGCGATCGCGTACGGCAGGCCGGGGGCCATCGTGGCGAGGTTGCCCGACAGGTAGAACTCCCGGTCGCCGCGGATGGTCCAGTGCCGGGCGGCCCAGGTCGCGATCGTGCCGGAGTCGCAGGTGAGGATGGCGTCGTCGGAGGCGGCCCGGTCCACGCAGCCGATCAGGTACTGCGGGGCGATCGGGGCGCGCTCCGGATTCTCCAGAGCGGCCATGTTCTCCCGCCATTCGGCCATGGCCTTCTGGTACTTCTCCAGGTGCGCCCGGTCGTCGTTCCGGTGCAGCAGCGGCAGCAGCGCGGCCAGCCCCTCCTTGGCGTCCCCGATCATCGGCACCTCGGTCGGCATGCGCACGCCCGCCCGGGCGGGGTCGGCGTCGATCTGCACGACGCGGACCTTGCCGGGCTCCGGCAGGTGCTTGGTGTAGGGGAAGTTGGTGCCGACCATCAGCAGGGTGTCGCAGTCCTCGACCAGTTCCTCGCCCGGCTTCGTGCCGAGCAGGCCGATCCCGCCCACCGCGTACGGCGAGTCGTCGGGGATGACCGCCTTGCCGGGCAGCGTCTTGATCACGGGGGCGCCCAGCGCCTCGGCGACGGCCAGCACCTCCTCGCGGGCGTGCAGGGCGCCGGCCCCGGCCAGGATCGCGGGCCGCCGGGCCGCGTTGAGCACCTCGGCGGCGGCCCGCAGGTCCTCCTGGCGCGGCACGCCGGGCGGGGACAGGTAGACGGGGGCGGTCGCGGGGGGCCGTGCGGGGGCGACGTGCTGGTAGGGGTCGGCGTCGGCGGGGGCGACCTGGACGTCGTTGGGCAGGCACAGGTGGGCCACTCCGCGCCGCGCGTACGCCGTGCGGATCGCGATGTCCACCACTCCCGGCAGCTGGGCCGGGTTGTCCACCACGAGGTTGTATTCCGCGACGTCCTCGTACAGCCGGTCGAGGTGCACCTCCTGCTGGTAGCCGGTGCCCAGCACGCTGGTCTCCTGCATGCCCGTGATGGCCAGCACCGGCTGGTGGTCGAGCTTGGCGTCGTACAGGCCGTTGAGCAGGTGGATCCCGCCGGGGCCCGAGGTGGCCAGGCACACCCCGATGCGGCCGGTGGCCTTCGCGTGCGCGGCCGCCATGAACGCGGCCGCCTCCTCGTGATGCACCAGCACGAACCGGACACGGTCGGATTGGCGGCGCAGCCCTTCCATGATGCCGTTGATGCCGTCACCGGGAAGCCCGAAGACGGTGTCGACACCCCAGTCGGCGAGCCGTCTGATGAGTACTTCGGAGGCGATTTCCGTCATACGTGCCGCGCTGCCCCTGGAATGGGAAGCCGAACACTCACCGCATGGAAAATCTTTCCTCCGATCCAGAGTCCTGGGGGCACGCCCGGGTAGGGGGACGCCCGTGATCAGAGACCTCCACGTGTCGGCCTACCGCGTGCCGACCGACCGCCCGGAGGCCGACGGCACGCTGAGCTGGGACGCGACCACGATGGTGGTGGTCAGCGCGGACGCCGGCGAGGCGACCGGGCTCGGCTGGACCTACGCCCCGGCCGCCGCCGCGGCGGTCGTCACGGACCTGCTCGCGCCCGTGGTGCGCGGGGGCGACCCGTTGGACGTGCCGGGCCTGTGGACCGCGATGGTCCGCCGGGTGCGCAACGCGGGCCGCACGGGCGTCGCGGGGTATGCGATCTCCGCGGTCGACGTGGCGCTCTGGGACCTCAAGGCCCGGCTGCTCGGCGTGCCGCTCGCCCGCCTGTTCGGCCTCGCCAGGCAGTCCGTGCCCGTATACGGCTCGGGCGGGTTCACCACGTACGACGACGATGTCACGACGGCCCAGCTCGCGAACTGGGCGCACGAGCAGGGCATTCCCCGCGTCAAGATCAAGATTGGAGAGTCCGCGGGCACCGCGCCCGCACGCGATCTGCACCGCGTCGCGCTCGCCCGCCGCGTCATCGGGGACGCCGCCGAACTGTACGTGGACGCCAACGGCGGCTACAGCGCGAAGCAGGCCGTGCGGATGGAGCGCCGGATGCGCGACCACGACGTGCGATGGTTCGAGGAGCCGGTGTCCTCCGACGACCTGGCCGGGCTGCGCCTGGTGCGCGAGCGGGCCGACGCCGACGTCGCGGCCGGGGAGTACGGCGGCGATCTCGTCTACTTCACCCGCATGTGCGCGGCGGGCGCGGTCGACTGCCTGCAGATCGACGCGACCCGCTGCGGCGGCTACACGGGCTGGTCCGGCGCGGCCGCGATCGCCGCCGGGCACGGGCTGGAGGTGTCGGCCCACTGCGCGCCCAACCTGCACGCGCCGGTCGCCGCGGCGACCCCGAACCTGCGCCACATGGAGTGGTTCCACGACCATGTGCGGATCGAGGGCGACCTTTTCGACGGCGCGGCCGATCCCCGGGGCGGCGCCGTGCGCCCGCCGGGCGCGCCGGGCCACGGCCTGACGCTGCGCGCTGACGCCGCCGAGCCGTACCGGGTCGCGTAGGGCCCGAACCGGGCGGGCGCGGCGTGCCCGCCCGGTCACCGCGAGGGGCTCAGTTGAGGCGTTCGAGGTAACCGTTGTCGGCCAGCCAGCCGATCGACACCTCGCCGTCCGGGTTCGCCGGCGAGCCGGGGATGTACTTGGCGAGCGTGTGGAACTGCTCGCCCTGGCCGGGCATCTGGAACGCCGAGGCCGCCGGCCCCGCGTCCACGAGGAACGACCGGATCACCCGGTAGGCGTGGTAGTTGCACAGGTGCGGGTCGCCCGGGACGTTGTTGAGGTTGTTCGGCCGCAGCGACCGCTCGGGGAACGGCGTGCCGAACGGAGCGAGGAACGCGCCGCTCTCTCCGCCGAAGCGGTCCACCTTGTAGCCGAGCGGCAGCTGCGCCGTCCTGATGAGCGGGCGGCCGTTGGTGTATCCGCCGGAGTGCGCGAACCCGGAGTCCTGGGGGAAGCGGTAGGAATTGGCCGACGGGATGAAATAGCGCTCCAGGAAGCGCTCGGGGGAGAGGCCGCCATAGCGCACGTAGCCGTCCAGGATCTTGGCGACGAGGCCGGTGCGCGGCAGGACCACCGGGCCGAGGTTCGGGTCGCCGTTGACGAACGGCGGCCCGCAGACCTGGCCCGTCTTCGCGCCCAGCGTCTGGGGGTTGGAGGTCGCCGGGCCCTGCCCGGCAGGCGCGGTCGCGGCCTGAGCCGGGACACCGGTCAGGGCCGCCGTGGCGAGGGTGCAGGCGGCCACGAACAGCTTGCGAGAATGAACGCGCACGAATTCTCCTGAGATTACGCACACAGCATGCGATCTGGACATATGCGCATCAGGTCGATTTCTATGGGAATTGCTCGGCGAAGGGCGCCGAGAAATATCCGTGATCGCTCTGACGCGATGAATTCGTGCGTACCCGGCCCTTGTTCAGGGGCATCGCAAGGAGATCGCCGTAGCGATCAAAAACCCCGGACGGCAAGGCGAAACAAAGCCGACATGAGGCGATATAAGGAATCTAATTCGCGGCGGGGGCCTTCCAGAATGGCGCGAAAGAGGCGAGCGCCCTTTTCAGCCGTCCGGGTCGAGCGGGTCGTCGAGCAGACCGGCGTCGTGGACGAGCAGGGCGATCTGGACGCGGTTGTTGAGGCCGAGTTTGGCGAGGACGCTCGACACGTGCGTCTTGACGGTGGGAACGCTGAGGTGCAGCAGGGCACCGATCTCGGCGTTCGGCCTGCCCTGGCCGACCGCCACCGCGACCTCCCGTTCCCGGTCGTTCAGCCGTGCCAGGCGCTTCCGGGCGCGGGCCCGGCGCCGGTCCTGGCCGTCCTCGGCGACCCGGGCGATGAGCCGCCGGGTGACCGCCGGGGACAGGACCGGATGGCCGGCGGCCACCCGGCGGATCGCGGCCACGATCTCGTCCGGCGGGGTGTCCTTCAGCAGGAACCCGGCGGCCCCCGCGCGCAGGGCGCGCAGCACGTGCTCGTCGGCGTCGAAGGTGGTCAGCACGATCACCTCGGGCGCACCGTCACCGGCGCGCAGCGCCTCGGTGGCGGCCAGGCCGTCCATCACCGGCATCCGGATGTCCATCAGCACCACGTCGGGGCGGTGCCGGCCGGCCAGCGGCAGCACCTCGGCGCCGTCGCCGGCCTGGGCGAGCACGCGGATGTCCGGGGCGCCGCCGAGCATCATCACCAGGCCGGCCCTGACCAGGGGGTCGTCGTCGGCGATGAGCACGCCGATGGCGGAGTCGGGCATGGTCATGCCGGCCACGGTAGCCAGACCCGCACGCGCCAGCCACCCGGGCCCCCGTCGCCGCCCCCGTCCAGGGGTTCGTCCACGGGGCCGTGCTCCAGCCGTCCCCCTGCCAGCGTGACGCGCTCGGCCAGGCCGGCGAGGCCGTGGCCGCCTCCGCTCCCGGCATCCCGTGCGATGGGGGCAGGGGCGTCGTCGACCACCTCGACCGTCAGGCCCTCGCCGGGCGCACCCGCGACCCGTACGCGGACCCCGGCTCCCGGCGCGTGCTTGCGCGCGTTGGTGAGGGCCTCCTGCACGACCCGGTAGGCGGTGTGGCCCGTCCGGTCCGGGGCCGTCTCCCGCGAGCCGAGATCGTCGCACAGCTCCACCCGCATGCCGGCCCGGCCCGACTCCGCGACGAGCTCCCGCAGGTCGGCGAGGGTGGGCAGGCCGGGCCGCGTGGGCGCGGACGGTTCGCCGGCCGGGGCGCGCAGCACGCCGATCACCTCGCGCAGATCCTGCAGGGCCTGGTGGGCGCTCTCCCTGATCACCCGCGCCGCCCGGGCGACGTCGGCGGGGTCGGCGCCGGGATTGAACTCCAGCGCTCCCGCGTGCACGCTCAGCAGGGACAGCCGGTGGCCGAGCACGTCGTGGATCTCCCTGGCGATGGCGTCGCGGACCTGGTGCTGCGCCTGCTCGGCCCGCAGCCTCGCCTCGGTCTCCATCCGGGCCGCGCGGTCGCGCTGTGCCAGCACCAGCCGCCGCCGGTGGTGGACGAACAGCCCCCAGCCGGCCGCCGCGCCCTGCAGGGCCAGGCCCAGCGTGA
This sequence comes from Microbispora sp. H10830, assembly GCF_014161375.1. Taxonomy (NCBI): domain Bacteria; kingdom Bacillati; phylum Actinomycetota; class Actinomycetes; order Streptosporangiales; family Streptosporangiaceae; genus Microbispora; species Microbispora sp. H10830. The sequence continues at coordinate 114,023 of NZ_JABBWX010000009.1, forward strand.
ACATCGCGAGCGGCGGCTCCGCCGGTTCCGGGCGCAGCCACGTGAAGACGATCGCGGCCGGCACGCTGAGGCCGAACACCGTGCCGCTGGTCCGCGGGCGGCGGTGGACCGCGACCGAGAAGAGCGCGGCCAGCATCGGGCCGGCGACCATCTCGAAGGCGGCCGACAGCGCGACGAGCGTCACCGCTAGCTCGACCGGCCACCGGCGGCGCAGCCACAACGCGGCGCAGCCGAGCGCGCCGGCGAACTGGTCGAGGGGGAACAGCCACGCCGGCGGCAGCGGCGCGGTGCCGAGGCGGTCCACCGACATGAAGAAGGTGAAGGCCACGACGAGCACGAACATCGCCGAGTCCACGAGCCAGTCGCGTCGGCTTCGCCGGTGCCGGGGGGCGGCGGGGGAATCCATATCCCCCGCAGCGTACGACCTCGCAGGAGGCCCGCCCACGGCTGAGCGGCGACGACCATACCGAAGTCGGGTGGCGTCCGACTTCGGTCGTACGGCATGCCGCACGCCGGCGACCTTCGCCGGCGGGGAGGATGCCGATGCCCGATCCCCGCCGGGCGGGCCGGTCCCTAGCGTCGGCGTCATGCGCAACGCCATCCAACTCGCCGGGGCGTTCCTGGTCGTCGCGGGCATCAGCGGGACCATCGACCACCTGGCCGCGCAGCCGTTCTGGGGCGCGATACTCAACGTCTTCAACCGGCAGGTCATCCCGCGCCTGTCCTTCCTGACCGGCTACGAGGTCTACGCCAACCTTCTCGTCGCGGTCGTCGGCGCCGTCGTCCTCGCCGCCGCATGGAGGCGAAATGAAGACGCCTGACGTGCGGCGGTTCGCCATGGCGGCCGGGCTCCTGGTGCTGGCGCCGATGTGCGCCGAGTACGTCACGGGTTACGACGACAGCACGGGCGACCCGTTCGTGCTCGCCGTCAGCCTGCTGATCTTCAGTCCGTTGTACGGCGCGCCCGCGCTGCTCATCCGTGAGACGGCCCGCCGCCTGGACGTGCGCTGGCCGGGCATCCTCGCCCTCACGGCGGCCTTCGGCGTGCTGCAGGCCGGCGTCATCGACCAGTCCATGTTCAGCGAGGGCTATCGGGACATCCCGTACTGGGAGGAGATGGTCCGCCCGACGTACGTCGCGCCACTGGGACTGGCGGCCTACACCACGCTGTCCTTCGTCGCCGGTCACGCGATCTGGAGTTTCGGCGTGCCGATCGCGCTGACGGAGGCGCTGAGCCCCCGGCTGTCGCGTACGCCCTGGCTGCGGACGCCCGGCCTGGTCACGGCCGCGGCGCTGTACCTCGCGGCGGCGGCGATCGTGCTGCGCGACCACCTGCGGACCGAGCACGACCACGCGACGGCCGCGCAGATCGGGGGATCGCTCGCGGTCGTCGCCCTGCTCGTGCTCGTCGCGCTGACCTCCGCCGCGAGAAGACGGCGACGGCCCGAACCCCCGGCACCGTCTGCAGGCACCCCGCCGCGGCCGGTCGTCGTGGCGGTGGGCGGCCTGGTGGCGGGCCTGGCCTTCAACTTTCTGCCCTCGACCTGGGCCGGGGTCGCGGCCGGGCTCGCGGTGATCGCTCTGTGCGCCGCGGTCGCCGGCCGTCTGTCCCGCTCGGCGGGGTGGACCGGCCGCCACGTCGCCGCGCTCGCCGCCGGAGCCCTGACCGCGCGCGTGGCGGTCGGGTTCCTCGTGGTCCCGCTGGGTGATGTCGCGCCGGTCGCGAAGTACGCGCACAACGTCGCGTTCCTCGCGGGCGCGGTGCTGCTCGGCGTCCTGGCGACGCGGCGTCGAGGCACCGCGGGCTCGCACGACAAGGAGTTGAGGAACATCGGAACGGAAACCGGCGGTAAGCCTGGGGTGAAGCCGGGCGGGCCGGGTGGCCCGCCCGACTGAATCCCCTCTAGTCGCCGGCCATCACGGTGAAGGTGAATCCGGCGCTCGTCGGACGGCGCAGCGGAATGTCGCACTTGATCCGGCGCAGTACCTCGTTCCTGCTGAGGCCGAGCCCTTGCGCGATGAGCCGTTCCGGGCGCACCGGTACCGGATCCTCGAAGACGACCTCCACCTGGACCGGCCACGCCTCGTCGAGCCGTGCCGACGGGGTGTCCAGCCGCCAGGCCCCCGTCCAGTCGAGGGTGAAGCGGTTGTGCCGGGCGAGCAGCGGATCCAACAGCCTCGCCGCCACCAGTTCCGGATCGTTGACGCGGTAGCCGTGGAGCTCGGCCGGATCGAAGGATCTGACCGGTGCTCGCTCGTGCACGGTGAGCTTGCCCGTCCGATCGCAGGATACGCAGCGGACCAGCAGCCACACGTCCAGCAGCTTGCCGTTGGCGTTGACGCGGAACCTGCCCTCGCCGGTGGTGGCCGACTCCGACCCGCAGTCCACGCACCGCAGCGACAGCAGAGGCAGCCTGGTCCGGCGAACGACCCAGGGCAGCACGATATGAGGTTGTGAAGACATGATCTCTCTAGACCTGACACGAGGCCGATTACGCGCGACCTCAAACGCTGAATGACCGGGCGCGCGAGGGCAGCCCGGCAGAACCGACGGGAGCGTCGGCTACAGGTGAGCGGAAGAGGGTGTCAGGTCTGAAGAGCAGGCGGGGTCACGCGGTTTTTTCCTCTGTCCTCACTGCGACGGGCTGCAGGCAACCTACGGGATCGCGGAAGGAAGGCTCAAACGGTTTTACCGGCGCCTCAGCCCGGGGTGAGGACGCAGAACTCGTTTCCTTCCGGGTCGGTGAGGACGATCCACGACAGTCGCCCTGGCCGACCCTATGCCCATGTGAATCTGTGCGGCCTCGGACGGGCGCCGGGGGAGGGGCGACGGCAGCTCGGCGGGGTGCCGGAACTCGGGCGTTCATCCTTCCCCGCGGACGACCTCGCCGGGGTCCTTGTCGTCGCGCAGGCCCCGCCAGGAGGGGTGGCGCAGCCGCCCCTCGCCCGTCCACTCGGCGTACTGCACCTCGCCGACCAGGACCGGGTCCACCCACCGGCCGCCCCTGGCCTCCTCCCGGGTGATGCCGTCGAAGGGGGGCGTGTCCCGCCGCAGCGGCGCCAGGCGCTCGCCCAGCCGCCGCAGCGCCTCGTCGGTGAAGCCGGTGCCGACGCTGCCGGCGTACCGCAGGCGCCCGCAGTCGTCGTTGACGCCCACGAGCAGCGAGCCGACGGTGTTCGCGCGGCGGCCCTCTCCGGCCCGCCAGCCGCCGACGACGACCTCCTGCGTACGGACGTTCTTGACCTTCACCCAGTCGGGGGAGCGGCGGCCGGGGCGGTAGGGCGAGGCGAGCCGCTTGGCCACGACGCCCTCCAGCCCCAGCCGCCGGGAGTCGGCCAGCGCGTGCTCGCCGCCGTCGGCGTAGTAGGGCGGGATGGCCCAGTGGCGGCCGGCGTGGACGAGGTCCTCCAGGCGCCGCCGCCGCTCGGTGTAGGTCAACGTGGTCGCGGTCGCGGTATCGACGTGCAGCACGTCGAACAGCAGGTACGTCACGGGCGTGGTGACCAGGAGCTGCCTGATCTTGAGCGGGTTTCGCTGGTGCATGCGCGGCTGCAGCGCCTCGAACGACGGCCTGCCCTGCTGGTCGAAGGCGACGATCTCCCCGTCGAGCACCGCCGCGTGCCCGCCCGTGGCGCCGGCCAGGCCGGCGAGTTCGGGATAGGCGGCGGTGATGTCCTTGCCGTTCCGGGAGACCAGCCGCAGCGTGCCGTCCTCGACGTAGCCGAGTGCGCGGACGCCGTCCCACTTCATCTCGTGCGCGTAGTCGCCCTCGGGCTCGGGCAGCCGCCCGAGCCGGGCCATCATCGGCGCGTACGCCGGAAGGGCGGCCATGCCCTGCTGGTACCCCGGCGAGCCCGGCGCGTACCGCTTGACCTGCTGGTTCCTGTCCATGCCGGCTGTGCCGAGAGGTGCAGCCGGCGGCGAACCGGCGCCCTGGTGAGTGGTGCGGCGCCACATGTGAGTGCGTTGCTGTCACTGGGCACAGTCCTCTGTATGAGGACGGGACTCCACCTGGCGGGGGGCGCTCCCGCGAGCGCCTCCGCCACCGGGGAGGCGCTCCCGTGAGCGGCGGCGTGGGCGGGCGGCGTGCCAGGTGCGATCCGCTCACGGCGTTCAGCACGCCGGTGAACGCGCCGGCGTACGCGTCGCCTCCGTACAAGTTCACGGACAGGGAATACTTCAGGATCGTCTACCGGACTGATCTCGAGGCCGTTCGCGGTGTCGTGCCCGAGCCGCTGACGGTGGTCGATCCTGTTGTCCGGTTCGAAGTGATCAGGATGCCTGACAGCACCGGCTTCGGCTCCTATCACGAGTGTGGCCAGATAGCCATCGTCGAACATGACGGACGGCAGGTCGATTTCAACATCGGGCTCTATGTCGACAGCGTCAGCGCGATCGTCAGCGGTCGTGAGCTCGGCGGCTATCCGAAGACAGGCGGCACGCCGAGGCTGTATGTCGACTCCGACACGCTTGTGGCCACGCTCGACTACGGAACGCTGCGCGTCGCGATCGGGACGATGGGCTTCAAACATCACGAGCGGGATGGGAACGAAGCGATCGAGGAGCTCTGCCTGCCGGTCTACCAGCTCAAAGTGGCACGGGGAAACGGCGGTGCCCTTCGTGCCTGCGAGCTCGTCCAGACGTCGATGACCGACCTCGTCGTCAAGGGCGCCTGGACGGCGCCGGGCAGGCTGCAGCTGTTCGAGCACGCGCTCGCGCCCCTCGCGGATCTTCCCGTGCGCGAGGTGATCTCCGCGACGCACACCCTCACCGATCTGACTCTCGGAGAAGCCCAGACGGTCCACGACTACCTGGAGAAGTGAGATGAACGCCGGCGCCGACAACGCGTACCGCTCGGTCGCGGTTGTCGGCGCGGGTGTGATCGGTGTGTCTTGGACGGCGCTGTTCCTCGGCCATGGCCTGCGCGTCACGGTCAACGACCCGCGCCCCGACGTCGAGGACGTCGTTCGCGCCGGACTTGCCGAGATCGCTCCGACGATGCGCGAGCTTGGCCTGCCGATCGCCGACGTGGCCGCGCGGACGGAAGCGCTACGGTTCGAACCTCGCCTGGCCGCAGCGGTCGCGGGTACGGACGCGGTACAGGAGAACGGTCCCGAACTCCTCGGCATCAAGCAAGGGTTGTGGGCGGCGATCGAGGAGGCGGCGCCACCCCATGCGCTACTGCTCAGCTCGAGCTCGGGGATTCCGGCCACCGCGATGGCGGAACACATGCGCGAGCCGGAGCGGCTTTTGATCGGTCACCCGTTCAACCCGCCGCATCTGGTGCCGCTTGTCGAGATCGTGCCGGGCGAGCACACCGATCCGGCCGTCGTGGAGCGGGCCAGCCAGTTCTACCGAGGTCTTGGGAAGCGACCGCAGGTGCTGGCGAAGGAGATTCCCGGCTTTGTGGCCAATCGCCTTCAGGCCGCGCTCTTCCGCGAAGCGATCCATCTGGTCACCGAGGGTGTCGTGACGGAGCAGCAACTCGACGACATCGTGACCGGCTCGATCGGGATGCGGTGGGCGGCCGCCGGTCCCTTCCGCACCTTTCACCTCGGCGGCGGGCCGGGCGGCCTGCCGGCGTTCTTCCGGCATCTCGGCGGGGCTCTGGAGGAATGGTGGGGGCGGTTGGGCACGCCGCACCTCGACGGGCCGACCGTGGCTCTGCTGAATGAGCAGGCGCAGAACTTCGGGGGCAGCGTCGCAGAGCTCGCCGCGGAACGCGACGCCGCGCAGATCGCGGTCATGCGCGTGCTCGGCGAGCTTCCCGGGCCTGCCCGGGAAGAGGAGAAGGAGAGGTTCCGATGAGCGTGACCAAGCCCGCGCTGGATGCTCCAACCGGCCCTTGGCTCGAACCGGGGCCGCTTCCGGGGGACTTCTACGCCTGTCAGGAATTGCTGTCCGGCGAAGAGCGGACCAAGGTCGAGCGCGTCCGGGAGTTCGCGCGCGCCGAGATAGCGCCGATCGTCAACGACTACTGGGCGCGCGCGGAGTTCCCTTTCGAGATCATCGACCGCTTCCGTGAGCTCGGCCCGCTCGCCTGGGCTGATCCGCGTTCAACCGAGGAGCCGCCGAGCAACCTGCTGACGGGCTTCACCGCGATGGAGATCGCGCATGCCGACGCGTCGATCGCGACGTTCTTCGCCGTGCACAGCGGGCTCGCCATGGGCAGTATCAGGAAGCTCGGGTCGGAGGAACAGCGGCTGCGCTGGCTGCCGCCGATGAGTCGCTTCGAGCAGATCGGAGCGTTCGCGCTGACCGAGCCCAGTGGGGGCTCGGACGTTTCGAGGGGAATGGAGACGACAGCGCGCCGCCAGGGCGGCACCTGGATTCTCGACGGTGCGAAGCGCTGGATCGGGAACGCGACCTTCGCCGATCTCGTCATCGTCTGGGCCCGTGACGTGGAGACCGGGCATGTGCTCGGGTTCGTCGTCGAAAAGGATATGCCCGGCTTCCACGCGACAAAGATTCAAAGGAAGATGGCGCTGCGCATCGTGCAGAACGCGGACATCCTGCTCGACAAATGTTGCGTCCCGGAGGCGAACCGGTTGCAGAATGCGAATTCCTTCCGCGACACCGCGGAGGTATTGCGGGCGACGCGCGCCGGCGTGGCCTGGGAGGCGACGGGTCTCATGCTCGCCGCCTACGAGATCGCGCTCGCGTACGCGAAGGAGCGAGAACAGTTCGGCAGGCCGATCGCCACGTTCCAGATGATGCAGGATCTGCTGGTGAGGATGCTGGGGAACGTCACCGCGTCGCTCACGTTGTGCTGCCGGCTGGCTCAACTGCAGGACGCGGGCGTCTATCGCGACGAGCAGTCCTCGCTGGCGAAGGCGATGTGCACGGAACGTATGCGCGAGACCGTCGGATGGGCCCGCGAGTTGCTCGCGGGCAACGGAATCGTCCTCGACTACAACATCGGCCGCTTCGTCGCCGACGCCGAGGCCATCTACTCCTACGAGGGCACGAGGGAGATAAACACGCTCATCGTGGGACGTGCGGTAACCGGGCTGTCCGCGTTCGCTCGTTAGGTGATGACCATGACGAACGAAGCGGTGTTCACGGGCGTCAAGGTGCTCGACGTCGCCAGCTTCATCGCCGGCCCTGCCGCCGCCACCGTGCTCTCCGACTTCGGGGCCGACGTGATCAAGCTCGAGCCGCCGGGTGCCGGCGACCCCCAGCGCCGCCTGGCGCTCGTGCCGCCGAATCCGCGGGCCCGCGCGAATTACGCCTGGCATCAGACGAATCGCAACAAGCGCGGGATAGCGGTGGACCTGAAGTCCCCCGCCGGCGCACGGATCCTCGAGCGGCTCGTCAAGTGGGCGGACGTGCTGATAACCAACTACCCGCACGCGGCGCGCGAGCGGTTGCACCTCACCTACGACGAGGTCGCCGAGTGGAATCCGCTGATCATTTACGCGGACTTCACCGGCTTCGGCAACGTCGGACCGGACGCGGCGCTTCCGGGCTTCGACATCACCGCCTACTGGGCGCGCAGCGGCCTGCTGGCGATGACCCGTGACGCCGGCGCGCCGCCGACGCTGCCCGTTGCGGGCAGCGGTGATTACGCGTCGGCCATGGGCCTGTACTCGGCGATCGTGACCGGCCTGTATTTCCGTGAGCGGACGGGCCGGGGGACGTGTGTCGAAACATCCCTGCTCGCGCAGGGCGTCTGGGCAACCGGCATGCTGGTGTCCGGGGCGCTGGCCGGTGGACAGTTCTACGGCCTCCATGACCGGGAAAACCCGTCGAACCCGCTCATCAACACTTATACGACTGCCGATGGCCGCTGGCTGATGCTCGTCGTGTTCCTGCCGCACTGGCCCCGGCTCGCGAACGCGATCGGCCACCCGGAGTTGCTCAAAGATCCGCGCTTCACCGATCCGCGTGCGATCGCTCAAAACGTGCATGCGCTGACGGACATCCTCGATCGTGCGTTCGCCGGCCGGCCGCTGGAGTACTGGAAACAGGCGCTCGGCCGGGCGCGGGTCTCCTACGGGATCATCCAGACACCGGAAGAGGCGGCGGGCGACCCCCAGCTGAGGGCCACCGACATCGTCGTCCCGATCGAGGGTGTGGACGATCTCGACTCCACCATCAACAGCCCGATCAGCATGCTCGCCAGCCCCAAGGTGCCGCCCAGGCGTGCTCCCCGGCTCGGCGAGCACAACGACGAAGTCCTGGCCGAGCTCGGGTTCAGCCCGGGTGAGATAGACGACTTCCGTTCGGAGGGGGTCATCCCTTCGCCCGCAGCACAGGAGCCGCAATGACCGCGGCACGTGCTGCACGCCGTTGTCCGGGACGCGCGCCGCCATCCTCCGAACGGGGGATGCCGGGCGACGTGTCGGGTGATGCCGCCTGATCGGCGCCGCCGCGAACCTTGAGGCATGGAAGCCATCGAGGTGACAGACCTCCGCAAGTCGTACGGGGACACCCGCGCCGTGGACGGGGTGACGTTCACGGTCCGGGCCGGTGAGACGTTCGGGATCATCGGCCACAACGGCGCCGGCAAGACCACGACCGTCGAGTGCCTGATCGGGCTCAGGCGAGCCGACGCGGGCACGGTCCGCGTGCTCGGCGAGGATCCGGCGCGCAGGCGGCGAGCCCTGGCCCACCGCCTCGGCGTGCAACTGCAGGACAGCTCCCTGCCCGAGCGGATCAAGGTGGCCGAGGCGCTGCGCATGTTCGGCTCCTTCTACCGGGACGCGGCCGACTGGCGGCGGGTGATGGAGCGCTGGGGCCTGCGCCCGCTGGCGAGGAAGGCCTTCGGCGACCTGTCGGGCGGGCAGAGGCAGCGGCTGATGCTCGCGCTCGCCCTGGTCGGCAACCCCGAGGTGGTCGTGCTCGACGAGCTGACCACGGGCCTGGACCCGATCGCGCGCCGCGAGACCTGGCGGCTCATCGGCGACCTGAAGACGGCGGGCACCACCGTGGTGCTGGTCAGCCACTACTTCGACGAGATAGAGGCGCTCTGCGACAGGGTCGCCGTCTTCGCCCGCGGCCGTGCGGAGGCGACGGGCACCACGGGCGAGCTCATCGCCCGGACCGGAACCGCCTCGCTGGAAGAGGCATACCTCGCCCTGGAGGGAGCAGACCGATGAAGGCGTTCACGGCTCTGACGGCCGCCGAGCTCAGGCTGCTGTCGCGCGACCCCGCCTCGCTGTTCTTCATGGTGGCCTTCCCTCTCATGCTGCTGGTGCTCAAACGCGGCGACAGCGGCGCGGTCCCCGGCTACCTCGCGATGATCGCCGCCATCGGCGGGATGGGCGCGCTGCCGGGCCTGTTGGCCTCTTACCGCGAGCGCAAGGTGCTCAAGCGGCTGGCCACCACGCCGATCTCCCCCGTCATGTTGCTCGGGGCCCAGCTGGTGGCACAGGTCGCCGCGGGCCTCGCGGGTTCCGCGCTGCTGGTGGTTGTGACGATCGCGGTGTTCGGCGCGCGGGCGCCCGGCGACGTCCTCATGCTGGCCGCCGCGTTCGTGCTCTGCTCGGTGATGGCCTGCGCGTTGGGCTTCGTGGTCGCCGCGGTCGTGCGCAACACCAGGGGCGCGAGCCTGATCGGCATGCTTGTCATGTTTCCCATGATCTTCCTGTCGGGTGCGGCCGTGCCCAGGAAGGCCCTGCCCGGCTCGCTGCGTCAGATCGGCGACTTCCTGCCCCTGACCCCGGCTGTGGATGCCCTGGGCGACGCCTGGTCCGGCACCGCCGCGGTCTTCCCCCTGCTCATCCTGGCCGGGATAATCGTGGCGGCCACGGCCGCCGGCGCCGCGCTGTTCCGATGGGAGTGAGGACAGTGAATGTCTGGGAGGCGCGCTGGTTGCGCGCCTTCCACATGTTGTATTACGCCTGCCTGGCGCTCGGGCTGATCCTCTCGTCGGGCGAGAGCGCGGGTGAGGGCACGGCTCCCGGCCCGCTGACGCTGGGAATCGTCGCGCTCATGGCCGGCTGGCACGGCTTCTTCGTCGCACGGCGGCCGCATCTGCTCGGGCGGCCGAACCCGATGGCGTTCCACCTGGCGGTCGTCTGCGCGCTCTACATCGCGCTGGTGGTGCGGGACCGGTCCTTCGACGTGGTCGTCTTCGGGCTGATGCCCCAGCCGTATCTGATGCTGCCCCGTCCCTGGTCCTACGCGGGGGCGGTGACGACGGTCCTCAGCACGTTCGCCGCCAGAGGTTATCTGGACGATCCCAACGTCCTGTGGCGGCTCGTCGGGAGTTCCGGTCTCGTCGTGGCGATCGGATTGTTCGTCGACTACGTGTCCCGGCAGAGCGCGCAGAACCGGACGGTCGGGGTGCTGGAGGAGCGGGCGAGGCTGGCCAGGGAGATCCACGACACCCTCGCGCAGGGGTTGAGCGGGATCGTCACCCAACTGGAGGCGGCCGAGCAGGCGATGCCCGACCTGCACGCCGTACAGAAGAGGATCGCGCTGGCCAAGGAGCTGGCGCGCGACAACCTGCAGGAGGCGCGGCGCTCGGTCGACGCGCTGCGGCCGGGTCCTCTCGCCGGCGCGGGCCTCGAGGCGGCGCTCGCGGAGGTGGCCGCCCGGTGGTCGCGGACGTCGGGGGTGGCGGCGACCGTGTCGGTGGAGGGGACGCCCCGGCCGCTGTCCGGTGAGGTGGGAACGACGCTGCTGCGGGCGGCGCAGGAAGGGCTGTCGAACGCGGCCAAGCACGCCCGGGCGGGCAGGGTCGCGATCACGCTGACCTACATGGACGATGAGGTGATGCTCGACGTGTTCGACGACGGGGCGGGTTTCGATCCGGACGTGCGCGGCGCGGGTTACGGGCTGGCGGCCATGCGGGAGCGGGCCGGCGGCGTCGGGGGAACGCTGACCGTGGAGTCCGCTCCCGGGGAGGGGACGGCGCTGTGCCTGCGGATCCCCTCAAATTGATGATCGTCGACGATCATCCGGTGGTCCGCGACGGACTGCGCGGCATGTTCGACCATGTGGCGGACATCGAGGTGGTGGCGGAGGCGTCCGACGGGTTCGAGGCGTTGGCGATGGCCAGGAGGGCGCGGCCGCATGTGGTGCTGATGGACCTTCGCATGCCCGGCCTGGACGGTGTCGGCGCGATCCAGCGGCTCCGGGCCGACCACCCGGAGATCAAGGTGGTCGTGCTGACCACGTACGACACGGACGCGGACGTGGCGCGGGCCATGGCCGCCGGGGTGGCGGGCTACCTGCTGAAGGACGCGCCACGCGAGGAACTGCACAGAGCGGTCCGTACGGCCGCCGCCGGCGGAGCGGTCCTGGCGCCATCGGTCGCGTCCGCTCTGATGAGCAGGCCCACGGCCCAGGAGCCGAGCCCACGCGAGGTGGAGGTGCTCCGCCTGGTGGCGCGGGGCTCGGCGAACAAGGAGATCGCCAGGGCCCTGCTGATCAGCGAGACGACGGTGAAGACGCATCTCAAGCACGTCTTCGCCAAGCTCGGTGTCGACAGCAGGGCCGCGGCCGTCGTCGTGGCCATGGAGCGCGGGCTCATCTAGGGGAGGATCTCCAGGCGGACGCCGAGGCCCTCGTACAGGTAGGGGGTGGCGGTGATGATCCGCCAGCCGCGGCGGGTTGCGTGGACGGCCGCGTGGGCGGCCACCAGGACGTCGGGCAGGAGCGCGTCGGCGGCGGACGGCCGGTGGCGCCGCAGGCTCGTCATGATCGCCTGCGCGTACGGCCCGCCTTCGACGGCGTCGTCGGGGGAGAGCGCGCCGGTGACCACCATCGACATGCGCAGGAAGCGTTCGAGCCGGGGCTGGATGGGGCCCAGCGACAGCACCTGGACGGCGAGCGCGGGGACGAGGAGGGTGACGCCGTGGGCCGAGGACTGCCGCACGACGGCCCTGCCGTACATGCTCTTGCCCTCGATCAGGTGGACGACGGCGTCGAGGTCCAGCACGTGGCCGGACAGGACACCGGCCGGTGGGACGGGGTCGGTCACGCGGCGTCCGCCTTGGCGTCGCCGGTCACCAGGCGCGCCGCGCGGGCGCTGTCGTCATCGCTGATGCCGTCCTGCCAGCCCGGCCCCCATAAATCGGCCATGATGGCCAGGTCGCCCTGGATACGCCGCCGCTCCCGCAGCGCCGCGGCGATGTAGGCCGAGGCGTTGCCGGACGCCTGCGCCTCGTCGGCGAGTTCGTCCGGCAAAGAGATCGTAATCTTCTTGGTCATACTCGGGAGGCTACCCAGTCATACCGTCGGCGGTCCACCGGTTCGCGGAAAACTTCCGGCCCGCGCCGGCACGCGGACGGCCCCGCACCCGGAGGGCGCGGGGCCGTCTCTGATACCGGGCCCGATACCGACGTGGTGCCGGGCCGTATGCGCCCCAGGCCGGTCAGCGCGTCCGCAACGACGACCGGCGCTCGTACCGGACGCTCTTGAACTGCCGCTGCTCGAACCGGCCGCCACTCCGATACGCCGTCTCCCTCACGCGCTCGCTGCGCCGGGCCTCCACCCGCTTGACCAGGCGCTCGCGCCGGCCCGACACCCTCTCGACCAGGCGGGAGCGCCGTTCGTCGACCCTCTTGGCCACCCGTGCGGTCCGGGCCGACTCCCGCATGCGCAGCTCGGACAGGCGCTCCGACATCCGGTAGCGCACCGGGGCCGTACGGACCGTGCCGTAGCTCACCGAACGTGCCCTGTAGCGCTCGGAACGGTACTCGGACCGAGTGCGCGAGCCGTCGTGATACGAGGCGGGCGGGTCGGACCCGGCGCTTCCGGACGACTCCCACTCGCTCGCCCTGATGCGGTCCCGCTCGGCGCGGGCCTGGGCCCTGATGCGGTCCCGGTCGGCCCGGCCCTGGGCTCTGATGCGATCCCGTTCGGCCCGCGCCTGATCGACGATGCTCTGCTCCTCGGCCCGCGCCTGCTCGGCGGTCATCATCGACGGGCTCTCCGGGTAGGAGATGATCTCCGTCGAGCCGCCGGGCTCGCTCCTCTGAGGCGCGATACCGGCTGCGGCATAGCCGTCTGTGGCGAGGGCGGGTCCGCTCAGGACCGCGGCGCCTCCCGCCGTCATCGCCGAGACGAAGACGGTCGCTAATGCCAGCTGTCTGCACTTCCGGTACATGGTGCCTCCTTGAGCCCGACTGGGCTGGGCAGATGCAGATCACCGGGGTTTTCCCGGTCTCCTGGATTCGGCCGCGGCTCACCTCTGGGTTGTTCCGCCGGATGACGGAATCGGTGTGATGAACGAGGGGTGGGTTTCGCCGGGCGGCATCGCGCCTCACGGCCTTGTCTCGATCCTCCGCCGGGCCGCGCGAAGCCGTCTAGGGCGTTTGACCCAAGCGTTCCTGTCGGCCATCGAGGATCTGACCTCTGGGGGCAGTGCTGCTGAAGTATTCGCCGGGGTGTTTGCGGCCGCTTGTACGCGCGAGCAGTCTGGGGTTGCCCGGCCTCACCTCACGTCACACCTGCCGCTCGCGGCACGTATCCGATGGGCGGGTACAACCCAGGAAGGAAGGGGAGGGGGCGCATGCGGCTGGCGGGGGCTCGGGTGCTCGTCACGGGGGCGTCGTCGGGCATCGGCGCCGCCACGGCGCTGGAGCTTTCGGCGCGCGGCGCGCGGCTGGTGCTGTCCGGGCGCGACCAGGAGGCGCTCGCGGGTGTCGCCGCCCGGACCGGCGGCGAGATCCTGCCCGCGGACCTGTCCGATCCCTCGGCCGACCTCGCCGTACGCGCCGGGCGGGTGGACATGCTGGTGGCGTGCGCGGGCGAGGGCTGGAGCGGGCCGCTCGCGCGGATGTCCGGCGGCACGGCCGAACGCATGATCGCGGTCAACCTGACGGCGCACGTGCAGCTCACCCGGCTGCTGCTGCCCGGGATGCTGGAGCGCGGCCGGGGCCACCTCGTGTACGTCGCCTCGATCGCCGGGGTGGTGGGCGTGCGGGAGGAGGCGGTGTACGCCGCGACCAAGGCGGGTCTGCTGGCCTTCGCCGAGAGCCTGCGCTACGAGCTGCCCGGGGTCGGCGTGACGGCCGTGGTGCCCGGGGTGGTGGACACGCCGTTCTTCGCCCGGCGCGGCAGGCCGTACACGCGCCGCAGGCCCGCGCCCGTCCCGCCCGAGCGGGTGGCCCGGGCCATCGCGGTCGCCGTCGAGCGCGACCGCGCCGAGGTGTACGTGCCCGCCTGGTTGCGGCTGCCCGCCCGCCTGCACGGGGCCGCGCCCGGCGCGTTCCGCGTCCTCGCCCGCCGCTTCGGCCGCCCCTGACCGAGTCCGCTCCCGTCAGGCTGTCGCCGGTCGACCCCTCGGGGCTGGTCAGGCTGCGATACGCCTGGGGAACGGGGCGACCGCACCACCGATCTCCATCTCGACGGCATGGGCCGCACGTCCAACGGCGCCGGCCTGGCCCAGCACAGCGGCAGCACCAACCAGCAGTGGAACATCGTCGCCGCGGGCTGATCCGAACCGATCAGGTGCCGCGGAGCGCGCGCAGGGACTCGCGCAGCGAGCCGAGGGTGGCGAAGACCGCCGTCGGCTCGTAGCCGCAGTGCGCCATGCAGTTGGCGCAGCGCGGGTCCCGTCCCCGGCCGTAGGCGCTCCAGTCGGTCTCCTCGACCAGCTCCCGGTAGGTCGCGGCGTACTCGTCGGCCATCAGATAGCAGGGCCGCTGCCAGCCGAACACCGAGTAGGACGGGATCGCCCAGGCCGTGCAGGGGAAGTCGGTCTTCCCCTCCAGGAAGTCGAGGAACAGCGGCGAGTGGTTGAACCGCCAGCGTTTGCGGTTGCCGCCCGCGAACGCGGCGCGGAACAGCTCCCGCGTCTGCCGCACCCCCAGGAAGCAGTCCTGGTCGGGCGCCTTCTCGTACGCGTACCCCGGCGAGATCATCATCTGGTCGACGCACAGGTCGTCGTTGAGGAAGTCGAGCACCTCGATCACGGTGCGCGGGCTGTCCCCGGCGAAGAACGTGGTGTTGGTGGTGACGCGGAAGCCGCGCCGCCGGCACTCGCGCACCGCCGCGACCGCCTCGTCGAACACGCCCTCCTTGCACACCGACGCGTCGTGCCGCTCGCGCAGGCCGTCGATGTGGACCGCCCAGGCGAAGTACGGCGAGGGCGTGAACCGGTCGATCTTGCGCGGGATCAGCAGCGCGTTGGTGCACAGGAAGACGTACTTCCTGCGCGCCACCAGCTCCTCGACCATCTCCCCGATCTGGGGGTGCATGAGCGGTTCCCCGCCGGCGATCGACACCATCGGGGCGCCGCACTCCTCGACGGCGGCCACCGCCTGCTCGACCGGCATGCGCTGCCTCAGCACGCCGGCCGGGTGCTGGATCTTCCCGCAGCCCGCGCATTTCAGGTTGCACGCGAACAACGGCTCAAGCTCGACCAGCAGCGGGAACCTCTCCCGCCGCCGCAGCCGCTGGGCCAGGATGTACGCGCCGACGCGCAGACTCTGGCGTACGGGCATCGGCATCAGGGCCGCACCTCCTTCGGCAACGTGAACTCGACGTTCTCCTCGGTCACCCGACGTTCCTCCACCTCCAGCGGGCCGAGCCCGCCGAGGGCGGCCACGACGGCGTCCACCATCGCGCCGGGGGTGGACGCCCCGGCGGTCAGCCCGACCGTGCGCGCGCCGCGCAGCCAGTCGAGCGCGACGTCGCCGGGGCCGTCGACCAGGCGGGCGAGCGGCGCCCCATCGTGACCGGAGCGCGCGGCGACCTCGGCGAGGCGCAGGGCGTTGGAGGAGTTGGCCGAGCCGACGACCAGCACCAGGTCGGCCTCCGCGGCGACGGCCCGCACCGCGTGCTGCCGGTTGGTCGTCGCATAACAGATGTCGTCGCCGCGCGGGCCCTCGGCGTCCGGGAAGCGCCGCCGTATCGCCGCCGCGACCCGCCCGGCCTCGTCGGCCGCCAGCGTGGTCTGGGTCAGGTAGGCGACCCCGCGCCCCCGCGGCACGTTCGCCGCCGCGTCGGCCACCCCGGCCTCGTCCTCGACCAGCACGCCCGCGCCGGGCACCTCCCCGAGCACGCCCTCGACCTCCTCGTGCCCGGCGTGGCCTATCAGCACGACGAGGTCGCCCCGGGCGGCGAACCTGCGGGCCTCCGCGTGGACCTTCGCGACCAGCGGGCACGTCGCGTCGACGACGCGCAGCCCGCGCCGCGCCGCCTCCTCCCGTACGTCGGGCGAGACCCCGTGCGCGGAGAACACGGTGATCGCGCCCTCCGGCACCTCGGCCAGGTCGTCGACGAACACCGCGCCGAGCCGCTCCAGGTCGCGTACGACGTGGATGTTGTGCACGATCTGCTTGCGCACGTACACGGGCGCGCCGAACCGGTCCAGCGCGCGCTCCACGATCTCGATGGCCCGTTCGACCCCGGCGCAGAACGAGCGGGGCGAGGCCAGCAGCACCCGCCGCGGGCCCGTGGCCGCCGCCCACCGCGCCAGCACCGGGCCGATCCGGGCGAGCGTGCGCCGCGCGGCGACCGCTCCGCCCATCGTGGCGAGGTTCAGCAGAGGGGCGTCGGGGGTGTCCACGATGACCCGCACGGCCGCGAACGGCCGAGCCCCCGCGGCGGCGGCCAGCGGGGCGCTCTCCATGTCGACGGCGTACGCGCCCTCGCGGGCCAGCGCGTGACGGGCGCGGCCCGTGACGATGCGAGGGGAGGTGACGAGCGGGCCGGTGCGGGCGGGCAGTCCGGCGCGGACGAGTTCTCCGGCGAGCAGCGGGGCCGACGGGCACGGCCAGACCCGGTCGCCGGAGCGGACCTCGGTGGCGACGAGCACGTCCCCCGGGCGCAGCCCGTCGTGGAGGGCTCCGCCGAAGCCGGTGACGGCGAGGGCGGCGGCGGGCGGGAGCAGGGCCGCCGCGCGCGCCGCCCGCTCGGGCCCCATCCCGATCCGCACGACCCGGACACGCGGATGGTCGCTCCCGAGATCCGGCCGAGGCCGCAGCCCCCGGGCGACGGCCCGGGCCTCCATTCCCAGCGCGGTGCACACGATCAGTTCGGTCATGGCGTCGCCTCCGGTCCGGCCGTCTCGTGCAGGCGCAGGTAGCGGCCGAGCGCGCTGACCGGGAAGACGAGGCGGTAGAGGTGGTAGTTGATGAAGAAGTCGCCGGGGAAGCCCGTCCCGGTGTAGTGCGGCTCGTCCCAGGTGCCGTCGGGACGCTGGCTGTCGGCCAGCCAGGCCACCCCCCTGTCCACGGACGGGCCTCGCTCCCCGGCCGCGAGCAGGCCGATGAGGGCCCAGGCCGTCTGTGAGGCGGTCGGCTCGCCCCGTCCGATCCAGGCGGGGTCGCGGTAGGAACGCATGTCCTCGCCCCAGCCGCCGCAGGGATGCTGGTGCGCCTCCAGCCACGCCACGGCCCGCCGTACGCAGGGGGCTCCCGGCCGCACCCCGGCCGCCGCGAGGGCGGGCAGCACGGCCCCGGTGCCGTACACATGGTTGGCCCCCCACCGGCCGAACCACGAGCCGTCGGCCTCCTGCGCCCGCAGCAGCCACACCACGCCCCGCCGTACGACGGGGGAGCGGGCCATGCCCTCGGCCGCGAGCGCCTCGACCACGTGCGCGGTCACGTCGGCCGACGGCGGGTCGATGACCGCGCCGAAGTCGCAGAACGGCAGCCGCAGGCACAGCTCGCGGGTGTTGTCGGCGTCGAAGGCGGCGAAGCCGCCGTCGCGGGAGGCCATTCCGGCCATCCAGCGCAGCCCCCGCTCGACGGCGGGCCGGGCGTCGGGCCTGCCCCACCGGCGCAGCGCGAGGATCACCTCGGCCGTGTCGTCGACGTCGGGATAGCCGTCGTTGTCGAACTCGAACGCCCAGCCGCCCGGCGCGAGACCGGGGCGCCGCACCATCCAGTCGCCCGGTCCCCGGATCTCCTCGCGCAGCAGCCACTCACCCGCCCGGGCCAGCGCGGGATGGTCGCGGGGCAGGCCGGCGTCCAGGAGGGCGGTCACCGCGAGCGCGGTGTCCCAGACCGGCGACTGGCACGCCTCCAGCCTGCGCGTGCCGTCCTCCCTGATGGTGAACCTGTCCAGCCCGGCCAGGCCGGCGCGCATGACGGGGTGGCCGATGTCGTACCCGCTCAGGTGCAACGCGATCAGCGAGTAGACCCAGGGCGGCTGGATGCCGCCCCACGAGCCGTCGGCCTCCTGCCGGGCCACGACCCACTCGGCGGCCCGCCTCAGCGCGGCGCGGCGCAGCCCGGCGACCGGGCGCCGTTCGTAGCGGTGCAGGGCGCGGTCGAGGGCCGCGAACGCCGCGTCCCAGCCGGTGCGCGGCGCCCGCCGCGCGGGCCTTCCGGTGCGCAGTTCCGGCAGGCCGAACGGCAGGCGCCGGACCGGCCGGTGCGCGGTCACGATCGTGAGCGGGACGATCGTCTGCCGCGCCCAGCAGGCCCAGTCGTAGACGTTCAGCGGGCACCAGGGCGGCAGGAACATGATCTCCGGTGGGATGACCGGCAGGTCCTCCCACCGCCACTGACCGAACAGGGCGAGCCAGATCCGGGTGAAGACCCGGGCCGACTCGATGCCGCCGGCCCCGCGTACGTACGCCGCCGCGGCGCGCATGTGCGGAGCGGAGGGCGGGTCGCCCGCGAGCCGCAGCGCGGCGTACGCCTCGACGGTGGTGGACAGGTCGGCGGGCCCGTCGTGGAAGTTGGCCCACGTGCCGGAATGCGTACCGTCCGAGCGCTGCTGGGACCTGATCCACCGGGCGGTCTCGGCGGTCTCCGCGTCGGTGCGCACGCCCAGGAACTCGCGCAGCAGGAGGTCCTCGGCGTCCATGGTCACGTTGGTCTGCAACTCGCCCTTCCACCACCCCTCGGGCGCCTGCAGCCCGAGCAGGTGGTCGCGGGCCGCCTTCAGGGCGGTCGCGGCGCGGGCGGCGCTGGTGGCGACCCCGGTGGTGATGCCGGTGGTGATGCCGGTCACCGCGCCTGCTCCCGTTCGAGATGCCGCCTGGCGAGGCGGGCTGCCTGGAGTCCGCTGCGCACGGCTCCCTCCATCGTGTCGGGCCAGCCCGTGTCGGTCCACGCGCCGGCGAGGAACAGCCCGGGCCACCGGGTGGCTGCGCCGGGGCGCAACCCCCCGCTGCCCGGGACCTGCCGGAAGGTCGCCCGCCGCTCCCTGGTGATGAACAGGTCCACGACCCGCGCCGCCCGCGCGGCCGGAAGGAGCCGCTCCAGCTCGGGCAGGAACACCTCCCGCATCACGGCCGTGGGCACGTCGATCCAGCGCCGCGCCGCCGACACCGAGACCGTCAGGTACTGGCCCCGGGTGAGCCCGCCCGAGGCGGTCCTGTCGAAGATCCACTGCACCGGCGAGCCGACGACGGCGGCGAACGGCAGCCGGGTGACGGGCCGGTCGTAGACGACGTGCACGTTGACGATCGGGCTCGCCCCGAGGCCCGCCCAGGCGTCCCGGTCCGGCGCGGCCTCCGCCGGCACGAGCCGCGCGGCCTGGCCGTGCGGGGTGGCGACGACGACGGCCGACGCGCCGACCCGCGCACCGCCCACGAGGATCGAAGGTCCGCTCAGGCCCGGCAGGCACGGCAGCACCCGGTCGACCTTCGCCGCCAGCCGCACCTCGCCGCCCAGCCCGGCGATCGCGGAGAGCGCGGCGCCGCCGTGCAGTTCGCCCAGCGGGACGGACGGCACGCCGATGTCGGCGGCGCCTGCACGGCCGAGCAGGGCCGTCCTGAAGACCATGGCCGCCGGCCCCAGCGCCGCCTCGTCGGACGGGATGTTGAGCGCGGCCACCGCGAACAGGTCCCACAGCGCCCGCCGCACGGTCTCCCGCTGGCCGTTCTCGGCCAGCCAGCCGCCGAGCGCGGCCTGGTCGAGGGCGGGCTCCGCCGGGTCGAGCCCGCGCAGCGCGAGCGCGCCGCGCACCGCGCGCAGCCGGTCGGCGGGGGACAGCAGGCGGTAGCCCGCGAGCGCGGGCAGCAGGTGGAAAGGCCCCGGCAGCGCGGCCCGGCGCAGCCGTCCCCGCCCCCCGTGCGGGGTGAGCACGCACACGTCGAAGCGCTCCTGCAGGCGTACCCGCCCGGCGCCGCCGAGCCGGTCCAGCAGCCCGCGGTAGGCCGTGCAGCAGCGCAGGAAGACGTGCTGCCCGTTGTCGGCCGTCAGACCGCCCCGGGCGAAGGAGTGGGTGGCGCCGCCGAGCCGGGGTCTCGCCTCGTACAGGGTCACCGGCCACCCTGCCTCCGCGAGCGCGAGGGCCGCGGTGATGCCGGCGAGGCCGCCGCCCACCACGGCCACGGGCGGGACCGTCGCGCCCTCCCCGGCGCTCCCCATGCCGCTCATCGGGCCGTTCACCGTGCCGTTCATTTGGCCGTTCATTTGGCCGCTCCCGTGATCGCGCGCGCCGCCACCATCGCCTTCGCCCACGGCGTGAGCGACACGCGCCCCGCCAGCGCCCGGCCGGGGTCGGCGGCGATGCGGGCGAGCAGGCGCCGGTAGATGCCCGCCATCGCCGCGGTGCAGGCCGCGCTGCGCCGGTCGAGCAGCGGGATCAGGCTCATCCCCTCGGCGTACCAGCCGAGCGCCCGCCCGGCCTCATACCGGATGAGCCGCGCCAGCCGCTCGGGCGGGTCGGTGAACGCCCCCGACGCGTCCAGATCGAGCGTGCAGCCGAACCTGCGCAGGTCGTCGGCGGGCAGGTACACGCGGCCCGCGCACCGGTCCTCGCGTAGATCCCTGAGCACGTTGGTGAGCTGGAGCGCCACCCCCAGGGAGTCCGCGAGCCGCGCCGCCCGCCGCAGCGCCCCGTCGCCGCGTGCCGCCCCGTGGGCGAGGCCGAACACGCCGAGGGACAGCCGCCCGATCGACCCGGCGACCTCCCGGCAGTAGCCGACCAGGTCCTCGTAGGACTGGTAGCGCGCGCCCGCGACGTCGTCGGCGCACCCGTCGATGAGCTCCTCGAACGCCTCCAGCGGGACGGGGAAACGCGCGGCGGTGTCGCGCAGGGCCACGAGGACGGGGTCGGCGGGATCGGGCCGCGGTGCGCGCAGTCCCGTCCGCGCCTCCTCCAGGGCCGACAGCCGCGCGTCCACCGGCCCGGCCGCGTCGCCGATGTCGTCGATCCGCCGGGCGAAGGCATAGAGGGCGCTGAGCGCGCGGCGCTTGGGCGGGGCGAGCAGGCGGATGCCGTAGGCGAAGTTGCGGGCCCGGGTGCGGACGACGCGCTCGCAGTACCGGTAGGCCACAGGCACCGGCACGGACACCGGCACTGATACGGGCGTGACGGGGCGCAGCGCGGGGCCGGGCGGGTCGTCGCCCACGCGACGCGGGGCGGGGCCGGGCGGGCGATCGGGAACGGGATCAGGAATCGCGCCGGGAACCGTCACCGTTCACCTCCTTCAGCACGCGCACCCACTCGCTCAGCACCGCGCGGCGGCGCGCGCGGACCGCCCCGCCGAGGACGTCGTGCCGGCCTCGCTCCAGCGCCGCGAGCGCCGCCCGGCCGCCCGCGACGTATCCGGCGACCGCGGTACGCGCGAACCCGCTCAGCGTCTCCAGCAGCGGCATTCCCTCGTCCAGCAGGGTGGCGGCGCGGCGGGCCTGCAGCGCGACGGCCCGGCGCAGCCGCGGGGAGGTGCGCGGGGCGTCCAGGTCGGACTCGCGGCAGCCGAACCTGCGCAGGTCCTCGGCGGGGAGGTAGACACGGCCGCGCGCGTGGTCCTCGCCCACGTCCTGACAGTGCTCGATCACCTGCAGCGCCGAGCAGATGCGGTCCGACAGCCGCGCCCGCTCCGGGGTGGCCACGCCGAAGACGTGCAGGACGATCCGGCCGACCGGGTTGGCGGACAGCTCGCAGTAGCCCAGCAACTGCCCGAAGGTGTCGTAGCGCCGCACCACCTGGTCGCGCCGGTTGGCCTCCACGAGGTGGAGGAAGGGCGTCCGCGGCACGCCCCGCCCGGCGACCAGCGGCCCCAGCGCGCGTACGGCGGGCAGTCGCGGGCTCCCCCCGGCGTACAGGCGGCCGAGGTCGGCCTCCACCACGTCGAGCAGGGCGGGCCGCTCGGCCGGGTCCGCCTCGTCGCCGACGTCGTCCACGTAGCGGGCGAAGCCGTACACCGCCATCAGGTCGCGGCGGTACGCGCGCGGAAGCAGGCGGGAGGCCACCGGGAAGTTCTCCCGGCGCGCGGCGTCGCGTACGTCCGCTGCGGACATGCCTGAAGAATCTCCACCGCAATTCACCACAAAACCCGACAGACACGGCAGGCGCTTTTACACGGGCAACCCCGCGGGAAAACCGGCGTACGCGGCCGGGTAATGCTAGGAAAAAACGGCAAAAAGGTGGTCGAGAATGACGTCGAGAGCGAGTGGCCCTTTTCCCGGGTTTTTATGTTTCCGGTCGCAGGTAAAAGCTTGCCGGGACCGGGAGCCGATGGGGCCGCACGCCACCGGGTACACCGACGCCGTGGGCGCCGAGCGGTCCGACACGGAGCCCGGCGGCGCGGCAGCGGCCGACCACGCCGGCGAGCGCGCCCAGCGCCGAGCGCCAGGAATCCGGGGCGGAGGTGTGGTCGCAGTCGTGCAGCAGCAGCGTCGCCCCGCCGCGCAGGCCGGGCTCCAGGGTGCGCAGCACCGAGCCGGGCGTGGCCTGTTCCGTCCAGTCCTCGCCCCAGGCCGTCCACAGCACCGGCCGCAGGCCGTGCCACCGGGCCGCGAGCAGCGCCTCGGCGCTCAGCACGCCGTACGGCGGGCGATACCACGAGGGGCGTGCGCCGGTGACGGCGGCGACGAGGCGCGCGGCCCTGCCCATCTCCGCCGCGACCCTGCCCGGCCGGGTGACCAGGGCGTTGTCGTGCCGCCAGCCGTGCACGGCGACCTCGTGACCGGCCCGCGCGATGCTCCGCCCGACCCCGGGGTGGCGGTCGAGCATCTCGCCGAGGAGGAAGAAGGTCGCCCGGCACCCGAGCCGGTCCAGTTCGTCGAGGAAGAGCGGGGTCGACCGCGGGTCGGGCCCGTCGTCGAAGGTCAGCGCCACGTGCCCGGGATCGCCCTCGCCCGCGAGGGACGGCAGCAGGCGGCGGACCGGAGGCAGCCAGGTGGCCCCCGGCCCGGCATGCACCAGGGCGGCCAGCAGGGCCGGTCCGGCGACGACGAGCGCGTGAGGTCTCATCGCATTCCAGTGTCCGCCACGCCGCCCCCCACCCGGGAAGGAGGGTCATGAGGGACCGGGCTTTGATCGTCAGCGCCTCGATGGGAGCGGGCCACGACGCCGTGGCCGCCGAACTGGCCCGCCGCCTGGCCGCCTCAGGTGCGCGTGCGGAGGTCGTGGACGTGCTCGCCCTGCTGCCGCTGCGACTGGGCGCGCTCCTTCGGTGGTGGTATCGCGGGGTCATGCTGCGGGCGCCGTGGCTGTACGCGCTGGTCTACCGCGTCTTCTTCGTCTCCCGCCGGGCCCCCTCCACCTCGCCGCTGACGGTCGTGGCCGCGGCCGGGCTGGCCCGGGCGGTGCGCCGTGTCCGGCCCTCCCTGGTGGTGCCGGTCTTCCACGTGGCCGCGCAGGCCGCCGGGCACCTGCGGGCGCGGGGGCGGCTCGCCGTGCCGAGCGCGGTCGTGCTGACCGACTTCGCCGTGCACCGCCTCTGGCTGCACCCCGGCAACGACCGCTACCTGTGCCCGGACACGGCCACCGCCCTCGCCGTGACGGCCGCCGTCGGCCGCCCGGCCTTCCGCTGCGCACCGATCGTCCGCCCCGGGTTCGGGGCGCCCGGTGCCCATGTGACGGACGGTGCCGATGTGACCGGCCGTGCCGATGTGACGCGAGGTCGAGGTGCCGATGCGGCGGAGGTCCGGGCCCGCATCGGCCTGCGGGACGGCGACCGGATCGTGCTCGTCTGCGCCGGGTCCTGGGGGGTCGGCCGGGTCGCGGAGACCGCCCGGCTCCTGGCCCGCTCGGGCCGGTACGCGCCCGTCGTGCTGTGCGGGCGCAACGAGCGGCTGCGCCGCCGTCTCGGGCGCCTGCTCGGCCGCGCCGGAGCGGGGGCGGCTCTCGGCTGGCGGGACGACCTGGCGGACCTGCTCGCCTCCGCCTACGCGCTGGTCGACAACGCGGGCGGGCTGACCTGCAGGGAGGCGTTCGCGGCGGGGGTGCCGGTCGTCACCTACCGGCCCATCGCGGGGCACGGCAGGGACGGGGTGCTCGCGATGGCGCGCGCCGGGGTGAGCGTGCACGCGCGCCGCCGCGCGGATCTGCTGCGGGCACTCGACCGGCTCGAACCCGGGCTGCCCGGGCGGGCCGCGCTCACCGCGCGGGCGGCCGCCCTGTTCACATCGGCGCCGGCCGAGTCCCTTCTCCTCCCCGACCTTCTGCTCCCGGGTCACGCCGTGCCCCGGCCATGCGAGCCTGCTCCCTGAGCGGTGCGTATCTCGACAGCAGCACGCTGCCGTACAGGATGAGGGCCATGCCCGTCAGTTCGGGCAGCACCCACGGGCCGGTGCGGATGTCCTCGCCGAACATCGCCACGCCGTACGCCGTGCTCGCCACGGGGTCGGTCACGGTCAGCGCGGGCTGCACGGCGACGAGCGGACCGCTGTGCAGGGCGTTCTGCAGCAGGAACAGGCTGCACAGACCGGCGGCCACCATGGCCCACAGAGACCAGGAGCCGGCGAGCGTCCGCGCGCCCCCCGGCAGCTCCTCCACCGTGCGCTTCATGAGGACGGCGGTGTAGGCGAAGCCGAGGCCGGCGGCGACCCCGAGCAGCACCGCGCGGGCGGGTCCGCCGGTGGCGATCGCGAAGGCCACGCAGCAGGCGAGGAGCCCGGCGGTCACGGCCGCCGAGACCACCCAGGTCAGCAGGCCGGGAAGCCGGTGGCCTGGGGTGGGTGACGCCGCCGCGAGGAACCCGGCCAGGCCGGCAGTCAGCGCGCCGACGGCCAGCCACGTCTGAGGGGTGACGCGAACCCGGAACATCCAGCCCGCCACGAGCATCGTGAACGGCAGTTCCGCGACGAGCAGGGGCTGGACGAGCGCGAGCCCTCCGGACGTCAGGGCGGCCGCCTGCAGCAGGAAGCCCGCGATGAGCGCGCCGATGCCGCCCAGCCAGGCCGGCCGTCGTAAGAGGTCCCAGATCAGGCCGGGCCGGAACGCCTCGTCGGCCGGGGCGCTGCGGGCGGCCTGGCGCTGCAGTACGGACGCGACGGCGTTGGCCGCCGCGGCGAGCACCGCCAGGACAACAGCGATCATGACCCCAGCGCCCCGTCTCCGGCCTTCTCGTTGCGGGGCCTCCGAATGAGGCCCTACCGGTACCCTCCCCGGCCATGCCCGCCGCATGTCGCCTCGGACGCTCGAAAGCATTTATCCGGCAATTGCTGAATAAATACGCGAATATTAATCAAAATCGAGAATGTCGAGATTTCGGGGGGTATGGCGGTCGGCACAAACGCACGCAGCAGGAAAGGCGGAACCAGACATGGTTGGACCCACCGGCCTCGAGCGTCATCCCGACGTCAGTGAACTGCGCCAGACGTACGATCGGGCGGGCTCGACGGCCCCCGCCCAGGTGTTGGAGGGGCTAGCCTTCCTGGCCGGCCTGTATCTGGCCCTCTCGCCGTGGATCGTCGGGTTCTTCGGATTCCGGGGCATGACCGTCAACAACCTGATCACCGGCCTCGTGATCAGCGCCCTCGCTCTAGGGCTCGCGTCCGCGTACGGGCGCACCTACGGCATGGGGTGGCTTCTCCCGCTGCTCGGCGTGTGGGCGATCGTCTCGCCGTTTGTGCTGCGCGCGGGACGTGAGGCCACGGCGACGACCATTTGGAACAACGTCGCGATCGGCATCGTGACCGTGGCGCTGGGAGCCGCCGCACTGGCGATGGCGCAGGTGTTCCGCCGGCACGAGCGGGGCGAGCGAAGCGCGCGCAGGCTCGGCAACTGGTGACGAACCGGCGCCCGGCCCGCCTTGCGGTGGGCCGGGCGCCGCTTCACTCCGCGGGACCGGTCCCGAGGGCGGTCGGCGCCCGGCCGGGGTCGTCCGCGATCGCGCGCAGGCGCGCGAATGAGAGGGTCGAGATGTCGTCGTCCGGTGGTCGGCCCTCCGCCAGGTCGGCGAGTACGTCGCCGACGAGCGCGGCGTACTTTAAGCCCTCGCCGCTGTCGCCGCAGGCCAGCACCGTCGCGCGGCCGACCCTGTCGATGGCGAACCGGCCGTCGGGTGAGTCGTCCAGCTGCACACCTGCTCGTCCACGACCCTCGGCGTCACTCCCGGGAACATGGCCGCGACACGGCGGGTCAGTTCGGCCGTCCGCCCCGGGTCCGGAGTGCTGCGGTCGTCGTCCCCTGGCTTGAGCGGCCGCAGCGGCGCGTCCAGCCCAGGCGTCCGCGGCGACCACCTCTCCCGGGAGCAGGCGTCCGCCGCTCGCCCGGAACCGCTCCGCCTGAGCGGTCAGGTATGCCTCGGCGAGCACCACTCCGGCATCGGCCTGGAACACCGCGTCGCGGCCGTCGCCCGCCAGACCCGGGAAGAACCGGCCGACGTCGGCCGCCTCCCCTCGGTGTAGGGCACGCCCGCCGCGCGCAGCGCGGACGCCAGACGGGCCGGCGACTCCGTGTCCCGCCACAGCAGCCCCCAGCGCAGGTGCAGCGTCGCCGCCGTGACGCGCTCCAGCCGCCGCATGGCGTCCCGGGCACGCAGGGACAGCCGGATCTTCAGCGGGTCCGGAACGGCCAGCCGCCACAACCGCGTCGGCCCACGGGAGGAGGACAGCGCGTTGCCTATCCCGTGGCGCTCCACCAGCGTGACCCGGTGGCCCCGCGCGGACAGCTCGGCTGCGGCGGACAGTCCCCAGGCGCCTGCTGTGACTGCCGTGCACCGCACGTTTCTCGACCCCCGTTCGTCCGGGTGTTCGGCACCGCTGACGAGCATGTCCACGACGCGCGGCGGGTCGCCAGCCTCACTCATGGCCACAAAAAGCGGACAATCGTGACACTGTGTCAACCGGACGATTGGACGATCCGCAGCACAGGAAATGCGTCCACCACCCATGATCGACGAGGGCCGCCGTGCCGTCCTCACGGTATCGGGGTCGATGTGACGGGAACGTTGTGGCCGCCAAGCCGGAGACGAAGGGGTCGGCCGCGTAGATCGTGGTCGTGATAGGAGGCCGTGATGATGGTGCGTTCGCCGGGCCACAGCGACACGTAGTTGTCGCTGTAGAAGACAGGCAAGATCTCGGTGGCACTGTTGCCGGCGGTGAGTTCGGCCCGCACGAAGAAGGCGATGTCCGTCGCGCTCGCGTTGGTCAGGATGATGGTGACCGTCTCTCGGCCACCGTGCCGGGCTCGCGAGGCGGCGGCGCTCAGATGAGAGTTGACGGGCAGCCGGTTCAGGCCGCTGAGATCGGCATACGCGGCCGCGGGTGTTCCTTTGTAGTCGCTTCCGGGGCTGAGCACGTCCGGTGAAGCCGAGTACCAGTACAGATTTCTGCTCACGACGCACCCGTGCACGTCGTGGAGTCGCAGCCTGATGAGATAGGTGGTCGGCAGTCCGGTGAGAGCCGGGATCGTCGTCAACCGTGTGGAGGCGTTCGCCGGGACGTCCAGTGTGACCCTTGTCTCGTACCTTGTGGTCAGATTCGGAACGCCGTAGACGGTGACCGTGGCGGACAGGCCACGTCGTGCCGACAGGGTGGAGTTGGCGACGTACACGTCACGCGTGACGTAGTCGTACATGATGTGCACCGGTTCGTTGGCCTTCTTCGCGCCGAAGTAGCCGCCGCCGGGTTTGAAGTAGTAGTCGTACAGGCTCCATCGCATCGACGGCCATGCGCTGTCGAGCATCCAGAAGACCGTCCCGAAGGTCTTGACGTGCTGATGCGCGTTCCAGGCCTCGAAGAACGATCGGATGGTTTCGTAGGCCTGCAGCTCCGCCTTTCTCGCGTAGCCGGGCGCATCGGTGACCTCGCCGTACCGGCGCATCACAGCAAGGGTGAAGGGGGCGATGCTCGCGAAGGGGCTGCCCGGCCTGCCCGCGTGGTAGTTCCAGACGCTACCGATCGGCCATAGATCTCGGGGTGGGATGAACCGCCGCAGGCTCTCAAGGGGCGGCGGCACCTCGGTTCCGGCCTCGGCGGTCGTGCCGGACGCGCCGCCCGCCCTGGTCTCGTCCCACCAGAGGACGGGCGGCTCCCACTGATAGGGGCCGTCCATCTTGACGCCCGCCTGCGGGTTGGACCAGGTGGCGACATTGTCG
Organism: Microbispora sp. H10830; assembly: GCF_014161375.1. Taxonomy (NCBI): domain Bacteria; kingdom Bacillati; phylum Actinomycetota; class Actinomycetes; order Streptosporangiales; family Streptosporangiaceae; genus Microbispora; species Microbispora sp. H10830. Next base: position 142,159 of record NZ_JABBWX010000009.1, read on the forward strand.
AGGGTGGGGTTCGGCCAGTGGAGGTGATGGGCGATCTTCTTGTAGGCCGCCAGATGAGCCGCACTCACGGGCTTGTCGCTGCCGTAGGCCCAGACGAAGGCGCTCGGGTGCGTTCGCAGGGCGCGCATCTGGCTGTTCAGGGAGGCGAGCGCGATGTGCTCCTGCTCGGCGGACCAGCCGCGGTCGTTCTCCCAGGCGCTGCAGCACGCGAAGCCGGCCATGATCAGGATGCCGGAACGGTCCGCCAGGTCGTACAGCTCCTCGTTGCCGAGCGTGCCTTCGAGGCGGATCATGTTCAGCCCCATCTCCTTGGCATACCTGATATGGGTGGCGTTGGTGCGGGTGTCCCACCGCTGGAGCAGGTCCCAGGTGTATCCGCCGCCCCGGAAGAGCAGATTGCGTCCGTTGACTCGGTAGCCGACGAACGAGGTGCCGTTCACGACGGTCCGGTACGCAGTGAACTGCCGGATGCCGAAATGGATGGCTGCGATGTCCGAGAGGGCTGTGCCGGTGTGCGCCGACATGGTGAGCCGATACAGCTCCGGGGAGCCGAACCGATGCGGCCACCAGAGAGCGGGATCGGTGAGGTGCAGCGCTGGGTGCGTCTCGGGCGTGAACGCGATCTCGCGCCGCTCACCGGGCTTCAGCCTAAGGTTCCGGCTGAAGATGACTGCCGGACGGCCCGGCTTGGTGACGCTTCCGCTCACGGTGGCGTCCACTGGCCTGTTCGTGGCGTTGACCGCTTCGACGTAGACGGTCAGGTCCGCGCTGTCCGTTCTCGGCAGCGGCAGCTTCGTCTTCACGTACGGCTCGCGCAACGCGACGGGACCGCTCGTGATGATCGAGGTCTTCCCCCACAGGCCGGCGTTCATGTCGGGGGCCTCGGGGTTCCAGTCGACGGTGCAGAAGGAAAGGTCCGCGCAGTGGTGCCGCGGGGGCGTCACCAGGACGGCCAGTGCGTTGGTTCCGGGCCTAAGCCGGCCGGAGACGTCGTACTCGTGGACGACCATGCTGCCCGCGGCGCCGGGGTCGAGCAGCCTGCCGTTCAGCCAGATCTGCGCCCGGTAGCTGATGCCCTTGAACCGGAGCCATCGCACATGCCTCCCTCCGGCGGCGGCAATGGTGAACTCGCCCCTGAACCACCACCGCCGCCGGGTCAGATCCGGGACGGACCGCAGATTGGTTCCGACATAGATGTCCTTGTAAAGATTGTTCGCCACCAGCGCGGCGAGCACGGTCGACGGCAGTGCGACCGGTTTCCAGCCCGTCGTGTCGTAGCCGGTCCGGGAGACGGCGGCGCCGCCGTCCCGTGTCTCGTCCGCGGGTCTGAGAAACCACCCGGTCGTCAGATCCCGCGAGCCGATGGCCGTCGAGTGCCGGGGAACGACGGCGAAGCCGCAGGCCAGAAGCAGTAGCGTGATCATCATCGTGCCCAGGAGGCGGCCGGCCGCCCACGGCGATCGCCGGTGTGCGTGTGAGGCCGGGCCGGGCGTCAAGCGGGGCCGACCGGCGGCCCGGCCGCTCACGGGCATCGCGGGTCGTACTCCCTGCCCGGCAGGTACCGGTGCCACTCATCCTCGGTTATCCCGGCGGTCCCGGTGCTCTGGCAGATGTAGCTGAGCGCCTGGCCGAGGTCGTCCTCCCACACCTGGACGTCGCCGCGCTGCCCGGCGGTCACGAACATGCTGGGAGTGAGGAACACCACGCCGTACAGTCCCTCTCCCAGGTGCCTGCTGCCGCCGAGAAGCAGCCTGGATCGCGGATGCCTCCTGTCGGCGACGTCCCACAGGTGCAGCAGGCCGACTCCGGCCGTGGTGAGTCTCCGCCCGTCGGGGCTGAAGGCCGCGGCGACGACTTCTTCCGTCTGCTCGGGGAGCGTGGCCAGCGGGCGCGGCCTGAGGGGATCGGTCACGTCCCACAGGCGTGCGGTGCCGTCGGTGGCGGTCGTCGCGAGCGTGCGCCCGTCGGGGCTGAAGGTCACCGCCTGCAGTCTCTGGGTGTGGCCGGAGAGGACGGCGATCCGGACCGGCAGCCGCGGTGTGCCGATGTCGTAGAGGTAGGCGTTGCCGTCGCTCGAGGCGAGGGCAAGGAGCAGCCCGTCCGGGCTGCGCGCCAGGTCGCGTACCGGCGCTGACAAGTTCGGCAGGGTGAGAAGGGGCTGCGGCGACCGGGCGTCGGAGACGTCCCAGAGCTGCACCGTCATGTCCTCGGAGGAGGTGACGAGCGTCCGGTTGTCGGCGCTGAACTCCACCGCCCACGTCTTGAGCACACCGGGCCGGACGACGGCGAGGGCTCTCGAAGCCCGGCTCGGATCGCGGACGTCCCACAGCCGTACGGTTGCGTCGTCGGAGGCGGTCGCCAGCAGATTACCGTCCGGGCTGAAGCGCGCCTTGGTGACGCCTGCTGTGTGACCTGTGCGCACGGAAAGCGGACGCGGATGCCGCGGATCTCGAACGTCGATCAGTTGCACGGTCTTGTCCGCCGACACACTGGCCAGTGTGCCTCTGCCGGGGCTGAGGGCCACCTGATTGACTTCTGATCTGTCGCGCGTGGGCGCCGGCGGCAGCGTGGGAACGAACCCGGGGGCGCCGACGTGCCACAGCCGTACGGTGCGGTCCGTCGATCCGGTGGCTATCGTGCCGTTTTTCGGATCGACGGCGACCGCCTGGCACCCGTTGGTGTGTCCCTGCAGGCTGTAGGTCTGCCGTGGACGGCCCTTACGGGGGACGTCCCAGATGTGGGCGAAATCGTCGTTCGACGCGCCGACCAGAGTGCGGCTGCCGGGGCGGAATGCCAGATCGTGAATGGGGGTCTCGCCGTCGAGCGGCAGGAGGACCGGCGGCTTGGCCAGGTTGTGCGGATCCCATTTCAGCACCTCGCTGGCCTGCCCGCCGACGACCAGCGCGTCGCCGTCAGGGGAGAATGCGACGGCTTCCAGCGGTTTCGCGCGCCTCTGCGACTCCCACAACAGCCATGGCGACCCGGGATCGGCGATGTCCCACAGGCGGACGGTGCGGTCGAAGGATGCGGTCGCGAGCCACCTGCCGTCCGGGCTGAACGCGACGTCCCGCACCTCGCCCGCATGGCCATGCAGAACCCCGGCGAGCCGGGGACGCCGCGGGTCGCGCACCTCCCACAGCGTCGCAGTCCCGTCCGCCGAGGACACCGCGAGCAGGCGTCCCCGCGGGCTGAAGGCGATCTCGTTCAACGGCCGGGCACTTGCGCGGAACGAGGAGACCAGGCGAGGGTGGCGTGGATCGGCCGAGTTCCAGAGCGTGACCATGCCGTCGCGGGACGACGCGGCAAGCGTCCCGCCGTCGGCGCTGAACGCGGCGGCGCGCATCTCGTCGCGGCCCACATGCCGGAACACCTGCCTCGCGCGCCCTTCGCCTGTCGCCCACAGGCGAAGGGTGTGATCCACCGAGACGGAGGCGAGGGTACGGCCGTCGGGAGTGAAGGCGACGTCGAGCACCGATCCCGTGTGGCCGTGGAGCCTGCCGCTGATCGGCCAGCGCCTTGAGCCGACGACGGCGCCGCGGGTCTCGGGCAGGTCGGCTATGTGGTACGCCGCGAGGGAGAGGTAGGCGGCGAGGCTCCGGTCCTTCGCTTTCTGCGCCGTGTCCACCAACTGGCGGGCGACCGCCTCGTTGCGCTGCCGCTCCGCCTCGGTCTGCTTGACCACAGCGAGAACGCCTGTCGAGACCGCCGCCAGGAGCAGGGCCGTGAGCGTGGCGATCACCGCGGCCGCCGTACGCCTGCGCCTACGGCCGCGGCGCGCCGACGCAGCGAGAAAATTCTGTTCCAGGCCGGTCAGCTCCGTGTCCGGAGCGTCGCATACGGCGGTCTGAGCCGCGGCGAGACGGCTGTCGGGGTAGAGGTAGGCGGGGTCGCGTCCGTGTTCGTCCCACGCTTCGGCGTCCGCCACCAGGTGCTGGCGGACGAGCAGGCTCGCCCGGTCGGCGTCGATCCACGAACGAAGGCGCGGCCAGGCGTGAATGAGGGTCTCGTGGGTGAGCTCGGCGCTGTCCTCGCTCACGGTGACGAGACGGGCGTGGACGAAGGCGCCGAGCACGTCGCGCGCGACCGGCTCCTGACTGGCGAGCAGATTGCGCAGGGCGACGCGCTGCCGGGTGTCGTCGGTCCTGTCATCGAGGTGGACCAGCCGTAACAGCAACTGATGAGCGACCGTTTGCGCGTCCGGTCCCAGACGACTCAGGGTCTCGTCGGCGCTCAGGGACAGGGATCGGGAGATGCCGCCGGACGCCCGGTAGGCGGCCATGGTGAGGAGACGGCCGCTGCGGCGCTGCCAGGTGGACAGCAGGGCATGGGAGAGCAGGGGCAGCACGCCCGCAAGTCCCGGCCCGGACACGTCGTCCGCCCTCAGATCCTCCAGCAGCAGGTCGGCCAGACCTTCCTCCAACACCAGCCCGTAGCGTTCCGCCGGCCTCTCGATGACCTCGCGGAGCTGAGCCTTGGTCATCGGGCCGACGATCTCAGGGTGTTTGAGCGCCTCAAGTAGTTCGGGATAGGCGGCGCAGTAACCGAAGAAGTCGGCCCGGATGCCTATCACGACCGTCGCGGGCGGCTCTTCCCGCCGGTCGCCAGGGCGGCAGGCGTCGGTGAGAGCCTCGACGAAGATGCGCCGCTGGGTCTCGTCCCCGCAGATGGTGAACAGCTCCTCGAACTGGTCGGCCAGGATGAGCGGCGGACTGGGACAGCCCTGCAGGGCGCGGCGCAGCGCGAATGGATCGGCTTCCAGTTTTGTCCTGAAGTCGTCCGGATCGCCGTCGGTCAGCGCGGTGACCCGCCGGGATAGCTCCCGCAACGGGTCGGCTCCCGGAGTGAAGATCGAACAGCAGAGGTCGCCGGACGCGCGCCGTAGGGCGGGAATCACGCCTGCCTGCAGCACCGACGACTTGCCCGAGCCGGACGGACCGGTAACCAGCAGCGGGCCGCCTCTGCGGCGCCGTGCCTCCACCCGCCGTACGAGCGTCCGCGTCAGCTCTTCACGGCCGAAGAAGACGTCCTCGTCCTGGGGACCGAACACGGCCAGGCCCCGGTAGGGACTCTCCTCCTCGTCGGGTGACAGCTCCGGAGCCCCTGGCGCGGCGGGCGTACGATAGGCGGCATTCGCCAGGAATGGGGAACGGTCTCCGAGGTCGGTCGCCTGCCGACGCGGCCGGGGAAATCCCTTCTCCGCGAGAGCGTGGACCAGGCTCCGGTAGACGTGGTCGAGCGTGAGGAGCGGCGGACCGGCCGGATCACCCTCGTCCACCAACCGAATCAGTTCTCCGCTGAACGCGGTGTACCGCTCGCCGGGTAACGCCCATGAGGACTCGTCTCTACTGGAGGAGGTGAGCAGGTAGGCCCCCGACCAGGCCGTGTCGAACACCGCGCTCACGGAGTCATGCGCGACGCCGTGCGCGCGACCGGCGAAGCAGCAGTCAAGCACGATGACGACGAGTTCGGCCCGGCACTGGGAGAGCACCTCATGGACGACGGCGAAGGGCAACGCCTGGTACGCGGGGACGCCCCGGGTGAGGTCAGCCGTGGCCCGAGTGGCCAGGTGCAGCTCGTTGCGCGGGCTGACCAGCCCGTGACCGACGTAATGGAACATCACGACCGATGTGGCTTCGGCCGCCGTGCGCACCAGGGCGTCGCTGAGCGCCCGGGGATCGGGCGGATCGACCACGCGCGTGAGCGCGGCCGGGTCGAGCCCGGCCCGCTTGATCAGGCGATCGCCCAGATCGCGGACAGTGGCCGGTACGGCGGGTATCCCCGGCAATCGTGATGGAGGGTCATGAACGCCGGTCCCCGCGAGGAGCACTCTCGCTCCGGGCGCGGAGAGCATGAGAGGGAAAGCGGGGGGTTGGGGGCTCGTGCCGGTGGCACAGGGCCGATCATCCACCATGCGGCGCCTCCAGGTTCGCGGCGACCCGTCTCGTCAGGTCGACGACCCCATCGGAGTCGAGGTTCTTCACCCCCTTCGCGCTGACCTCGATCTCCTGCCCGCCGCGGTTGAGCCTGATGCTCACCTCACCTGAACGGGTGTGGAGCCATGCGACGACGGCCGAGGCCACGGCGACGATCGCCTTTCCGCCGGCGAGCACGATCTCCAGCGCCGCCACGGGCGCTCCCATCGTCCCGGGTGCCGGCTCCTGCTCGGCCACCTGTACACGGCCGCGTAGGTCGGGCTCTTCCGCCAGCCAGGCGTACAGCTCCCGGAGTTGGTCCGGATTCCCGGACTGTATGAGGAGCGGCGCGTTGTCTTCCACGAAATCCACGCTAGGAAGACCCGGGTCTCGCGGGAGCATTGCCAGAGTTCACATCTGTTCAGAGTCCTCCAGGAGAGCGTCAACGGAAACGCTCAGGGCGCGGACACGCGTTCGTGAATAGCCGGCGCGGTTCAGTCCCGGGAAAGAAACCAGTGCCGTTCCTTTTCCAACCGCGGCATTTGTGACGGCGGGCGGCGGGATCACCCCAGGGCCAGCGCGGTGCGGATCAGGTGAATGTGGGTGAACGCCTGGGGAAAGTTGCCGACCTGGCGGCCGGACCGGGTGTCGTACTCCTCCGCGAGCAGGCCGACGTCGTTGGACAAGCCGATGAGGTGCTCGAACAGTTCGACGGCGTCGTCGTGGCGACCGATCAGGGCGCGTGCCTCAGCGAGCCAGAAGCTGCAGGCGAGGAAGGCGCCCTCGCCGCCTTGCAGGTTGTCGATCGGGTTCTGCTCGGCGACGGGGTAGCGCAGGACGAGGCCGTCGACCATGAGCTCGCGTTCGACGGCCTCTACGGTCCCGATCACCCGGGGGTCGTCGGGGGGCAGGAAACCGAGGATCGGGATCTGCAGGAGGGCGGCGTCGAGTTCGCGGGAGCCGTAGGACTGGGTGAAGGTGTTGCGTTCGGGGTCGTAGCCCTTGTCGCAGACCTCGGCGTGGATGCGGTCGCGCAGGGCACGCCAGCGCTCGACCTCGCCGTGCTGGCCGAGCTCCTCGATGATGCGGACCATGCGGTCGGCCGCGACCCAGGCCATGACCTTGGAGTAGACGAAGTGCCGGCGAGAGCCGCGTACCTCCCAGAGCCCTTCGTCGGGCTGGGTCCAGTGGCTCTCGAAGAACTCCATGATTTCGGTGACCATGGCCCACGCCCGACCGTCGGGCGTTATCCCCTGCTTGCGCGCATGGTAAAGCGTGTCGACGACCTCACCGTAGATGTCGAGCTGCAGCTGATCGGTGGCGTCGTTGCCGATGCGGACCGGCCGCGACCCCTCGTATCCGCACAGCCACTTGAGCGTCATCTCCGGCACCCGGCGTTCGCCGGCCACGCCGTACAGGACCTGCATATCCTCGGGGCGGCCGGCGATGGCGCGCAGCAGCCAGGTCTGCCAGGCGTCGGCCTCCTCGACGTATCCGGCCCGCAGGAGCGCGTCGAGTGTCATCGCCGCATCGCGCAGCCAGCAGTAGCGGTAGTCCCAGTTGCGTTCGCCGCCGATGTGCTCGGGTAGCGAGGTCGTGGGCGCCGCGACGATGCCACCGGTCGGCTTGTACGTCAGCGCCTTGAGGGTGACCAGCGAACGGACCACGGCGTCGCGCCAGCGCCCGCGATACTGGCACCGGGAGGACCACTCCTCCCACATCAGCCTGGTCTGCTCAAGCTGGTCCAGAGCGTCGATGTGCTCCGGTTCCCCCTCATGAGAGGGGCGCCAGGTGAGCACGATCGGCACCTGCCTTCCGGCGGTGACCGTGAATGTCGCCGTATGCCGGTAGTCGCCGCCCTGGAAGGGAACGTCTGTGTGCGTATGGATCCAGACGGCGTCCGGGCCGCCGATGGCGAGCGGGTGGCCGCCCTCCCTGCGCACCCACGGGACCAAGTGACCGTAGTCGAAGCGGATGCGGATCTCCGTCGTCATCTCGACGGTTCCCGAGACGCCCTCGACCACTCGTACTAGATCGGGATTGGCGTGCCGTGGTGGCATGAAATCGAGAACTCTGGCCGTTCCCGTTGGTGTCTCCCAGATCGTCTCCAGGATGAGCGTGTTTCCGACATACGATCGGCGGGAGGCCATGTGCTGTCCCACGGCGGCCAGGCGCCAAAAACCGTTGGACTCGTCGCCCAGCAGACGGGCGAAGCAGGCGGGAGAGTCGAAGCGGGGCAGGCAGAGCCAGTCTATCGAACCGTCCCGTCCGACGAGGGCCGCCGACTGCATGTCCCCTACTAGGGCATAGTCTTCGATCCGCATGTCCGCCAGGTTAAGCAGTGCGGCATTGTCAAAGCACCGAGCAGCTTGTAAAGCCTTTTCATACAGTCAGCCCACCCCCCTGCACCGGGCGTCGGTTGTGCGGCTGAAAGAAATTCTCGTGGTCCCGGAAAGGCGATGGAGATCGGTGTGCCGGAACCGGGTATTCGCAAGAAACCAAGGGTAATTTCGTTGTCGAGCCGGGAGGGGGCTCAGCGGAGGGTGACGCTGAGGCGGGCCGAGGCGTCCCTGAGGTAGTCGACGAACGCGCGCAGCGCGGGATTGGGATTGGTCGGGCGCAGGGCGGCGCCCACCCGCCGGTAGAGCTTGGGTCCCTCCACCTGGCACACCTGGATGCCCGCCGCGCCCTGCACGCCGAGGCTCGGCACCAGGGCCACACCGAGCCCGGCCCGGACCAGGCCGAGCGTCACCTCGTAGTGGTCGCTGCGGCAGCGGATGGTGGGCGTGATCCCTTCCAGGGCGCCGGCCCGCTCCAGCACCGACACCGGGGTCTCGGTGCCGAACGTGGTGATCCACGGCTCGTCGGCCAGGTCGGTCAGCCGCACACGGGGCCGGTGTCCCGCGGGATGGCCGAGCGGCATGACGAGGAGCTGCGGTTCGTCGAACAGGTGGACGACCTCGACGCCCTTCGGCGCCTTCCAGGGATCCAGCGCGTGCTCGAACACGACCAGCACGTCCAGCTCGCCGCGTTCCACGTCGGGCAGCAGCTCGTGCGGCTGCCCGAGCACCAGATCGAGCTCGACGCCCGGGTGGCGCGCGGTGAAGGACGACAACGCCATCGGCAGCAGGCGGTAGCCGGCCGAGGCGAAGAACCCGATGCGCAGCTGCCCGGCGTCCGCCCGCGCCTGGGCGAGCAGGTCCTTCTCGGCGGATTCGATGAGGTCGAGCACCTCCTGGGCCCGCCCGGCCAGGCGGCGGCCCGCCGCGGTCAGCCGCAGGCTGTGCGCGGCCCGCTCCACCAGCCCGACCCCCGCCTCCTCCTCCAGCCGGGCGAGCTGGTGGGAGACGGCGGAGGGCGACAGCCGCAGGGATTTGGCGGCTCCGGCGATGCTCCCGGTCCTGAAGACCTCCAGGAGCACCTTGAGGCGGTGGCTGCTGAGCATTCCCCCAGTATCGGCGACCTGGCATCGGACCTGGTCATATGTGATCAGAGGTGCGGGTCGCCCGGGGGCCCGCGGTTCGAGACCGAGTTGGCGCCCGGCACCGTCAGGCTGCCAAACATCGGCGCCTCGGGGGCGGCCCACGGGTCGCCGGACAGCGACTCGCGGATGGTCTGGGTGGCCCTCGCGTTGCTCCACGAGTGGGTGCACCACGCCGTGTCGACGGCCGAGTCTCGGACGGTGCACGATCCGCCGCCGGAATACCGCCGCTTTCTCGGGAATTCCACCTCCGCGCCGGAGCGCCCTCTGGCACACTGGTGCCCACTCAAGCGTTCGAAGCGTGGAGCGAGCGCCTGAGGAAGCGCACCTGATTTACCGCCCCCTTTCCCCGGGGCGGGGCTCAGGGAAGGGACCGTCTCTCCTGGTGAGACAGCGCTGAGAACCACCACACATAATTGAATACAAACCGAGCGTCTATACGGCTGGACCTAGTGGGTTACCAGGAAACCCACGTGCTAGGGACATCCGCATGGGCGCTTTTCTGTTGCCCCAGGGAAGGAGTGAAATCGCCCATGACCGACGAAGACGGTCCACCGTCGGACGGCGGTGTTGCCGAGGAAACGGGCCGGACGGTCCGGGCTGCTATCGAGAGCTGGCCCAAGACCGCCCGGCTCGGCGCGGTGTGCCTGTTCGCAGCAGGCGCCTGCGCCGTGTTCTACCTGGTGACTCACTCCTCGCAGGAGGAGCCGCCGCAGTGCCGCGTGGTCGTCGTCCACGAACCTGGCAAGGTTGGAGGTGAGCTGACGATTTAGCGACCCGAAGAACTCTACGCCCCGATTAGGAGGACGGCCCCTGCTTTGCGGGAGCAGGGGCCCCTTCCCCGGTGTCCTTGCTCTGACTGCCGTCACCCTTTTCATCGTTGGCGGGTGGCTCGGCAGCGCTGGCAGGGAGGGGCACAGCGGGGTTGGCCGGCCGATCGATGATGGCGCGCAAGAGGCCGCCGATGATGAGCGCGCGCTGCGGCCCTGTCACGCGGCCGGGAGGACGGTTTCCGCTATGGCGAGACCGGCCTGCCGGATCGCCTGGACCAGGGCGTGTTCGCGGCCCGCCGGCCCGTGCGCGAGCACGGCGTAGCCCTCCCACCGCGCCCCGGCCATGACGCCCACGTCGGCCCGCGTCCCGGCGTCCGTGCCGGTCTTGTTCGCCACCCAGACCCCCGCGGCGTACGGCAGGGCCGCCGGCGGGTCGCGGTCCTCGGGTTCGTGCGGGAGCAGCGCGGGGACCAGCGCGCGGTCGGTGTTGTGCGCCATCCAGCCGAGCAGCAGCCGCTGCCACGGCTCGCGCCCGTACGCCAGCGACCGCGTGAGGCCCGCCAGTTCGCGTGCCGTCCCGGTGGCGAAGGACGGCGGATGCTCGGGGAACCGGGGCTCACGGATCTTGTCGTGGATCCGGGTCCTGGCCAGCCCGAGCGCGGCGGCGGCCGCGTCCACCCGGCCGAGCCCGAGCCGCCGCAGCAGCGCGTTGGTCGCGGTGTTGTCGCTGACGGCGGCGGTGAGCAGCGCGAGGTCGCCGGTCGTCCAATCGCGGGCCGACAGGACGGTCAGCAGGCCCGACCCGCCCGCGTAGTCCTCGTCGAGCAGCGTCACGCGCTCGTCGGGGTCCACGACGCCCGCCGCCACGTCCTGCGCGAGCGTCGCGAGCAGCAGCACCTTGCCGGTGCTGGCCAGCGGCAGCACCACGTCCTCGTTCAGGCCGAGCGCCCCGGGCACGCAGACGGCCAGCGTGCCCGGACAGGAGGCCGCCACCTCCTCCAGCCGCACCGCTTCCGACCCGCGGGAGCCGGTGGCGCCCACGCCGCCGGTGGCCTTTCCGCTCATGACCTCGTCCCTCTCACAGGGTCAGTACCTTTCCCGGCCTGGCGCCGGTCTCCTCGCCGCCGCGCACCACGACCTCACCGCCCGCGACGACCGCGTCGATCCCGGCGGGCGGCAGCAGCGGCTCGGTGAACGTCGCCCGGTCGGCCACCGCCGCGGGGTCGAAGACCACCAGGTCGGCGTGCGCTCCGTCGCCGACCACGCCGCGCCCGGTCAGCCCGAAGCGCGCCGCGGCCATCCCGGTCATCTTGTGCACCGCCTCCTCCAGCCGCAGCAGCCCCAGCTCCCGGACATACCGGCCGAGCACCCGGGGGAACGTCCCGGCCCAGCGCGGGTGCGGGCGCCCGCCCGGCTTCGGCACGCCGTCGGAGCCGATCATCGCGTACGGCGCGGCCAGCACCCGCCGCACGTCCTCCTCGACCATCGAGTGACTGATGATCGTCACCTCGCCGGCCTCCGCCACCAGCAGATCGGCGGCCACGTCGAGGGGGTCGGCGCCCGCCGACGCCGCGAGGTCGGCGACGGTCCTGCCCTCGGCCTGCGGGTGGCGGGGCGCGCAGGCGACCGAGATCCGGTCCCAGCCGCCGTTGCCGACCGTGTTCTCCCAGCCGGGCACGCCCTCCGCGATGGCGCGGCGCATGCGGTCGCGCTGGGCGGGGTCGCCGAGCCGCGCCGTGAGCGCCCCCAGGCCGCCGTCGTTCGCCCAGGGCGGCAGCATGGCGGCCAGTGCCGTGCTGCCCGCCGTGTAGGGATAGACGTCACAGGTGACGTCCATGCCCTCGGCGCGCAACGCGGCGATGCGCGGCAGCGTGCGCTCGGTGCGGCCCCAGGCGTACCGTCCCGCGGTCTTGTGGTGCGAGACGTGCAGCGCAGCGCCGCTGCGCCGGGAGATCTCGATCGCCTCCTCCAGCGCCTCCTCGACGCGCGACATCTCGTCCCGCAGGTGGGTGACGTACGGCTTGCCGTGCCGGGCGGCCACCGCCGCCAGCGCCACCACCTCGTCGGTGCCCGCGTACGAGCCCGGGGTGTAGATCAGGCCGGTGGACAGCCCGGCCGCGCCCTGTGCCAGGGAGGCGTCGAGCAGCGCGCACATCGTGCGCAGCTCGTCGGGCCGGGCGGGCCGGTCCACGGGGCCGAGCACGCCCGCCCGGAGCGTGCCGTGGCCGACGAGCGAGGCCAGATGGTTGGCCCGGGGCACCTCGGCGTGCGCGGCGGCGAAGCCCGCGAAGTCGGCGTACGCGCCGACGTCGCCGCCGAAGGTGATCCGCGTCTCTGCCCGCATGGCGGGCAGCCGCTCCGGCAGCCCGGGGAAGAGGCTGGACCCGCAGTTGCCGCAGATCTCGGTGGTCACGCCCTGCAGCACCGACGCCCGCACCAGCGCGGAGCGGCCGCCGGACGGGCCGAGCAGCGTGACGCCGTCGGAGTGCGTGTGCACGTCGACGAATCCGGGGGCGACCACGCGTCCGCGCGCGTCGATCACCTCGGCCGCGCCCGTACGCGGCGCCTCACCCGGAGCCAGCACGGTCAGCCGCCCGGCGGCGACCCCGACGTCGGCGGGCCTGCCGGGACGGCCGGTGCCGTCCACCAGCAGGCCGCCCCGGATGAGCAGATCGAAACCGCTCACTGGACCTGCCCGAGGAAGGCGCGCAGCCGCTCGTGGCGGGGTGCCGCGAGCACCTCGCGCGGGTTGCCGCGTTCGACGATGACGCCGTCGTCCATGAACACGAGCTGGTCGCCGGCCTCGCGGGCGAAGTTCATCTCGTGGGTGACGACCATCATGGTCATGCCGGTCGCCGCGAGGTCCCGCATGACGGCCAGCACCTCCTGCACGAGCTCGGGGTCGAGCGCGCTGGTCGGCTCGTCGAACAGCATCAGGCTGGGCCGCATCGCCAGGCTGCGGGCGATGGCCACCCGCTGCTGCTGGCCGCCGGACAGCTGGGCCGGGTAGTGGTGCCCCCGGTCGGCCAGGCCGACCCGATCGAGCAGCTCCTGCGCCTGCCGCCTGGCCTGGGCGGCGGACGTGCCCAGCACGGTGACCGGCCCCTCCATCACGTTCTCGATCGCGGTGCGGTGCGGAAACAGGTGGAAGCGCTGGAACACCATGCCGATGCCGCGCCGCTGCCGGGACAGCTCGTGGGGGCGCAGCGCGTGCAGCCGGCCGCCGCGCTCGGCGTAGCCCATCAGCTCGCCGTTCACCCAGATCCGGCCCGAGTCGATGGTCTCCAGGCGGTTGACGCAGCGCAGCAGGGTCGACTTGCCCGACCCCGACGGGCCCACGACGCACACCACCTCGCCGGCGGGGACGTCGAGGTCGATGCCCTTGAGCACCTCCAGCGACCCGAAGCACTTGCGGACGGAGCGGATCCGCACCATCGGCTGGTCCTGCGCGTTCACGACAGCTCCTTCGACGACGGGGGCTCCTTCGGCGACAGTGGCTCCTTGGACGACAGGGGCTCCTTGGACGGCAGCGGAGACAGGTTGCGGCGCACCCGGGAGGACAGCCGCACATGCCCGCGCTCGAACCGCTTCTCGATGAAGTGCTGCCCGATGCTCGCGATCGTGGTGAGCACGACGTACCAGATCGAGGCGACCACGAGCATCGCGATGACCTCGAAGTTGCCGAGGTAGATGCGCTGCGCCACGGTCAGCAGCTCGGCCCCGGCGATCACGGAGACCATCGAGGTGGTCTTCAGCATCGAGATGAACTGGTTGCCGGTCGGCGGGATGATCACCCGCATGGCCTGCGGCAGCACCACGCGGCGCAGCACCTGCCGGTGCGACATGCCGAGCGACTCGGCCGCCTCCCGTTGACCCGGGTCGACGGAGCGGATGCCCGCGCGGACGATCTCCGCCATGTACGCGCCCTCGTTGATGGCCAGGCCGAGCAGCGCGGCGGTGAACGGCGTGATGACCGCGTTCGCCTGCCACTCGATCAGCTTGGGCCCGCCGAACGGCACGCCGATCGCGAAGGTGGGGAAGACCAGCCCGATGTTGAACCAGAAGATGAGCTGCACCAGCAGCGGCGTGCCGCGGAAGAACCACGTGTAGAGAGCGGAGGTGCCGCGCAGCACGGGATTGTCCGACAGCTGCATGACGGCGGCCAGCACGCCCAGCGCCAGGCCGATGGCCATGGACAGCACGGTGAGCTGGATCGTGACCCACAGACCGCCGAGGATCCTGCCGTCGGCCAGGTAGGCGACGATGACGTCCCAATGCAGGTTCTCGTTGACGATGACCGTGTAGGCCAGCCAGACGAGGAAGAGGAGGGCGACGGCCGCCCCCAGCCACCGGCCGGGCCGTACGGGACGCACGGCCTCGATCGGCAGCTCGACGCCGGCCGCCTCCTCTCGGGTCACTTCCACGGCTGGGTGTTGACCAGCACGCCGTCGACGGCGTTGGCCGTCACGCCGTACTCGTCCAGCACGGACGTGTAGCCGCCGTCGGCCTGGAGCTCCTCCATCGCCTTGGCGACCGCGTCGCGCAGCGCCGTCTTGCGCTTGTCGATCGCGATGCCCCACGGGCCGGCCTCGTACTGCTCGGGCAGCACGTCGTACTTGCCGGTGTCCTTGGCGTACATGACGGCGACGGGGTAGTCCACGATCGTGGCCACCGCGCGCCCGGAGTCGATCGAGAGCAGGCCGGTGGGCGCGTCCTCGCTCTGCATGATCTTCATCTTCGTGGCGCACTTCTCGTTCTGCTTCTCGCCGATGGCGAGGTTGGAGCTGCCCTTGGCCAGCACCACCGTGCGGCCGCACAGGTCATCGAGGTTCTTGATGCCCTCCGGGTTGCCCTTCTTCACCATGATGGCGCCGCCGGCGTTGAAGTAGTCGACGAAGTCGACCGCGGCGCGCCGCTCCTCGGTGTCGCTCATCGAGGACATCACGATGTCCCAGCGCCCGCCCTGGAGGCCGGGGATGAGCCCGTCGAAGGCCGCGTTGGTGATCGAGAACTTCAGCCCGAGCTTGGCCGCGATGGCGGCGCCGAGGTCGGGGTCGACACCGGTGAGCTCCTGGGTGCCCTTCTTGTACATCTCCATCGGCGGGTAGCCCTCCGACGTGGCGACCCGCAGCGTGCCCGTCTTACGCACGTCCTCGGGAACCAGGTCCTTCGCGGTCTTGCCCGTCGTCGCCGCCGCGTTCTCGCCCGCGGCGGTCCCCGACGACGAACGCCCGCAGCCGCCGGCGAGCGCCGACACGACCAGCGCGCCGACTATGGCCACATATAGGCGCTTTGTCATGGAACCTCCTGTTTTGCGAACGATTGAGCTTATGCTGGCGACAGGAGGTAACAGCCGTAACAATCGTGAACGCTTGTGGTCCTCAGCATCGAAGTCTTCGATGCTGATGGGTCGGGTGCGGCGCAGCCGGTGATCACCGGCCGGTGCACGGACCCCGAGTACTTCACGGCGACTGCAGGGGTTTCTGGCTCGTCGGCCCCAAGAGCCTCTGGTTGTCAGCCCCCGAGCCCGTGCGCCGGGCGGGAGACCGACGCGGCGGGCCGTACGACCGCGACCCGAGGACGGTGGACGGTGGGCTTGCCCTCCGGGCGCGCCCCGGCGGCCCAGCACACCGCGCCCGCGGCGACGGCCGCCACCAGCGCGAGCCATCCGAGGGCCCGCCCCGCGCGCAGGCCGTACCCGCAGGCGAGCCAGTACAGCGACAGCAGCAGCCTGATCCGGCCGCGCGGGCTGCCGAGCCGCCGCATCTCCATGGCGCCGAACGCGAAGTCGGCGGCCACGTGGGTGTCGTCGACTCCCGGCCGCAGCCGCTCGTACAGAACCGCCAGGCGCGCCGGGTCGGGCGCTCGGTCGCCGGCCGGACCTGCCGCGTGTTCGTCGGCGCTCTGCGCCGCCCATCCCCGCCACAGGTGCTCGTCGGCGATGACCCGGCGGCGGCTCCACCACCGTACGGGCGGCCATCCCAGGCGCAGCCCGAGCCCGCCCGGGGGTGCGGCGAACACGCACTCCCGCAGACGCAGACCCTCGGGACGGCGCAGCCCGCCGAGCCCGCATCCCCGCAGGTCCACCCCCGTCAGCGTGAGCGCGTCCGCGTCGAGGCCGTCGAGCGAGGTCACGCGCAGCCGGCCGGAGCGCCGGGTGACCGTCGACAGCCCGGCGAGCGTCGCGTCCCGCAGGTCGACCTCGGCGTCGGACAGCCGTGCGGCGAGCCGCCCGAGGACGGCCGCCGCGCGAAGCACCACGCGGCACCCGCCGGTGTCGATGTGCAACGGCGCGCAGGCCCGTACGCCCGCGAGCGACAGGCGCCGCACGATCCGCATCGGGCCGAGGTAGGCCGCCCCCTCGAAGCGCGCGCCCTGGAACTCGGCGCTCGCCCCGCAGTCCGAGCCGCGGAAGGACACGGCCCGGTGGAACCGGGCGCCGCGGAAGCAGGCGTCCCCGTGGAAGGTGGCCGCGTCGAACGCGGCGAATCCGTGGAACTGTGCTTTCTGGAACGAGGCCTTCTGGACCGAGGCTTGCTGGAACGACGGCTTCTGGATGGAGGCGTTCCCCGCGACCGTGGGCGGCGGGGCGCCGAACCGCGCCGCGCCGAACAGGGCGTCGCCGCGCACCGTGACGTGGTCGAACGTCGCGTGGCCGCACACCCGCGCGTCGTGCAGGGAGAACTCGCGCAGGAACCGGGCCTCGCGGAAGGAGACGTTGCGGAGGAACCGGGCGCCGTAGAACGAGGCGAGGCGGTCGAACCTCGTGTGGTCGAAGGTCGCGTCACCGGCGAAGACGACCTCGCCGAAGCGGGCCGGGCCGGTGAAGACCGCGCGGTCGAACCTCGCCCTGCCCAGGTGGCGCTCCATGCGGTCGAGGACCCGCGCGAGCAGGTCCTCCGACAGGAGGGTGCCACGCAGATCGAGGGCCTGGCCGGGCGTCAGGCCCCGCAGGAGCTCGGCCGCCTCGGCCGGCGTGAGGTGCGCCAGGCATCTGCCGTACGGCTCGTGGGCGACGCCGAGGCACTCGGGCGCGGCGTCACACGTTCTCCAGACCACGTCGAGCGGAGCGATCCGCGACCGGGGTGTCATGGCAACGTCATACCCGATGTCCCGTCTCAGGACGTTAAAGCGTGATGGATAGGTAACAGTGTGTATCCATCGGGCGATCGCCGCCGCGTGGCGTGCCGATCGTTTGCCCTGGACAGGCAGGGGTACCCGACGTGCATGTCTGAGCAGTCGAACTCCACACCGCCACCGCAGACGCAGCCGTATCCCGGCCGGACGGGCGAGATGACGCCCGAGCCCAGGGACGAGATGCGCGACTACACCGGACGCGACCTGCTGGCGGGCAAGCGGGCCCTCGTCACCGGCGGCGACTCCGGCATCGGGCGGGCCGTCGCCGTGGCGTTCGCCAAGGAGGGGGCGGACGTCGCGATCGCCTACCTCACCGAGCACGAGGACGCCGAGCACACCAGGAAGCTGGTGGAGCAGGAGGGCCGCCGCTGCCTGATCGTCCCGGGTGACCTCGCCGACCCCCGCCACTGCGAGGAGGTCGTGGAACGCACGGTCCGCGAGCTCGGCGGGCTCGACGTGCTCGTGAACAACGTGGCCACCCAGTCCCCGGTGCAGTCGTTGGAAGAGCTGTCGAACGAGCAGTGGGAGCGCACCTTCGCGGTGAACATTCACAGCTACTTCTGGGTGACCAAGGCCGCGCTGCGGCACATGCCCGAGGGCGGCTCGATCGTCAACACCTCGTCGATCAACGGGCTGCGCGGCAACAAGACCCTGATCGACTACTCGGCGACCAAGGGCGCGATCAACGCGTTCACCTATTCCATGGCCCAGGTGCTGGTCGAGCGGGGGATCAGGATCAACGCCGTGGCCCCCGGCCCGGTCTGGACGCCGCTCATCCCGTCCACGTTCCCCGAGGAGAAGGTGGAGAAGTTCGGCCGGCAGGCCCCGATGGGCCGGCCGGCCGACCCGGACGAGATCGCTCCCTCGTACGTGTTCTTCGCCGCCAACCGGCTGTCGTCGTACTACACGGGTGAGGTCCTCGCCCCGATCGGCGGCGAGACGCTACCCGGATGACGGCGCCGGCCGACGTTGCGAGTCGATGTCGCGGGCCGATGTCACGGGTCGATGTCACAGGGCCGCCCGAGGTCTTTCCCGGGCGGCCCCTGGACTTCCTTCACCCGTTCTCGCTGAGGCGGCGGCTCTGGTCCTGCAGCTCGTCGATCAGCTTGGAGGCCTCGGCCTTGCTGAGCCCCTCCGTCTCCGGCACGTCCCGCCCGGCCTCCCTGGCCAGCGTGCGCAGGTAGGACTCCTGCGGCGCGGTCATCGGCTCGTCCCCGGTCGCCCACTCCTCGGGGTCCTTCTCCACAGGTCCTCGGTCCATGACTCCTCCATTGTCGAACTGCCGTTCGCTCTACCCGCCGTCGTGGTCCGTAACCTGCGCTCACCGCGCCGCGGGGTGGCGCATGTACCGGGCCCGGGTGAGCTCGGACTCGTCCGGCTCCGCCCGTCGCCGCCGCAGCAGCCGCGCGGCCAGCACACCGCCCGTGACACATCCGGCGGCCAGCGCCGCCGCCGCGGCGAACGCCGAGCCGGCGCGGGTGGACGGAGGCTCCGGCCGTACGGCGCGGGCTCGCCAGGCACGCAGCCACATCGCCTCGGCCGCCGCGTCGAGAAGATAGGTGGGCCGGATGCGGCCCGTGGGCACGTAGACCAGGTCGACGGCGAGCAGCGTCGCCGCCGTGGCCATGCCGAGACGGCGCGCGTGGTCGGCGCCGCCGGGAGTGGACGCGACCCGGATCTGCGTCCATCCGATGCCCACGAGCAGCCCGGCGACGGTGCGCTCCAGCCAGCGGTCGGTCTTCGCGCCGAACACCTTCTCGAAGCTCGGCAGATGCAGCAGCGGCCACAGGCCGCCCGCGATGTTGAAGAGCCCGTGGGCGCGCGCCAGGGCCGCCGCGCCCCTGTCGTCCTGGATGGTCATAGGCCGACGATGCCCGGCCGCAAAACGGACAAACCGGGCTCGGTTCGGCAGGGGGGCCGGGGGTAGGCGCAAATCGAGACAGCCTGGGGGAGGACGCCATGCCCGGAAATATCAAGATTCGGCCACTCGGGGGAGCGGCGGGCTGCCTCCTGATGATCATCATCTCGATCGTCGCGTCGATCCTGCTCACCGTCCTGGCCAACGCCCTGCTCCGATGAGAGGCCCGGCGGGCTCCTCGCGGACGGTGCACCGCCTTTGTCCTCCCGGCCCAATCGCAGGCATTCGCCGCGGGGGCCTCCGGCCGAAGTTGATCGCCCGTTGTGACCCTATATGAGACGGGCCATAATTGCATTAGCCGAAAAGTGCGTTCCGGTTGGCACAATTCTCGCATTCCGCGTACAGATCGCTCGGCCGTGCATTTGCGCGATGACAGATTGAACATTTCGCCTATATCATCGCCGACCGTGGCTGAAAGCGATCTTTCGAGCCCGTCCCTTGTCGATGACCTGTACTTTGTCCTGCACGACAATGTGACGGGTCATCCGTTGCTTCATTCCCGGCTCACGGGGCTGGCGCTGGCCGGCGGGGTCCTCGGTGAACTGATGCTCGCCGAGCGCGTGGCGCTCGACTTCGCGGCGAACCCGGAACGCCTCTACCCGACGGCCGGGGAGATCTCCGGCGACCCGCTCACCCGTGCCGTTCTCGGGCACGTCATCGCCGAACCGCACCATCCGATCGGCACGTGGCTCCTCTTCTTCGCCCGGACGATCTACGCCGACGTCGCCGCCCGGATGATCGCCGCGAAGCTGCTCAAGCCGCCGGTCAGGCACCTGCTGAAGCAGCAGCCCCCCGCCCCTGCGGACATGAACACGGCCGCGTGGCCGCTCGCCCGCCTGAATCTCGCCATCCAGCGGCGCAGGCCGCCGGTGGACCGGGACTGCGTCCTCCTGGGGCTCCTGGTCGCGGCCGGCTGCGCCCAGCGGGTCCTGTCCGAGCACGATCCCCGGTTCGTGGCCGCCGCGACCGCCATGCTTCCCATGCCCCTGCGGAGACTCATCGCCCAGACCAAGGTCGCCGTCGGTCAGGCCGTCATCAGCCGCCGGTGACATCCACCCCCCCTCACTCGGAGTTCCAGGTGTCCCTCACACAGCAACGGCCCAGCGCCGTCACCGCCGCACTGGCCGAGGATCGGCTCGGCGTGCCGTCCATCGTGTTCTTCGTCATCTCCGCGGCGGCGCCGCTGATGGTCGTCGCGGGTTCGGTCCCGACGGCGTACACGGTGACGGGCGTCATCGGTGTCCCGTTCGCATTCCTGATGCTGGGCGCTATTTTCGCGCTATTCGCCGTCGGATACGTGACGATGGCCAGGCACGTGGTGAACGCGGGTGCTTTTTATGCCTATGCGGCCCAAGGGCTCGGCCGGACCCAGGGAGTCGCGACCGCCTGGGTGGCGCTGCTCGCGTACAACGCGCTGCAGCTCGGCCTCTACGGAATCATCGGCTCGGCGGCCGAGCCGCTGCTCGTGGACTGGTTCGGCGGCTCGCCCCCGTGGTGGGTGATCGCGCTCGTGGCCTGGGCGCTGACGGGTGTGCTCGGCCTGCTGCGGGTGGACGTCAACGGAAAGATCCTGTCCATCCTGCTCGTCAGTGAGATCGCCATCGTGCTGCTGTTCGACCTCGGCGACGTGACCCACGTCGCCCCGGAAGGTATCAGCTTCGAGGGCTTCACCCCCGGCGCGCTGTTCGTGCCCGGCGTGGGCGCGGCGCTCGCCACCGTCGTCGCGGGGTTCGCCGGCATCGAGTCGTCGGTGGTCTTCGCCGAGGAGTCCAAGGACCGCCACAGGACCGTGCCTATCGCCACCTACCTGGGCATCGCGATCATCGCCGTGCTGTACTCCGTCTCCGCCTGGGCGCAGACGGTGCCGACCGGGCCGGACAGGATCGTCAAGGCCGCCGAGCAGCAGGGGACCGGGCTCATCTTCAACCAGGCCGCCCTCCACCTCGGCACCGCCGTCTCGACGATCGGCTCGGTGCTGTTCGTGACCAGCAGCATCGCCTGCATGATCGCCTTCCACAACACCACGGCCCGCTACATCTTCGCCCTGGGCCGGGAGAACGTCCTGCCCTCGATCTTCGGCCGCACCTCGGCCCGCACCGCCGCTCCGATCTCCGGGTCGCTGCTGCAGACGGTGCTCGGGCTGATCGTGATCACCGTCTACGCGGTCTCCGGCCTCGACCCGGTCACCAAGATGTTCTTCATCTTCGGCACCTTCGGCGGTCTCGGGCTGCTGGCCCTGCTCACCGTCACCTCGATCTCGGTGATCGTGTTCTTCGCCCGTGATCCGCGAGGGGAGACGGCCTGGCGCACCCGCATAGCCCCGGCCCTGGCCATCGTGGCGCTCTGCGTGATCATCGGCCTCACCCTGATCAACTTCGACACGGTCCTCGGGGTCGAGCCCGACTCGGTCCTCCGTTGGATCCTGCCCGGCATCTTCGTCGTCGCGATCGTCTTCGGCCTCATCTGGGGGCGGGTGCTGAAGTCGATCCGGCCCGAGGTGTACGCCAACATCGGCCTGGGCGCCCAGGCCGTCAACGGGGGTGGCAAGTGACGATCGAGATCACCCGGATGACCGACGCGGCCGCGGCCGGCGGACTCATCGCCGACACCTTCCACACCGACGAGATCACCGGATGGCTCATCCCGCGGGCGGAAGACCGGCTGCCGATGCAGCGGCTGTTCTTCACGATGTGGGCCGCGCACGCGCTTGAGCACGGCGACGTCTACGGCATCCACGAGTCGGGCGAACTGGCCGGTGTGGCGGTCTGGTTCGCCGCGCCGTTCCCCGAGATCTCCGGGGAGCAGGAGGCGATCGCGTCCTTCGCGGGAGACAACGCCGAACGCTACCGCGTCTTCGGGGAACTGGCGGACAAGCTCCACCCCCGGGAGCCGCACCACTATCTGGCGTTCATCGCGCTGGAGCGGGGGAGGACCGGCCGCGGCCTCGGCAGCCTGCTGCTGGAGGAGCATCACCGCAGGCTCGACGCCGAAGGGGTCCCGGCCTACCTGGAGGCGAGCAGCGAGGCGAGCCGGCGGCTCTATCTCCGCCACGGCTACGTCGACATGCCCGAGCTGCTGCGGCTGCCCGGCGGCCCGGTCATGTACCCCATGTGGCGCGAGCCCCGCTCGTCCGCTCAGGCCGGATAGCCGTACCGGCCGGGGACGGGACGGCCGGCTGACCCCTCAGCCGCCGCCCGTCTCCTCGGCCCGGGTGGACACGTACGCTCCCTGTCCCTCGATCGTGTACACGAGGCCCTCGCCGCTGAGCACCTCGACGGCGCGGCGGACGTCCTCGGGGGCGAACCCGTGCTCGCGCACGAGGCGCTCCTCGGACGGCAGGGGGCGGTCGGGCTCGATCCGGCCGTGGACTATCTCCTCGCGGAGCATCGCCGCGAGCCGCCGGTATGCGGGGACCGGCTCCTCGGGATCGCTGGTGACGGCCACGCCCCACCACTGCCCGGCCCCGCCCGATCCAACCCTCGGCTTACGCGCCGTAGACGGCGCCCGCCTCAGTCGCGGGCAGGCTCGGCATGGCGCTCGGTCGCGGGTTCGGGACGGGGCGAGCGCATCGCCGGAGCGGTGAGGGCAACGAACAACGCGAGCACGGCGGGCACCAGCAGCGCGTGCGGAAGGGTGACGGCCTCGGCCAGGCCCCCGATGAGAACGGGCCCGGCGAGGAAGCCGGTGTACCCGAGGCTCGCCACGGCGGCGAGCGCGCGGCCCGACTGAGCCGGATCGCGGTGTCCGGCGGCCGAGAACACCTGCGGGATGATGCACGACAGGCCCGCGCCGAACAGGCCGAATCCGACGACCCCGGCAACCGGGTCGCCGGCGACGATCCCGGCCGCGAGACCGGCCCCGGCGAGACCTCCGCAGCAGCGCACCAGCGTGACAGGCCCCAGCCAGGCGGCGAGGCGGTCCCCGGCGAACCGGCCGGCCGTCATCATGATCGAGAACGCGGCGTACGCGGCCGCGGCGAAACCGGGGGAGGAGCCGAGGTTGTCGCGCAGGTAGACCGAGCCCCAGTCGGCGGCGGCGCCTTCGCCGATCATGCAGCAGAACGCGAGGACGCCGAGGAGCAGCACACCGCCGCCGACGCGCCGGCGCGCGGGCCCGCCTTCGGGGGAGCCCGCCTGCGCCGCCTCCCGCGCCGGGTCGTCGCGCATCGCCCAGCGGGCGCTCAGCAGGGCGATGAGCAGGATCGCCGCGCCCATCGCCGCGAAGGTGACGCCCGGGCTCATCCCGGCGTGGGCGAACATGCCGCCGGCGGACGCTCCGGCGAACCCTCCGACGCTGAACACCGCGTGGAAGGACGACATCATCGATTTCCCCGACGCCCGCTCCACCACCACGGCGTTGGCGTTCATCGCGACGTCGAGCGTGCCGCTGACCGCACCGAACGCGAACAGGGAGAGAGCGAGCGCCGGCAGGCTCGGCATGTAGGCGGGAACCACGAGGACGAGGCCCTGGGCGATGGCCATCGGCAGCATGGTCCGGTAGCTGCCGTAGCGGTCCACCAACCGGCCGACGACCTGCATGCCGGTGATGGCCCCGGCCGCGATGCCGAGCAGCCCCAGGCTGAGCGCGCCGTCGCTCAGCCGCAGGTCCGCCTTGATGGCGGGGATCCGGCTTGTCCAGGTGCCGATGGCCATGCCGGCCAGCAGGAACAGTCCGTAGACGGCCACGCGAGCGCGCAGGAGCGCCGGGCGGGCGGGGGCGGACAGGGCCATGTGGTGCTCCTCAGGGCGCTGAGAGGTTCGTACCGGAAGGTTCGTCTGTGTTTTCGCGGGTGTCGCGGGTGTCGCCGCGGGTGTCGTGGCGGAGCGTGATCGCGGACGGTGGCCGGAGAGAGCGGTGGCCGGAGAGAGCGGTGGCCGGTGCGGGGTTGCGGGGCATCGGGTCCGGCACGCTCGCGTGCGATCGGGGTGTGCGATGGAGAGCTGTGTGGACGGGCTGGGTGAACCGGTTGCGCCGGCGAGCTGTGCGAACGATCAAGGGAGGTGTTCGCGCCTCCCTCGCGGGGACGCCCGGCCTGGCGACCGCTCCGAAGCGGGGACTCGGGGGGCGGGAGTTGGGAGGCGGGATCTGGGGGCGAGACTCCGGGGGGGCAGGATTTGGGGCGTGTTCCGGCCTCGCGCATCCCTCTGACCCGAGGTCGGACGCGGGGTGCGACCCCCGGACGGCGGCACCCTGTGACCCGGACCGACGCGACCCGGACCGACCCGGACCGACCTGACCCGGACCGACGCGACCCGGACCGACGCGACCCGGACGGCGCTGGTTCCCGCGGGGGCGAGGGGGTGCTCAGGTGACCGGAACGGAGGCGGGAACGGTGCGCACGGCGACGCCGGCGGCGGTGAGAGCGTCGTGCTGGTCCCGAGGGATGTTCTCGTCGGTGACGACCACGTCGAGCCGATCGAGCCCGCAGACCGCGCCGAACGCCGTACGGGTGAACTTGCCCGAGTCGCACACGGCGACGACACGGCGGGCTGAGGCGATCGCGGCCTGTTTGATGGCCACCTCGGGCAGGTCGTGCGCGGTCAGGCCGTGTTCGGCCGACAGGCCGCAGCAGCCGATCACCGCGGTGTCGAACCGGAGGGCCTTGATCGACGTCTCGGTGAGCGGTCCCACGAAGTTCATCTCCCCGTGCCGCACCTCGCCGCCGGGCAGGACCAGGCGGATGCGGGGTGCGCCCGCCAGCTCCTGCGCCGCCTGCAGTGCCAGCGGCAGGATGGTCAGACGGCGCTCGTGCACGGCCCTGGCGACCTCGAGCGCGGTCGTGCCGCCGTCGAGCAGCACTGCCTCGCCGTCGGCCAGCAGACCGGCGACCTCGGCGCCGATGCGGCGCTTGGCGTCGATCGCCTCTCGCTCACGCACGCCGAACGGCGGCTCCTCGCCGCGCAACAGCAGGCTCAGGGCGCCGCCGCGAACCCGCCGCACCACCCCTTGCTGGGCGAGTTCGTCCAGGTCACGCCGGATGGTCATCTCCGAGACACCGTATGCCAGCGCCAGTTCGGCCACCGAGACGCTGTCGGACGTACGCAGCGCGTTCATGATGGCCCGGATCCGATCGGCACTTTCCATGCGTGCATTTGAACACAGCCCATGTGCGAAAGCAAATAAATCTACTTTGTAAAGGTGGCAGACTGGTCGCATGCGTGCGAGCCGGTTGTTGTCCCTGCTGCTCCTCCTGCAAACGCGCGGCAGGATGACCGCCACGGAAATCGCCGACGAGCTGGAGGTGTCGGTCCGCACGGTCTACAGGGACGTCGAGGCCCTGTCGGCCGCCGGCGTGCCCGTCTACGCCGACCGTGGGCCGCTCGGCGGATACCGGCTGCTCGACGGCTACCGTACCCGTCTGAACGGGCTCACCGTGGAGGAGGCGTCCTCGCTGTTCCTGGCCGGACTGCCCGGCCCGGCCGCCGAACTCGGGCTCGCCGACTTCGCCGCGGCGGCGGAGCTGAAGCTGCTGGCCGCGCTGCCGCCCGAACCCCGTTCCCATGCGGCCAGGATGCGGGAGAGGTTCCACCTCGACGTGCCGGGCTGGTATCGCGGCGCCGACGAGGCGCCGTTCCTGACGGAGGTCGCCGAGGCGGTATGGGAGGAGCGGGTCCTCCGGTTGCGCTACCGCCGGTGGGGGCCGACCGAGGTGGAACGGCTGGTAGATCCCTACGGGCTGGTTCTCAAGGGTGGTTCCTGGTATCTCGCCGCCGCCTGCTCGGGCACGGTGCGGACCTACCGGGTGAGCCGGATCATCGAGGCCGAGGTGCTGCCGGAGCGCTTCGAACGGCCGCAGGACTTCGATCTCGCCGATTTCTGGCGCGGTTTCGCCGCGGAGTTCGCCTCACGCATGTACACGGCCGAGGCGGTGGTGCGGCTCGCGCCGGGCGCGGAGGACCTGCTGCGATACACCCTCGGGGGAGACGTGGTCGACAAGGCGCTGGCCGACGGGCAGCCGGAGCCCGGCGGCTGGACCCGGCTGACGCTGCCGATCGAGTCCCTGACGCACGCCCGATGGCTGTTCCTGCGCATGGGCGCCCTCGTCGAGGTGCTGGAGCCGGCCGACCTCCGCGCGCTGATGGCCGAGGCCGTCGCGGACCTGTCTCGCATGTACGGCGCGGTCAGGGAGAGCGAGTCCGGCGCCGCCCACGAAAGCTGAAGCGACCGGCACCGGGTCCCGGCGCGGACTGCCGGGTCGTTCCGGTCTCAGCGGCTCAGCACGGTCTGTCGTTCCACACGCGACAGCTTGTCGGGATTGCGGATGAAGTAGACCCCGGCGACGAGGCCGTCCTCGATTCGCATCGCCACGACGCCGTCGATCTCCCCGTCGATCCGCATGACGAGACCCGGGTGGCCGTTGACCTGCACCGGCTCGACCGACACCTCGGTGCCGAACCTGTCCAGGCCGGCGGCCAGGAGACGAGCCACCTTGCCGGCCCCCACGACGGGGTGGGTCAGGGCCTTCTTGATTCCGCCGCCGTCGCTCAGGAGGACGACGTCGGGGGCGAGGATGTCGAGCAGGCGTTGCAGGTCGCCGGTCTCGACCGCTTGCTGGAAAGCCTGGAGCGCGTCGCGGGTCGCGTTGGGGGAGACGACGTCGCGGGGCCGGCGGGCGGCGACGTGCGCGCGTGCGCGGTGGGCGATCTGGCGGACCGCGGCCTGGCTCTTGCCGACTGCATCGGCGATCTCGTCGTAGTCCAGATCGAACACCTCGCGCAGCACGAACACCGCCCGCTCGGTCGGCGACAGCGTCTCCAGCACCAGCAGCATCGCCATCGAGACGCTGTCGGCCAGCTCGACGTCCTCGGCCACATCCGGCGCCGTCAACAACGGCTCGGGCAACCACGGCCCGACATAGGACTCCCTGCGCCGGCCAAGCGTACGCAACCGGATCAGCGCCTGGCGGGTGGCGATCCGCACCAGGTAGGCACGCTGATCCCGCACCGCGCCAAGGTCGACGCCCGCCCATCGCAGCCAGGTGTCCTGCAGCACGTCCTCGGCGTCGGCGGCCGAACCGAGCATCTCGTAGGCGACGGTGAACAACAGGTTGCGATGAGCGACGAACACCTCCGTGGCCGGGTCCACGAAGGAGTCCACGGGTTCCCCATATGCAAGCGGCTCGGCTGCGTCCACCTGTCCCCCGTTCATCACCGGCTCCTGCCTGATCAGTCTCGACTGTGCCACACGCACAAGATGCCGCTCCTCGCGGCTCTGTGACTCCCGCGACCGGTGGCGTACGTCACATCGCCGTGCTGTCACAGGGAGGTGGACGCCGGCATCTCGTGTTCGTCAGGACGGCCGCGCGAACGAGCGGCACGCGACTCCACGGAATGAGGACGGATGACGAACTCGGAGCAGACCTCGGTGCTGATCACCGGAGGCAACAAGGGACTCGGTTTCGAAGCGGCCCGGCGGCTAGGGGAAGAGGGGTGGACGATCTTTCTCGGCTCGCGTGACGAGGACCGGGGGCGGGCGGCCGCCGACAAGCTGACCGCCGGTGGCGTCAACGTGGTCATGGTCCCGCTGGACGTGACCTCGGACGAGTCGGTGGCCGGCGCCGTACGGCTCGTCCGGGAGCACACCGACCGGCTGGATGTCCTGATCAACAACGCCGGCGCGCCGGGAAGGGTCGTCGCGCCCGCGGACGCGACGGCGGACGAGATCCATTCCGTCTACGAGACCAACGTGTACGGACCGATCAGGGTCACGCACGCGTTCCTTCCCCTGCTGCAGGCGGCGGACCACCCGCGCGTGGTGATGGTGTCCAGCGCCGGCGGCTCCTTCGCGGTCGTGACCGATCCGGAGCAGCCGGTCTCGAGAATGCACGAGCTCGCCTACAGCTCGTCGAAAGCGGCACTGAACATGATCACCGTCCGGTACGCCCAGGCACTCCCGAAGATCAAGTTCAATGCGACCACTCCCGGAGAAGTCGCGAACCACACGTTCGCCGCCACCGACATGAACAATCACACCGGTCAGCTGACGGTCACCGAGGGCACAGACTCGATCGTCGGACTCGCGATGATCGACGCCGACGGGCCGACGGGGACCTTCACCGACCGCCTCGGTCCCGTCGCGTGGTGACCGCCGCGCACCTGGCGACTTCGTGATCGCCTCCGCTGAGGGGAAGCAGGGCCCGGCCGTGCGATACGAGCCGGGCCCCCGCCCCGAGCCGGACAGGGCCGTCGCCCGCCCGGCCGGCGTCAGGAGCTCGAAAGGATGACGAGTCGCTGGGTCGCCCGGGTCATGGCGACGTAGCGGTCGACCGCTCCTTCGATGCCCTCGCCGAACCTCTCCGGGTCGATGAGGACGACCAGGTCGAACTCGAGCCCCTTCGACAGCTCCGGGGTCAGCGACCGGACGCGGGAGGTCCCCTCGAACGCGGGATCGCCGATGACGCAGGCGGTCCCTTCGGCGTGCTCGGCGAGCCAGGTGTCGAGAATCGCGCTCAGCTCCGAAACGGATCCGTGGACGACGGGGACGCCGCCGCTGCGGATGGAGGTCGGCACGTTGGCGTCCGGGAGCGCGGCCCGGATGACCGGCTCGGCCTCCGCCATGACCTCTTCCGGCGTCCGGTAGTTGATGCTCAGAGAGGCGAGTTCGATCCGGTCGAGCCCGATCCGCTTGAGCCGTTCCTGCCACGACTCGGTGAACCCGTGCCTGGCCTGGGCGCGGTCCCCGACGATGGTGAAGCTCCGGGACGGGCAGCGGAGCAGCAGCATCTGCCACTCCGCGTCGGTGAGCTCCTGAGCCTCGTCCACGACGATGTGCGCGAACGGGCCGGCGAGCACGTCCGGGTCGAGGGCGGGCAGCTCGGACTCGTCGACCAGATTTCGCTGGAGGTCCTCTCGGCGCAGCTGCGTCACGAGGCCTTCACCGTCGTCATCGGCCTCGATCAGGTTGTCGACGACCTGGGCCATGTGCTCGCGTTGGGCGGCGAGAGCGGCGTCCCGCCGGCGCTTGCGCCGTGACGCCTCCGGGTCGCCGAGCCGCTGTCGTGCCGCGTCCAGGAGCGGCAGGTCGGACACCGTCCAGGCCTGGGCGTCCGCGCGCTGCAGCTTCCGAATCTCCTCGGGGCTGAGCCAGGGTGCGCACAGCCGCAGGTAGGCGGGCACCGACCAGAGGTCTCCGACGAGATCGGTCGGTTCGATCAGCGGCCACGCGCGGTTGAAGGTCGTGAGCAGCTCCCTGTCGCGCAGCAGCGACTTGCGGACCAGGTCAGGCGGCGCGTCGCCGTCGTACTTGTCCACCAGGATGGTGAGCAGCTCCTCCCAGATCTGGTCGCGCGCCTCGTTGTGCGGAGTGCCCGGGTCGGGTGCTTCGAACGCCTCGGCCCAATCTTCGGCGCTCAGCCAGAGGCCGGACCAGGGGGTCGTGACCGTCATCCCCTTGGTGGGCGGATTCTCGTAGAACCTGACGGCCGGCTCGATCGCCTTCACCAGATCCGCGGACGACTTCAGGCGCGCCACGTCCGGGTCGGTCTCGATCGTCGCCGCCGCTCCTTCGGGGACGAGATCCCGCAGGGTGCAGGTCTGCACGCCCTCCTCTCCGAGGCTGGGCAGGACGTCGGCGACGTACGCCAGGTAGGGCTGGTGCGGGCCGACGAACAGCACGCCGCCCCGGCGGTGACCGAGGCGAGGATCGGAGTAGAGGAGATAGGCGGAGCGATGCAGGGCGACGACGGTCTTCCCCGTTCCCGGACCGCCGTCGACGACGAGAGCGCCCTGGGATCCCGCGCGGATGATGGCGTCCTGGTCGGCCTGGATGGTGCCGAGCACGTCGCGCATCCGCGGCGACCGGCTGCTGCCGAGGCTGGCGATGAAGGCGGACTGGTCGTCGAGCGCGGCGTGCCCCTCGAACCCGTCCGGGGTGAACACCTCGTCCCAGTAGTCGCTGATCCGGCCGCGGCTCCACCGATACCTGCGGCGGCTCGTCAGACCCATCGGATTGGCGTGGGTGGCTCCGAAGAACGGCTCGGCCGCCGGGGAGCGCCAGTCGAGCAGCAGCCGGCGACCCGCGCTGTCGGTGAGGCCGAGCCGTCCGATGTACACGGGCTCGGGGTCGTCCTCGCCGACCATGTGCCCGAGGCACAGGTCCAGGCCGAAACGACGCAGCACGCGCAGGCGAGCGGTCAGCCGATGGACTTCCAGGTCCCGGTCCATCGCCTGCCGGCCCTTGCCGCCGGGTGCCTTGAGCTCGGCCTCGAGGCGGCCGGCCAGGTCGGCGATCGACTGTTCGAGGCTGTCCGCGATGGCTGCGAAGTGCTGCTCGTCGGCGGCGATCAGCCTCGGATCGGCCTTGTGGGAGAGGCGGTCGGGAAGGTCGAACGCGCTGGTGGGCAGCGGGTTCACGTCATCAGCTCCGATCTGGGTTGCTTGCACCGTTACGCGCACCGAGGCGCCCGAACCGCCGTGACGACCTGGTGACCATGACGGGCAACACTCCCCGCCTGACCCATACATCGACGACACCACACGCACGTCGCGTCCCCCGTTTCCGCATGCGCTGCTTCCGGCCGACGATTGTGCGGCACGACCTGGGTCTTGCCGCAAGCCCCCCTGTCCGCTATACGTTGAGAATGGAAGGGAGTGAGGAGTCCCCTTCCTTTGCATCGTCCGCTGCGGACGGACTACCCTCCCGTCGCCACATCGCCCTTCGGCCGCGCCGGCGCGGTGCACCGGGTGGGAAAGCGGTTGCGGTGCTCGAACCCCCACCGGAACGATGAGCACGTGATCTGGTTTGCTTTCGTCGGTTCCTGCCTCCTGCTCGCGATGATCCCGGGTGTCAGCACCGCGGTGATCCTGCGGCAGACGCTCAGGGCCGGGCGCTCGTCTGGAGTCGCCGCCCTCCTCGGCAACGAAACCGGCATCTTCCTGTGGGCGATGGCCGCCGTGTTCGGTCTGTCGGCGCTGGTCGTGGCCTCGGAGGTGGCCTACGGCGCGATGAAGGCGGTGGGCGCGGCGCTTCTGATCGTGATGGGCGTCCAGTCGTTGTGGAAGGCCAGGCGCGCGCCGGCGGCCCTCGACGCGTCCGTGCCGTACGGCGGGGCAGAGGTGCGGACCGCGGGCGGATGGCGCCGCTCGTACGGTCTGGGGCTCGCCACGTGCGGCGCCAACCCCAAGGCCGCCGTGTTCGCGATGTCGTTCCTGCCGCAGTTCGTGCCCCAGGGCGCCCACGTGCCGCTGACGCTGACGATGCTCGCGGTGATCTGGGTGGTCGTGGACGTCGTCTGGTATGTCGGGGTGATCTGGCTGATCGGCCGGGCCGGTGCCGTGCTCGGCAGACCCGCGGTCCGCCGCCGTCTGGAGCAGGTGTCGGGGACGGTCCTGGTCGCCCTCGGCGTCCGCGTCGCGCTGGAGGCCCGGTGACGGTCTGGCACGAGGAACGGGGCTCCGGTGAGCCCGTCGTCCTGCTGCACTCCGGCGTCGCCGACTCGGGCATGTGGGATCCCCAGTGGGAGCCGTTGGGGGAGCGGTTCCGCGTCATCCGGCTCGACTTCCGGGGGCACGGGCGCACACCGTGCGCTGCGGAGGGGCCGTACTCGGACGCCGGCGACGTCGCGGACCTGCTCGCGGCGCTCGGGCTGCGCCGGGTCGGGCTCGTCGGATCGTCGTACGGCGGGCGGGTCGCGCTGGAGCTCGCGACGGGCCATCCCGATCTCGTGTCGCGGCTCGTGCTGCTGAACGCGGGCTGCGGCCTGCCTCCGTCCCCCGACCTTGAGGCGTTCGGGGGAGAGGAGGACCGGCTGATCGAGGCGGGCGACGTCGAGGGAGCGGTGGACCTCAACGTCCGCACGTGGCTGGGTCCCGAGGCGGACGAGCCGGACAGGGCGCGGCTGGCGGCGATGCAGCGGCACGCGTTCGAGGTGCAACTGGCCGCCGATCCGCAGCCCGAGAGGCGGAGGGAACCGATCGACCTGACGGTGGTCACCGCGCCCACGCTGGTGGTGACGGGCGGCCACGACCTGCCGTACTTCCGGGAGAGCGGGCGTCACATGGCGGAGGCGCTTCCGGACGCGACGCTGCTCGACCTCGACTGGGCCGGTCACCTGCCGAGCCTGGAGCGCCCCGCCGAGGTCACCCGTCTGCTGGCCGGATTCCTTTCCTAATCTACTTTGTAAAGGCGCCCGCTTGCCGCAGAAAAAAGAGGTCGCCGCGGTATCTGCAAAAACCCCGGCAGACAAGGCCGGAAGGGCAGGCGTGAGCGCGCATACGAGTCGGCTGCCGCCTCCGGCGACGCGATGGGTGATGCCCGCCCTGGTCGGATATTCCTTCTCGGTGGCACCGGCCTTGACCACCCTGACCACGGTCTTGGCCGTCCTCGCCGGTGCGGCCCCGGTCGGCATCACCATTGGGATCGGTGAGCTGGTGGACGGGCTCACCTCGGCGATCGGCCAAGGGCTGGGCACCCCGGCGGCGCGGGAGTGCTATCGCTGGGTCGTCCTCATCGTCGTGCTGTTCTTCCTCACTCATATCACCGAGTCCGCGCGGACGGCTCTGGGCCGGGCACTCGGCCGCCGGGTCACCGGCCGGCTCAGCGAGCGAGTGATGATGGCCGCCTCCGGGCCGGCCACCATCGGCCACCTCGAGGATCCGGCCTACCTCGGCCGGATCGAGCGTGCCCGGGGCAATGGGACCATCGACATGCCGCCCGGGGAAGCGATCTTCGGCTTCTCCACCAGGGCCTCGCTGTGGGTGACCAGCATCGGCTCCGCGGCTTTGCTTACCCGTGTCACCTGGGGGCTGGGGCTCATCGTCTTCGCGGTCTTCGTCGTGATCCACTCCCGGCTGGTCCGGAACTACCGGATCGCCGTCATCGAGACCGTGAGTCAGACGACGAAACTGCGCCGTACGTCCTACTTGCGGGATGTGCCGACCACGCCGGGTGTGGCCCGGGAAGTCCGTCTGTTCGGCCTCGCGGCCTTCTTCCGCGATGCCTACCAGTCGGAGTGGCGCGTGAACATGATGGAGGTCTGGCAACGGCGGCGTGAGCATCGCCTGTTCGTTGTCACTGTGGTCGTGGTCACCGGCGTCACGGTCGCCTCGGTTTTCTACTACCTGGGGTATCGGGCGGCAACCGGAGGCTCGACGGTGGGTGATATGGCGCTCGGCGGCCTTGCCGTCCGGGCGCTCCTCCAGGTGCTCCGGGCGGACGAGGACGACCTTCGCATCGGCTTCGGCTCGAAGGCGGCCGCCGAGGCGTTCGCTTTTCCGGTCGTGGCGACGCCGGTCGGGCCTGACACCGATCCCTGGCCGGCGCCGGTCGAGACCATCTCCTGCGAGGATCTGCGCTTCCGCTACGGTGGCGCCTCCGGCGAGGTGCTCCACGGTATCGACCTCGCCATTCCCGCGGGTCAGTCGCTCGCCGTCGTCGGTCTCAACGGGGCCGGCAAGACGACGCTGGCCCGGCTCATCGCCGGCCTGGACGCTCCGAGCGGGGGGTGCGTGCGCGTCGGTGCGACACCGATCGAGGACGCCAACCGCCGGAGCTGGCAGCGTCAGGTGGTCGCCGTCTTCCAGGACTTCGGCCGCTATGAGCTGACCGTGCGGGACAACATCGCCTTCGGTTCCCTGGACCATGCGGACGACGAGGAGGGCCTGCGGGCTGTGGCGCGCCAGGCCGGGCTCCTGAAGTTCATCGAGGGACTCCCGAAGGGCTGGGACACGGTGATGTCCAGTGGCTTCGACGGCGGGGTCGACGCGTCGGGCGGGGAGTGGCAGCGCATCGCCATCGCCCGGGCGCTGTTCGGTCTGCGGCACGGCGCACGGCTGCTGATCATGGACGAGCCGGCCGCGAGCCTTGACGCCCGCGCCGAGGCTCAGCTCTACGACACGTTCCACGAGCTCACCGCGGGCGCCACCACCGTCGCGATCTCGCATCGGTTCGCGACCGTGCGCAAGGCGGAGCGGGTGGTCGTGCTCGATAACGGCCAGATCGTCGAGGATGGCACGCACGAGGATCTGATCACTGCCGACGGCCGGTACGCCGAGCTGTTCCGCCTGCAGGCGAAGCGTTTCGAGGAGACCCCGTCTTGATCAGCGCCCTGCGCTTCGTCCTCACGACCGGACCCCGCATCGACTGGGTCCGGTCCTTGCTCGTGGTGGCGGTGGCGATTCTCGAACAGGTCACCGGGGTCGGTCTCGCGGTGCTGCTCGGACTGTTCAGCGAGGTGGCGAGCCGGCATTCGACCAGCGGTGCGGTGACACTTGCGCTGTGTGTGGCGATCTTCGTGATGCTCACCCAGGGCACCTTCATCGCCGGCTATTTCACCCGCCTTCGCCTGCAGGAGGAGATCCAGAACGAAGTCGAGCGCCAGTTCATCGACGTGGTCGGCACCACGCCGACGCTGGAGATCCACGAGCGTTCGAGCCGTTCGGAAAAGGCGGCGGCGGTCCGTGGTGCGCGGGGCGACATCGGGCCGGCCTTCGACCGGTTGCTGTGGCTGGCCGGAGCCGCGCTGGCCCTGATCGCCTCGGCCGTCCTGATGGCCTCGGTCGTTCCCATCCTCGCCGTGCTGCCGCTTTTCGCCGTCCCCGCTGTGCTGGCCACCCAGGCGGCGGACAGGGAGCGCGGTCGGGCCGTGCAGCGCGCCACGCCCCGGACCCGGCTGGCCGGTCATCTGTTCACGCTCGCCACCGCGGCCGCACCCGGTCGCGAGACCCGCCTCTTCGGACTGGCGAGCGAGCTGCGGCGCAGGCACCGCGAGGAGTGGGACTCCGGAGGCCGAGACATCGCCCGGACCGATCGACGGACCCGGGTGCCGGTCGCGCTGGCTTGGCTGTTCTTCGTGCTGGCGTACGCGACCGCCATCGTCCTGATGGTGCGGGCCGGCCTGGCCGGCGAGGCCTCGCTGGGCCTCGTCGTCGCGGCCATCGCCGTCGCGAGCCAGATAACCGGGCAGGTGCAGAGCTCGTTGACGTTGACCTTCTGGACACTGGAGTCGCTTCGGGCAGCCCGGGCGTTCCTCGACGTGGTGGAGGACGGCGCCGTGGAGCGGGCGGCCGTCGTGCCGGCCACGCCGGTGACGGTGCCGGCCCGGCTGGACGGCGGCATCAAGGTGGAGGGTCTCAGCTTCCAGTACTGGAACCGCGATCAGCCCTCACTGAACGACATCGACCTCGAGCTCCCGGCCGGCGCCGTGGTGGCCCTGGTCGGCGAGAACGGCGCGGGGAAGTCGACGCTCGTCAAGATGCTCAGCGGCCTCTACCGGCCGAGCGCGGGGCGCGTCCTGGTGGACGGGACCGATCTCGCGCAGTTCGCGCCGGAGGACTGGCGCGCCCGGATCACGGTGGCCTTCCAGGAGCCGGTACACATCGAGATGTCCTTGAAGGACACGATCGGGCTGGGCTGGCTCGAGCATCGCGACGACTCGGAGCGGATCCTCGAGGCGCTGCGGACGGCCGGCGGGGACAAGCTTCGCGCTTCGCTGCCCGAGGGCCTGGAGACCCGGCTCGGGCGAGAATCGTGGGCCGGCGAGGGGTTGTCAGGGGGCCAGTGGCAGACGGTGGCCAACGCCCGGGCGGCGATGCGGCAGGCGCCGCTGCTGCGGGTCCTGGACGAGCCCTCCGCCAGCCTCGACGCACGGGCCGAGGAGTGGCTGTTCCAGCGGTACGCCGACTTGAGCCGCCTGGAAGGCGGGGTGACCATCCTCGTCACGCATCGCTTCACCACCGCCCGGGCGGCTGATCTCATCGTGGTTCTGGACGGCGGCCGGGTCGTCGAGGTCGGCACTCACGACACGCTGAGTGAGGCCGACGGACTTTACGCCGAGTTGTTCCGCCTGCAGGCCCGGTACTTCGTCTGAGCGCGTAGTCAAAGGTTGTGTATACAACGCGCCCGGTCGGAGGGGCGTGCCACCGCGATGACCTCGACATGGAGTTCCGCCGCGCTTTGGGCGTCGAGAAAGGCGGGACCGTGACGTGCCGAAAAGGGTTCGTCACGGGGTTCCGGCGGCGGGGGTTTGTGTTACTGGTTGTCCTTGAGGAGTTGTCGTGTGCGGGCGAGGAATGCCTGGCGGACCTCTTCTGGCTGCAGTATCTGGAGTGGTCGGCCGAGGCTGAGCAGGTAGCGGGCCAGGCTGTCGGCGTCTGGCCCCCCGATGTCGATGATCGTGGCGTCATCGCCGTCCGGGTGGTGGACGCCGACCGTTGGTGGCACCAGCCTGCGGGCCTCATCGGCCGGTACGGCCAGGCGGATGGTCACCCGCACCGGGTAGGGCCTCAGCGCGATCCCCCTGCTCACCATCTGTGCTGGATCTGGTGGGTCGGGCAGGGCAGTGGCCTGCCCGGTGGCTGTGGCATCGATGATGCGATCGGTACGGAAGGTGCGCCAGTCCTGCCGCGTCGGGTCGTAGGCGAGTAGGTACCAGCGGCGGCCTGTGTAGATGAGCCGGTAGGGGTCTACTCGTCGGGTGGACGTCGTTCCGGCCCTGTCGCGGTAGGTCAACTGGGTGCGTTCGCCTCGCCGGCACGCGGTGGCCAGGTCGAGCAGCAGCGCGGGGGAGATCTGGCTGTCGTCGGGTCGTGCGGTGTGGGTGAACGCGGCGTCCAGCTCGCCGAGCCGGCCTGCGATCCTGGCCGGCAGCACCTGGCGTAGTTTCAGCAGCGCCGACAGGGCTGCCTGGTCGCTGCCGGAGACTCCGCTGAAGGCGGCGGTGCGCAGCCCGACAGCGACCGCGAGGGCCTCCTCCTCGTCAAGGATCAGTGGCGGAATGCTGGTTCCGGGCCCGAGGTGGTAGCCGCCCCATGGGCCCATCTCCGATTCGATGCCGTAGCCGAGTTCACGTAGCCGGGCGATGTCCCGGCGAACCGTCCGTTCGGTGATCTCCAGCTGGGCGGAAAGATCAGCGCACGTCCAGGACTGCCGCGTTGACAGCAGAGAAAGCAGCCGCAGCAGCCGCGCCGAGGTGTTGACCACGGCTAACAGTCTGCTCGATAACCAGGACCGTTTTTGACCGGGTCATACCGTAACGTCGCCGGCATGACCGAGAACTCCTCGGCCGAAAAGTCCATTACGACGACGATGACCTCCGCCGAGGTGCGTTGTTAGATGACGGGCCCGGATGGGTGCACGTCAACCGACGAGGGGCAGGACCCATGGAAGCACGCATGAAGAGCGTGGCGAATCCCGACGTGATCACAGGGATCCAGCATCTCCACAAGGCGATTCACGCCGGTGGCGTCGACCCGCTCGTGCTCGAGCTGGTCCATCTGCGGGCCAGCCAGATCAATGGCTGCAGCCCGTGTGTGTTCGCCGGGGTCGCATCGGCGAAGAAGCACGGAGAGACCGACGAGCGGCTGCACAACGTGGTGACGTGGCGCGAGAC
This sequence comes from Microbispora sp. H10830, assembly GCF_014161375.1. Taxonomy (NCBI): domain Bacteria; kingdom Bacillati; phylum Actinomycetota; class Actinomycetes; order Streptosporangiales; family Streptosporangiaceae; genus Microbispora; species Microbispora sp. H10830. The sequence continues at coordinate 179,705 of NZ_JABBWX010000009.1, forward strand.
CCCGTTCTTCACCGAGGCGGAGCGGGCGGCGCTCGCGCTGACCGAGGCCGCCACCCGGATCCAGGACGGCGCGCCGGGCGTGACCGACGAGATCTGGGACGCTGCTGCCACCCACTTCGATGAGAAACAGATGTCCGCGATCATCCTGAACATCGCAATCACCAACTTCTTCAACCGGATCAACCACACGATCCGGGAGCAGGCCGGCAAGACCTGGTGAAGGCGGGCGGGCGTCATCCGTCCAGAGGCCGCGGTGGCGACGTGGCGAAGGGTGTGATCGGCCAGCTCCACCGCTGACCGATCCAGCGCCACTTCCGGCAGGCCCCCGTCCTGGACTCCCACCTTCGGGTGACCGCCGACAACCATACCTTTGATGATCACCAGGGGCACATGACGATGAGTAACGAACTACTGGAACTGACCGTTACCGATGCCCGAGCCTGGCGGGAGTGGCTCAGCAGGCACCACGACAGCTCGGCAGGGGTGTGGCTGGTCCTCGCCAAGCAGAACACGACCCAGCCCACCAGCCTGACCTATGACCAGGCGCTCGACGAAGCCCTGTGCCACGGCTGGATCGATGGTCGGCTACGACGGCGGGATGAGATCACCTTCTATCGGCGCTTCACCCCTCGCGGAAGGCAAAGTGCCTGGTCAGCGCGGAACGTTTCCATCGTCACCCGTCTGATCAGCGAGGGCCGGATGCATCCGGCCGGAATGACCGAGGTCGAACGCGCCAAGGCCGACGGCCGCTGGGACACGGCCTACGCGGGACAAGCCGGCATCGAGGTACCAGCCGACCTGGCCGCCGCATTGGCCGCGAAACCCCAGGCACAAGCGATGTTCGACATCCTCACCTCCCAAAACCGCTACGCCGTTCTCTATCGGATCGCGAACGCCAAACGCGCCGAGACCCGAGCCCGCCGTATCACCCAGTTCGTCGACATGCTCGCCCGCGGCGAGGCGATCCACCCACAAAAGCGCACCCTCGGCAGTTGAATGCCGGCCCACTCCTCTCCCCGCCTCGCTCCTCCAAGCCCACGCACATGGCGGCTCGCCGTTCGGCCTGACCCGGAACCTTACCCAGCCCCTCAAGAACCCGTCATGGGCACAGGCTCGGCTCAACAGCGGCCGGGCGCAATCGGCCAGGGCTACCAGGACCCCGTCACCAGGCGGCCCGAACCCCTCCGGGCGCCGGGGCATGAGTGAGGTCAGGCGGCTCCTGCCGAACCCGGCGCGTTGTGGTGGCTGTGGACGAGGGGCAGGAAGAGCTCGTCGATGATCGACTGGATGCGTGCGGGCTCCAGGGGTTCGAGGTCCATCAGCAGGTCGTGGCGCACCAGGTCGAACGGCATGGCGAGCACCGCGGAAGGGATCCGTTCCAGGTCGATCTCGCCCCGGTCATGGGCCCGCTGGTAGATGCTCCGAACGCGTGAAAGCCGTTGGCCGCCGATGATCCGGTCGCGCACCTCGGCGGGGGTGAGCCCGGTGTCGGCCACTAGCCCAGAGAAGGCGGCGGCCGCGGCGATGGCGAAGAAGGCGGCGCGGGCCTCGCCCATGCCGGTCAGTGCGGCGAGGAGGTCGCCGCGCAGGGTTCCGGTGTCGGGGACGTCGACCGGGTGGCTGTTCCGGTAGTGCTCGAGCGCGGCGAGCACGAGCTGGTCCTTGTTGGCCCAGCGGCGGTACAGCACGGCGATGCCGGTGCTGGCGCGGGAGGCGACGGACTCCATGGTCAGCTTCGCGAAGCCGATCTCGACCAGCTCGTCCCAGGCTGCGTCCAGCAACGCGGCCTCGAGCTCGGGCCCGCGTCGGCGTTGGCGAGAGGTCGCGGCGGCGGATGTGGTCACGGGTCCACTATAAGGAAGGCTTGCATTCCCTATCAAGGCGCTCTACTCTCCGCATAAGAGATGGATTCAACTCTTATTTCGGAGGCAGGGCGATGACGGAGACCACCGAGGCGAAGCTGCCGTCGCAGGTGAAAAACGCGCTGATCGCGCTGGTCGTGGGCGGGATCGCGGCGATCCTCGACTCGACGATGGTGACGCTGGCGATCCACACGCTGGCAGTGAAGCTGCACTCGACCGCCGACACGATCCAGTGGGTCACCACCGGCTTCCTGCTGGCGATGGCCGTCGCGATCCCGGTCACCGGGTGGGCGGAGCGCCGCTGGGGCGGCAAGCGGGTCTGGATGGCCGCGCTGGTGCTGTTCGTGCTCGCCTCGGTGCTGTGCGCGGTGGCGTGGAACGACGCCAGCCTGATCGGCTTCCGGGCACTGCAGGGCTTGGGTGCCGGGCTGATCTTCCCGCTGATGCAGACGCTCGCAGTGAGAGCCGCGGGCGGGCATGTCAGCAGCCGGCTGATGGCGGCCGTCAGTCTGCCGATCGCGCTCGGCCCGATCCTCGGCCCGGTGATCGGCGGCGTGATCCTGAACTGGCTGAGCTGGCGCTGGCTGTTCCTCATCAACGTGCCCGTGATCGCCGCCGGGCTGCTGCTGGCGTGGCGGTTCCTGCCCGGCGACCGCCCCGGCTCCTCGGCCGGGCGCGGGCGCCTGGACTGGATCGGCCTGGTGCTGCTCGCGCCGGCGCTGACGGGGATCCTGCTCGGCCTCTCGCAGCTGTCCGAGGATGGCGGGATCGGCCACGCCGGGGTGCCGGTGCCGCTGCCGGCCGGGGTCGTCCTGCTTGCCGCGTTCATCGCCTGGGCGTCACGGCCTGGTGAGCGCGAGCCGATCGTCGACGTGCGGCTGCTGCGCGTGCGCTCGCTCGGCAGCGCCTCCGCGGTCCTGTTCACCGCCGGTGCGGCGATGTACGCCGGCATGTTCCTACTGCCGCTGTACTACCAGCAGCTGCGGGGCGACAGTGTGCTGGATGCCGGGCTTCTGATGATCCCGCAGGGTGTGGGTGCGCTCGCCTCGCGCTTCGTGATCGGCAAGCTGGTCGACCGGTTCGGGGCGCGGGCCCTGACGATCGCCGGCTTCCTGCTCACCGCCGTCGCTACCGTTCCGTTCGCGCTTGCCGGGCCGGGCACGAGCCTGTGGTGGCTGGGAGCCGTGCTGCTGGTTCGCGGTCTGGGGATCGGGGCGGTGCTGATCCCGCCGATGTCCATCGCCTACCAGGACGTCCAACCGGCAGGCATCCCGCACGCCACTATGAGCACCCGCATCGTCCAGCAGGTGGGCGCCTCGTTCGGCACCGCGATCGTGGCCGTCGTCCTGCAGTCGCTCCTCGGCCACGGCGCCACCGGTGCCTTCCGGGGCGCGTTCTGGTGGGCGATCGGTATCGCCACGGCCGCGGTCATCCCTGCCATGACTCTTCCGGCCGATAAGCCGGCGAGCCACCGGCCGGCCGCGAAGCCGGTGCACAACGACGAGACCGCAAGCAGCCGAGCGGCGAGGGCCGAGAAGCAACCGAACGGCCAGTCGCGTTAGGAAGCCGTGGGGGGAGCCGCACCCGGTCTCGGGGCCACGCGCACGAGCTTGGTCCAGCCGGTCCAGCCTCGCTGCTTCAGCAGCTCGATCAGCCGGCGCGCCGGCGGCACAGTGTCGAACGCCAGTCTGTCCATCAGCTTGACAAGCGGTGACTCGATATCGGTGTCGTCGACATAGTCCTCGCCTCGCTCGTCGGCCATACGGGTGATGTAGACGGCCAGCTTGTCGGCCAGCTCGACCAGCCGCGGGTCGTCGTCGGCTCGGTCGAGAGCCTGGCTCAGGGTGAGGTAGAAGTCGACGAGCCGCGGGTCGTCGAGCTGCTCCCGCTTGCGTGCCATCCACTCCGGGACTCGCGCGGGTGAGTGCGCGGCCAGCGGGATCCAGCCGTCACGCTCGGCCTGGACGATCCGCTCGTCGACCCCGAGCGCCCGCAGCCGGTCGAGATACTCGACCACCTCTGGGGGTAGCGTCAGGCTGTCCCCGGAGGCGAGGCGGGCGATCCGCTCGCGGTGCCGCTGCCGTTCCCGGATCTCCGCACGCAGCCGCCTGTCGATGTCCTCGATCGCCGCGGCGAACTCCTCCTCGCCGACCCGCAGCAGCTCCCTCACTCGCGCCAGCGGGACCCCGGCCTCGGCGAGGGTTCGGATTTTGATCAGCTCGATCACGGCGCCGGCGCCGTATCTGCGGTAGCCGGAGCGGTCCCGCTCTGGCTCCGGCAGCAACCCCTTGGCGTGGTAGTGCCGCACCGCGCGCACCGTTACTCCGGCGTAGGACGCCAGCTCGCCGATGGTCAGCATGACACCAGTCTCCAGGAGTCGCTTAAGAGGTCGCCTGGCCGGCTGGGCCTTCTGCACTACGGATGATCTGGGCGATTTCCGGGGCGTGGGTGAAGACCAGCCGGTGGTCGGCGTCGAGCCATGTGGTGGCGATGTGCGGGTGCTCGCGGACAAGCCGCGCGACGCCGGCACGCCAGATCCGGTTGAACCGCGGCGCGTGCCCTTCGCCGCTGTCGCCGGCCATCGAGGTCGACATGATCATGCTGATGGGCCGGTCGATCCTTTTGTACCGGTCGAGGATCTCGGACCGAATCACATCGATCTCAAGGTTCAGGTCGAGGATGTCCTGGGCGGTGAGCGACACCTGACGTGCGGTGTCCGCCCGCTCGGCCTCCCGCTGCGCCGCCAGATCCTCCCACATGGCGCGGAACTCCGGCAGGACGGCCTCGGTGATGAACGGTTCGGGCACCGGGTTCGCCCCGTCGATGAGAACGAGCCCGGCGACGGTGCCGGGATGCTCGGCGCCATAGTGAACCGCCAGGTCAGCGCCCAGCGAGTAGCCCACCAGTACGGGCGCCGCGGGCAGGCCTCGGTTTCCCAGCTCCGCCATCACTGCGCCGAGATCGCCGAGGAATGCCTCGAAGGAGTACCGGTCGGCGGCCGAGGCGAGGCCGTGTCCCCGCAGGTCGAAGGTCACCACGTCGTAGTCGCGCCGTAGCAGCTCGGCCAGCTCGTGTAGGTCGGCCTGTGTCGAGTTCAGCCCAGGGCACAGGACCAGCGGTCGTCCCTGGCCGTCGCGGGACACCGGGATCGTGACGCCGTCGTGGTGGATCTCGATTGCACTGGGTTTCGTGGTCATGCCGCGATGCTGAGAGATTGACCCAGCGTCAGGGTCAAGCGGCGCGGCGACATGACGTACGCGCAGACGCCATCCGCACCCTGTCCAACGCCGCAGTCGCACTGAGGTGCTCACCTCTCGGTGCGGGTGAGGAAGGCGGCCAGCGTGCGGTCGTAGCGCTCGCGGTCGGTGCTCCAGATCTCGGAATGGCCGGCGCCGGGGAACTCCTCGTACTGGATCGGCCAGTTCATCGCGCTCGACGCCTTGGCCAGCTCACGTGCCGTCTCCACCGGATGCTCCTTGTCGGCGTCGCCCATGAGCAGCAGCGTGGGCGGCTTCACCCGCGGCGGGTGGCCGAGCAGGTCGATCGTGCCGATGTCGAAGCCGCCGCGCCAGTCGATGACCTGCTCCATGACCGGCACCATGAACGACGGCATGTGCATCTGGGCAGCGGCGAACTCACCGGTACGCCGGCTGCTGATCTCCGGGTTCTCCAGCACGGCGGCCGAGACCACGTCCGCCAGGGGAGAGCGGGTGAGCAGCTGGCCGACGATCGCGCCGCCCATCGAGCCGCCGTAGAGCACGATGTGCCTGGCGCCCATGGACTGCGCCTTGCGTATCGCGGCCTCCAGGTCACGCCACTCCGACTCGCCCTGGTGCAGGAATCCGTCCGGCGACGCGGGCGCGCCGAGGTCGTTGCGGTAGGTGATGTCGAGCACCGGCATGCCGACCCGGTGCATGGTCGCGATGGCGTGCAGGCTGGAGTTGCGGTAGGCGTTGCTGCCGTGCACGGTGATCGCCCAAGTGTCGCCACGCGCGGGCACGTACCATGCGGGCGCGTCGCCCAACTCGGTCCGCACCATGATCTCGGTGAAGTCGAGGCCGAGCGCCGTCTTCGGGTCGCCGCTGTAGGTCATGTACATCTACGCGCGGATCCCGGTCGGCGGGGTCTGACCGCTGACACGCACGCGCTCCACCCGGCCGGCCGACCTCTTGACGATGTCGCCAACCATGGCGGAGCCGCTGCTCCAGTTGAGCGACCACGTGCCAGGGCGGGTGGTGGCGGCGGACGCGGTGACGGTGATGGTCCTGTCCGTCACGCCCAGGACGACCTCGGGATAGGTGATCGTCTCCGGGTGCTTCGGCACCAGCGTGACGTCGCTGACATACCAGGCACCCGCTCCCATCCCTCCTATCACCAGGACCGTCAGCGCGGAGGCGGCCACGAGCAACTTTCGCTTCATGTCCTCATGCTGGGCGTAGGGCACGGGCCGGTGGATCACCCGTAGGAGCGGGATCCCGCCTCACTCTTGAGAGCGGGGCGTGACCAGCCCCGACTCGTACGCGAGCACCACCGCCTGCACCCGGTCGCGCAGGCCCAACTTGGCCAGCACGCTGCTGACGTGCGTCTTCACGGTGTGCTCCGTGACGAACAGCTCGGCGGCGATCTCCGCGTTGGACAGGCCTCGCGCGACCTGGCGCAGTGTCTCGAGTTCCCTGGCGGTGAGCGCGGCCAGCCTGCGGTCGTCGGCCTGGTGTGCGGTGGCAGGGTGTGCGGTGGGGCGTGCGGCGGCGGGGCGCGAGCGGCCCACCACGTCGCCGATCAGCCGCCTGGTCACCGTCGGCGCGAGCAGCGACTCACCCGCTGAGATGACCCTGACCGCCTCCACCAGCTCGGCTCGCCGCATGTCCTTGAGCAGGAAGCCGCTCGCGCCCGCACGCAGCGCGTCGTAGACGTACTCGTCGAGGTCGAATGTGGTCAGGACCAGCACCTTCGCGGTGGTGTCGCGGCAGATCTCAGCGGTCGCCGCGATGCCGTCGACCTTCGGCATCCGTACGTCCATCAGCACCACGTGCGGCTCGAGTTCGCGGGCCGCGCTGATCGCCTCGGCGCCGTCGGCGGCCTCGCCCACCACCTCGAGGTCGGGCTGCTCTGCCAGCATCATGGCCAGGCCGTCGCGGACGAGGGTGTGGTCGTCGGCTATGAGCACCCGGATGCTGTTCTGCGTCGGCACGCCTCAGTCTATGGAGCCCGCGAGTCTGTGAGAGCGCCGGCGAGCGGCAGGCTGGCGGCAACGCGGAAGCCCGTCCCGTCTGAGCCGGTGACGAGCCGGCCGCCGGCCACCGCCACGCGCTCGCGCATGCCGATCAGTCCGTGCCCGCCATGCCCGCCATGCCCGCGCTCTCCGCTCACGCCGCGCCCGTCGTCGTGGACCTCCAGGTCGAGGGCATCGTCCCGCCACGTGAGGCGGACCCGCACCCGGGTCGCCTCGGCGTGCTTGATCGTGTTCGACAGTGCCTCCTGCACAATCCTGTACACCGTGACGGCGAGGTCGGAGCGGCAGGGGCGGGGCTCGCCGCGCTCCTCGAAGGTGGCGTCGAGCCCGGCCTGCCGCACCCCCTCGATCAGGGAGGGGAGGGACTCGATGCCGGGCTGCGGGTGGCGCTCGGCCCCTTCGGACCTGAGTGCGAGGAGCACCCTGCGGAGCTGGGACAGGCCGTCCCTGGTGGTCGTCGATATCGTGTCGAAGATCCGCTCGGCCTTGGCCGGGTCGGTGCGCAGCGCCACGGGCCCGGCCTCCGCCTGCAGGATCACCAGGCTCATCGCATGGGCGACGATGTCGTGCATCTCCCGTGCGATGCGCTCCCGTTCGCGTACGGCGGCGACCTCCCGCTCCTCGGCGAGCCGCCGCGCACGCTCTTCGAGGACGGCGATACGGTCCCTGCGCGCTCGCGCGCCGGTGCCCAGGGCGTAGGCGACGACGAACGCCGCCGCAGTGGGCCCGTAGCTGAGCGGCTGGTGATGCTGCAGCACCGCCGCGGAGGCGAACCCCGCGATGGTGCCGAGCACCCCGGCCAGCATCCGCGCGGCCGGGGACAGTGAGGCCAGGCCGTAGGTCGCGATCAGCGACGCGGCGGGGATCCCGCCCATCGAGTCGGTGAGGAAGAGAGCGCCGGTGCCGATCCCCGTCACGGTGCTCACGAGCAGGGGGAACCGCCTCCGCCACAGGAGCGGCAGCGTGTTCACCGCGGCCAGGGCGGCCACCCACCACTCCAGGCGATGATTGAGCACGGCCATGATCATGATGCTGAGGAAGCACCCGATCGCGAGTACCGCGTCGACCACCGTGGGAGGTACACGACGCATCCGGCCAGTATCCCCGACACCCGGTGGCCGTGGCCTCACTCCTGAGAGCGAGACCGGCCGGCTCCATGGTGAAACGTTCACGAGTGCCCACTCGCGCCTGCGGAATTTCGGCGCCGGTGGTTTCCTGCCAATGAGGTCCACTCTGTGATTGTGTGATTCGCCGTTCTCCGGCGGAGGACGGCCGGCGAAAGGCGCGCCGTACAGAGAGCGGGTGGATGCGCGGGTCAAGCGCCGAAAGGAAGCGGCGTGCCTGCGGGGACACCCCGGGCAGTGGCTGGGGCGACGGCTGCGCGGCACTTCGTCGTGGGCAATATGACGGCGAAACGACCGCAGCTCACGGCTTTCGAGGAGTGATTCTCGGACGTAGGCTGGCGAAATGGAGCTGGCCGAGATCCGCAGATATCCGGTTAAGTCGGTTTCTGGGTGGATTGTTGATTCGGCGGTCGTGGAGCCGTGGGGGCTGGCGGGGGATCGCCGGTGGGCCGTGGTGGACGAATCGGGCAACCTGCACTGGGTCGGGGAGAATCCGCGACTGCTCTCCGTCGTGGCCACCCCCACCGCCGAGGACGGCCTCCTGCTTGAGGCCCCCGGTCTGCCGCAGCTGAAGGTCCCCCCGGCCACCGGTGAGCACGTCCCCGTCCACTTCGTGGAAGTGGACACGGTGGTCCTCGCCCACCCGGAGGCCCACGCCTGGTTCACCCGCTTGTTGGGGAAACCCGCCCGCCTCGTCTGGCTCGACGACCCCCGCCGCTGCGCCGTCCCGGCCTCCCACGGCGGCCTTCCCGGCGACGTCGTCAGCCTGGCCGGGGACGCCCCCTTCCTGCTCACCTCCCGTTCCTCCCTCCGCCGGCTCGACGACTGGATCACCGAGGGCGCCCTCGAACGTCAGGAGGAGGTCCCCGCCCCCCTCGACATGGCCCGCTTCCGCCCCAACCTCGTCGTGGACGGCTTCGCCCCCTACGTCGAGGACACCTGGCGCGAGATCCGCATCGGCGCCCTCCGCTTCCGCATGTCCGAACTCTGCGACCGCTGCGCCGTGCCCACCTACGACCCCACCACCTTGGAAAAGGGCAAGGAACCCCTCCGCACCTTGGCCCGCCACCGCCGCTGGGACGGCAAGACCTGGTTCGGTGTCCGCTTCGTCCCCCGTGACTACGGCGAAATCCAGGTCGGCGACCCGGTGACCGTGCTCGCCACCGAGCCCTGACGGCCTTCGAGGAGGCTGAGTAAAGCAATCAGCGGTAGCGATCTGTGACTATTTCGCCTGTGGCCGGCGAGGCCGTTGACGCCGACGGAGCAGTGGAGGCCGTGACGCCCAAAATGCCCAGGGTATTGAGCGGGGTGTCGTCCCGGCGGAGCGCGCCACGCTGATCCTGTTGATGGCCACCAGCAACAGGTGGAGCCCGGCACGAGGTTCGTGCCGGGCCTCCGTGCCCGGTCAGTGGTTGACGGTGCTCATTCCGGCCGGGTTGTACCGGTCGCCGGAGACCTGACCGGCGAGGGCGTCGAGCGCGTCGAGGTGGTCCGGCTCGAACTTGATCTCGAGGGCCGCGACGTTCTCCTCCAGCCGGGTGACCCGCTTGGTGCCGGGGATCGGCACGACGTCGTCCCCGCCTCTGGTCAGCACCCAGGCGAGGGCGACCTGGGCCGGGGTCGCTCCGAGCGTGGCGGCGATCTCGCCGACCTTGGCCACCAGGGCCTGGTTGGCGGCGAAGTTGTCGCCCTGCCAGCGGGGGTTGTGGTGACGGAAATCGTCGCCGGACAGCTCCCCGGTGTTCGTGATCGCACCGGTCAGGAGGCCGCGGCCGAGGGGGCTGTAGGCGACCAGGCCGATGCCGAGCTCCCGGAGCGTGGGCAGCAGCTCGTTCTCGATGTCCCGGGTGAACAGGGAGTACTCGTACTGTCCCGCGGTGATGGGGTGGACGGCGTGAGCGCGGCGCACGGTGGCGGGCGCGGCCTCGGAGATGCCGAGGTGGCGGACCTTCCCGGCCTCGACCAGCTCCTTCATGGCGCCCCAGGTCTCCTCGACGGGGACGCCGGGGTCGACGCGGTGCTGGTAGTACAGGTCGATGTGGTCGACCCCGAGCCGTTGCAGCGAGGCGTCGCAGCAGCGGCGCACGTAGTCGGGGTGGCCGTTGACGCCCACACGGGTGCCGTCGGGCAGACGCTCGATGCCGAACTTGGTCGCCAGCACCACCTGGTCGCGCCGGTCGGCGACGGCCTTGCCGACGAGCCTCTCGTTGGTGAACGGCCCGTACGCGTCGGAGGTGTCGAGGAGGGTGATCCCCAGGTCGAGCGCGCGGTGAAGGGTCTGGATCGATTCGGACTCGTCGCCCGGACCGTAGAAGTCGCTCATCCCCATGCAGCCCAGGCCGAGCGCCGAGGTTCGAAGGCCCTGGCCGAGCGTGTGCTGCTTCATTCTTCTCCCATGATTCTGCGGCTGTAGAGGTCGATTTTGTAGTCGACGATCTCGAGATCGCTTCGGAGCTGCTCGATTTTGGCGATGACGTCGGCCCGGTGGGCCTCGAGCAGCTCCTTGCGGGCCACGTAGGTGTCCCGGCCCCTTCGGACGAGTTCGGCGTACCGGCGCATCGCGGCGATGGGCATGCCGCTCGCCCGCAGGCGGGTGAGCAGCGCGATCCACTCGGCGTCCCGCTCGGTGTAGCGCCGGTGGCCGTTGTCGCCGCGCGGCGGCGGCTCCAGCATGAGGCCGGCGCGTTCGTAGTAGCGCAGCGTGTGGGCGGTGAGGCCGGTACGCTGCGCTACTTGCGCGATGGTCATGCCGTCGTCCATGGGGACCAGTCTGGGAGTTAGAGCGCGCTCTAAGTCAAGCTGGAGATCATCGGGCGCACCTCATTGGGCGGTGCAGAGGGTGCCGTTCAGGGTGAAGGCGGCCGGCAAGACGTTGGGGCCGCTGTAGGCGCCGACGAAGCCGATGGAGGTGCTCGCGCCGGGTGCGAGCTTACCGTTGTCCGGGGTGCTGGTGACGTTCACCGAGGTCCCGTTCTGCGTCCAGTTGGCGCTCCATCCGCTGCTGACGGTCTGCCACCCGGTGGGCCAGGTGAAGTGGAGCGTCCAGCCGTCGACGGCGGCCGTGCCGGTGTTGGTGACATCCACGGTGGCGACGAACCCGTTGCCCCAGTCGCTGGTGTCCCTCAGGCGTACCGAGCAGGAGCTCTCGCCGGGGGTGCCGGTGGTGAAGGTGAGCGGCGCGGAGGCCCAGGAGACGCGGCCGGCGGTGTCGCGGGCGATGACGTTGACCGTGTAACGGGTGCCGGGGACGAGGTTGCGGACCGTGAAGGAGGTGCCGGAGGTCTCGCCGAGCTGCTCGGTGACGGCGCCGTTCTGGCGGTGGATCTCGTACTTGGCGACGGGGCTCGCGCCGGGGGCGGCGGCGGGCCAGGAGATGGCGGCGGTCTTGTCGGTGACGTCGCTCGCGGTGGGCTGCCCGGGGGCCGCGGGGGCGCCCGTGGTGGCGGTGGCCGGGTGCAGCACCAGCGTGGTCAGCGAGTACGGCGGGAGGGTCTGGGTGGTGGCGGTGCCGCCGTGGCCGGTGCTGACCGAGGTGGCGCCGTTGATGAGGGTCTGCACCGTGGGCGCTTCGCCGGCGGGGGTGAACCCGTCATAGTCGATCTTCACCTGGTGTTCGCCGTCCGGATCGCGGTTGATCAGCAGGACGGCGAGGTCGCCGTTGGGGCGGCGGGCGGCGTGCGCGGCGACCAGCGGCTCGTCGGTCGCCGCGCGGACGAACCGGTCGCCGGGGCGGGCGAACGCGCTGATCATGGAAAGCGCGTGGTAGGGGGCGAAGGGCGTGTTCAGCGGGGGTTCGCAGGTGTCGCCCGAGCACGTGCCGCTGGACAGCATGCCGAAGTCGCCGTAGTCGGTGTGGCCGGCGACGGTGCTGATGGTGCCGGCGCCGTTGTGGACGTTCCACCAGTCGATGGTGAACACGCCCTGCTCCATGAGGCCGGCGTAGGCGTCGGCGGCGAACAGCGCGCCGGGCTGGGTGTTCGGCGCGATCCCGCTGTTGATCTCGGTCATCGCGATGCCGATGTCGCCGGCGCGGGCGCCGGCGTGCTTGGCGATCTGCTTGCGGACCAGGTAGAGCATGTCGGGGATGTGCGCGGTCTTGGTGAGGACGTCGGCCACGTCGTTGTGCGCGGGATACCAGTGCAGGATGACGAAGTCGATCTTCGAGGCGGCGACCGACAGGACGGTGTCGTTCCAGGTGGCCTGGTCGCCGGCGGCGACGATGCCGTCGGGCCAGTTGGCGGGGGTGGTGAGCACCGCGCCGATCTTGATGGTCGGGTCGACGGCCTTCATGGCGTCCGCGTACTGCACGAGGTTCCTGGCGTACTCGGCGGGGCTCTTGTCGGCGTGGTCGTCGGCCTCCCAGTTGGCCCCGTAGTGGCCGTTGCCGTAGTTCTCGTTGCCGATCTCCCAGTACTTCACGCCGTACTTCTTGGTGACGTTGGCGTACTCCACCCAGTCGGCGGCCTCCGCGGCGCTTCCTGTGCCGTAGTTGGCGATGACCAGAGGCTGCGCGCCGGTGCGCTGCGCAGCCCGCATGAAGGTGTCGAAGTCCGTGCCGGGGGCGACGTAGCCGCCCGGGGCGGTGTGGGTCTTCCAGTGGTAGATGTCGGCGTACGACCCGCCCGGGTAGCGCAGCATCTTGACGCCGGCGGCCTTGAGGAGGTCGGCGGTCTCGTTCGTGCCGAGATTGCTGTCCCAGATCGCATGGTTGGCGCCCACAGCGGTGTCGGACGCGGCGGCCAGGCCCGCGCGGGTGTTGACGGTGACGTTGACGGGCGCGGTGTCGGCGGTGGCGGCGGGTACGCCGGTGAGGACCTGGGCGGCCACCGCTGCGCCCGTGAGGAGTGCGATGGCCGGCCTGGCGATGCGCAGGGTGCTCATTACGTCCCTTTTCTGGAGGATCTTGCCCGTGTGATCATGATCAGGACGTCTGGAGCGGTCAAGCAGAAGCCCCCCGGTGGGGCCCTGAGCTGCGGCAGAGTTAGGCGGGTCGTGCAACTTTCACGCAGAATGCCGCAGGTGGCGGCACGGCCCGGCTGTGCCGGGAGCTCAGGGCGGCTCACCCAGGCTCCGAGTGATCCAGCCGGGCGTGTACGGCTATCGCCGCCCCGAGGGCGAGGGCGGCATATCCGCAGGTCACGGTCAAACCAGCCCAGGGCGGGAGCGGGTAATAGCCCTCTAGTAGCGACGGGCCGACGTCCACATGTGCGAACGTGGGGACGCTCTGCATGATCGCGAACCCGGCGGCAGGGGTGATCATCAGCAGCCATGGCGCCCAGCCCGCGGTCGCCAGCAGGTAGGGCACGACGACCAGCGCGATGGCCAGCCCGATGGCGACGACGGCCCGCTTGACCAGCGCGGCGAGGCCCAGAGCCAGCACGGCGGCGGCCGCGGCCAGCGCCGCGTAGCCGACGATCACCCGGAGCTCGGTACTCAAGGTGATCGGCTGAACCGGGTTCTGATTGGCGCGCAGTATCGCCAGGCCGACGGGGACCACGACCCCCGAGGTCACCAGCCCCGCCACGAACGTGACCACGCCGACCACCATGGCCTTGGCCGCCAGCGGCCGCGCCGGATGCGGCGCGGCCGGCGGGCTGGTCCTGTTGCGCCCGCGCCGGTGTTCCGCCGTGAAGAACGTGACCGCCACCACGAGCACCGGGATCAGCCCCACGGCCCCGCCGATCAGCACGAGGTCGGCGCGTATGCCGCCCTCCACCGTGGCGGGCCCGATGTCACCACCCCCGGTCACGATGAGCTTGTCGCCGGACTCGACGGCCCCGCCCGGGTGGTGCGGGGTCTTGCCGTCGGACTCCATGCCGACGCCGACGTCGTCGCGGCGCCACGAACCGTTGGCGCCCTGCAGTCCGATCTGGTCCAAGGTGGCGGTGACCTGGGAGAAGGCTTTCGCCATATCCCACAGCACGCCTGGCGAGGTGGCGAACAGCCCGATCTCGACCGTCTCCGGCAGCCCGGTCAGCTTGACCGTGCCGACCTCGGTCCACGTCTTGCCGTCGTCCGACTCGTAGCCGCCGATGGTGTCGCCCGATCTGGTCAGCCGCAGCCACTGCGGGCCGTTGTGCGGACCGCCGGCCACGTCGTGGACGTAGTTGTACTGCATCCGCACGCCGTGATCTCCGGTGAGCATGACGGCGGCATACGGTGTGCCCTGCTTGAGGCTCTGCCTGACGAGGAGCCCGGCCTTCGCCCACGGCACCACCCCCTCCTCGATGTTGCGCACCCCGGGTACGGCGTCCGGCCGCCGTATCTGCCCGGTCATGTCCGACACACGGGCGGTGATGCTGCCGTTTCCCTTGAGCGGCTGGTGCACGAAGTAGTACTTGTCCCTGACCGCCGTGCCGTCGGGTCCCACCACGGGCGCGGGGCAGGGGCCTTCGCCCTTCCCGGTCACGCAAGCGGTGCGGACGCCCCCGGCGACCAGCAGTCCGAGCGACACGGTCACCAGCACGGAGGCCGCCATGGCGAGCACCCAGCCGCGCGCGGTGCGGAACGTGGTCCACTCCGCGTGCAGCACACGGGGGAAGCCGTCCTGCCCGGCCCGCCGGCCGGAGCGGTGAGGCGTGAATGGATTCATGCCGACGGTTGTACGGGGCACCCGGTCTCGGCGAGGTCCCAGCGGCTGCGACCCGGCTGCGACCGGGAATCTGGCATCGTGGCGGGCATGGCACCTGAACCCGGCCGCACCGCCCGCACGACGGCCGGCGGTGAGCGGCGGTGAGGGTCCTCGTCGTCGAGGACTTCGAGGTCCTCGCCCGCTCCATCGGAACCGGGCTGCGCCGCGAGGGCATGGCCGTCGACGTCGTCCTGGACGGAACCGCCGCCCTCGACCGCCTGGCCGTCACCCGCTACGACGTGGTGATCCTCGACCGCGACCTGCCGGGCGTCCACGGGGACGAGATCTGCCGGCGACTCGCCCGCGGCCGCTGCGAGACCCGCGTACTGATGCTTACCGCCTCCGGCACGATCGAAGACCGTGTCGACGGGCTCAGCCTCGGCGCCGACGACTATCTGCCCAAGCCTTTCGCGTTCGCCGAACTGGTCGCCCGCGTCCGCGCACTGGCCCGTCGCGCCACCCCGCCGCTACCGCCCACCCTGGTGTGCGGGGACATCACCCTTGATCCGGCCCGTCGTATCGCGTTCCGGGCCGGCCGGCGCCTCGAGCTGAGCCCGCGGGAGTTCGGCCTGCTGGAATGCCTGCTCGCGGTGCCCGGCCTGGTCATCTCCGCGGAAGAACTGCTCGAACGCGTCTGGGACGAGGCCGCCGACCCCTTCAGCAGTGCCGTCAAGCACACCATGCACCGCTTACGGGCCAAGCTCGGCGACCCGCCCGTCATCGAGACGATCCGCGAAGGCGGCTACCGCATCGGACCGTCATGACCTGCCGGCAACTCGCCAGAAGGTCCTTGCAGAAGCGGCTCGCGCTCGCCTACGCGGCGGGCATCTACGCGGCCGGGGTCGTGGTGCTCGTATTCGTCGACCTCCCGCTCGTCAGCATCCAGGCAGCCAGGCCCGAGGGCCACCCCTCATCGAGCGCGATCACCGAAACCGGGTCCGGGATCAGCCTGCCCCAGCTCCTCGCGGGATCCGCCGTCGCCCTGGTCGTTCTGATTCCCGTCGCCCTGGCTCTCGGCTGGTACGTCGCCGGCCGGTTCCTGCGCCCGCTGCGCGCCATCACCGCGACCGCCAAAGTCATCTCCGCCGGAAACCTCCACCGGCGTCTCGACCTCGGCGAGCCCACGGACGAGCTGACCGAACTCGGCCACACCCTGGACGACCTGTTCGCGCGCCTTGAATCGTCCTTCGACGCCCAGCGCCACTTCGTCGCCAACGCCTCCCACGAGCTGCGCACCCCGCTCGCCGGTCTGCGCACCCTTCTTGAAGTCGCCCTCGCCGACCCCGACGCCGACGCCGAAGCCCTGCGCTCGGCCTGCCAGGAGGCCCTCGCTCTGGGCGGACACCAGGAGCGGCTCGTCCAAGCACTGCTCACCCTGGCCACCAGCGAGCGCGGCGTCACCCGCTGGGACACCGTCGACCTCGCCCACGTCGTCGAAGGAGTGCTCGCCTCCCGCCGCGACCAGGCAAGGGAGGCAGGCATCGACCTTGCCGAACATCTGGCGCCCGCGGTGACGGCCGGGGACCCGAGACTGATGGAAAGCCTGGTCGCCAACCTCATCGACAACGCCATCCGCCACAACCACGCAGACGGGCACGTGAAGGTCACCACGCAGACCTCCGGCGCGCAGGTGGCCCTTACCGTGGCCAACACCGGGCCGGTCGTCCCCGGAGACCAGATCCAGCGCCTCTTCCACCCCTTCCAGAAACTCGCGCCTGAACGTCACGGCCGCCGCGACGGCTACGGCCTCGGCCTGGCCATCGTCGATGCCGTCACCCAAGCTCACCGCGCCACCCTCACCGCCGGCGCGCGCCCCGAAGGCGGCCTGTCCATCACCGTGCGGTTCGCGGCCTGTCGTTGGCGACCGGATGCAGCGACAGTCGAATCACGCCGGACGCACCTCACCGCCTGATCGACATGTTCACGCCCACGGCTCCCGCCCGGCGCTCGCATCGTCGGCAACCCGCCAGGACCGTCACCTACGACCTGAGACGCCGTGCATGAGGGTGTCGATCACCTTCGTGGCCAGCGCGTCGGGATCGGAGTGTGGGAGCGCGGAGTGCGCGGCCTCCCCCAGCAGCGCAAGGTAGACCTGCCTGGCCCACACGATGTCGGCGTCGGGGCCCAGCAGCTTGCCGAAGACCGCCTCGCACACCTTCATCACCTCGGCCTGCACAGCCTGGGCCTCTTGGCTGAGCGGCAGCTCGCGGGCCAGGGTGAAGCGCCAGCCGAGCTTGATCTGCACGATGGTGGCGGTGGCCTGGTGCAGCACCACCAGGGCAGGAGCGGTGTGCGGGCGGGCGGCGAGCACCGCCTCCTGGATCTCCCGCCACGCGGCCAGCTCCATGGCCTCGATCAACGCCTCGCGGCTGGCGAACCTGCGGTGCACGGTGGCCCTGGCCACGCCCGCCGCCTCGGCGACCTGCTCCATCGTGGCCAGCGGGTTGCCGCTCAACACCTCTTCCGCCGCCGCCATGATCGCTCGCATGCTGCGTTCGGCGTCCGCCCTCAGCGGCCTGTTGTGTCCCACACGGGAAACAGTACCGCCACTAACTGAGACTATATGTTGCAGATATTTGGAGATCTGTTACCTTTCTGCTCATGACTTCTCAGGGAACCGCCCTCGTCACCGGAGCTTCCTCCGGCATCGGCGCCGAATTCGCGCGCCGGCTCGCCGCCCGCGGCCACGACGTCGTCCTGGTCGCCAGGTCCGCGCCGGCGCTCGAAGCGCTCGCGAACGAGGTGCGCCGCGACCATGGCGTACGGGCCGAGGTGATCGTCCAGGACCTGTCCGCCCCCGACGCGGCCACGCGGGTCGCCGAGGAGGTCGCCGCCCGCGGACTCACGGTGGATCTGCTCGTCAACAACGCGGGCTTCGGCACGGCCGGTCACTTCGCTCAGATCGCCCCCGGACGCGAGCATCGGGAGCTCATGGTCAACGTCGTCGCGCTGGTGGGGCTGACGCACGCGTTCGTGCCCGGGATGCTCGCGCGGGGCGCCGGCGGGGTGATCAACGTGGGATCCACGGCCGGCTTCAGCATCACCCCGTATTTCGCCACCTACGGCTCGTCCAAGACCTTCGTGCTCAACTTCAGCCTCGCGCTGTGGAGCGAACTGCGCGGCAGCGGCGTGAAGGTGCTCGCCGTCACGCCCGGACCGGTCGAGACGGCGTTCTTCGACCGGATCGGCACCAGGAAGGCCGCCATCGGGGCCAAGATGACCACACCCGACCAGGTCGTCACCTCGGCCCTGAGGGCCTTCGACCGTGACCGCGGCTACGTGGCACCGGGCCGGGGCACCCTGATGATGGCTCACCTCATGCCGCGCCGGCCGCGCAAGCTCATGGCGCTGATCGGCCGGAGGGTCACCCGGCCGGTGGCCGACGAGCTCACGCCCAGCCTGGCGCGCTGACGCGCCCGGGTCGCCGCGGTGTCACGACCCGTGGCGGACCGGCATGTTCTGTCCGATCCAGCAGACGTCCGGCTGGGATCCGCAGAAGGTGGCCTGCACCTCGAACCCGCCTTGGTCGGTGATGGCCTGCTGTGCCTGTCCCCGGACGAAGGCGGGGCTGACGACGCCGGTCAGGTTCTGATTGGAACGGCCCGCGCCGGAGTGCCCCTGGCCACCGCCCGCGCGCCCTCCCTTGATCACCTGTCCGCCACCCGAGCGCCCCCTTCTGATCATTTGACCGCCGCCTCCGCCCGGGCCGGGGTTGCGGAGGGCGGTGAGTCCCTCGCGCGGGTGATGCGGGGCGACACGGGCGATCGCGGGCCGCGCGAGCGTGATCCCCGCCGCGCTGATCACGAGCGCGACCATGGCCAGCCGCCGGGTCGAGAGGCCCATCGCGGGGACCTTGGTGTCGCGCGGGTCGCGCGTGCGGGAGCGGGACATCTCGGTAGGTGCCTTCCTGTTCCTGACCCGGCGTTCGCTGTCGCTCGTCCGCTTCCGCCGGGACGTGACCCTCATACCCGGCCTGGATCTCCGTAGCTGCGGCGCGGGGCCAAGTAGCGATCAGCTCTCGCCCACGGCCCCGGAAACCCGCAGGTAGACCGATGATCAACGCGCACTCGTCACCGGAGCCGGCAGTGTCCGCCGGTTCGCGGTGGCGTCGCGGCATACGACTGCCGGCTCGGCCGGACACGCTCGACCACGCGGTCGGGGTGTGTTGCCGCGGTCGCACCACCCCGATCGCGGACGAGCGGCGACGGCGCCGCTAGTGGACGCTGAAGCCGCCGTCGACGCAGATGGCCTGGCCGGTGACGTACGACGAGGCGTCGGAGGCGAGGAAGACGGCCACGCCGCGGAAGTCGTCGGGGACGCCGTTGCGCCCGGTCATGGACCTGGCGGCCAGTTGCTCCACCCGCCCGGGGACGGCCTGGGCGGGCGCGGTCAGCGGGGTCAGGACGAAGCCGGGGATGATCGTGTTGCTGGTGACCCCGTGCGCCGACCACGCCTCGGCCTGGGAACGGGTCAGGCCGCAGACGGCGGCCTTGGCCGCGCCGTAGACGCCGCTGTCGCCGAAGGCGCTGATCGACTGCTGGGAGCCGATGTTGATGATCCGCCCCCGGCCCCGGGCGGCCATGCGGGGACCGAAGTGCTGCCCGAGCAGGAACGGCGCGGTGAGGTTGACGGCGATGGTCTGGTCGTAGTCGTCGACGGTCAGTTCGGCCATGGGCCTTCGGATGTTGTTGGCGGCGTCGTTGACCAGGATGTCGATCTCACCGAAGAAATCGCCCGCCTCCTCGCATACGCGGGCGACGTCGGCGCGGTCGCCGAGGTCGGCGCTGATCGCGGCCGCGCGCACGCCGTGGCCTTCGAGCCCGCCGACGGCCTCGGCGAGTTCCTTGCGCCGCCGGGCGACCAGGACCACGGCCGCGCCGGCGCGTCCGAGTGCCTCGGCGATGGCGTATCCGATGCCGGAGCTGCCTCCGGTGACCAGGGCGACCCGGCCGTTGAGGGAGAAGAGTTCCTGGATGTAGATCGGCATATCGCCGGAAGGTAGCAGCAGGCCGGGGCGGGACCTGCGGACGGGTCAGGCGGGACCGGCGTCTTCGGCGTCTTCGGCGTGCATCTCGCGCATCACGTCCTCGATCTTGCGCATCACCGTCTCCATGGTGCGCAGGGTCTCGGTGTCGAGGCGCCGCAGGAGGCGGATGTAGCCGCCGGTGCCGGCTTCGATGATCTCGCTGGTGAGCCGCCGTCCGGCCTCGGTGAGCTGGACGCGGCGTACGCGGCGGTCGTGGGGGTCCTCGTGACGGCTGGCCAGGCCCTGGGCGACCACGCGGTCGACGATGCCGGTGACGGTGGCCAGGCCGACGCCGAGGTGGCGGGCGAGTTCCTGCCCGGAGGTGGACCCGGCGAACGACAGGAACATGACGACCTTGAGCTGCTGCATGGTGAGAGTGGAGGCCAGCAGCGGCATCGAGCGGTCGCGGGCGAAGAACCGGCCCATGCTGCGCTGCAGCTCCGCGAGGCGGGCGATGAGGCATCCGCGCTCGGGGTCCTCACCGCTCTCCCTGAGGGTGGCGGGTTCGTCCTGCGGGCGGGGGGTGGCCGCCGCGCCGGTTCCGGCGCGGCGATCGGCTGGGCTGTCGTTCACTGTCACCTCTCGGGTCAAGAGGTTACCAGCCGTTAATGCGACAGCTGAATGTTCGGACAAGGCGAAGTGTTAGGCTTGGGCAAACACTTCCCCCGATGTCAGGAGCTCGGATGACCTCCTTGGCCAGGCTGAGCCTTGCCAACCGCACTCTCGTGATCATGATCACGCTGGTGCTCGCGGGTTTCGGCTTGTTCGCGATTCCCTCGCTGAAGCAACAGCTTTTCCCGTCGCTGGAGTTCCCGGCGGCGTTCACGGTGGCGAGTTATCCGGGTGCCGCTCCCGAGATCGTGGAGGAGCAGGTCACCAAACCGATCGAGAGCGCGTTCCAGGGTATCGCCGGCGTCACCGACATCACCTCCACCTCGCGGGAGGGGATGTCCCAGGTGCAGGTGGCCTATGAGTACGGCACCGACATCGACCAGATGATCGGGAAGATGCAACAGGCCGTGAGCCGTATCAAGGCGCAGCTTCCGGCCGATGTCGATCCGCAGGTGGTCGCGGGCAGCACCGACGACATCCCGGTGATGGCGATCGCGGTGGGCGACGGCGGCGACCAGCACGCCATGGTCGACAAGATCGACAAGATCATGGTGCCGGAGCTGCAGTCGATCGAGGGCGTCCGGGACGTCACCGTCAGCGGCGCCAGCGAGGAACAGGTGGTCATCACCCCCGACCAGGGCAGGCTCGCCCTGCGGGGGTTGTCGGCCGCGGCCATCCCCGACCTCCTGCGGGCCAACGGGGTGTCCATCCCCGCAGGCACGCTGACCGAGGACGGCAAGTCGCTGACCGTGCAGATCGGCGACCCGGTGCGTACGGTGAAGGACCTCGAGAACCTCTACCTGACCCCCGCCGCGCCCGCGGCAGGGCAGGGTGCCGCGGCAGGGCAGCGCGCCGGCGCGAGCGCCGGACAGTCCGCAGGACAGGGCGCGGGGCAGAGCGCTGCCGCCGGGCAGGGCGCGGCGTCGTCGGCGGCGCAGGCTCAGGCGCGGGCCGCCGCGGCCCGGCCGAAGCCGGTCAAACTCGGCGACGTGGCCGACATCAAGGTCGAGGACGCCTCCGCGGCCACGCTCACCCGCACCAACGGCACCCCGAGCCTCGGCGTGTCGATCACGATGGTGCCCGACGGCAACGCCGTGCAGATCTCCCACGACGTGAACGACGCCCTGCCGGACCTGACGCGCGCCCTCGGCGACAGCGCCGAGCTGACCGTGGTGTTCGACCAGGCGCCGTACGTCGAGCGGTCCATCGAGGACCTCACCACCGAGGGCCTGCTGGGTCTGGCGTTCGCCGTGCTCGTGATCCTGGTGTTCCTGCTGTCGGTCCGCTCGACCCTGGTCACGGCCGTTTCGATCCCGCTGTCGGTGGTGATCGCGCTGATCGCGCTGTGGATCGGCGACTACTCGCTGAACCTGCTGACGCTGGGGGCGCTGACGATCGCGGTGGGCCGGGTGGTCGACGACTCGATCGTGGTGCTGGAGAACATCAAGCGCCATCTCGCCTACGGCGAGGAGAAGCGGCGGGCGATCCTCGACGCGGTGCGCGAGGTGTCCGGCGCGGTGACCGCCTCGACGCTCACGACGGTCGCGGTGTTCCTGCCGATCGCCTTCGTCGGCGGGATGGTGGGGCAGTTGTTCAGCCCGTTCGCGATCACGGTGACCGTGGCGCTGCTGGCGTCGCTGCTGGTGGCGCTGACCGTCATCCCGGTGCTGGCGTACTGGTTCCTCAAGGCGCCGGCGCTCACACCGCAGGAGGCCCAGGCCGTACGCGAGGACGCCGAGCGCAGGGAGCTGCGCAGCCCGCTGCAGCGGATCTACCTGCCGGTGCTGCGGTTCGCGACGCGGCGGCGCCTGGTCACGGTGCTGATCGGGGTGGTGGTGTTCGTCGCCACGATGGCGCTGGCGCCCAACCTGAAGACGAACTTCCTCGACAACTCGGGCAACGACACCACGCAGATCAGCCAGCGGATGCCGGCCGGGACCGACCTGGCGACCACCGACGCGGCGGCCAAGAAGGTCGAGGCGGTGCTCGCGGCCGACGGGGGCGTGAAGTCCTACCAGGTGACGGTCGGCGGCGGGAACCGCTTCCTCGGCGGGGTCGGCGGCGGCTCCGACCGCGCGTCGTTCTCGGTCACGCTGAAGGAGGACGTGGAGACCTCCGCCCTGGAGGACCGGCTGCGGGAGAGGCTGAAGGGCCTGACGGGGATCGGCGACATCACAGTCGGCGGCAGCGGCGGGTTCAACTCCGACCAGGTGCAGGTCATCGTGCAGGGCGCGGACCAGGCCGCGCTGAAGACGGCGGCCACCACGGTGCGCGACACCATGGCCGGGATCGACGGGCTGCGGGACGTCGCCTCCAACCTCGAAGACAGCGTCCCGCGGGTCGAGGTGCACGTGGACCGGGAGAAGGCCGCCGCCAGGGGCCTGACCGAGGCCGGGATCGGGCAGCTGGTCGCGCAGGCGTTCCGCGGCGCGCCGATCGGCTCGATCGACGTCGACGGCCGCTCCAGCGACGTGATCCTGCGCGCCGGCGGTGACGCGCCCGACGACATCGCGGCGATCAGGAAGATCGCGATTCCCACGGCGACGGGCATGGTGGAGCTCGGCGACGTCGCCGACGTGGTGAAGGCCGACGGCCCGACCCAGATCACCCGGCAGGACGGCGACCGCACCGCGACGGTGTCGGGCACGGCCGACGCGTCCAACCTGGGTGCGATCACCACGAAGGTCACCGACAAGCTGAAGACGCTGACGCTGCCGGCCGGGGTGACGTACAAGATCGGCGGTGCGAGCTCCGACCAGCAGGACGCGTTCGCCGATCTGGGGGTGGCCATGCTGCTCGCGGTGGCGATCGTCTTCATGATCATGGTCGCGACGTTCCGCAGCCTGGTGCAGCCGCTGATCCTGCTGGTGTCGATTCCGTTCGCGGCCACCGGCGCGATCGGGCTGCTGCTGATCACCGACACGGCGCTCGGCGTGCCCGCGCTGATCGGCATGCTGATGCTGATCGGTATCGTCGTCACCAACGCGATCGTGCTGATCGACCTGATCAACCAGTACCGCGAGCAGGGGCTGGGCGTGGTGGAGGCGGTCATGGAGGGCGGCCGGCGGCGGCTTCGCCCGATCCTGATGACCGCGATCGCGACGATCTGCGCGCTCACCCCGATGGCGCTGGGCGTGACCGGTTCGGGCGGGTTCATCTCCCAGCCGCTGGCCATCGTCGTGATCGGCGGCCTGATCTCCTCGACGCTGCTCACGCTGGTGCTGGTGCCGACGCTCTACACGATGGTGGAGCGGCTGAAGGAGCGCATGCGCCGTACGCCGAAGCAGCCCGCGTCGGGCGACGGCGACGGTGACCTGACCGTGTACGGCGAGGAGGCCCTCGAACCGGCCAAGTGAGCCCGGCCGCCACACAGATATAACCGCAAACGGTTCTTCGCGAAGGAGTCTTTGCGAAGAACTGTTTGCGGTTTACGGTGGGGGCATGAGTGATCCTGGCGAGACGCCCTTCTCTCCGAACGCGGAGGACGCGGTCGTCCTCGACGCCAAGGGGCTTCGCGCCCTCGCGCATCCGGTGCGCGTGCAGGTGGTGGGCCTGCTGCGCAAGCACGGCCCGTCGACGGCCACCCGGCTCGCCGAGCTGCTGAGCATCAACTCCGGCGCGGCCAGCTACCATCTGCGCCGGCTCGCCGCCGCCGGCTTCGTCGAGGAGGACGCCGGGCGCGGGAACGCGCGGGAACGCTGGTGGCGTGCGGTCCATCAGTCGACGCACTTCGACGACCTGGACCTGGCCGAGCGGGAGCCGGAGGCGACGCTGGCGTACCTGCAGTCCGTCGCCGCCATCTACACCATGCGCGCCCAGCGGACGATCAACGAGCTCCAGACGATGCCGCGCGCATGGCGGAACGCGGCCGACATGAGCGACTGGGCGCTGCGGCTGACCCCGCAGGAGGCCACCGCCCTGCGGGAGGAGCTGTGGGCGGTCGTGACGCGGTACCGCAGGGACAGCCCGGAGGCGGCCGGCGCCCCGGACGACGCCGAGCGGGTGTCGGTGATCATGCACATCCTGCCCGAGTTGGACGCGCCCATCGCTCAGGAAGACGACGCCCGATGACGGAAGAGGACGCGTCCACCGGAGGTTCTTCCCGCGCGCGCAGGCTGCGGCCGCTGGGCGGGCTGCTCGCGGCCATGGCGGTCGCGTTGACCGGCACCCGGGTCTCGGCCATCGCGCTGCCGTGGTTCGTTCTGGTCACGACCGGCAGCGCCACCCAGACCGGGCTGGTGGCCTTCTGCGAGATGACTCCGTACGTGGTGGTCAAGGCGCTGACGGGACCGCTGGTGGACCGGGCGGGCCCGCGGGTCGTCTCCTGGAGCACCGATGCGGTCAGCGCGGCCGCGGCCGGCGCGATTCCCCTGCTGCACGCCGTGGGCCTGCTGTCCTTCCCCGTGCTGCTGGCCCTGGTCGCGGTGATCGGCGCCGTACGCGGCCCCGGCGACCTGGCCAAGGAGGTGATGATCCCGGAGGCGGCCGAGCGAGCCGGCGTGCCGCTGGAGCGGGCCACCGGCCTGTCCGGCGTGACCGAGCGGCTGGCCTCGACCGTCGGTCCGGCGGCCGGCGGCCTCCTGGTGGCGTTGCTGGGCCCGCTGACCGGTCTCGTGCTCAACGCCGCGTGCTTCGCCCTCGGGTCGCTGATCATCTCGCTGGCCCTGCCGCGCGGCATGGGTCACCCGGCCGACGAAGCCCCGGCCGCTTCCGGCTACTGGCGGCGGTTCGGCGAGGGCTTCGCCTTCCTGCGCGGCGAACCGCTGCTGCTCACCATCATCGTCATGGTCGGGATCACCAACCTGCTGGACGCGGCGTTCAACACCGTCCTGCTGCCCGTGTGGGCCGAGCGATCCGGCAACGGCCCGACCGCGATCGGATTGAGCAACGGCGTGTGGAGCGCCACGGCGGTCGCGGGAAGCCTGGTCGCCGCGGCCGTCGCGCACCGGATGCCGCGCCGGGTGGTGTTCTTCGCCGGGTTCCTGCTGGCCGGGGCGCCGCGGTTCCTGGTGCTGGCCGCCGACCCGCCGATGTGGGCGGCGCTGGCGGTCTTCGCGGTGAGCGGGGCCGGTGGGGGCTTCCTCAACCCGATCCTCGGGGCGATCGCCTTCGAGCGGGTGCCGCACGGCCTGCGCGGCCGGGTCAACGCCCTGGGCGACTCGATGGCGTGGGCGGGCATCCCTCTGGGCGGGCTGATCGCCGGGGCCGCGGTGGCGTGGTCCGGGCTCGCACCGGTGTTGCTGACGGCCGGCGCGGCGTACTTCCTGACCACCAACCTGGCCGCGCTGCTGCCGCAGTGGCGTGAGATGGACCGCCTGCGCGGCCGGGGCGCTCGGGAGTCGCGGGCGGCCGAGCCTGTGGCGTGAGGCCCCCCGTGCGTGTCCGGCACCTGCGGACAGCCGGAAGGAACGGGCTCAATAGACTGGGCCAACGTGAATGCCAAGCCGCGTATCCCGAATGTCCTGGCCGCCCGTTACGCTTCGCCGGAGCTGGCCCGTCTGTGGTCTCCCGAGCACAAGGTGGTGCTGGAACGCCGGCTCTGGCTCGCCGTGCTCAGGGCCCAGGCCGACCTCGGGATCGAGATGCCCGAGCAGGCGATCGCCGACTACGAGAAGGTGGCCGAGCAGGTCGACCTGGCCTCCATCGCCGAGCGGGAGAAGGTCACGCGGCACGACGTGAAGGCCCGCATCGAGGAGTTCAACGCCCTGGCCGGGCACGAGCACGTCCACAAGGGCATGACCTCCCGCGACCTGACCGAGAACGTCGAGCAGTTGCAGATCCGCGACAGCCTGCTGCTGGTGCGCGGCAGGGTCGTGGCGCTGCTGGCCCGCCTGGGCCGCCTGGCCGCCGAGCACGCCTCGACCGTCATGGCGGGGCGCTCGCACAACGTCGCCGCGCAGGCGACCACGCTCGGCAAGCGCTTCGCGACCGCCGCCGACGAGCTGCTGGTGGCCTACGAACGGCTGGAGGACCTGCTGGAGCGCTACCCGCTGCGCGGAGTCAAGGGCCCGGTCGGCACCGCGCAGGACATGCTCGACCTGCTCGGCGGCGAGGAGCGGCTGGCCGCGCTGGAGGACCGCGTCGCCGCGCACCTGGGGTTCGCCCGCCGCTTCACCAGCGTCGGCCAGGTCTACCCCCGCTCGCTGGACTACGACGTGCTGACCGCGCTGGTGCAGCTGGCCGCCGCGCCGTCCTCCCTGGCCAAGACCATCCGCCTGATGGCCGGGCACGAGCTGGTCACCGAGGGCTTCAAGGAAGGCCAGGTCGGCTCGTCGGCGATGCCGCACAAGATGAACACCCGTTCCTGCGAGCGCGTCAACGGCCTCACCGTGATCCTGCGCGGGTACGCCTCGATGGCCGGGGAGCTCGCCGGCGACCAGTGGAACGAGGGCGACGTGTCCTGCTCCGTCGTCCGCCGGGTCGCCCTGCCCGACGCGTTCTTCGCCTTCGACGGCCTGGTGGAGACCATGCTGACCGTGCTGGACGAGTTCGGCGCGTTCCCGGCGGTCATCGAGGCCGAGCTGGGCCGCTACCTGCCGTTCCTCGCCACGACCAAGATGCTCATGGCGGCCGTGCGGGCCGGGGTCGGCCGCGAGACCGCCCACGAGATCATCAAGGAGCACGCGGTCGCCTCGGCGCTGGCCATGCGATCACGCGGCGTGGGCAACGAGCTGCTCGACCGCCTGGCCGCCGACGAGCGTTTCCCGCTCGGCCGGGCCGAGCTCGACACGCTGCTGGGCGACCGGGCCTCCTTCGCGGGCGCGGCCGCCGGTCAGGTGGCGGCCGTGACCGCGCGGGTCGGCGAGATCACCGCGCGCCATCCCGATGACGCCGCCTACGTCCCGGGCGCGATCCTTTAGGGACGCGCGTGCGTGAACTGGTGAGCGAGGCCGAGGTCGTCGCCGCCTCGGGCGACGACGACCTCGTCGTGTGGGCGGCGCAGGGCATGCGGCCCGGCGTACGTGCCTGGGCGTACGGGGACGCGGTGGCGGTGGCCAGCCCCGGGGCGTCCCGGCGCGACCGCCTGGTGGTGCGGGGCACGGCCGCCCAGGTCGTCCCGCTTGTGCGGCACGCCCTGGCCGAGGCCGGGCCGTCGTACCGGCCCCTCGGCGACGCCGCGCTGATCGAACAGGTCGTCGAGGCCGTGCCGGAGCTGGAGCCGGCGGTCCGCTTCTCCTGGATGGGCACCGAGAAGCTCGCCCCGCCCCGTCACGAGGCGACAGCCCGGGAGGGGGCGGCCTCCTGGCTGGCGGACTCCGCCGCCCCGGAGGTGGCGGCGCTGCTCGCCGCCGCCAGCCCCGACTCCTACGCCGTGCCGGGCCTGCCGCGCGTACGCCGCTGGGCCGGCGTCCGGGACGGCTCGGGCGCTCTGCTGGCGGTCGCGGCCGACGCGTGGTCCGCGCCGACGGTGGGCCTGCTCGCCGGCGTCGCGACCGCCGCACCGGCGCGGGGACGCGGGCTGGGGGAGCGGGTGTGCAGGTTCGTGGCGTCCGCGCTGCTCGCGGAGCACGGGCGCGCGGCGCTGATGGTGGACGACTGGAACCAGGCGGCCGTCGTCGTCTACGAACGGCTCGGCTTCGCCCGCCACCGCGTCGCCGCCACCGGCCTGCGCGGCTGAGCCTTTCGCGGTTCAGGCGGCGCGCGACGGGCCGAGCAGGCGCGGACTCAGCGCGGCCAGCACGTCGGGCAGGTCGCGCAGCGTGGTGATCCTCGTCACGGCGGGGGAGGAGGTGCCGGGCTCGGCGCGGTAGCGGTCGAGCCACACCCCGCGCATCCCCGCCCGGGTGGGGGCGACCGCGTCGAGCAGGAGGTTGTCGCCGACCATGAGCACCTCCTGCGGGCGCAGGCCGAGCTTCGCCGCCGCCTCGTGGTAGCACCGCGGGACGGGCTTGAACGCGCCGAGCGTGTCGGGCGTCAGCACCACCTCCATGCGGTCCATCAGCCCGATGCGGCGCAGTTTGGCCTCCTGCTGCACGGCCACACCGTTGGTGAGCACGCCCAGCACGGGGGCGTCGTCGAGGGCAGCCAGCGCGTCCAGTGTCTCGGGCACGTCGGCGAAGGCGGCCCAGGCCGACTCGTAGTGGGTCAGGAAGCCGGCGAAGGCCGCGTCCGGGTCGGACGGCTCGCGCAGCCCGAGCCGCCGGCAGAACTCACGCAGCCGCCGGCGCCGCTGCTCGGCGAACGAGCACTCCCCGGCCTGCCACGCGGGGACGTGCTTGTCCTCCAGGTCGAGCCACAGCGCCGGCGTCTCCGGCAGCAGCTCGTGACCGGGGCAGACCGACTCGGTCCAGCGGGTCGCGGCGTGCGCGACCGCCCGGCGATGATCGAAGAGGGTCTCGTCGAGGTCGAACAGAATGGCCCTGATCACGAGTCCCCATCTTGACTGGGTCGTGTTTCCAGCGCGTTTCCTGACTGTGAAGCCCACTGGAGATGACAGGTAGGAAATTTCCTACCTATTATGGGGTCGTGGACGTCACCCCCACCGCCGTACGGCAGTCGTCACCGGCGGAAGACGAGATCTTCGCCGCACTCGCCAGCCCGGTGCGGCGCGAGGTGCTGCGCCTGCTCCGCGAGCGCGGCCCCCAGTCCGTGCAGGAGCTGGCCTCCTGCTTCTCCATGGCCCGGCCCAGCTTCTCCGAGCACCTGCGGGTGCTGCGCGAGGCGGGCCTGGTCAGCGAACGCAGGGACGGCAGGCGCCGGCTCTACCGTCTGGAGCCCGTCCCGCTGGTACGGGTCCGCGACTGGCTGGACCCCTACGAGCGGTTCTGGCGCGACAGGCTGTCCGCCCTGCGCCACCTGCTCGACGACACCGAAACCACAGAAACCGAAACCACAGACGAAACCGGCGCCGGAGGCCGCCCGCACGACAGCGGCAGCGGCCCCCGGACGGACCAGGACGAGGAGAGACCATGACCGACGCCGACGACCCGACCGTGCTGCGCCTCGACGAATACCTGGCGCACCCGCCCGCCCGCGTGTGGCAGGCCCTGACCGACCCGGACCTGCTCGCTCGGTGGTTCATGCCGGGCGACTTCCGCCTCAGCGTGGGACACCGCTACACGATGGGCGGGACGGCCATGCCCGGCACCGGGTTCTCCGGGACCGTCCAGGCCGAGGTGCTGGCCTTCGAGCCCGAGCGCATGCTCCGGCTGGGCTGGCGCGACGCCGACCCCGCGAGCCCTGGCGGCGCCGACTGGACGATCACCTGGACGCTCGAACCCGAAGGCCGGGGCACCCGGCTGTTCCTCACCCACGAGGGCTTCGACCCCGGCAACGAGATGCAGCGGCGGGCCCGCTCCATCATGGACGGCGGATGGCGCCGCCTGATGACCGGCTCGCTCGCCGCCGTACTGTGACCGCCTGGACCCCCACCGGACCGCCTGAACCCCCTGAACCCCTGGGTGGACGTCCTGAGTGGGCCACCACCCGGGGTCAGGCGTGCCGCGCCGCGTTGGCGTGGACCGCGTCGCGGACATAGCGGCTCAGCCCCTCGGCGACCCGCTCGTAGTTCGCCGCGAAGCGCGGATCGGTCACGTACATCTCCCCGAGACCCTTGTGGATCTCGTAGGTGCAGTCGTAGAACCAGCGGGTGATGTGCGCACGGTGCCGTTCGGCCACGTCCATCGCCCGCTCGCCGTCCGCAGGCGCCCCCTCGGCGAAAGCCGCCGCGAACGCCTGCAGCACCTCGCCGGCCTCCGCCGTGATCGCCCGCCAGTCGTCCTTGGTGTAGCGGGCCGTCCGGCGGCGGCTCTGCTCGAACGCGTCGGTGCCGCCCCAGCGCTCCTCCGTCTCCTCGGTGTACTGCTCGGGATCGAAGTCGCCGAAGACCTCGAACCGCTCCTGCGGCGTGAGGGAAAACCCCATCTTCCTCGCCTCCATCGCACGTTCGACCGCCGCCGCCATCGCCTCCAGCCGCCCGATCCTGCGCCGCAGCAACTCGTGCTGGCGGCGCAGGTGGGTCACCGGGTCCCCGCCCGGATCGTCGACGATGACGGCGATCTCCTCCAGGGAGAACCCGAGCTCCCGGTAGAACAGCACCTGCTGCAGCCGGTCGAGGTCCGGATCGCTGTAGCGCCGGTATCCGGCAGCCGACCGCTCGCTGGGCCGCAGCAGCCCGATCTCGTCGTAGTGGTGCAGCGTGCGCACCGTGATCCCCGCGAAGCGGGCGACCTGGCCGACCGAGTAGCCCATGGGCTCTCCTCCCTTCCGGGGTCCAAGCCTGCGGCCTCCCGCGACGTGAGGGTCAAGCCGAGCAGCCCAGGCCGATATCGGCGTGTGAACACCCGGGCGCCGGGGGCCGCACACCCCGGCGCCCGGGTGTGCCGTCCTCCCCGTGCCGTCCTCACCGACGCGGCAGTTGCCGCACCCGTGCGGCCTCTCGGGTGAGATGGTCGCGTTCGGGCACGCTGGTGGCGGCGCGGGCGGCCTCGGCGTACAGCTCGGCGGCGCACTGGAGGTCGCCGGCGCGTTCGTGCAGGTACGCCGTCACCGCGGCGTAGCGGGGCAGACCGGGGTCCACGCCGGCCAGCGCCGCCAGCCCGGCCCGCGGCCCGTCGGCCTCGCCGACCGCCACCGCGCGGTTGAGCCGCACCACCGGGCTGCCGGTGAGGAGCAGCAGTTCGTCGTACCACTCGACGATCTGCACCCAGTCGGTCTCGCAGGCGCTGCGGGCGTCGGCGTGCAGGGCGGCGATCGCGGCCTGCGCCTGGTATTCGCCCAGCCGGTCGCGGGCCAGCGCGCCCTGCAGGATCGTCACCCCCTCGGCGATCAGACCGGTGTCCCAGCGCGACCGGTCCTGCTCGGCGAGCGGCACCAGGCGACCTCCAGGGCCGGTGCGAGACGCGCGGCGCGCGTGGTGCAGCAGCATGAGCGCGAGCAGCCCGGCGACCTCGGGTTCGTCGGTCAAGGCGACGAGCTGGCGGGTCAGGCGAATCGCCTCGGCCGCCAGGTCGACGTCTCCTCCGTACCCCTCGTTGAAGACGAGGTAGAGCACCCGCAGCACCGTTCCAAGATCGCCGGGCTGGTCGAGCGGCAGCCCCGCGATCCGCCGCTTGGCCCGGCTGATCCGCTGCGCCATGGTCGCCTCGGGGACGAGGTGGGCCGTCGCGATCTGCCGCGTGGTCAGGCCGCCGACCGCGCGCAGCGTCAGCGCGACGGCCGAGCTCTGCGGCAGGGTGGGGTGCGCGCACAGGAAGTACAGCCGCAGCGTGTCGTCGGTGGCGGGCGCAGGACCGGCGGGAGGCTCGGCTTCCACGGTCAGTTCCCGCCCCCGCCGCGACGCCTCGGCGCGCGCGGCGTCGAGGAACCTGCGCCAGGCGGCCGCGACGAGCCATGCCTTCGGATCGCGCGGTGGATCGCCGGGCCAGGTGTCCAGCGCCCGGATCAGGGCCTCCTGCACGGCGTCCTCGGCCGAGGCGAAGTCGGCTCCACGCCGGACGAGGATGCCGATCACCGCGGGCACCAGCTCCCGCAGCAGCGACTCGTTCACCGCGTCACCCGTCACTCCGTCACCGTGGGCGGCTCGGTGAGGAACGGCCGGACCTCGAGCCACTCGTAAACCGGCTCGCCGCGGGGCCCGGGAGCGGCGGACAGCTCCCCGGCGAGCTGGACCGCGCGATCCCAGGAGTCCACGTCGATGATCATCCAGCCGGCGATGAGGTCCTTGGTCTCGGCGAACGGACCGTCGGTCACCGGCGGGCGCCCCTCGCCGTCATAGCGCACGAACGTGCCCTCGGGCGCCAGCGCCTGTTCGCCGACGAACTCACCCGTCTCCTCCAAGCGGGCCGCGAAGTCGCGCATGTACTGGATGTGCGCGTCGACCTCCTCCGGCGTCCACTGGTCCATCGACCCGTAGTCGACGACGTGGGCCGGGCCACCTCGGTAGTGCTTCAGCAGCAGGTACTTCACGGTGGTTCTCCTTCTTCCTCACGCGGCCGGACGTCGCCGCTCCTGCCCCTGGGACGGAGCCGGCGCCGCGTTCTCGACACCCGGCGCGACATCTTTTCAAGAAATCCCGCGGTGGACTCTCCCACTGGGGGAGAGGCCATGCTGGGGCACGTGAACGACGACCTCCTGTCGATCGGGCAGTTCGCCCGCCTCGCCCGGCTCAGCGTCAAGCAACTGCGCCACTACGCCACACTCGGCCTGCTCGAACCCGCCTGGATCGACCCCGCCAGCGGCTACCGCTACTACCGGACCGCCCAGGCCCGCGACGCGCTCGTCATCGGCCTGCTGCGCTCCCTCGACGTCCCGCTGCCCGTCGTCGCGGAAGTGCTGTCCCACGGCGACGAGGGGGAGGACGCCCGGGGACGGGACTCCGCGGCCGCCGCGCTCGCCCGGGTCAGGGACGACCTGGAGGCCGAACTCGCCCGGCGCAGGCGCACCCTCAAGAGCCTCGAACACATCCTCGCCACCGGCCTGCCCGGCGCCGAGGTCACCATCGTCACCGAACCCCCACGCCCCGCGATCGTCGTCCGCGACCTGGCGGCCACCCCCGAGGACATCGGCCGCGCCACCTCCGCCTGCGTCGCCCGGCTGATAGCCGCCGAGCCACCCGCACCCGCCCTCGTCGGACTGTTCCCGCTCGACTACGGCGAGTCCATCCCCGTCGCCGTCGCCCTCACCGGCACCGGCCTGCCGCGGGTGCCCGGTGCCTACCCCGAGATCCTGCCCGGCGGCACGTTCGCCACCGCCGCCCACGTCGGTCCCTACGACCAGATCTCGCTCACCGCCCACGCCCTGCTCACCTGGTGCGCGGAACGCGGGCACGCCCCAACCGGCCCCCTCCGCGAGGCCTACGTCTCCGACCCCGCGACCACCCCGCCCGAGCGGCTGGTCACCCATCTGATGATCCGACTGGAGGACGAAGAATGAACTGGTATTCCGCCGCCGACACCCCCGAAATCGCCGACTTCGGCCCCGTAACGGGACTCGGCGTCACCGGACGCGGCGCACCCGGCGGGCCCGCGCACCTCGCCGCGATCACCGCCCTGTACGCCGTCGCGGGACCCCTCACCGGCCTCGCCGGGGGACTGCCCATGCCCGTTCTCGAAGGCCGCTGGTGGGTCGAGGACGTCACCCGCCATCCCCTCGACGTTCCCAGGGACGAATGGCACTGGCACCTGTTCCTGCGCCTGCCCGCCACCCTCGACCCCGCCCTCGCCGAACAGGCCCGCGAGGCCGCCCGCCCCGCCCCCGGCATCGACGCCGTCCAGCTCGTCACCTTCACCGACGGGCGGTGCGTCCAGATGACCCACCACGGCTCCTTCGCCGAGGAACCGAAGTCGCTCGCGCTCATGGACGAGTTCATGCGCGCCCACGGCCTCGTCCCGGCCGGGCTCCACCACGAGATCTACCTGAGCGGCGTCCAGGAGACCGACCCCGCGGCCATCCGCACCATCCTGCGGCAACCCGTGCGCAGCGCCTGAACACCCTCCGTCAGGCGTCCGGCCCGGCCTGGTCGTTCCGCCCGGCCCGGCCGCGCCGGCGGCGCAGCAGCGGATGCGACCCCATCGCCACCTCCAGTTCCCCGGGCAGGTCGTCCCGGTAGCGGCCGAGCGTCGACAGATCGCTGTGGCCCAACACCCGCCGCACCGCGTCCATGTCGGTGCCGTCCGCCAGCAGGTGCGTCGCCGTGGTGTGCCGTAACCCGTGCGGGGTCACCGCGCGGCGCCGCCCGGGATCCACCTGCCGCTGCACCCGGTCGATGACCGCCTGCACATCGCCCCGCGCCAGCCGCCTGCCCCGCCAGGACAGCAACAGCGCCTTCTCACCGTCCTCGCCCGCCCGCACCGCCAGGTACGCGTCCAGCGCCGCCGCGACGGCCTCGGGCAGCGGAACATCCCGGGTGCGCCCGCCCTTGCCGAAGATCCGCCAGTAACGCACCCCGTCGTTGGTGTAGAAGTCCTCCACGTTGGCCCGCACCAGCTCCGACACCCGCGGACCCAG
The DNA here is from genome assembly GCF_014161375.1 of Microbispora sp. H10830. Lineage (NCBI taxonomy): Bacteria > Bacillati > Actinomycetota > Actinomycetes > Streptosporangiales > Streptosporangiaceae > Microbispora > Microbispora sp. H10830. Next base: position 214,140 of record NZ_JABBWX010000009.1, read on the forward strand.
TGTGGTCAGCAGCAGCACCACCAGCGCGTCACGCACGTCCGTCCGCTGGTCGGCCCGCCTGCGGCGCCCCGCGCCGGAGCCGGTCGCCTCCGCGGGCGGCGCGGCGGGGGAGCCCGCGGCCTCGATCAGGCCCTCGGCCTGCTCCCGTGTCAGCGCCCGGCGCTCCGGCCGCAGCCCGCCCCGCTCCCGCGCCCGCACCGACGAGGCCGCCATCGGATCCAGATGCACCCAGCCCGCCGACGTGGCGTGCCGGAACAACGCCGACACCGACCGGCGGAACCGCGCCTGCGACGCCGCGCTCTGCCCGGTGTCCTTCCCCGTGCTTTTCCCCGTGCCCTTCCCCTGGCCGTCGCCCTTCCTGCGCTCGTCCGGTTTGCGCGCGAAGGCCAGCAGCACCGCGTCCACGTCCTCACCGGTCAGGTCGTCCAGCACCCGGTCCGGCCCGGCCAGCCGTACGAACGTGGCCACGTCCCGCGCGTAGACCTCGGCCGTGGCGGGCGACAGCGCACCCGTCACGGTCTTGGCCCGGACCAGCTCCACATAGCGGTCCCCGGCCTCCTGCACGGTCAGCCTGTTCACCTGTACGGGCAGCATGATCGACACCGTACCGAGCCGCACCGACAGCAAACGCCGCGACGGCGCTCTCCTACCCCTCGCCGCCCTCCGCGTCGACGGCGTCGATCGCGTCGACGAACCGCTCGGCCTCCGACTGGCCCATGCCCGTCTCGCCGCGCACCAGGAACACCGCCTGCTCGCCGCGTCCGGCCGCCTTCAGCTCCCGCACCCGCGACGCCAGATCGGGCCGCGCGTGGCCCGGGGCCACCGGCAGCGGCCGTCCGGAAACCAGGGCCTCGGCCAGATCCTTGGCCTCCTTCAGGCCCAGCCCGGTCTGCTCGCGGATCAGCTTGATCGCTTCGATCTTCTTGTTGTCGGCGTACAGCTCCCGCACCCGGTGCTGCAGGTCGGCCGAGACCGGCGGCAGCAGGCCGGGGCTGCGCCACGCCAGCGGCCCGGCGGGGCGGGCACCGGCCCGCACGGCGGCGAGCCCCACACCGAGAAGCGCGATCACGATGACGGCGAGGACCAACAGCTCGAACGGACCGATGTTAGGCATGCGGTGATCGTAAGCCCCGCCCCAAGGAACAGTCAGCCCTTCCGGCTCCTGGCCGGTTCGTCAGGCGGGGCCGGGAGGCAGGTGGACAGTCATGATCAGGCTGCAGGTTCCGGTGCCCGAGGAGCGGTAGACGTGCGGGGCGTCGGCGTCGAACGTGGCGGGAGGCGCGACGGCGTCGGCGGCCACGACACGGACGCGGCCTTCGGGGACCTCTCCGTCGTCGCCGTCGTCACCGCCCTCTACCCGGCGGGCACGGTCCTGCTCGCCCGCGGCGTGCTCGCCGAGCGCATCCACCGCGCCCAGCTCGTCGGCTTGGGCGCCGCCGCCGTCGCCGTCAGCCTCCTCGCCCTGGCCTGAGCACGCCTGCGTGGCCGGCCCGCGGAGGAGGCCGGCCCCGCCGAGCGCCTGCGGCAGCGTGACACCGGCCGGCGGCGAGCCCTCTCGGTAGCAGAAGGAGTCGTCGTGGTAGCCGATGTCCCGCTTCGTCGCCGCGCCTGCCGCGGAGTCGGGGTAGCGGATCCCCAGCTTGAGCCCCGTGGGCGGGTGATCGGGCGGCCCCGGCGGGTCAGCCCACCCGCCGGGCGATCGTGACGCCGTCGCGCACCGGCAGCATCACCGACTCGACCCGGCTGTCCTGTGCGATCGTGTCGTTCAGGCGGCGTACGGCCACCTGCGCGTCCCCCTGGAAGGCCGGGTCGAACACGCGCCCGCCCTGGAACACGTTGTCGAGCACGACCAGGCCGCCGGGACTCAGCCGCGTCACCACCTCCTCGTAGTAATCCGGGTAGCTCACCTTGTCGGCGTCGATGAAGGCGAAACCGACGACCGGCTCGGCCGGAAGCGCGCGCAGCGTCTCCAGCGCCGGCCCGATCCGCAGGTCGATGCGGTCGGCCACCCCCGCGCGCTCCCAGTAGTTCCTGGCGATCGACGTCCACTCCGTGCTCACGTCGCACGCCAGCAGCCGCCCTTCCGGCGGCAGCCCCCGCGCGATGCAGATCGAGGAGTAGCCGGTGAACACCCCCACCTCCACGGCCAGGCGGGCACCCGACATCCGCGTCAGCATCGTCAGCAGGGCGCCCTCGTCGTGCGAGACCTGCATCCCGGCCGCGCCGCCCGTCTCCTCCCGCGTCCTGACCACCAGATCCCGCAGCACCTCGTCCGCGGGAGAGCAGTGCGTGAGCAGGTAGTCGTCCACGACGGGGGACAGAGTCCACGCCGCGTCACCCCCGACCGGCGGCGACCAGTCGACCACGAGCTCCTCCTGGGTGGCGAACCGCAGCAGGTGACGGGTGACCACGTCCCGCACGCCGAGCAGCGCCTCCTCGGCAGCCGCGGTCGCGATCATCTCGAACCCGCCGCCGCGCGGCCTCAGCACGCAACGCCCGGACCGCAGCTCGATCACCGCCCGGCCGTCGCCGCCGAGCACGGTCTCCACCTTGTGGCCCATGTGCGACACGAGCTGCTTGATGTAGCGCTCGGGCCTGTCGGTGACGACGTACGCCGTCGAATGAGGCATCGGCTTCCTCCATCTGACACATCAAGCGTCGAGAGTTTTCGACGCTTCCGGCCCGCCGATTCTGCTGGCCCGCCCACCCGTTTGTCAAAGCATCGACGATCCTCGACACTTTCTCCCGTGAGCGACGAGACGACGACGGGGGAACACCCCGCCACACCCCCGCACGAGCCCGACCTCCTGGAGCTACGTACCCCCGCCCAGTTCAAGGCTCTCGGCCACCCCGTCCGTCACCGCATCGTCAACCTGCTCCGCCAGCGCCCCGCGACGCTCGGCGAACTGGCCGCGGCACTGCGGGCCGCCAAGGGCACCATCGGCTACCACGTCCGCGTCCTGCGCGAAGCCGGCATCGTCCGCCTCGCCGGCACCCGGCACGTACGCGGCGGCACCGAACAGACCCTCGCCCTGGTCAGCCGAGGCTTCCGGCTGCACGAGGAGGCCGCGGCCGGCCCCGACTTCCTCGTCAGGGCCGCCCTCGCCGAGATGCTGCCCGCCCGGCCCGGACAGGCCGAGCACACCCTGCTGAACCACCTCTGGCTCACCCAGCAGGAGGCCCACGCGCTCATCGCCCGTCTCCGCGACCTCCTGCCCCCTCCCGGCCGCACCCCGCCCCCCGGCGGCGAGCCGTACGGGCTGCTGCTCTCGCTCTACCCCGCCGACATCCCCACCCTGCCGCCCTGCCCCTCCGACGAAAGCGCCGCCAGGAACAGCACCTCATGACGCGCGATATGCGCGCTGTCGGTGAGATACAGCAGATCGTGCCCCTCCGCGACATGAGCGGCGAACGCCTCATGACCCGCCGCCGCCTCCGCACGCATGTGTGCGACCAGATGCTCCAGCCGCGCCCGCGCCGTCCGCGTCAGCGCCTCCCGGGCCTCCACTCCAAGCCGATAGGCATCGGCGAACACACGCAGCCGCCGCGCCTGCTCCTCCACCCCCGGAGCGCTCTCGTCACGGCCTGGATCATGCAACGGCACGAACCGGTAGGCGGCATAGGCCACATCCCAAACCCGCGGCCCCGGATGCGCGGTGTCGAAGTCGATGAACGCCGCCGGCCGCCCCTCCCGGAACACGCAGTTGTACGGCGCCACGTCACCATGGCAGATCACCTCGGCCGGAGCGCGTGGCGGAAAGTACCACTCGGCGCCCTCCGGAGGCGCGAAACCCACCGTCGCGTCGTGATAGTCCCGCAGCAGCGCCCCGACCTCGGCCAGCGCCTCATCCGTCATCGCGTACGCCGGCAGGGGATAGTTCGGCACCTCACCCGGGAGGAAATCCAGCACCTCCCGGCCCTCGCCGTCGCACCCGTGAGCTCTCGGCGCGCCACCGAACCCGGCCGCCGCCAAATGGTCCAGCAGAGCGTGCACCGCCGGCGTCCACCGGCGGGCCGGCCGGCGCACCGTGCCCCCGACCCGCACGACACGGTTGACCCCACCCCCGGTCAGCTCCTCCTCGCGCCCCTCGGGCAAACGCGGTCCGGCCGGACCGGCGAGCGCCGCCCGCAGCCTCTCCGCGAGGTCGGCCGCCTGCCGCGGCGACCACGGGATCACCCCGTTCTCCGTCATCAGCGCGTGGAACTGCTGCCGCTCGTACGGAATCCCCGGCGGCAGCGGCGCGATGTGCCAGTGCAGGTGGGCGTTGCCCTGCCCGCTGCCCAGTGACAGCAGATACGTACGCTCCGAGGGGACGACCGCCTCGACCGCCAGGGCGACCCGGCGCACCGTCCGCATGAGCCGCACGTACGCCTCCTCGTCCAGGTCGCGAACCACATGCTCGACGTGGGCCTTCGGCGCCACCAGGACCTTCCCCGGCAACGTGGGGTAACGGTCGAGAAACGCGATGTGAAGATCGTCTTCGAACACGACCTGTTCGAAGACGTACGCGGGGTCGCCCGCCACCACCGCGCAGACGAAACAGGGACCACCCCTGACACGCCGCACGTACGCGGCGACATCGAAGTTTTCCCTGGCGTGGGGGAGCGGCCCATCCGACATGCCGTGATCGTACGAGACCACCCGCGGGGAAATCCCGTTGCACGGCCAGGGGAGCGGCGGCGACACTCCCGAAGTGGCCGATCACCCGCCCCCGGACGGACGCCCCGGACCAGAGCGCGGCCCCCTGCCCCCACCGGGACCTCACCGGACCTCCCCGGGGGAGGATGAGGTATGACCCCGGCGCGGAAGACGCGGCCATGACGAGCCGGGAGGTCGCCGTCCTCGTCGGGTTGCAGGCATCGGGCAAGACCACCTTCTACCTGCAGCGGCTGGCGGCGACACACGCCCACGTCAGCAAGGACAACTGGCCCAACGCCCGCCACCGGCAGCGACGCCAGCTCCGGGTCATCGCCGAGACGCTGGAGGAGGGGCGGAACGTGGCCGTGGACAACACCAATCCCTCCCCCGAGGAGTGGGGCCCGCTCGTCGTCGCCGCGAAGGAACACGGCGCCCGGGTTGTGGCCTACTGGTTCCCTCCCGACCTCACGGCGTCCCTGGACCGCAACGCGCGGCGGCCCGGCCGCGCGCGAGTGCCCGAGGTCGGCATCCACGCCACGGTGAAGCGCCTGCGCCGCCCACGCCCGTCGGACGGATTCGACGCGGTCCACACGGTGATCTTCGACGACCGGGGCGGTTTCACCGTACGAGACGACGACGCCCCCGGCGGGCAACGGCCGTGAACAACCCCCGGCAAAGACTACGGCGGGAGGGACACCTTGTCGTGTTCTGAGGGCATTCCTCCCAGAGGGGAGGGGATCGACATCGTGGGCGAAGCCCGCCGGGTGCGAGACAGATACAACGCCGCGTTCAATGCGCACGACATCGACGCGCTGCTCGGCACGGTCAGCCCTGACGGGGCGTTCCTCACCCCGGAAGGCATGGCCGAGGGCCGTGAGGAACTGGGCTCCTACCTGGAGGAGTTCTGGGCGGCCTTCCCGGACGTGCACACGGTGGTCCTGGAGTCGTTCGACGTCGACGACATGACGGTCGACGAACTGGTGCTCATCGGCACCCACAAGGGGCGTTACCTGGGACCGGGCGGCCGGGTCATCCCGCCGACAGGCCGTCCGCTGAATCTCCGCTGCTGCTATGTCTGCGCCATCGAGAACGGGCTGATCGTCAGCCTGCGCCTCTACTTCGACCAGCTGGAGCTGCTGGCCCAGCTCGGCGTGCCGCTCATTTGACCCACCGCGTCGATGTCCGGTACCGCGCCGGCGGGGATCGATCACCCCCGCCGGCCTCGTCAGATCATGACGTAGGGGAGTAGGGCGGGGCCACACCCCAGCCCCAGCGGGGAACGGGAGCCTGCTGCGGAGGGCGGGCGCCGGGCTGGGAGTTGGCGAACGCGAGGCGGGTGCCCCACTCGATGTAGCTCGCGAAGGCGGCGCGGAACTCGGGGTCCGCGGGCAGGCCGACCACGTCGGCCGCGTCCATGAGGAGATTCACCCATCGGCGGCGCTGAGGTTCGGTGATGGCCTTGCCGAGGTGCTGGACCAGCATGTGGTGGTAGCCGCCCCGCTCGTCGGTGTAGCGGGACGGCCCGCCGAAGACCTCCGACAGCCACATCGCGACGTACTTGGGGTGTCCCGGGTCCATGTGGGCGAAGAGGGGACCGATCAGATCGTCCTTGAGAACCTGCTCGTAGAACGTCTCGGTGAGCCGCTCGAACGCCTCGGTGCCACCCGCCCAGTCGTACAGGCTCGGGACCGAGGAGCCGGTGCCGCGCACGGCGGTGCGCTCGTAGTGCCGCATCTCCTCGATCTGCCGGACGTAGGGTTTGATCGCGGAGAAGAACGCCGCGAAGTGCTCGCCACCGCGGAAACCCTGCAGGTGATCGTCGGCCGAGGTCCACGTGATACGCAGGATGTACCACTCGGGCTCATCCACGCACCGGGACAGTTCGTAGTCCACACACTGCGGCGCGGCCGCCAGGGGAACCGCGGCACGTTCGTAGGCGGCCTCGAACTCTTCCGCGTCCTGCCGGCCGATCCGGTAGCGGATGTACTCGACGATCATGTGAGCATCGCCCCGGGGGCCGCGCTGTCGAAGGATAAGATCATGATTGCATTGTAATCATGTAACTCCCTCTAGAGTGGGCAGACCGACGACTCGGCTCCGCTACACATGGCTGATCACGCGGAGTCCGCAGGATCAGTGCGAATCAGCTCAAGGAAGGCCGTGGCCGCCGGGGACGGCCGGTTGTCCCAGATCAGGTACTCCACCCGCGTGGGAGCATCGCGAAGGCGAATGACCCGCAGGTCGGGAAAGCGTGGCGCGTACGCGGCAGGCAGCATGCCGACGCCGAGACCCTGCCGTACCAGATCGACCATGAGCTCGGCGGACGACACCTCGAAAGGCACCTCACGTCGCACCCCCGCGGCCGCGAAGGCCTCGTCCGACTGCGCTCGACCGGCCGCGCCGACGCGGAAGTCGATGAACGGTTCGTCCGCCAGGCTCCGCAGATCCACCTCGTTCTCCACCCGGTGGTAATCGGGCGCGACCACGGCGACCAGCTCGCCTCCGCCGAGGCGGCGACTCTGCACACCCCTGGGTTCCGCACGCGGTGGCAGGCCGAGGAACGCGATGTCGACGCCACCCTGCCGGACCCGCTCGACCAGTTCATCGCTGCCCGCCGCGGCGAGCGTGATATGCACCCGCGGATAGCGCCGACGATAGTCCCTCAAGGCGGCCGGCAGGTCGACGGCCGTCACCGTGGGGATTGTGCCGACGGCGAGCCGCCCGCGTATCTCCCCGGCGGCGGCCGCCACCTCGGCACGCGCGCGGTCCGCGGCCTCCAGACACTCCCGGGCAGCGGCGAGGAACGCCTCTCCGGCCGGCGTCAGCCGTACACGCCGGCTGGTCCGCTCGAACAACCGCGCGCCCAGCTCCCGCTCCAAAGCGGCGATCTGATGACTGAGCGCCGACTGCACCACACGGCAGCGCTCGGCCGCCCGGGTGAAGTTCCTGGTCTCCGCGACCGCCACGACATACCTCAGCTGCTGCAGCTCCACCCGACCATAGTGAACCACGATCGATATCGATGAAAAGTATGTGTTGGACTCATCGATCGATGGTCGCGCACCCTTGTTGACACCGGCGGCCCTTGAGCTCGCGGACGATCAACCATCAGAAAGAACAAAATTGGTCACCTACGACACACACGCGCACTCGACCCTGAGAGCATGGCTCGGCGTCGCGGCCATCACCGCCAGTCTCTTCGTCTTCCTCACGACCGAGCTGATGCCCGTCGGCCTGCTCACTCCCATAAGCGCAAGCCTGCGCATATCCGTGGGCACCGCCGGGCTGATGGTCACTCTGTACGGTGTCTCAGCCGGGCTCGGCGTGCCCTTCATCGTGGCATGGACCAGGCGCGTCAACCGACGCGTCCTACTGTCCACGCTCCTGGCGACACTGACCCTGGGCAACACGATCACCGCCATCTCGCCGAACTATCCACTGGTCCTGACAACACGGCTCATCATGGGCTTCGCCAGCGGAGTGTTCTGGGCCATAGGCGTGAGCATGGCGATGCGCCTTGTTCGGGAACGCCACGCGAGCAGGGCAGCCGCGATCGTGATGTCCGGAATCTCGATCGCCGCGGTCGTGGGCATACCACTGGGAACAGTCCTGGAAAGCCTCACCAGCTGGCGAACCACGTTCCTGATCTGGGCCGGCCTCAGCGCGCTGGTGTTCCTCGCGGTCGTCGCCGTCGTTCCCTCCCTGCCGTCGACGAACGCGGTCTCGGTGCGGGAAGTCTTCGGGCTCCCGCTGAAGAACGTGCCGCTACGTCTGGTGCTGTTCACCGTCGTACTCTTCGTGCTCGGCCATTTCGGTGCGTACACGTTCGTGCGCCCCTACCTGGAGCAAAGCGCGTCCGCCACGCCCTTCTTCATCACCGCGGCGCTGATGGTCTACGGCGCGGGAGGCGCGGCCGGGAACTTCGTCGCCGGATACACGGTGAACAGAAATCCGCGGGGCGGCTTCATCGTCGGCTGCGGGGGACTCGTGACGTCCCTGCTGTCGCTGCTCACGATCGCCCACGGGCACGCGGGGTCGATCATCACGCTGATTCTGTGGGGTGTTTCCTTCGGCGTCGTCCAGCTCTCCCAGGTCAACATGACGCAAGCCGCCGCGCCCCACACCTTCGAAGCCGCGATGTCACTCAACACCATGGCGTACAACACGTCCATCGCCCTCGGGGCGCTTTTCGGCGGACTGATCGCCGATCATCTGGGCGTCACGAAAGTCGTCTGGTTCGGTGTGGCGCTGACAGCGGCTTCGCTGCTCCTCACACTCGGCACCCGCCGGAAGACCTCGTACACCGTCCCCGACGACACGTCGGCGCCAACCAGCGAACAGGCGGCGCCGGACCTGACCTGACCCGCGCGGTGGCGGCGGCCGGTGCGAGGCGGCGGCCCAGGGCCGGGGCCGGTCCTATTCCGGCGTGGGCGCCGCGCCCCCAGTGCGAACGCGCTGACCGAGGAAGAGAGCCGCGCGGTCCAATGCCTCGTCCGCCTCGTCCAGGACACCGGCGAACGACTGGAACACGTGCGGCACGTCGGCGGTGATGTCCAGGATGACATCCACTCCGGCCGCCCTGGCGCGCGCGGCCAGGCGCGTGGAGTCGTCCAGCAGGATCTCATTGGTGCCCACCTGGAGCAGCATCGGGGGGAAGCCGGTCAGATCGGCGAGGACGGCCGGGCTGAGCAGGGGCTGGTGCGGGTCGGCTCCGGCGAGGTACATGGCCCCGGTGCGTTCGACCGCCTCACGGGTGAAGATCGGGTCGAGTCCTTCCTTGGTGTCCATGCTCTCGCCCGTCCGGGTGGCGTCGAGGCCCGGAGAGAACGCCACGATGGCGGCGGGCAGCGGAAGACCCGCGTCGCGGGCGGCGAGGCAGGTGGTGACGGTGAGGCCGCCGCCCGCGGAGTCGCCGACGAACGCGATCGTCGAGGGATCTCTGCCGCTGTCGAGGAGGGCGCGGTAGGCGCCCAGGGTGTCTTCGATCGCGGCCGGGAACGGATGCTCGGGGGCAAGCCGATAGTCCACCGAGTACGCCCCGAAGCCAGTCTTGGCCACCAGGTTTCCCGTCAGCGACAGGGCCGTCTTTGGAGAGCCGAAAACCCAGCCGCCGCCGTGGAAGTACAGGATCGTCCCGGCGCGGCGCCCGTCGTCCGGCTCGACATGCAGTGCGGGCCGGGCGCCCAACGTCGTCTGCGTGACGCGGATGCCGCCGGGCACGATCATCTGGGCCATCATCGCCCTGAATCCGGCTCGGATCGCCTCGACCGAACGGGGGCCGGCGGGCCGGGGCTGTCGCAGCATCGCGTCGATCTGAGCGCGCTGTTCCTTGCTCATGGGTGTACTCCCGCCGTAAGTAGCTTCCACTGCACTATATTCCTTGGAAACTATATCGGGCGGTGACACGGTCGGCCTTCCGGGCTTCTTCTTCAACCCCGCAAGAGACGTGGACCCCGAGGTGACCGCCCGAGCAGCCGCGATTCTCGAGCGTCCCTCTCGGAATGGGGCGCTGAGCCGGTTGTTCTGCTCGGGCGGTCAGGGGCGTCTATGGGCTGATCAACGCCTCGTGCCCCCTGCCTGGGTCTCAGCGACCCAGTCGGTGAGGCGGCGCAGGAACGTCACGGCGATGGGGGGTAGGTCCTGTGCCATCACGCTCGCGTGAAAGGCGTGCGGCATGCCCTCATACAGGTCGAGGGCCACGTCGACGCCGGCGGCCGAGGCGGCTGCGGCGAAGCGACGGGTGTCGTCCAGCAGCACCTCTGCGGTGCCGGCCACGAGCAGGAGCGGAGGCAGGCCGTGCAGGTCGCCGTGCAGCGGAGACTGAGGAGCCTGATCGGCGCGGGCCCCCGCCAGATACTGGGCGGTGACGTGTTCGGCGACACGGCGGTTGATCACATCGCGGCCGTCGTTGGTGTCCAGGGACCGGCTCGACAGGGTCAGGTCGGTCAGCGGGGAAATCGCGACGGCCGCGCCGGGCAGGGGATCGCCCGCTTGCCTGAGCGCCAGCAGCGCCGACAGGACGAGCGTGCCGCCCGACGACTCGCCGCACACGATGGTGCGCTCGGCGGGAACGCCTTGCTCCAGCAGGCTCCGGTAGACGGCCACGACGTCGTCCAAGGCGGCGGGGTACGGATGGTCGGGGGCCAGGCGCTGGTCCACCCTGAACGCGGGACGCCGGGTGGCCTGGGAAAGGCGGCAGGCCATGAGAGGCTCCAGCGTCGGCTGGGTGCGCTCGAAGCCGCCTCCGTGCACGTACAGCGTGACGCCGTCCTCGGTGGCCGACCCTCCGGCGGCGCTGACCCACTGTCCTGGTACGCCTCCGGTATGAGCGAGCGCGGGCGTCACATCGGCGGCGAGCGCCGGGGTGCGAGTGAACAGAGCCCGGATCGCGGCCGTCACGGCAGCGTTGTCGTCGGAGGTGGCGGGGACGCGCGTGACGTTCAGATGGTCCTCGTGCCGGGGCGGCAGTGCGTTCAACAGGGGGAGCAGGTGCCGTTCTTCATAGGAGAGGTGGTTGTCGATCTGCGCGATGAGCCGGTCAACCTCGGTCAGCAGGTCGGCCGGTCCCGATGAGAGCAGCTTCTGCAGGTCGTCGAGGAGGCGGTCCAGGACCGCGTGCTCGGCGTGCAGACGATCAAGGACCGCGTCGAGTTCGGGGTGGCGGTCACGCAGGTGCGGAAACAACTGGCCGCTTTCCGCCGTGTGGTGGTGACGCAGCCCACCGCACACGGCCAGGCAATTGACCCGCAACTGCGCGCCCACACGCGGGCCCGAGACCGCGGCGTCGGCGCGGATCAAGGCCAGTTCCCGCCGGAAGGCGTCGTGGATCGCCTTCAGCACCTCGCCTTCCGGAAGGTCCGGGAAGGAAGCGGAGCGCGGAGTCAACGCGACGACGGGCAGGACGCGGCCGGACTTCGCCTGATAGTCGGCCCAGCCGGAGTCCGCCTCCACAGCACGGGCGAAGAGCCGCTCGCGTTCCTCGCCTTCCAGAACAGTGGCCTCGGCCTCGATCGTGAAGACGCCCGTCTCCACGGTGACGTGGGGGTCGGCGCGCACATTGTGATACCAGGCCGGGTGGTGCGGCGCACCGCCGGCCGAGGCGATGACCAGCATGCGGCCCCCCTCGTCATGCAGGTAGCCGAGGGGGACGGTGTGGCGGACTCCCGAGCGGGCGCCGGTGGTGGTCAGGAGGAGCAGCCTGGCTCCCTCGAAAGGGCCGCCCACTATTCCGCGGTTCGCGCGGAATTCCTGAATGATCTGCTGGTTGAAGTCGTACGGCATTCTCTGCTTTCTTGTTTCGGGCATGGCGAATCGACCGCGTCGCCGAATGAGGACCGGCGGTTATGAAGGAATGACGGAAACGCGCACGGCGAAGGGACGGCGCGGCTGCGATTTCGCCGACGCCGAGGGGTTGCCGATACGCGGGCACGCCGATACGCGGGAAGAAGAATTCCGAATCAGGAGGTCAGAGAAATGCGGCGGGCCTCGCGCCCGCCCGGCCCTCACGCCGAGGCCGGGTGCCTCACTCGCTTGTGGCCCATGGCCGACCCGGCAGTCATGGTTTTCACGTTATCGTCACCTCAGGAATGTGGCAACACCACATCTGTACCCATTCGTTACGTGGTGGGGGAGGAGCCCTGCCTTGCGAGATCCGTGATAAGTTCGCCACCGCCGCGCATCGCTGCGAACTGAGGAGGTGAGACCGATCAACGCTGTGACAGGTCGGGGCTCCCTCCGTCGCATGGCCTAGGGGAGTGCCCGCAGTAGGCATCCCGAAAGGCGTGAATCGCATTGCGCTTCATCTCTGAGACGTCGTCCGACGGCGTTCGCGAACAACTCTTCACCCTCGAAGAGATCCCTGGCGCGCTCTGGACGCCGGAAGGCGCCGCCGGCGCTCGGCCCCTCATCCTGATGGGACACGGCGGCGGCCGGCACAAGAAGGCCCCCGACGTCGTGGCCCGGGCGCGCCGCTTCGTGGTCGAGTGCGGTTTCGCGGTGGCCGCGGTGGACGTGCCCGGCCATGGCGACCGGCCGAAGGACGAGAGGTACGACAAGATCGCGACCGAGAACCAGGCTCGCGTGGCGGCCGGGGAGGAGCCGGCTCCGCTGATCGCCGGTTTCCAGGCGCTCGTGGCTCGCCAGACCGTCCCGGAGTGGCGGGCGGCGCTGACCGCGCTCCAGCGACTTGAGCACGTGGGCGTCGGCCCGGTGGGCTACTGGGGTGTGTCGTTGGGGTGCGGGCTCGGCGTTCCGTTCGTCGCGGCCGAACCCCGGGTCCGTGCGGCGGTGCTGGGCCTGGGCGGGGCGCTGGCATCGGCCGAGGCCGCGGCGCGGATCACCGTCCCGGTGGAGTTCCTGCTGCAGTGGGACGACGAGCGGGTGCCGCGGGCCCAGGGCCTGGCACTGTTCGACGCCCTGGCCTCGGTCGAGAAGACGCTGCACGCCAATCCCGGCAAGCATGGGGAGATCCCCGAGTTCGAGACCGACAGCTCGCTACGGTTCTTCAGGCGGCACCTCGGTCAGGGCCACCGCCTCGTCGCTCCCTGACCAGGCCGGCAAACGGGGGAGCGGCGCGCCGGCGGCCTGGATCGGCCGAGGGGATCGAGATCGCCGGAGCGAGCGCCTGCCCGGGCCGCGGATAGATAGCCAAGGCGTTCGCACCGCATGACCGGCATCCTCGTGCGGTGCGAACAGCAGCCGATCCAGCAGCCGCGGAGTCACCGACAAAGAGACCGGACATGACCGTCCTCCTATACCGAACAGAATTCACCTTCTGTCCGGTATAGGACCGAATGGGCATCTTTGTCCCTCGGTGGGCTTTGTCGTACCAGAGGATTTGTCGTACCAGAGGAGTGGTGCGCGCCCGGTGGTGACGGCCAGAAGCAAGATCTTGGGACCCGGATGTCGAGAATGTGGCACCGGCTCCGTCTCAGGTACGCCAGTGGCCACGACGGGCCCGCGCGACAGAGGAGGACCATCATGACGATTCAGCGGATGGACAACGTCGGCATTGTCGTCGACGACCTTGAGGCCGCCATTGCGTTCTTCGTAGAACTCGGCATGGAGCTGGAGGGTAAGGCGCTGATCGAGGGGCGTTGGGCGGCACGTCTCGTCGGGCTCGACGACCAACGAGTCGACGTCGCGATGATGCAGACCCCGGACGGCCACGGGCGGATCGAGCTGGCGAAGTATCACACGCCGGCGGCGATCAGCGGCGTGCCGGAGGACGCCCCGGCGAACACGCTGGGCATTCGCCGCATCATGTTCGCCGTCGACGACATCGACGACGTCATCGCCCGCCTGCGCACCCACGGCGCCGAACTCGTCGGCGAGGTGGCGCAGTACCAGGACGCCTACCGGCTCTGCTACATCCGCGGCCCCGAGGGCATCGTCGTCGCACTGGCCGAGCAGATCGACTGACGGCCTCGTCGCGGCGACAGCGCAGAGATGGTGTCATGCGCACTTTGAAGGCCGTTCCGAAACTCCAGGCCAACCGCCCTTCGAGCCCCTTTCGGCGTTGCTCGATAATAAACATTATGTCAAGTTGGCTACTTCCGGCCACTCCTCCTACCGGTTCGTGGCCGCGTACCGGCGGACGATCGCGAGCGGTTGAGTGCGGCGGTCGTCGTCACCGTCTCCCCAGGCCGGGCCGGGCGACGGTGCTCGTGCGCTTCGGGATCGCGGCACAGGATCGGGCCGGTCGTGCTGCTCGTCCGGCCGGGCGTGGCGCCGGAGGACATCGGGGCCGACGACGGGCTCAGCGGTCAGCGGACTACTCCCCCTGTTGTCTATAAGTGATCATTCGCGGGCGGCCGGGACAACCCGGTTCGCCAGCCGACCCCTCCGGCACGGCTGCCCTGGAGGGGTCGGCGCGTGGGCGTGCCTGCGCAGGGCCGGTGCGCGCGAGGAGGATCCGGTGCCGGTGCGGCGCCCTCGGTGCGAGTGGTGGATCCGGCGACTACTCAGCGTGACCATTCCCCTCTCCCCCGCTGTTCAGCCGCTCGTGCCCGCGTGCATGAGCGCGACGTACCCCTCCTCCAGCGAGGGCTGGACCGGTACGGCGCGGGGGTCGGGCCGGGCGGGGCTGACGAGACGGTAGTGGGTGCCGTCGGAGCGGCTGACGGCGGAGACGACGACGCCGGTGGCGGGTGGCGGTCCCTGGCCGACCAGTTCCCAGGTGACGCCTTCGGCCTGCTGGACGATGTCGGCGACCGGACCGTTGAAGACGACCCGGCCGCGGGCCATGACGGCGGTGTCACGGCAGGTCTGGGCGACGTCCTCGACGATGTGGGTGCTGAGCAGGACGGTGCGGCCGGCGGCGATGGAGGCCAGGAGAGTGCGGAAGCGGATGCGCTCCTCGGGGTCGAGGCCGGCGGTGGGCTCGTCGACCACGACCAGGGCGGGGTCGCCGAGCAGGGCCTGCGCGATGCCGACGCGGCGGCGCATGCCGCCGGAGAAGCCGCGGAGCTTACGGGTGGCGGCGCCGGTCAGGCCGACCATGTCGAGGAGCTCCCCGATCTGGCGGCGGCGGGCGGCGCTGTCGTCGAGTCCTTTGAGCAGGCCGACGTAGTCGAGGAACTCCTGGGCCGACAGGTCCGGGTAGAGGCCCAGGTCCTGGGGCAGGTAGCCGAGGCGGCGTTGTACGGCCAGGCGGCCGCTTCTGGTGGTGAGGTCGTGGCCGCCGACGCGTACGGTGCCGGCGGTTGGCGGCAGGACTCCGGCGAGTACGCGCATGAGTGTGGTCTTGCCTGCACCGTTGGTGCCGAGCAGGCCGTACATGCCGCCGGGGACGGCGAGGTCGAGTCCGTCAAGGGCGGTGACCTTGCCGAAGGTGCGGCGCAGCCCGGAGATCTGGATGTCCATGCGGGGTGTCTTTCGGGAGGTCAGGCGGACAGGTTTCGGCGGCGCAGCAGTGGTGGGGCCAGGGCGAGGGGCGGGACGCTGAGCAGGAGGAGCAGGGCGATGGCCAGGATTGTCGCCGTGCCGCCGGGGTGGGGGCGCAGGAACTCCAGCCAGCCGTCGGCGCCCGCGTACAGGGCCCGCTCCCCCGTCAGCCAGGTCGCCGGGTAGTCGCCCAGGGGGGTCAGCAGGGTCCCGGTCAGTGAGGGGAACAGGTCGGGGTTGAGCATGTTGCCCCAGAACCAGTAGCCGACGAACAGCACCCGGAACAGCGGAGCGGTCGTCAGCAGCGGGCAGACGAGGGCGAAGGCGGCCACGAAGGCCAGCCCGGGGAGGGTGATCAGGGCGAAGGCGGCGGCAGCCCAGGCGAACAGGGCGGGGTCGTGCCGGTTGGCGGTCTCGCCGGCGGCTGCGGTGAGGAGGACCAGCGCGGCGGGGACCGCGGTGGAGGTCAGCCCGCCGAGGTACTTGCCGGCGACGAGTGCGCCCCGGCCGGTCGGGAGGCTTTCGAGCAGGGAGGCCAGGCCGAGGCGGCGGTCGCGGGTGAGGCGGTCGGCGAGCACCATTCCGAAGCCGATGGGCAGGAGGATGGACATCAGCAGGGCCCAGCCGGCCATCACCTCGCGGGGTGGTGTGCCGGGCGGCAGGTGGCGTGGTCCGCGGTCGCCCTGGGTGAGGGTGAGGACGACGGCGAGGGCGGCGGTGGTGATCCACAGGGACCGTTTGCGGATCTGCATGCGGAACTCGTAGCGGGTCACCGCCCACGTCTGTCGCGCGATGGTCATGTCTCCTCCTCGGTGAGCAGGCGTTCGGGGCGGCGCAGCAGGATCATGGCGAGGGCCGCGAGCAGGGCCCCGGAGGTGGCCAGCGCCGCGCGGTTGGCGTCCCAGTCGGTGGGGACGCCGATGCGGGTGGTCATGAAGAGGAAGAACGGGCGGAGCCCGGGGGTGGTGGCGAAGGACGTGGCGAACAGTTGTTCGCCGAGCCATACGGCGGCGACGGTCGTGGTGGCGAGCACGACGCTGCGTCCGAGTGCGGCGACCAGGAGGGCGAGCCCGGTGAGCCACAGGAGTGGGGCGGCCCAGACGAGGGGCGCGTACGGCAGGCCGGGCCCGTTCCACCAGCCGCCGATGGCGAGTGTGGCGGAGTAGGCGATGGACAGGGCGGCGCTGAGGCCGCCGAGGACGGCCAGGCGGCGGCCGAGGGTCGTGGTGTACGGGGTGGGGAGGGTGAGCTGGAGTTCGCGGCTGGGGTCGCGGGAGACGACGGCGACGGCGGCCATGCCGGCCGACAGCGGGATGAGCGCTTCCAGTCCGGTGAGCAGGATGCGTTCGAGTTGGGGGCGTGCGGTGCCGAAGGCCGCGGCGGTCGCCGTGAGGGCGAGGGTGGCGGCGAGCGCGGCGGCGGGGGCCGCGCATGCGGTCCAGCCCGCGCGGCGCAGTTCGTGCCGCCACAGGGGTAGGTGCTTCACGGGGAGTTGGTACCGGCGGGGGCGTGAAGGTTCATCGCCAGATGTGTCCGGTGTGCTGGGATCGGGGCAGGCGCGGGCTGAGCAGGAGTGTGGCGGCCACGAGGGCGGCGGCGGAGGTCAGTACGGCGGGGCCGGGTGTCCACAGGGGGTCGACGAGGCGGAGTACGGCGGGGCTGAGGCCGGTCGCGGCGGTCTGGCCGGTCGACAGGGCGCGGGCCAGCCAGAGGGCGAGGGCGGTGGTGACGCCGGCGGAGGGCCGGTAGAGGACGGAGAGGGCGAAGCTGGTGGCCGACAGGGGGACGAGGGGGCCGAACCAGGCGGTGACCAGTCCGGCCGCTCCCCCGCCGGGGGTGAGTGCGGACAGTGCGAGGGTGGCCAGCAGGCCGGCGGTGACGGTGGCGGTGAGCACGAGGGTGAGCCGGGCGAGCAGGACCACGCGGGGTGGGGTGGGCAGGGCGGCGGCGAGTTCGGCGGGCGGGTCGTTGTCGGTTCCGCAGGCTCCGGCGACGGCGAGCGCTGCCGCGAGCGGCACGGTCATGGCGAGGACCTGTGCGGCGTGGCCGGTGGGGGCGAGCGCGGCCAGGATGGCGCCGCCGGCGATGAGTGCGGCTGCGAGTGTCCAGACGGGCCATCGGATCAGGGTTCGCTGGCGGGTGAGGATGCCGAGTGCCCGGTGGAGGGGCCGGGTGCCGATGTCGCCCCGGTAGGCGGGGACGTGCCGCGCGCCGGGGGGGTTGGGGGTGGTGGTCAGGCGGCGGCGGATGGCGGCGAGCAGGTCCGGGGCCGGTGGGGCGACGTGTGCGGTGTCGTCCTGTACGGCGGTGGCGGTGCGGTGCCATGCGCGGGCCTGGGTGGCGCAGGCGGGGCAGGTGGCCAGGTGGGCGGCGACGGCGGCGGTGTCGTCGCCGGTGAGGTGGCCTGCGGTGTAGGCGGGCAGGTGGTGGGTGGGGTGGGTCATCGTGGTCTCCCCTCGACATCTACGGGCAGGGCTCTGGCCAGGGCGGCGCGGGCGGTGAACAGCCTGCTTTTGACCGTGCCGACGGGGATGTCCAGGATGTGGGAGATCTCGGTGTGGGACAGGCCGGCGGACAGGGCGAGGGTGAGGACTTCCCGGTGGGTGGCGGGCAGTGCGGTGAGCGCGGCGGCGACGGCGGCGGTGTCGGCGCGGGCGAGGGCCACGACTTCGGGGTCGGGTTCGGTGGATGGGAGGTGGGCGGCTTCGTCCAGGGGGCGTGGGGCGGGGCGGCCGCCGTTCATGCGTTTGAGTGCTTGGCGGCGGCAGATGCCGTACAGCCAGGTGCGGACGGTGGAGCGGCCTTCGTAGGATCCGGCCGAGCGCCAGACGGCGATGAAGGTTTCCTGCAGGGCCTCCTCGGCGGCGCCGCGGTCGCGTAGCAGTCCTTCGGCGTAGGCGAGCAGGGCGTGGGCGTGCCGGGTGTAGAGCTGTTCGAAGGCATGGTCGTCACCGGTGGCGACCAGTCGCAGCAGCCGGAGGTCCGTGTCGTCCATCGTTGGTGGGTACTGTGCCGGGTCGTGGGGGTTCGGCGCGAGGTGCTGTGATGTGCGTCACGGTCGTCGTCGCAGTCGCTCTGGGTGGCCGCTTTGCCGGCGGGGCGCCGGGCTCAGCGGCTCATCGTGGTCTCCCGCTCCATGTGCGACAGTTTTTCGGGGTTGCGTACGGCGTAGAGCCCGGTGATGAGGCCGTCGTCGATGCGCACCGTGATGACGGTGTCGATGTCGCCGTCGAGCCGGACGATCAGGGCGGGGTGGCCGTTGACGTGTGCCGGTTGCAGCGACGCCGCGGGGGTGATCCTGCTCAGCACGTGGGCCACCGTGCCGGCCCCTACGACGGGCGCCGACGCGGCCTGCTTGAGTCCGCCGCCGTCGCTCAGGAGGACGACGTCGGGGGCGAGGATGTCGAGCAGGCGTTGCAGGTCGCCGGTCTCGACCGCCTGCTGGAAGGCGTGGAGCGCGTCGCGGGTCGCGTTGGGGGAGACGACGTCGCGGGGCCGGCGGGCGGCGACGTGCGCGCGTGCGCGGTGGGCGATCTGGCGGACCGCGGCCTGGCTCTTGCCGACTGCATCGGCGATCTCGTCGTAGTCCAGATCGAACACCTCGCGCAGCACGAACACCGCCCGCTCGGTCGGCGACAGCGTCTCCAGCACCAGCAGCATCGCCATCGAGACGCTGTCGGCCAGCTCGACGTCCTCGGCCACATCCGGCGCCGTCAGCAACGGCTCGGGCAACCACGGCCCGACGTAGGACTCCCTGCGCCGGCCAAGCGTACGCAACCGTTTCAAGGCCTGGCGGGTGGCGATCCGCACCAGGTAGGCACGCTGATCCCGCACCGCGCCAAGGTCGACGCCCGCCCATCGCAGCCAGGTGTCCTGCAGCACGTCCTCGGCGTCGGCGGCCGAACCGAGCATCTCGTAGGCGACGGTGAACAACAGGTTGCGATGAGCGACGAACACCTCCGTGGCCGGGTCCACGAAGGAGTCCATGCGGCTGTCACGAGCGAGGGGCCCTGCTGCGTTCGTCGGTCGCTCGTCGCGTTCGGTCATCGCCGGTTCCTGTCTGTCGGTTCTCGACTGTGCCATGCATAGGAGGCCGGTCCTCACCGCTGTGTGACAGCCGTGTTCGGTGACACACGTCACAGGGCCGCGTTGTCACAGGGATCGGGTCGCCGGGATCTCTTGCTCGTCAGGACGCCGCGCCGCCGATCGGCGCGGTACGCCACGTCGCGAGTGAGGACCACGCCATGGAACCCCGTATCGATCTGATGACCAACGAGCTCGGCGCCAGGATCGCCAAGCGGATCTACAACGTCGCCCTGGCGATCCAGCAGTCGCCACTCCCCCAGGCCACGCAGGACCTGGTGATGCTGCGCGCCAGCCAGATCAACGGCTGCGGTTTCTGCATCGACTACCACACGAAGGACGCCACGGCCGCCGGGGAGAGCGCGGTCCGGCTCCACCTGGTCGCCGCCTGGCGCGAGTCCACTGTGTTCACCGAGGCCGAGCAGGCCGCGCTGGCGCTCACCGAGGAGGGCACCCGGATCGCCGACGCGCACCACGGTGTGTCCGACGAGACCTGGGACCGGGTGCGTAAGCATTACGACGACGACCAGATCGTCGCACTGGTGTCCCTGATCGCCATGATCAACGCCAACAACCGGCTCAACGTGATCGTGCGCAATCCGGGCGGCTCCTATGAACCCGGCATGTTCGCCGGCATGGCCGGCTGAAAAAGCGTCATGGTGGAAACCCTTCGCCGTGACTTCGGTGGCGACGTCGTCGAACCGGGGGCGGCGGAGGGCACCGGCCTCGGGAAACACGATCCTTGGCCTTTCCTCCGCACCGGTTGGCGGTGGTGGATGCAACGTCAGGCATGGTCATCCGGATGCGTCCGCTAGGGCGAGACGGGATGAGCGCGTACGATCGGGCCTTGCCGCTCTGCGATCCGGGCATAGTGCAACGAGTTGTTACATGGGAGACGCCAGCGCATGAACAGGCCACCGTCGCCACCTGGAGCGGAGCGGGCCGACGGATCGTGCGTCCAGATCGGCGCTCTCGTTCCGCTGACTCGGCCTGGTTGGGTCGAGGCAGGCAGGCACTTGCTCGCTGGACTCGAGTTGGCCGTTCGCGAAGTCAATGACGCCGGCGGGATCGTCGGACGACCACTCGAGCTGGTGGTGCGAGACAGCACGGCTGATCCGCACAGGGCCGCGGCGGCCGTGGATGAATTGACGCGCCTGGGCGTGGCTGCCTTGGCGGGGGAATATCACAGCGTCGTCGCCCGTGCCGCTGCCGCCAGGGCCGACGCCCACGGCCTGCCGTTCCTCTGCTCGTCGGCGGTTCTCGACGCGCTCACCGAACAGCCGACGGAATGGGTCGCGCGCCTCGCCCCGGCGCAGTCCCACGGTTGGGGGATCTACGCGGACTTCCTCCTCCGCGCGGGCCACAGGCGCATCGTCGTAGCAGCCGAGCCGAGTGTCTACTGGGCGGCTGGGGCCCGTATTCTGCGGGACTACCTCGCTCCACGCGGCGGCACCGTCATCGAACTCGACGTGCGCGGGCGTACCCCCACGGCCGTGTGCGACGAACTCGTCGACAGTCGCGCGACAGCCCTCCTTCTTCTGGTGGGCCATCCGGAGCCGGCGGTGCCGATCGTCACGTCTGTCCGCCGCGACCAGCGCCTCGCCGAGATCATGATCGGTGCTCCGGCCGGGCAACCGGAGTTCGCCGAATGGGCGATGTTGCTGGGCGACGACGGCGCCGCGATCCCGTTCTTGCGCTACCTGCCCGAGCGCCTCAGCCCACTCGGTGCACGAGTCGAGACGGCCCTCCGCGAGCGGCTGGCCGAAGCGCCCTCCTTCGTCGCCTTCGAGGGGTACGACGCGGTCGCCGTCCTCGCCGATGTGCTGCGTTCCCAGGGCGTGGACCGGGCGCGCACCGCCGGATCCTGGCCGCGCGTCGCGGTCGAAGGCACCCGGGGGCGGATCCGGTTCTCCCGCATGCCAGGTATCAGCGTGTGGCAATGGGCGTGGACGCCGATCCAGGTCGTTGATCGAGATCCGGCGGAACCCGGTCGCTTTCGGATCCTTCACGCCGGCTGAGAGAGACAGGGTGATCGGCGGGTGCCTGGCGACGGTGAGGCGCCCGGCCAGTTCGGACGGTTGGCGTCGTCCCTGGACCGGGCGCGGAGCGTCCGGGACCCGCCTGGTCAGGCGGTGGTGTCGGGCAGGCACACGGTGACGGCCTGGGGCACGACTTTGACCGTGATGCGCTTGACCCGGTCGCGGGCTCCCCCGTCCAGTTCGTACGCCATGGGAGTGCGGAGTTTGACCGATACCTTCCTGGCGCGGGTGATGCGGACGAAGGGGGATTTCTCGGCGTTGCCGGCGCTCATGCGGCCGAGGGCGCGGGCCCATTGGATGGGGCCTTCCGCGGTGGAGACGCCGACTTCGAGCCAGCCGTCGTCGTAGCGGGCGTCTTCGAAGACGTCGATGCCGCCGGTGACGGTGCCGACGTTGCCGACGAGTACGCAGCTGGCGTCGCCCTCGAACCAGTCGTTGTCGTCGATTTTGATTTTCATGGGGGTCACGGCGCCGCCGACATGGCGCAGGCCGGTCCAGATGTAGGCGAAGCGGCCGAGGCGGTCCTTGAGGCCTCGGTCGGCGTCGGCGATCATCTCGGCGTCGAAGCCGACGCCTGCCATGACCGCGAAGTGCTCGCCGTTGATCTTGCCGAGGTCGAGTTTGGCGCGGCGGCCCTCGAAGCCGATCCGTACGGCCTCGGGGAGGTCTTCGGGGATGCCGAGGTTGCGGGCCAGGAGGTTGGCGGTCCCGGCGGGGACGATGGCGACGGCGGCGTCGCTGCCGGCGAGGGCGTCGACGCAGCGTTGCACGGTGCCGTCGCCGCCCCAGAGGAAGAACAGCTCGGCGCCGTCCTTGAGGGCCTGGCGGACCTTCTTGGGGGCCTTCTTGCTCTTGGGGACCTCATACCAGAGCAGGTCGTCGACGTCGTAGCCGGTGATGAGCTTGCGGAGCTCGTCGAGGCCGCCGCCGACGGTCTTCTTGCGGTGCGCGATGACGGCGACGCGGGGTACCGGAGTTCGGGGGGTGGCAGGCGCGGCGGCGGGGTCGTCCGCGGGCCGCCGGTCAGCGGATTTCACCATGGACCGGCGGCTACCCGGATGGGGGCCGATTAGGCCTCGGGGAGGGTGTAGTCGAGGAGGTAGTGGTGGCCGTCCTCCGCGCGGATGGTGCCCTCGCCGGTGAGGCCGGCCAGTTCGCCGGTGCCGCTGGTGGGGACGATCTGCCATTTCATCCACTGTTCGCCGTTGTGGCTGGCCGCGCTGTGCTGGAGTACGAAGGTGCCCTTGCGGCCGTGGAGGGTGCCTTCGACGTGTTCGACGCCGACGTAGGCGGCGGGCCCGTCAGGGGTGACGACGGTGAGGATTTCGGTGGTGCTGGTGCCGACAAGGTCGCCGTGGAAGGTCTTGGTGATGTGGTTGCGGCCGAAGGTGGCGCCTTCCTTCTCCTCGCTGGCCAGGTCGGTCCAGTTGGTGATGTCGAAGGTGCCGGTGGCGTGTCCGTTCATATGTCCAGCGTGCCGCGTGTTCCTGTCATCTTGTGTCAGGTACGGCGGTGTCCGATGGGTGAGCGGCAGGAGAAAGTTAGGCGAATGCCGTGAAGCCCGTCACTTTGCAGCCGTTCATGACAGATGATCGGAGGCATGGGTTTTCCCCGACCGGCCGTCCCGGTCCTCGCCGGCCGGTTCGTCCAGGTCCGGCCGGCGCGATGCTGATCTCTCCCTTCCCTTCGCAGGAGGGCCGCAGGACGGCCTACAAGGTGTTCGGGTCGGCCGCGACCGCCCCGCGCCGGGCGCGCGCGTTCGTGCGGTGCCAGTTGCGGGGGTGGGAGCTCGCGGATCTGGCCGAGACGGCGGAGCTGGTCGTCTCCGAACTGGTGACGAACGCGGTGCGGGCGACGGACGCCGTGGTCAGCCCGCCGGTGGCCTCGTCGATGTTCCCGGTGGCCCTGCGTACGGTGGCGCTGCGGGTCCGGGTGGCGCCGGGGCTGCGCAGCCTGTTCATCGAGGTGTGGGACGTCAGCGAGCGCGAGCCGGTGCCGCATGGCGAGGGGGGAGGCGAGCTGCGCGAGAGCGGCCGGGGGCTCGCGCTGGTCGGCAGCCTGGCCCGGCGCTGGGGCCACTATTCGGCGCCGGATCGCGGCAAGATCGTATGGTGTGAGCTGGCCATCTCGCCGGTGGAGGGGGCGCGTCCGCCGGGGGCGGCGGCTGCTCCGGCCGCCGATTCCGCGCCGCGCGGGCGGCCTGCGGCGTCGACGGGGGCGTTGGCGGGGGCGCTGCCGCGGCGGGGGCGGCGGCATCCGGTGGGCGCGCGGGCGGACGGTCCGGACGAGGCGACGTTGCTGCGGGTGCTGGAGGGCCTGCGGGCGCTGGACGTGTCGGGCCCGGAGCGTCGCTGAGCCGGGGCCCAGTGGATGTGCGGTGGGTCAGGGGACGACGGTGACCGGCCACCGGCCGGTGCGGACCAGACGGAGCGCGACCGAGCCGATGAAGCGGTGGCCGGCCTGTGTGGAGGCTCCCACCACGACCGCGTCCGCCCTGATCTCGTCGGCGATCTTGGCGAGGACGCCGGCGGCGTCGCCGTACTCGGTGCGGAAGGTGTAGTCGACGCGTGAGTGGGCGGTCTGGGCGAAGCGCTCCACTTGTGTGCGCAGGTCCGCGGCGACCTCCTCCCCCGCCTCGATCACCGAGGCCGACGCGGCCGGCATCATCGTGCTGATCGTTCCGGGGTTGGTGACGTAGACGAGGACGACATGCGAGCCCTGGCGGCGGGCGAGCCCCCAGGCGTACGCGGCGGCGCGCAGGGAGGTTTCCGAGCCGTCGATGCCGACGAGGATCACTCGTGGGCCGTCGGTGCCCAGCTCGAACGTGTTCACGCAAGTCAGCGTACGGCCACCGGGGGGCGTCCGGATACAGGGCCGGGCCTGGGGCGGGTCCTGGTGGATCAGGTGCGGCGTGACGGTGTCCGCGGCGTCGCCGGGGAGGCGGGGCAGGGCCCGGCCGGGCGGCGCGGATAACCTGTTGCGGAAGTGTCGGGGCCGTTGGTTAGGGTCTCGGATCGTGGCTGATCAACCTCTGATCTACGCGCGTGGCCTGGTAAAACGCTTCGGGGAGTTCACCGCCGTCGACGGGATCGACCTCGACGTGGCGCCGGGAGAGGCGTTCGGTTTCCTCGGGCCCAACGGGGCCGGCAAGTCCTCGACCATGCGGATGATCGGGTGTGTGTCCACGCCGACCGCCGGGGAGCTGCGGATCCTTGGCATGGACGCGGTGCACGACGGGCCGAGGATCCGCGCGCGTCTGGGGGTGTGTCCCCAGCTCGACAACCTCGATCCCGATCTGACCGTGCGGGAGAACCTGGTGACGTACGCCCGCTATTTCGGGCTGTCGCGGGCGGAGAGCCGCAGGCGGGCCGACGAGTTGCTGGAGTTCGTGCAGCTCGGCGACCGCGCGGGCGGGAAGGTGGAGCCGCTGTCGGGGGGCATGAAGCGGCGGCTGACGATCGCGCGGGCGATGGTGAACGATCCTGATCTCGTGCTGCTCGACGAGCCGACGACGGGGCTTGACCCGCAGGCCCGTCACCTGTTGTGGGAGCGGTTGTTCCGGCTCAAGCAGCGGGGCACCACCCTGGTGCTGACGACGCATTACATGGACGAGGCGGAGCAGTTGTGCGACCGGCTGGTCGTGATGGACGGCGGCAGGATCGTGGCGGAGGGGTCGCCGAGGGCGCTGATCGCGACCTATTCGACGGCCGAGGTGGTCGAGTTGCGTTTCCCCGGCATGCCGGAGGCGGGGCCGCGGTACGCGGCGGCGCTGGAGGGGGTGGGCAAGCGGGTCGATCCGCTGCCCGACCGGGTGCTGGTCTACGTGGACGACGGCGACGCCGCGCTGGCCGAGATCCAGCGGCGCGGGTTGGAGCCGTCGAGCGTGCTGGTGCGGCGGTCGACGCTGGAGGATGTGTTCCTCCATCTGACGGGCCGGACGTTGGTGGACTGAGATGGCCGTGACCCATGGAGTGCATCCGACGATCGCGGTGCTGGAGCGGCACCTGACCCTCTACCGGCGGTTGTGGCAGGCGTCGGTGTTCTCCTCGTTCGTGCTGCCGGTGCTGTTCCTGGTGAGCATCGGCATCGGTGTCGGGGGTTATGTCGGCAGGGTGCAGGGGGTCGATTACCTGCCGTGGATCGTGCCGGGTGTGCTCGCGTCGACGGCCTTCCAGATCGCGGTGGGCGAGTCGACCTATTCGGTGCTGGGCGACTTCAAGTGGGTCCGGGCCCATCACGCGATGCGGGCCACGCCGGTCGGGCCGGCGGACATGGTCCGGGGCCATCTGCTCTACCTGGTCTTCCGGGTGACGATCGCGGTCGTGGCCTTCCTGGTCGTCGTGGTGTTCTTCGGCGGGCTGCATTCGCCGTGGGCGCTGGTCACCCCGCTGGTGTGCGCGTTGCTGACGGTGTCGGTGGCGGCGCCGGTGACGGCGTTCGCCGCCACGATCGATCACGACAGTTATTTCTCGCTGCTGTTCCGGTTCGTGGTGATCCCTTCGACGTTGTTCGCGGGGGTGTTCTTCCCGGTCGAGCAGCTCACGGCGGTGTTTCGCCCGCTGGCGTACGCCTCGCCGTTGTGGCATGCGGTGGAGCTGTGCCGGGCGGCGACGCTCGGCGCGGCCCCGGCCTGGCCGGTTCCGGTGCATGCCGGATATCTGCTGGTGTGGGCGGTGGCGGGTCTTTTCCTGGCGGTGCGGGCGTTCCGCCGGAGGCTGGAGGACTGATGGTGACGACGCTGGTGGTGTCCCGGGTCTCCCTCGGCCGGGTGGGCGCCGTCATCGGCCGCAACGTGGGGGCGCTGCGCTCCGGGCCGTCGTACTGGATCGTGCTGCTGTCGGGCTTCTTCGAGCCGCTGCTGTATCTGCTGTCGATCGGTGTCGGCGTCGGCGCGCTGATCGGTGAGCTGACGGTGGGCGGGCGGACCATGTCGTACGCGTCGTTCGTCGCGCCGGCGATGCTGGCGGTGTCGGCGATGTCGGGGGCGCTGGCCGAGACGACGTTCAACTTTTTCTTCAAGTTGAAGTACATGAAGACGTTCGAGGCGGTGCTGGCGACGCCGGTGCGGCCCATCGAGATCGCGGTGGGCGAGCTGGTGTGGGCGATCGCCCGGGGCTCGCTCTACACCGCGATCTTCCTGGTGGTGATGGTGGTGATGGGGCTGGCGGAGCCCGGCTGGGCGCTGGCCGCGTTTCCGGCGACCGTGCTGGTGGGGCTGGCCTTCGGCGGGCTGGGGATGGCCGTCAGCACGCTGATGCGCGGCTGGCAGGACTTCGACCTGATGGGCACCGGGCAGTTCGCGTTGTTCCTGTTCTCCGGGACGTTCTCCCCCGTGCAGGACTACCCGGTCGGGGTCGAGGTGCTGATCCAGCTCACGCCGCTCTACCACGCGGTGGAGCTGGTGCGCGGCCTGTGCATGGGCATGCTGGGGTGGGGGCTGCTGGGGCACGCGGCCTACCTGGTCGTGCTGGCCGGGGCGGGAGTCTGGTTCGCCTCCCGGCGCCTGACCCGGGTCCTGTGCGACTGACCCACACGCCCGGGTTTCCCCCGAACCCCGGATCCCGGCGTCGAAGAGTGCGGGGGTAGCAGGCCGCGTCAGGTGTCCGTACGCGGCGCCTCGCCGGTGGCCGCGCCGGCCTGGATGCCGGCCTGGATGCCGTCCAGGAACCAGTCGAGGCCGATGGCGAAGCTGGTGTCCCAGTCTCCGTCCGCGACCAGGGGGCCATGGGCGGCGAGGACGGGATAGCGGTCGCTCTTGGCCTGGAACTGCTCACGGGCGGCCTGTCCGGCGGCCTGCTGTCCCCTGGCCGTCCAGGTCGCCTGCATGAGCGCGCTTCCGATGACGTAGTTGGACAGCCCGTACGCCGCGGCGGTCAGGTGGGGTTCGACGACCCCGGCCTTCACGAGAGTGGCGTACAGGAACTCGCTGCGGGCGAGCACGTTGGGGCCGAGCATCGGGCGGCCCAGCAGCGCGGCCGACCAGGGGTGCTCCAGGAGGACGGCGCGCCACCCGCCGATCAGCGCGGTGACGGCGGCGCGCCAGTGCCCGCCGTCTTCGCCGGGGATCTCGACGGCCGCGAAGATCGCGTCGAGGACGAGGTCGAGGACGTCGTCCTTGGTCTTCAGGTGCCAGTACAACGTGGTCGAACCGGTGCCGAGGCGCTCGGCGAGCCGGCGCATGGTCAGCCGGTCGGCGCCTTCCTCGTCCAGGAGGGCGACGGCCTCCTCCACGATGCGGTCCCGGCTGAGCGGGGGCGCCTCGCGCGCCGCCCGCGCGGGCGGTCGCAGCCACACGTCTCCGGCCGATCCCGAGCCTTTCCCCACCACTTCCGGTCCTCCTCCTCGTCCGAGGCGAGTCTAGTATGGCGATCGAGTGCCGGATCATTGATCCGGTGACCCGAACGTTGGTCCGGAGGGGTGGGAGGAACGACGGTGGCGGGACATGTGGAGGTGGACCGGCTCACCTATGTGCTGCCGGACGGGCGGCTGCTCCTGCACGAGGTGTCGTTCCGCGTCGGCGACGGCGTCAAGGCCGGGCTGGTGGGGCCGAACGGCGCGGGCAAGACGACCCTGCTGCGGCTGATCGCCGGGGACCTGCGCCCGGACGACGGCCGGGTGGGCCACTCGGGCGGGCTGGGGGTGATGCGGCAGTTCATCGGCGGTGTCCGCGACGACAGGACCCTGCACGACCTGCTGCTGTCCGTGGCTCCGGAGCGGGTCAGGGCCGCCGCGGCGGCCCTGGGGCGGGCGGAGTCGGCGGTGGCGGCTTGTGACGAGGAGTCGGCGCAGCTGGCCTACGCGCAGGCGATCGGCGACTACGCCGACGCCGGCGGCTACGACATGGAGGTGGTGTGGGACACCTGCGCGACCGCGGCGCTGGGCCTGCCCTACGACGTGGTCCGGCGACGGCCGGTGGGCACGCTGTCGGGCGGGGAGCAGAAGCGAATCGTGCTGGAGGCGCTGCTGCACGGCCCGGACCAGGTGCTGCTGCTGGACGAGCCGGACAACTACCTGGACGTGCCCGCCAAGCAATGGCTGGAAGGACGGCTGCGTGCCACCTCGAAGACGGTGCTGCTGGTCTCCCACGACCGGCGGTTGCTGGCCGAGGCCACGGACCGGATCGTCACGGTGGAATCGCGCGGCGTGTGGGTGCACGGCGGGGGTTTCGCCACCTACGCCCAGGGCCGCCGTGACCGCATCGACCGGCTGGAGGAGCGGCGCCGCCGCTGGGACGAGGAACACGCCAAGCTCAGGCGTCTGGTGCAGACCCTCCGGCAGACGGCGGCCAACAACGACGCGCTCTCGTCCGCCTACCGGGCAGCCGGCACCCGGCTGGAGCGGTTCGAGGAGGCGGGCCCGCCCGAGCGCCCGCCCAGGCGGCAGAACGTGCGGATACGGTTGCGCGGCGGCCGGACCGGCAAACGCGCCGTCGTCTGCGAGGGCCTGGAGCTCACCGGGCTGATGCGGCCGTTCGACCTGGAGATCTGGTACGGCGAGCGCGTGGGCGTCCTCGGGTCGAACGGCTCGGGCAAGTCGCACTTCCTGCGGCTGCTGGCCGAGGCCGCGGACGGTGCGGTCACCCCGGGCGCGCTCACCTCGGTGCGCTACAGCGGTTCCGTACGGCTGGGCGCGCGGGTGGTGCCCGGCCACTTCGTGCAGACCCACGCCCGGCCCGAGCTGCACGGACGCACCCCCGCCGAGCTGGTGACGTCCGAGTATGCGCTCACGCTCAACGACGCGATGGCCGCGCTGGCCCGCTATGAGCTCGCGCCGGCCGCCGGGCAGCGGTTCGAGACCCTGTCCGGCGGGCAGCAGGCGCGGTTGCAGATCCTGCTGCTTGAACTGTCCGGTGCGACCCTGCTGCTGCTGGACGAACCGACCGACAATCTCGACCTGGCCAGCGCCGAGGCCCTGCAGCAGGGGCTGGCGTCCTTCTCCGGCACGGTCCTGGCCGTCACCCACGACCGCTGGTTCGCCGCCGACTTCGACCGCTTCCTCGTCTTCGGCGCCGACGGGACCGTGTACGAGAGCGCCGAGCCGGTGTGGGACGAGGCCCGTGTGCGTCGTGGCCGCTGACGCCGTGCCCTCAGGGCGGCGTGATCGTTCTCGCCCGTGACCGAGTCTGTGACCGAGTCTGTGACCGAGTCTGTGACCGAGTCAGGGGGGCGCTGCGGCTGCCGCGTTCCCGGCGGTGGCGAGGGCCGGACCTCACCAGCGATCAGATCGAAGCCTCGTCGGTCAGCGAGGGCACGGCGCACGGGCGGAGGACCATGAGGAAGTCCTCCAAGGCCGCCACCATGGCAAAGGGGAACCGGTCGAGTTCGAGACAGAGCGCGACATCATCAGGATGGGCTCCTTGACGCACGCCCTCCGCCAACTCGGCAGCGGCGCGTGACTCACCGGCGCGGCGGAGGAACTCAACCGCATCCGCCCCGGCCCCGGTGGCCCTCTGGGCGATGTATTGAGCGCACGCCAAATCTTCATCGGCGCGCCCGTCGTCGCCGGTGACCACGAACGTGACGCTGCCGCACTCGCGTGTCCGCAAGAGCCGAGCCGTCGCCTCCGCCACCACGAAGCCGGCGCACAGCACGAGCGACGCCTCCTTGACCGCAAGGGCGCCGACCGTCCCTGCCGTGGTCTTCTGCACAACGGTCCGCCCGCCAAGGTCAACGGACCGCAGCAGGCCCGGCGAGTTGACGGCGTCGAACCCGGCCGCGGGCGGACCGTCCTTGAGCGCCACCCAATCCGGGTGGCGAGCCTTGAGCGCCAGGGCTTCGTCCAGCGACTCAGCGAGAACGATCTTTTCCGCCCCCCGGGCGAAGGCCCAGGCAGCCACTGTGAAGGCACGCATGACGTCGACCACGACCGCCGTGGACGGGGCTTCGACCAGATCAGCGATGCCAAGGAAACGAACGTCCATCCGGCCATGATCACACAAGCCCGATCCGAAGCACCCAGACAGTGACGATGCATCGCCTTACCGGCCGCGCGGGCCGGGCACCGCCGCGGCCGTGGCTGTCGGCTCCAGCTCCAGGCGGCTGTTCATGTCCAGCGCGAACCGGCCCGACAGGTCCGCGACAGGTCCGCTCAGGACACGCACACGCAGAACTCGTTGCCTTCGGGATCCCGCCAGACCTGCCAGAGATCCTCATGCATCTCCCCTGCCGGGGTGGCTCCGAGCGCGGCGGCGCGGGCGACCGCGTCGGCGAAGTCGTCGGTGACCAGATCCAGGTGGATGCGGTTCTTCACGGTCTTGGGTTCGGGGACCCGCTGCAGGGCCAGATCGGGACCGAGGCTGATCCAGTCGTCCTCACGACGGGTGATGTCCCGCTCCAGCAGCCGGCTCCAGAACCCGGCCAGCCCGTCGAGGTCGTTGGCGTCGATGACCACGCCACCCACGCGAATGCTCATTCTTCCCTCTCGGCGTACGGATCGATCATGTCCGGGCCCGTTGTCCAGGCCGGCCCGGATCTCGACCATGGCAGAAGGAGGATCTTCCGAGAAAGAGCGAGGGGGCACGAGCATGAGCCCGGTTGTCATACGCCGTCTCAGCGGTGAGGACTGGCGTACCTGGCGCCGTATGCGTCTGGCGGCACTCGCCGACGCGCCCGGCATCTTCCACGGGGACCTGGAGGAGGAGCGGGCCTACGACGAGGCGCGGTGGCGCGCGTGGACCGAGGACGGTGTCAAGGTGGCCGCCTTCGACGTGGACGTGCCTGTGGGGGTGGCCGCGGGGCGTGTCCCGGCAGACCGGGCCGGGGCCGTGGAACTATTCGGCATGTGGGTGTGTCCCCGGCTCAGAGGAGGGCGGATCGCCGAGCGGCTGGCACTGGAGGTGGTGGCCTGGGCGCGCGAAACAGGACGTTCCCGGGTGGAGCTGTGGGTCGTCTCGGGCAACGATTCGGCCGAACGCGTCTACCGGCGGCTCGGATTCGACGGCACGGGCGAGTACGAAGTCCATCCGCGTGACCCGGGCCTGCGCAAGTACGTCATGGCCAAGGGCGTCGGCGAAGGGTGACGACTGCTCCCCCGGTCGCTCCCAGGGGTGTTGCCGGCGACGCCGTTCCGGCGCGTCTGCAGCGCGTGCGCGCCCAAGGGCGCCGTGGGCGGCACTCGTGCGGGCCGGGTTGGCCCGTGGGCGTACGTCCCCGGGCCGATGCCGCGTGGGCGGCGGCCCGGTTAGTCTCGCGGCATGGACCCCGTAACGGCCACCCCGTTGGCTGCGCGCGTCGCCTACCGCGGCCTTGCTCCCGGCAGGGCACACCGCCGATGACGAGAACGAAGGCCATGGCGTGGGCGGGGGGCGCCTCCTACCTCCTCATGGTGGGTCTGCTGGTGTGGGGCGCGCCGCAGGCGCCGGGCACGGTCCACGCCGCCGGTTCCCTGCTCGCCGTGAGCCTGCTCGCCGGCATGGTGCGGCGGATGCCGCTGTCGGCTCTGGCGATGACGCTCATCGGATCCACCGCCGTGGTGGTGGGCCCACCGGGCTCCGCCTATGAGAGCCTGGCGGCGTCGTATCAGGGCCAGTTCCTGTCGCTTCTGGCGGTGGACCTCGTCCTGGGCTTCGTCGTCGCCACCTGCGCACGCCGGCCCTCGATCGTCGCCGTGGCCGCGTCTTTCACCGTGCAGCTTCTGCTGATCGGCGGCTTCACGTACGGGGGGGACCTGATCGGCAACGGGGTGATCGCCCTCCTGGCCATGTCCGCGGCCTGCATGGCCGGTCTGCTGACCCGCGAGCGTCGCGAGCACGCGGCGGCGCTGCGTTCGCAGGAGGTGGCCGAGGCCGTGACCGCGGAACGGCTGCGGATCGCGCGGGAGTTGCACGACATGGTCGCGCACAGCATCGGCATCATCGCCATCCAGGCCGGTGTGGGGAGCCGGGTCATCGAGACCCAGCCGTCGGAGGCCGGCGAGGCGCTGCGCACCATCGAGGCCACCAGCAGACAGACCCTGTCGAGCCTTCGGCGCACGCTTGTGGCGCTGCGTCAGGCCGACGGGGGCGCGATCGGGTCGGAGCGCTCACCGCTCGCCCCCTCGCCTGGCCTGGCGAACGTCGAACAACTGGCGGCGGCGACCGGGGACGCGGGGGTACGCGTCGACGTGCGCCGCAGCGGGCAGCAACGTCCTTTGCCGGCCGACATCGATCTGGCCGCCTACCGCATCGTGCAGGAGGGGTTGACCAACGTGATCCGCCACGCGGACACCGGCTATTGCCGGGTGGCCATCGACTTCGGGGATGAGGAGCTGTCCGTGGAGGTCGTCGACGACGGGTGCGGCGCCACCTGAACGGATCGGCAGCCCGGCCGACTCAGGGCTTCGGCATCGTCGGCATGCGGGAGCGGGTCGGCCTGCTCGGCGGCCACCTCAGCGCCGGGCCGCGCCCCGAGGGCGGTTTCCGGGTAGCAGCCCGGCTGCCGCTGCCCGAACCCGCCGGAGTCGCGGTGGAGGCCCGATGACGGTCAGGATCCTGCTCGCCGACGACCAGCCGCTGGTGCGGTCCGGGCTGCGCGTGCTCATAGCCGACCACCCCGACCTGGAGGTCGTCGGTGAGGCCGCCACGGGCTCCGAAGCGGTCCGGCTCGTCGGCGACCTCGGCCCCGACGTGGTGGTGATGGACATCAGGATGCCCGGCATGGACGGGATCGAGGCGACCCGCCGGATCACGGCCGGCGCGGCGACGACCCGCGTCCTCGTCCTGACCACCTTCGACGAGGACGACCACGTTTACGGCGCGCTCCGGGCCGGCGCGAGCGGCTTCGTGGTCAAGGACATGGCGCTGGACGACATCCTCACGGCGATCCGCGTGGTCGCCGCCGGCGACGCCCTGATCGCGCCGAGTGTGACGCGCCGTCTGATCGCGGACTTCGTCGGGCGCCCCGGCGCTGCCCCCGGGCGCTCCCCGCGGCCTATCGAGGGAATCACCGAGCGGGAACGGGAAGTGCTGACCCTGATCGGACGCGGCCGGTCGAACACCGAGATCGCGGAGGACCTCTTCATCACGGTGGCCACGGCCAAGTCGCACGTGTCACGGCTGCTCACCAAACTGGGCGCCAGAGACCGGGTCCAGCTCGTGATCTCCGCCTACGAGATGGGGCTCGTGACGCTGCCGCGCTGATGGCGTCCTCCCCCGCCGGAGCTGGACGCGGGTGTTCCTCACTCCCCGTCCTCACCGGGGCCGGGGGGTGGTGCGGATGCGGTCATCCGTTCGATGATCTTCTTCAGTGCGCTGTTCAGGTGGCGCCGCTCCTCGTCGGTGAGGGTCGCGGTGGCGTGTTCGGCCAGCAGGCGCCTGGCCTCGGCGATCGGCTGTTGCGCGGCGCGGGCCTTCGGGGTCAGGTGCAGCCGGACGAGCCTGCCGTCCACCGGGTCGCGGCGCCGCACGAGCAGTCCGGCCGCCTCCATCCGGGTGGCGGTGTTGACGACGGTCGGGGTGGTGACCTGCAGGCGGGCCGCCAGCTCCCCCGGCGTCAGCCCGTCGGTCTCCCAAAGGACCTCCAGCACGAGGTTCTGGCCCACACGCACGCCATGGCGGCTCATGGCCTCGTCCGCCGCCGCCCTTAACAGCTTCTGCGCCCGCGTGAGCAGCCTCAGCACTTCGGTCACCTGGCCATTCTACGATTCGTTTGCCTGCTAGTGATCTCACTGTTACGCTGATCATTAGCTTGCTATCGACTTGGAGGGATCCGGATGATCCTTGTGACGGGCGGCCGCGGCTTCATCGGCGCGCACACCGTGCGGGCCCTGCTCGACCTCGGCGAACGCTGTGTGCTCGGCCAGCGGGCGGCGGGACCGCCGCCGGCCCTCGTGCGCGATCGGGAGGTGCGGGACGGGCGGGCCGTGGTGGAGCGGATGGACTGCACCGACCTCGACAGCGTCCTGGCGGTCGGCAGGCGTCACCGCGTCACCGGCATCGTGCACCTGGCCGCGGCGGGGATGGGCGCGTCGGCGCCGCTGGACGAACTGTCGGCGAACACGGCGGGGCTGTTCACCGTGCTGCGCGCCGCGCGCGAGTGGGGCGTCGGCCGCGTCGTCGTCGCGAGCACGATCGGCGTGTACGCGGGAGTTGCGGACCCGGCCCTCCGCGAGGACGCGCCGTTGCCGGTCGCGAGCCCGCATCCGATCCCGGCCGGCAAGAAGATCGCAGAAGTCGTCGCCGACGTCGCCGCGTCATCCGGGCTGGACGTGGTCGCCGCCCGGATCGGGGCGATCTGGGGCCCGTTGGGCAGGCCGTCCTCGCCGTTCTTCGCCGCTCCCCGGCTCGTTCATGCCGCCGCGCGGCACGCGGCGGCGGACGGCGGCGCGAGCGCCTCCCCCGCCTCCCCCGCCCGCGCAGGGGAAGCCCAGGCCACCGGTGAGGGCGGCGTGCCAGGCGAGGCGGCACCCTCCTACGCGGGGGACGTGATCGACATGTGCTACGCGCGGGATTGCGGGCGGGCCCTCGCGCTCCTGCAGACGACCGCGACGCTGCGCCACCGCACCTACAACGTCGGCGGCGGCCGGGCGGTCGCCAACCAGGAGGTCGCCGCCGCCATCGGCAGGGCCGTACCTGGGGCGGCCCCCGTGCTGCGTCCCGGGCGCTCCCCTGGAGTGCCCGCCATAGACGCCTGTCTCGACATCTCCCGGCTGCGGGAGGACACCGGCTACGCCCCCGAGTACGACCTCGACCGCGCCGTGGCCGACTACGTCGGCTGGCTGCGGGCGGGCAACCCCCGCTGATCGCCGCGCGCACGGGATAATGCCGGGCATGTACCGGGAGAGGGTGTCGCGTGTGCCGGACGCGGTGCTGTGGTGGAGCGCATCCCCCGGCTCCGCGACCGCCGAGCGGCGTGTGCTGCCGGACGCGTGCATGGACGTGATCTGGGCGGACGGCGCGTTGCTGGTGGCGGGCCCGGACACCGCCGCGCACGTGGTGACCGACCGGCCCGGCGCCCGCTACGTGGGATTGCGCTTCGGCCCGGGCACCGGCCCGATGGTCTTCGGGGTCCCGGCACACGAACTGCGCGACCTGAGGGTGCCACTGGCCGGCCTGTGGCCGGGCGCCGAGGCGCGGCGGCTGACGGAGCGGGCGGGCGAGGCCGCCGATGCGGGCCCTCTTCTGGCCGCGGTGCTGGAGGAGGAGGCCGCGCGCCGGCTGGGCGCGGCGCCCCGCCCCGTCGACTCCGCTCTCGTCGGCGCCGTCGTCGAGGGCGTGCGCGCGGGCCTGCCGGTCGCACGGATCGCCGCCGACGCGGGGATCGGCGAGCGGCGGCTGCACCGCCGGTGCCTGGACGCGTTCGGATACGGGCCGCGGACGCTCGGCCGCATCCTGCGGATGAACCGGGCGGTGGACCTGGCCCGCGGGGGCACGCCGGCGGCCACGGTGGCCGCCGTGGCCGGGTACGCCGACCAGGCCCACCTGTCTCGTGAGGTGAGGTCGCTGACCGGCCTGACCCTCGGCGCGCTGACCCGCTGAGCTGCTGACCTGCCGAGGCGGCCCCGTCAGCCGGTGGGCAGGGCGGCGAACAGGTCCACGCCGTTGCCGTCGGGGTCGTGCACCGTCGCGTAGCGCTGCCCCCAGAACGCGTCCCACGGCGGCAGGTGTCCCTCGTATCCGCCCTCGACCAGGTCCGCGTACAGGCGGTCGACCTCCTCGGGGCCGTCGCAGCGGAAGGCGAGCCCCATGCGAGGCCCGCCGCTCGCGGGCGACCAGGAGGGGTCGAACGAACGGACGGTGGCGGTGGTGTCCCAGGCCAGGCGCAGCCCGCCGGGAAGGGTCACCTCGACGTGGGGTTCGGTGTCGGCGGAGGGCGGGATGTCCAGCCCGAGCCGGCGGTAGAAGGACAGGGAGGCGGCCATGTCGGTCACGACCAGGCCGATGAGATCGAACGTTGGTGCCATGACGGCCACGGTAGGAGGCGGGCCGGTCCGCCGTCTTGAACGTATCGGACACCCGGCTCCGGACGCCCGTGCCGGACGCCCGTGCCGGACGCTCAGTGGGAGAAGGGCGTGACGGCCGTGACGGCGGTCACCGGGATCGGCCCGTAGATGTGGGGGAACGCCTCGTCCGCCCCCTCGGGCACCTCCCGCCTGACCGGGCAGCCGAGCCGGTCCTCGTCGATCTCCAGCAGCACCAGGGGCTCGGTGACGTGGCCGTAGTAGCGGCCCGCCACGCCGCGTGCCTGGGCCAGGTCGGCCGAGGCGTGGATGTAGCCCTCCTCCTCCAGGGTCCGGCCGAGGGTCGAGACGCGGTATTCGCCAGTGATGACGGCCGCGTCCCAGTCGGCGGCCAGCGCGAGATGGAAGATCATGGGCCGACCCTAGCGGGCGGGCCGAGCGCGGCCAGCGCGCGGGCCACCGCCTCCCGGGCCCGCTGCCTGCCGTCGGGGCGGGCCTCGACGACCTCTTCCACCCACAGTCCCGACAGCAGACCGGCGACGAAGCGGACCTCCCCGGGCCCGCAGGGGTAGCCGGCGCCTTCCAGCACCGCGGCGACGATGTCGTCGCAACCGTCGGTCCAGGCGCGGGCGATGGCCTGCAGCGCCGGGTCGCGGCCCGCCTGCAGGTACAGCTCCCACAGGCCGAGCTGGCGCAGCCGGTCGGCGGCGTACACGCCGGTGAGGGTCTCGGCGACCGCGAGCGGAGTACGGCCCGCGAGGTGGTCCACCGTCGCCCGCATGCGGGCGAGTTCGCGCTCGACCAGCAGGGCGAACGCCTCGGCCAGCAACTGGTCGCGGCTGGTGAAGTAGTAGGAGGTGGCGGCCAGGGGAAGACCTGCCCGGCGGGCGACGGCGCGGTGCGTCACGGCGGCGAAGCCGCCGTCGCCGAGCAGGTCGACGGCCGCGTCCAGCAACGCCTCCCTGCGGCGTACGGCGCGCTCCTGCGGGCGCCGCGGCTGAGGTGAGACGGCCCGCATCGCGACGCCGCGTGCGGGGGCCGCCGGCGGGACGGGTGCGGGCCGGTCCTGATCGGGCACGCCGTGATCCTCCCCTGGATCGTCGGGGCTCCGCCGTCGGGCGGGAGCCGTCCGGATCACCCTTAGCGGGCGCGCGCTGCCGGGTCAAACGATCGGTGTCGCCCGGTCAGTGCGCGCCGGAGAGGTTGAGCACGGCGACCCCGGCGATGATCAGGGCGATGCCGGCGGCCTTGACGGGGTTCATGTGCTCGCCGAGGAACAGTGCGCCGATCAGCGCGATCGCCGCGGTCCCGGTGCCCGCCCACACCGCGTACGCGATGCCGACGGGCATGCGGAGCTTGAGTGCCCAGGCCAGCAGGAGGAACGAGGCGATGTATCCGGTGGCGACCACGATGGTCCAGCCCCAGCGGGTCAGGCCGTCGCTGAGTTTGAGCGCGGAGGTGGCCAGGACCTCCGAGGCGATCGCGCCGACGAGCAGGAGCCAGGCCATGGGAACCTCTTCGATAAAAACGGTACGCTTGTCCCAATTTTACGTGGCAAGGCTCCGCAAAGCCATGGGTCGGCCGACCAGGCGCTCCAGGCTTGTCGACCACGGATGCGCTGCAGGCGCGAGCGGGGCGGGTTCCTCCGGGGCCACGCGGGTGCGGTCGAGGCGATGTTCAGGCGGGCGTTCCACCCGCACCCTGGATCGACTCCCGGCTGTGGCGAGGCTGGAGGAGCGGATCGCGGCGGATGGCTCTCTGTGGTGCGGACGGTCTCAGGGGGGCGGTCAGTAGTAACCCTTCTCGCCGTCGATCAGTTCTCTGATGGTGTCCAGGTGACCGGCGTGCCTGGCGGTCTCCTCGACCATGTGGATCAGCATCCAGCGCAGGCTCCCCGCCGCCGAGCGGTAGTCGGGGTGCTTGCCCACATCATCCAGCGAGTGGGCCGCGACGATCTCGTTCGAGATCCGGCACTGGCGCTCGTACTCGTCGAGGAGCCGCGCCAGCGGGACGCCCTCGATCCGCATGTCGGCATTCTCCACGCTCTCGTCGAACTGCGGGTTGCCGTCGGCGGAGCGGCCCAGGAAGAGCACTTCGAACCAGCCGTGCTCGGTCCAGCGCAGGTGCGACACCAGGCCCGCCACGGTCATGAGCGGCGAGGTGGGCAGCACCGGCCGGTAGGCGTCCTCCTCCGACAGCCCTTCGCACTTCCACTGGACGATCGCGCGCTGCATGTCGAGCCAGCCGACGAGCTGGGTGCGTTCGTCGGCGGCGAAGGGCGGACGTTCCCGGGAAATGCTCATGAGGGGCGATGCTACTTCGGCGATTCTGGGATCGCACGGTATTTTCGGCCGTGCCGATATCCCCGGAGCATCCGACCGTTCTGACCAGGCGTCGGCATCGCCTCATCGGCGCCGTGCTGGCCGGCACCCCCGGCTGAACCGCCGGAACGGCCCTGTCGTTCCTCCTGGTCGGCGCCGCCCGCATCGCCGGGCCCCTGATCAGCTGGGCGTTCCCGCCTGGGAGGCCTCAGCGGATGGCGGCGCGGGCGAGCAGACGCCGCAGGACGTCCTGCTCTTCGGAGGCCAGGGGGGCCAGCGGGGAGTCCTCGGAGAGCAGACCGAGGAGGCGTTCGCGGAGCTCGGTGCCCTCGGGGGTGAGGACGAGCTGCTTGGCGCGGCGGTTGCCGGGGTGCGGGTGGCGTTCGAGATAGCCCTGCTCTTCGAGCCGGTCGGCGACAAAGGTGGCGTTGGAGGGCTCGCAGCTCATCCGTTCGGCGAGTTCGCGCAGGGTCATGGGGCGGGTCAGCTCGCGCAGGGCGGCACCCTGCGAGGCGGTCAGGCCGAGGGTGGCCGCGCGGACCCGCAGGTGGGCCTCGATCTGCTTGGCGAGACCGTTGATCAGCCCGCACAGCTCTCGATCGGTTCGGGCTCGGGTCTCGCGCTCGGTGGTCACGGCAGGATTCTACTGCAACTCAAATCATTGCAATTAGAATCATTCTAGTTGTAGCTTTTGCTCACGTCGCCGCCCGGCGGCGATCAACCGAGCGTGAGGCAGGGGTCATGACCACCGTTTTCGATCGGGCGCGGCTGAGCAGCGCGCCGCGCATCCGCACGCTTCGCCTGGGCGATCTGACGATCAGCTATGTCCCCGACGGGCTGGTCCGGCTCAAGCCGCGCGGCTGGTTGCCCGCCGCCACCCCCGCCGACTGGGCGGCCGAGCGCGACCACCTCGACGACGGCGGCTTCCTGGTCGCGGGCATCGGCGCGCTGCTGGTGGAGCGAGGCGAGCGCGCGCTGCTCATCGACACCGGATTCGGGCCCGAGTCCCACCCCGACGACCCGGCCAACCCGTTCCTGGGCGACCTGTACGGCGGCCGGCTGCTGGACAGCCTGCGGCGGCTCGGCCGGGAGCCGCGCCGGATCGACGCCGTCGCCATCACCCATCTGCACACCGACCACCTGGGCTGGGCCTGGAGCGCCGCGCCCGGCGCCGCCGCACCGCCTTTCGCGCACGCCACCCACTTCGTCGCGGCGCCGGAGTGGGAGCGGCGCGACCTCGCCGCCGAGGGCGGGGCGACCGGGGAGCGCCTGGCCGCCTTCGCCTCCCGCGTTCACCCGGCCGCGGACGGCGAGGAGATCTTCCCCGGCGTCCGGGCCTCCTTCGCGGCCGGGCATACCGTCGGCCACACCACCTACACCATCACCGGCGGCGGCCGGCGGCTCATCGCGTTCGGCGACGCGCTCCACTCCCCCGTCCAGGTGACCCACCCCGAATGGTCCTGCGGCATCGACCACGACCCCGGCGAGTCCGCCGAGCACCGCCGCCGCCTGGTCGAAGAGCTGAGCCGCCCGGACACCGTCGGCTACGGCGGTCACTTCGCCGACGTGGTCTTCGGGCGCGCCGAGCGCCGCTCCGACGGCCGGTTCACCTGGGTCCCCGTCGCCTGACCCGATGGTGAGCCCGCGGGTCGTGTTTCACAGGGTCGCCGGCAGCGCGGTCAGCCGCCACGTGCCGGGGTCGGGGGCGCGCAGCTCGTCGGGCGGGGCGGCCATGGACAGGCCGGGGAAACGGCGCAGCAGCGCGATGAGCGCGACCTGGGTCTGCACGCGGGCGAGGGACGCGCCGAGGCAGAAGTGCGGGCCGTGGGCGAACCCCAGGTGGCCGGCGCCGGGCGTCCGGGTGACGTCCAGGCGGTCGGGGTCGGCGAACACCCGCGGGTCGCGGTTGGCCGCGGCGATCAGGGCGGTGACCTTGGCGCCCTTGGGCACGGTCGCGCCGTACAGGTCGACGTCCTGGCGGACGTGGCGCGGGATCGCCAGCAATGTGGGGCCGCACCAGCGGATCAGCTCCTCGACGGCCCCCGGCATCAGGCCGGGGTCGGAGCGTACGGCCGCGAGCTGGGCGGGGTGGGACAGCAGGGCGGCCACGGAGTTGGCGATGAGGGTGGTCGGCGTCTGCCCGGCGAGGACCAGATGCCAGACAAGGGTGACGATCTCGGTGTCGCTCAGCCGGTCGCCGTCCTCGGCCTGAACGCGCACCAACTCGCCCAGCACACCCTCGGGCTCGCCGGAACGATCGGCACGGGCGGCGGCGACGGCGTCCCTGGCGCCCGCGATGATGCCCGGGATGGCCCGCGCGAAGTCCTGGCCCGCCCCGGCGGCGACGGTGGCGCCCCATTCGCGCCAGCGCGGGCGGTCCTGCTCGGGGATGCCGACCAGCGCGCAGATGACGTCCATCGGCAGCGGCCGGGCGAAGTGCCGCAGCAGGTCGACCGGCTCGCCGTCCGCCTGGGCGGGCAGGTCGTCGAGCAGGGCGTCGACGATGGCCTCGATCCGGGGCCGGAACTCGGCGGCCCGCCGGGGGGTGAAGGCCGGAGCGACCAGTTTGCGCAGCCGCGCGTGCTCGGGACCGCTCATCTCGCTCATGGTCCGCATGTACGGCAGGCAGTCGTCGGGGACCTGAGGGCGCATGAAGCTGTCGGCGGTGAGTTCGAAACGGGCGTCACCGAGCATCGCCCGTGCGCCGTCGTGCCTGGTGAGAGCCCATATCGGGCCGAGGCCGGGGATCAGCAGGCGGGCGAGCGGCGCACGTTCGCGCGCCTGTCCGTAGGCCGTGAAGGGGTCGCGCAGGACCTCGGGGTCGGTGAGGTCCACCTCGGGCAGTGCGATCACCGGCAACTCCAGATGTTAAGTCCAGATGTTCTTATCATTTGAGTGTGTGACGGTATCTTGGGTCCGCCCGTACGGCAAGCGGGCGTATGCGGACGAGGAGAGGGATGGGACGCCTCACCAGGGCCGAGCTTCAGGCACGCAACCGGGCCAGGGTGCTGGCCGCCGCCCGCGACGAGTTCGCCGAGCGGGGGTTCCGCGACGCCAAGGTGGACGCGATCGCCGACCGGGCCGGACTCACTCGCGGCGCCGTCTACTCCAACTTCCCGGGCAAGCGGGCCCTGTACTTCTCGGTGCTGGCCGGCCTGGCCGAGCGGGAGGCCGGACCGGACGGCGCGCGGCGGCTGTCCCCCGGGTCCGGCGAGACGCCCGCCACCGACACAGCCGATGCCGGGACAGCCGATGCAGGGACACCCGGCGTGGCCACGGCCCGGGAGGCGCTCGCGGCGTTCGCCCGCGCCTGGGTCTCCCGGCTTCCACTGGCCACCGACGGCCCGGCCAGGCTCGGCATGGACCTGATGCCGGAGGTGCTCGCCGACCAACGGGTCCGCCAGCCGTTCGCGCAGCTCATGAAGCTGAACGCGATCGTGCTCGGGCTCGCGCTTGAGCGACTCGACGGGCACGTCTCCACGCGGCGCCGGGTGCGGATCGCGGAGACGGCCCTGACCACCCTGCACGGCGCGAGCCAGATGGCCGACGCGGCGCCGGGGTTCGCCGAGCCGTTCGACATCGTCGCGGCGTGCGCCGCGCTGGCGGACCTCGATCTCGGCGACCGGTGGGACCCCCCTCACCTGCCCTTCGTGCCCCGCGCACGCCCCGCCGACCAGCCCTGGTCGCCGCCGCTCGCGGTGGACGCGGTGCGGGGCGAGCCGGTCCCGCTCACGCGTGACGGCGTGGTGGCGGTCCTCGGGCTGCACCGTCTGGAGGCCGTGGAGGAGGCGGTGCGGGCCACGCCGCCCGGCGGCGAGGTCACCGCGGTCCTGGTCACCGGCGATCCCGGCGAGTTGGGGCCGCTCGCCCGGCTGATCCTCGCCGGCCTGCGCGCGTGCCTGCGGCAGGTGTTGCCCGCGCCGGCCTGGCCGCGCCTGCGCGTGGTGCACGACGACGAGGGGGCGGTGGCGGCGGCGGCCGGGGTGGCCGCCGTGAGCGACGCGACCGAGGCGGCCGTCCGGGTGCGGTCGGGCCGCGTGGTCGCGCGCGCCGACGGGTACGGCGCCTGTCACGCCGCCGCCTCCGCCGAGCCCTGACCGCCGCGCCGCGCTGACCGCCGAGGGCCGAGCGCGGGCGGCGCGCACGGGCGTGGACACTTGGCGCGAGGGTCGAATGCGTGTTCTACTGAACCCCATGCGTCGCGACGCCACTTCCCGCGCGGAGGACCAGCCCGTTGCGCAGCCCCGCGGGCAGCAGCAGACGGTGCGGCAGCCCGGGCAACAGCAGGCGCGGCAACCCGAGCAGACGGTGCACCACCCTGGACAGACCCCGCAGCAGCCCGGACCCCCCATGCCACACTCTGGACAGTCCGTGCCACAGCCGGGAGAGTCTGTGCAGCAGTCGCTCGTCGGTGAGGGGCCCGCCCGTCCGCGCATCGAGCGGCAGGCCGTCACCCGCGTCTTCGACGGCATCACCTGCTATGAGGTGCCGGCCCGCGCGGCGCTCGAGCGGGTGCCCGAGGCAGCCGAGCTGCCCTTCGTGTGGGGCGCGAGCCCCTATCGAGGCTGCGAGGCGGGCTGCGGCTACTGCACCGCCCGGCGCGGCCACCGCTACCTCGGCCTGGACCCGGGCGGCGACTTCTCCACGAAGATCGTCGTCAAGACCGACCTGGCCCGCCGCCTGCGGCGCGAGCTGGACTCCCCCCGCTGGAGCGGCGAGGCGGTCGCGCTGGGCCTCACCGGCGACTGCTACCAGCCGGCCGAGGAGATCTACCGCCTGATGCCCGGCGTCATCCGGGCGCTCGCCGACGCGGCCAACCCGTTCACCGTGCTCACCAAGAGCCCCCTCGTCCTGCGTGATCTGGACCTGTTACGCGAGGCGGCGAAGGTGACCCAGGTCGGCGCCCTGGTGTCGGTCGGCTTCGTCGACGACCGTCTGCGCCGTGCCGTCGAGCCGGGGGCCGCGACCCCGCAGCGGCGCCTGGAGATCTGCGCGACACTGAACGAGGCCGGCATTCCCTGTGGTGTGCTGATGGCGCCGATCCTGCCGCTCATCACCGACTCCTCCGATCACCTGCTGGCGACCGTACGGCGGGCGGCCGAGGCGGGCGCGGTCAGCGTGACGCCCGTCGTGCTGCGCCTGCCCGCCGGCGCCCGGGAGTGGTACATGGGGTGGCTGGAGCGTGAGCATCCCGGTCTCGTGCCGCGCTACCAGGCGCTGTACGGCAGGGGCCAGGTCGCCGAGGACGGCTACCGGCAGCGGATCGCCGAGCAGGTGCGCGTCCTCGCCGAGACCTACGGCATCGGCAGGGACGCCCGGCGGTGGCGGCGGCGCCGCTCCCCCACCCGCCAGCTCGCCCTCGTCTGACCGCAGCCTGACCTTAGTCAGACCGG
The DNA here is from genome assembly GCF_014161375.1 of Microbispora sp. H10830. NCBI lineage: Bacteria > Bacillati > Actinomycetota > Actinomycetes > Streptosporangiales > Streptosporangiaceae > Microbispora > Microbispora sp. H10830. Next base: position 258,373 of record NZ_JABBWX010000009.1, read on the forward strand.
GGCCCGTCGCGGCGGACGTCCTGTCACCGCCGCGCCGCCGCACTGGCGAAGCGGTCGGATAACTTACGAAGGTGCCGGGCGAGTTCCGGGGGCGACTCGACGTCGAAGTCGACGTCGAGCATGCCCGCCACGAGCGCGACCAGGTCGAGTGAGTCGGAGGCCAGTTCGAGCAGGCAGGTGTCGTCGTCGATGGGGGTGACGACGCCGTCGACGCGTCCGGCGATCCGCGAAGCGGGGGCGTGCACCGTCAGCCGGGAGCGGTACGGCCAGATGTCACGGCCGATCGTCCTGCGGAGGTAGGCCGCCACGTCGCCGTCGGGTGGCTCACGGTGGGTGAAGCGGGGCCCGTTGGGTGTGCGCAGCGACATCCGGTCGGCTCTGAAGGTGCGCCAGTCGCCTCGGCCGACGTCCCAGGCGACCAGGTACCACCTGCGGCCCCAGGAGACCAGGCGATGGGGTTCGGCGGTTCGGGTCGACCGCACCCCGTGGTGGCCGACGTAGTCGAAGCGGAGCGTCTCGGCGGCGCGGATCGCGGTGGAGACAGCGGTGAGGACGTCCGCGTCCACGGTGGGTCCGCCGCGCGGCGGGATCGTGATCATGGCGTCCTCCAGCGTTTCGACCCGGTGGCGTAGCCGCGACGGCAGGACGTGCTCGACCTTGGTCAGCGCACGCAGCGACGCTTCCTCGATCCCGCTGACACTGCTCGCCGCGCCGGTGCGCAGCCCGACGGTCACCGCCACCGCCTCGTCGTCGTCCAGCAACAGCGGGGGCAGTGAGGTGCCGGCCTCGAGCCGGTAACCACCCGCGGGGCCCATCGTGGCGTGCACCGGATATCCCAGCTCGCGCAGCCTTTCGACGTCGCGTCGCACCGTCCTGGTGGTGACGTTCAGGCGTTCGGCGAGTTCGGTGCCCGGCCAGTCGCGGTGGGTCTGCAGCAACGACAGCAGACGGAGCAGGCGGGCCGGGGTTTCCAACATGCGTCAATGGTGACGGATGTGTAGGACCGGAGCTGTCCTACACAGGCGGGAGGCTGTGTGCCGTGAGCACTTCAGAACCGTTTCGCATCGACATCCCGCAGGCCGATCTCGACGACCTGGCCGCCCGTCTGGCCCGCACCCGCTGGCCCGACGAGCTTCCCGGCGTCGGCTGGTCCTACGGGGTGAACAAGGACTACCTCATGGAGCTGGCCGACCACTGGCGCACCGGCTACGACTGGCGCGAGCACGAGGCCCGCCTCAACAAGGTCCCGCAGTTCACCACCGAGATCGACGGCCAGACCATTCATTTCCTGCACGTACGCTCCCCCGAGCCGGACGCCACCCCGCTGATCGTCACGCACGGCTGGCCGAGCACGGTGTACGACTTACTGGACGTCCTCGGGCCGCTGACCGACCCGCGGGCGCACGGCGGGAACCCGGCGGACGCCTTCCATGTCGTCGCGCCCTCGGTGCCGGGCTTCGCGTTCTCCGGCCCGACCCGCGAGACCGGCTGGGGGGCCGGCCGCGTCGCCCGTGCCTGGGCCGAGCTCATGCGACGCCTGGGCTATGAGCGTTTCGGCGCGCAGGGGGGCGACTTCGGCAGCATCGTCTCCCCGGAGCTCGGCCGGATCGCGCCGGAGCGCGTGATCGGCGTCCATGTCAACGCGCTGGCCACCGCCTCGACACCCGTCGGCCCCGGCGAACTGGAAAAGCTTTCCGACGACGAACGCGAACAGGCCAGGCGGAACCAGTCGTGGTGGTACCCCCACTCCGGCTACGCCACCCAGATGTCCACCCGGCCGCAGACCCTCGCGTACGCGCTCAACGACTCCCCGGCCGGCCAGCTGGCGTGGAACCTGGAGTGGTTCGTGGATTGGGACCCCACCCGCACCGAGCGAACCCCCGTCGACCGAGACACCGTTCTGACCAACGTCACGATCTTCTGGCTGACCGGGACGGCGGGATCGGCCGCCCGGCTGTACCTGGAGACCGCGTCGGAGGCGTGGGGCCGGCGCCCCGCGCCCTCGCCGGTGCCGACGGGGGTGGCGAACTTCCTCGGCGACCGGGCGATCCGCGGGCTGGCGGAGCTGTCGAACACCGTCGTCCACTGGTCGCGGTTTTCCCGGGGTGGGCACTTCGCCTCGCTGCAGGCTCCGGACCTCCTGGTCGCCGACATCCGGGACTTCTTCCGGAAGCTGAGAGCCCAGTAGGGGCGCCGGCCGGACAGGCACGCCGCTCGCCAGCGCGGGAGTGCCTGGAGAACGCGGACCGGGTGCGGAGCCGGTCTCTGCGACGGCTCACGCCGGCTCCGGCAGGTCCAACGCCGCGAGCCTGGCCGGGTCGATCACGACCGCGATGCGGGTGATCCGACGGTCGACGACGGTGAACGCCATGACCGACAGCGGGGTGCCGTCCTCGCGCCACGACACGAACCCGGGAAGGCCGTTGACGAGCGCCGCCCGTCCCCGCGCTGCCGCGCCGGCGGCCACACGGCGTTGCGCGCCGGCGGCGACCTCGGTGGCGCCGAGGACGACGACCACGCCGCCGGGGGTGTCGACGGTCAGCTTCACCTCGGGGTCGAGCACGCGCAGCAGCCCCTCGAAGTCGCCGCGGTGTGCCGCCGCCAGGAAGGCCTGGACCACCTCGCGCTGCTCCCGTCCGGCGGCCGTCGGGTGCTCGGTCGTCTGCACCTTCCTGCGGGCGCGGCTGGCGAGCATTTTGGCGGCGGCGGCGGATTTGCCGAGGATCTGGCCGATCTCGTCGAACGGCACCGCGAACATGTCGTGCAGCACGAACGCCAGCCGCTCGCTCGGCCCGAGCGACTCGAGGACGACGAGGAGCGCGAGCCCGACCGAGTCGGCGAGCGCCACGTCGTCCTCCGGCGCGGGGGCGGCGTCGACCGTCACGACGAGCTCGGGCAGCCGGTCGTCGTAGGACGCCTCGGGGCGGGCCTGGCGCGATCGCAGGACGTCGAGGCTGATCCGGCCGACCACCGTGGTCAGCCAGCCGGCGAGGTTGTGGATGGCCGCCGTGTCCTGGCGGGAGAGCCGCAGCCAGGCCTCCTGGACCACGTCCTCGGCGTCGGCGTGCGATCCGAGCATGCGGTAGGCGACCGCGCGCAGCCGGTCGCGCTGGGCCTCGAACGTCTTGGTCACCAGGTCCGCCGGGCTGGTGTCGGACATGTTTGTTACCTTCCTCGAATCCGCTCCGTCATGGGGATGACGGGCCCGGACGGGCCGAGGTAACCGATGAAGGAGCACCACCGATGGAAGCACGCATGAAGAGCCCGGCGAATCCCGACGTGACCACGGCGGTCCAGCACCTCTACAAGGCGATTCACGCCGCCGGCGTCGACCCGCGCGTCCTCGAGCTGGTCCACCTGCGCGCCAGCCAGATCAACGGCTGTAGCCCGTGCGTCTTCGCCGGGGTCGCATCGGCGAAGAAGCGCGGAGAGACCGACGAGCGGCTGCACAACGTGGTGACGTGGCGCGAGACCCCGTTCTTCACCGAGGCGGAGCGGGCGGCGCTCGCGTTGACCGAGGCCGCCACCCGGATCCAGGACGGCGCGCCGGGCGTGACCGACGAGATCTGGGAGGCCGCCGCCGCCCACTTCGACGACGGGCAGCTGTCCGCGATCATTTTGAACGTCGCGATGACCAACTTCTTCAACCGGATCAACCGCGCGGTCCGGGAGCAGGCCGGCAAGACCTGGTGAGCCGGACGGGGCGTCATCCGCCGATGATCGCGCATCCGCGAAATCACGGGATGACGCCCCGCGGCCCTGGGGCGAGGCGTGATCACGCCCGTCGCCGGGTCTCACGCTGCGGCTCGATGCCCAGGGCCGCGCAGGCGCCGTCCACGGCCACCCGGCGGAGCTCGTCCTTCGGCACGTCGGCGAATTGGATCGTGCAGTCCTGGAGGCCGCCGAAGGCGATCACGGCCCGGGTGGCCTGCTCAAGTGTGGGTTCGGGGCCGTACAGCAACTTCACCAGCCGCCCGCGCCAGTTCAGCGCGAGGTCGATCAGGCCCAGGTCGGCGAGCGTGGTCAGCTCGCTGAGCATGAGCACGATGTCTCCGCGGTGGCGGTAGTGGAAGTCGAAGTAGCCCTCCAGCAGGGCGCGGGGCTCGACCTCGCCCAGCGCCTCCTGACCCACCAGGAACGCCTCTTCCTCGTCGATGATCGGCTGCACGATGCTGCGGACCAGTTCCTCACGTGAGGAGAAGTGGTAGTAGAGCGCCGGCTTGGTGATGCCCAGCCGGTTGGCGATGTCCTGCAGGCTGGTCCGCTGCACACCCTGCCGGGCGAAGAGCTCGCGGGCGACCTCCTGGATCCGCTGCTTGGTGTCAGAGGGACGAGGCATGCCACGAGCCTATCGACTTAACGATAGGTAAGTAAGCGTCTATACTTACCTATCGTTAAGTAAGGAGGCGTGCCGATGCGGATTCTCATCTCCGGCGCAAGCGTCGCCGGTCCGGTGCTGGCGTACTGGCTCACCAGGCAGGGTTTCTCCGTCACCGTCGTCGAGCGCGCGCCGGGTCTGCGCAAGACCGGCGGCCACGCGGTCGACCTGTTCCGGCCCGCGATGAACATCTCGGAGAAGATGGGCGTGCTCCCTCGCGTCGAGGAGCGGGCCACCGGCACGAACCGGATGACCATGTACCGGGAGGGCGCACGGCGCCCCGTCCGGGCGGACCTCTCGAAGATCTTCAGCGCCACCTCCGAGCGGCACGTCGAGATCATGCGCGACGATCTGAGTGAGATCTACTACGACGCCACGCGCGACGACGTCGAGTACGTCTTCGGAGACTCGATCACCGCGATCTCGCCTGACGGCGAGGTGCGGTTCGAGAACGCCGCGCCGCGCCGCTTCGACCTCGTCGTCGGCGCGGACGGGCTGCACTCCAACGTGCGCCGCCTCGTCTTCGGCGAGGAGTCCCGCTTCAGCGCCTTCATCGGGGCCTACCTCGGGGTGCTGACCCTGCCCGACGTCTCCGGCCTCGACGGCGAGCTGCTCATCCACACCGGTGTCGGCCGCACTGCCGGCATGTACGGCTCGCGGCGCCTCGGCGGCGCACGGGCGTTGTTCCTGTTCCGGAGCGAGCGCGAGCTCGACTACCACCACCGCGACGTGCCCCGGCAGAAGGAGCTGTTGCGCGGTGCGTTCGAGGGCATGCACGCCGACGTGGACCGCTGGCTGGACGAGCTCGACCGCACGCCGGCGTTCTACTTCGACTCGATCACTCAGCTCCGCATGGACACCTGGTCGCGTGGGAGGGTGACGCTCGTCGGCGACGCGGGCTACTGCCCCGGCCTGGCCGTCGGCGGCAGCACCAGCCTGGCCGTCGTCGGCGCGTACGTTCTCGCCGGGGAGCTGGCGCGGGCGGGCGGCGATCACGAGCGCGCCTTCCCCGCCTACGAGCGCGCGATGGCGGAGCATGTGCGCGGCAGCCGCGCGGTCGCGCTGAGCGCGGCGAAGACCCTGGTTCCCACGTCCCGCCTCGGCGTGCTGGGACTGGCCCAGGGCGCCCGTTTAATCTCTGCCCTGCCCGCGGGGTCCGGCCGAGCCCTCGTCCGCCTCACCACCAAGAGCGCACGCTTCTACAACTCCATGACCGTCGACGACTACCCGCAGTCGCCCGCCGCCCTGCCGTCCGGACTCGGCGGGTGAGGCCCCGGGTAAATCGATCGACACCCGGTGCGGGAGATCGCTACCGTCCGGCCATGGCTGTTTTCACCGATGCCGACCTCGATCGCTTCGTCACCGAGGGCTTCCTCAAGGTGGAGGAGGCGTTCCCGCGCGAGACCGGGGACCGGATCAGGGATCTGCTGTGGCGGCAGATCGGCCTGTCCCCCGACCGGCCGGAGGACTGGACGCAGCCGGTGGTGTGGGCCGCCCCCGACTCGGCGGGTCGGGGCCCGTTCGGAGAGGCGATGCGCGGCCCGCGCCTGGCCGAGGCGCTGGACCTCGTCGCGGGCAAGGGCGGATGGGCGCCGCGCGGCACCATCGGCAACACGCCGGTCCGCTTCCCCCACCCCTCCGACGCCGGGGACACCGGCTGGCACATCGACCAGAACAACCCCGGACCGGCCGACGCCTGGGGGACCGTCACCCTCGCGTCCCGCACGATGCTCGTGCTGGTGCTGCTGTCGGAGGTCGGACCGGACGACGCGCCCACCCGCATCAGGGTCGGCTCCCACCTCGACACCGTCCGCGTCCTGGAACCGTACGGCGAGCAGGGGCTGGAGTTCTTCGCCTCCGGCCCGCTGCTGGACGAGGCGACCGCGCACCGGCCCGAGACCTGCGCCACCGGACTGCCCGGCGACGTCTACCTGTGCCACCCGCACCTCGTCCACGCCGCTCAGCCCCACCGCGGCACCCGGCCTCGCTTCATGTCCCAGATCCCGCTCTTCCTGGCCGAGCCGCTGACCCCCGGCGACGCCACCCCCCTCGCCCGTGCCGTACGGCTCGGGCTCGGCGGCTGACCGGCCGCACCGCGCCACGCCTTCCCCACGGCGAGCTACACTGAGTTTAGACCTAAACTCATGGGGGATCGCAATGACGCGCACGATAGTGGTGAGTGGCGGCGGCACCGGCATCGGCAAGGCCGTGGCGGCGCGCTTCGCCGCCGGCGGGGACCAGGTGGTGATCGTCGGCCGCCGCGCCGACATCCTGGAAAGGACGGCCAAGGAGATCGGCGGCGCCGCACTGACGGCCGACCTGAGCGAGCCCGCGGAGGTCGAGCGGGTGCGCGCCGACCTGGCCGAGCGCTTCGGCACGATCGACGTGCTGGTCAACAACGCGGGCGGCAACATCGAGAGGCACGGCGGTTCCGGCGACGTCGCGGAGCGGTGGACCGGCAACTTCCGGGCCAACGTGCTGACGGCGGTGCTGCCGACCGAGGCGTTCCGCGATCTGCTGAACCCGAACGGGCGAGTCGTGTTCATCAGCTCGATCGCGGCCTTCCGCGGCTCGGGCGGCACCTCGTACGGCCCGATGAAGGCGGCCCTGCACCCGTACGCGTTCGATCTCGCCGCCGCCCTCGGGCCACGCGGCATCACGGTGAACGTGGTCGCCCCGGGGTTCATCGAGGACACCGAGTTCTTCCGGGGCACCATGGACGACGAACGCCGCGCGATGCTCGTCGGGCAGACCCACACCGGCCGGGCAGGGTCGCCGCAGGACATCGCCGAGACCGTGCACTGGCTCGCCTCGCCCGGGGGCGGGCACGTCACCGCGCAGATCATCCAGGTGAACGGCGGGGCCGAACGTGGCCGCTGAGCCGCCGCGCGACGGTGCCGACGCGATCCAGGACGCCTGGCGGCGCGAGCTGCCGGGCGTCCCGGTGGAGTCGATCGGGGTCGTCACCCGGATCTGGTGGGCCGCCAAGGTCTTCGGCGATGAGCGCCGCCGTCTCCTCGCGAACCTGGGCGTGGACGTCGCGACCCTGGATCTGCTGTCCACGCTGCGGCGCTCCGGCCCGCCCTACCGGATGAGCCCGGGCGAGCTGGCCGAGGCGTGCATGGTGACGCGCGGCGCGATCACCCAGCGCGTGGAGCGGGCGGTCAGGGCCGGGCTGGTCGAACGGACCACCGCCGGATCGGGCTACCACGCGCGCGCGGTCTTCCTCACCGACGCGGGCAACGCCCTGCTCGACCGCGTCGTCGCCGACCTGCTCGTGGCCGAAGACCGCCTCGTCGGCCATCTCTCCCCCGAACGCCGCGATCAGCTCGCCGACCTGCTGCGCGAACTGCTCGCCGGACTCGGAGGCCCGAGCCTGACCGGGCAGGTCGGGGACTGACCCTTCACGGGTCCTTCCACCGGTGACCCATCACCGGCCAGGGCTCACGTGTGAACGCCGGGCGCCGGCGGCGTCGCGGGTCTGCGGACGATGAGCAGGTGCAGCACGGCTGCCACCACGGCGATACCGGCGCCGACGTAGCACAGCCGGGTCACCGGGATCGCGCCGAGCAGGACCCCGCCGAGCCCCGCGCCGATCGCCTGGCCGAGGTAGATGCCCGAGGAGTTGAAGGAGATGACGACGCTCGGGAGGTGCGGGACGAACTCGGTGAGCCGGTGGTTGTTCGGCGTCGACACCGCCCACCCGGCCGCGCCGTTGAGTGCCATGACGACGAACGCGAGCGGCAGCGAGGACGAGACGGCGAACGCCGCGAGGGTCACGATGAGCAGGCCGGTCGCGACCGTCAGCGTGCGGTCGGCGCCCCAGCGGTCGGTGAGCCGCCCGCTGCCGAACGCGCCGACGGCGCCGCCGAGACCCCAGACGAGCAGCAGCAGCGTCAGGGTCGTCCCGTGGGCGTGCACGGTGTCGTCGAGGATGTCGGCGATGTAGGTGTAGACCATGATGGCGGCCGCGCTCTCCAGGAGCATGAACGCGACGATCGCCACCACCCGGGCGTGGGCCAGCACCGCGAACCGGGCGCGGAGCGGCACGGCGGGCGGCAGTGGCAGAGCAGGCAGGACGGTGAGCAGGCCGACCAGCGCGAGCGCGCCCACGCACGCGACGAAGATCAGGCTCGCCTGCCAGGACAGGCTCTGGCCGATCCAGGTTCCGACGGGCACGCCGAGAACGGTGCCGACGGTCAACCCGCCGAGGATGGCCGCGAGCGCACGGCCGCGATGAGCCGGCCCTGCGAGCGTGGCGGCCGCCGCGCTCGCGTTCGGCGTGTACAGGGCGGCGCCGACGCCGGCCGCGACCCGCGCGACCAGCAGGAGCGCCAGCGTCGGCGCGGCGGCCGAGGCGAGGTTGGCCGCGACGAACACGGCCAGCGCGAACGCCATCAGCGGCTTACGGGGAAGTTTGCCGGTGAACGCGGCGAGGAACGGCGCGGTCACGCCGTAGGTGAGGGAGAAGACGGTGATGGCCTGGCCGGTGGCGCTGACCGTCTGGCCGAGTCCCCCGGAAATCTGCGGCAGGATGCCGGCCAGGACGAAGGAGTCGGTGCCCATGGCGAAGGATCCGACCGCGAGGATCGTGACCTGCCTGACCCAGGCGCTGTTCGCGGTGCTCGTCCGGCCGGTTGGTGTCGCCGTTTGCTGTGTGCTCACCCGGCCATCATTGGGCGGGCGATTATCCTGGTACAGATTGTACTTATGCTGGTATAAATCCCACCCGGCTGAACAAGCCCGATTGCGGTTTCATGGTCGGCATGACGAGGCGTAAGGAGTTGGCGGGCTTCCTCCGCTCGCGCCGGGAGTCCCTCAGCCCCGAGGCGGCCGGGTTTCCCGGCGGCTCCCGCAGGCGCACACCCGGCCTGCGGCGCGAGGAGGTCGCGCAGCTGTCCGGGGTGAGCGTCACCTGGTATACGTGGCTGGAACAGGGCCGGGATATCACCGTATCGAGACAGGTGCTCGAGAGCCTCTCGCGCGCGCTGCAGCTCACACCGGCCGAGCGCGGTCACCTCTTCGCACTCGCCGGAGCGCCCCTGCCGGCCGAACCGGCACGCCGGATGCCGGTCAGCCCGACGCTGCGGACCCTGCTGGAGACACTCGAACCCAACCCGGCCCACGTGATCAGCCCGTGCTGGGACCTGCTGGCGTACAACCGCGCGTACGCCGGCCTGGTCGGCGGGCTGGACGACCTGCCGGACGAGGAGCGGAACAGCGTCTGGCTGCTGTTCACCCGCCCCGGCATGCGCACGCTGCTGGTGGACTGGCAGCGCGAGGCGCGCGACATCCTCGGGCAGTTCCGGGCCGCGGCCGACAAGAACCCCGACGACCCGCGGACCATCGCGCTGGTCGACGCGCTGCTGGCGGCCAGTCCCGCGTTCGCCTCGATGTGGTCGGCCCATCCCATCCGGGCGTTCGCCTCCGCGACCAAGCACTTCGACCATCCGCGGGCAGGGCGGATCAGCCTCAACTACACGAAGCTGACCGTCACCGAGGACGTCACCCAGCACCTCGTCGTCTTCCTGCCCGTGGCCGAGGACGACGCGACGGCGCTGCAACGCCTCGCGGAACTGGACCGCCCCGTGCCGAGCCGTGCCTGACCCCAGCCATCCCAGCCACCTCGGCCACCTCGCCGCCGGCGCCGATCCGGCCAAGCGGCGAGTAGATGATCCCCGCCGCCACGGTAGAAGGTCAGGACGCCCGTCAGGAGCCGCCGCAGGTCCTCGCTCGGCACCGTATCGACGAGCGGCGGGCCGGGTGCGAAGGCTGCGACGATCGCGCTGACGACGAGCAGGAGCGCCGTGCCGGCGAACTCGGCGGTGACCTCACGCCATCCGACCATTGCCGTTCCCGCGGCCCGCGCCGGTCGCCCCGCCGGCCCGCGCGGTTCGTTCGGCCTCGTCGATGGCCCAGGCGGCGTTGATGAGCCCGATGTGGCTGAACGCCTGCGGGAAGTTGCCGAGCAGCTCGCCGCTCCCGGGGTCGACCTCCTCCGACAGCAGGCCCACGTCGTTGGCGTACGCGGCGGCTCGCTCGAATGCCTCCCTGGCCCGGCCGACCTGCCCGGACATGGCGAGCGCCTGCGCCAGCCAGAACGAGCACAGCAGGAAGGTGCCCTCCCCGCCGGCGAGGCCGTCGATGCCGTCCGCGGTGCGGTAGCGGTAGACCAGGCCCTGGTCGTCGGTGAGCCGGTCCGCGACCGCGTCGATCGTGGCCAGCACCCGCGGGTCGCCGGCGGGCAGGAAGCCGGTGATCGGCACCATGAGAGCACTGGCGTCCAGCTCGTCGGAGCCGAAGGCCTGCGTGAACGCCCCCACCCGGTCGTTCCAGCCCTCGCGCAGCAGAGTGTCGCGGATCTCGGCGCGGGTTCGCCGCCAGGACTCCATACGATCCTGCGCCCGCAGGAGGCCGGCGAGGGCGATGCCGCGGTCCAGCGCCACCCAGCACATGAGCTTGGAGTACAGGAAGTCGCGTGGCTCCCCGCGTATCTCCCAGATGCCCTGGTCCTTTTCCATCCAGCGCTCGGCCGCGGTGTCGGCACAGGCGACGAGGAAGCGCCGGACGTCGTCGTCGATGTCGCAGATCTGGTGTTCGAGGCGCACGGCCGCATCGAGCAGCTCGCCGTACACGTCGATCTGCCGCTGGTTCCACGCGTCGTTTCCGACGCGTACCGGCCGGCTGCCGCGCCAGCCGCGCAGGTGCGGAAGGGTGCGCTCGCTCAGGTCGTGCTCGCCGCGGACGCCGAACATGATCTGCAGCGCGCGGTCCTTGTCCAGGGATGGGGCCGCGGTGGTGAGGAAGGCGAAGAAGTCGCTCGCCTCGTCGGGGCAGGCCGCGACCCACAGGGCGCCCATGGTCAGTGACGCGTCCCGTACCCACGTGTACCGGTAGTCCCAGTTGCGCTCGCCACCGGCCCATTCGGGCAGCGATGTCGTGGCGGCCGCGACGATCGCGCCGCTGGGCTGGAAGGACAGCGCCTGCAGCACCCGCCCGCTGTGGTGCACCAGGTCGCACCACGGGCCGTCATAGGCCTGGTGGAGGCTGGACCACGACTGCCAGGCGACGATCGTGTCGTCCAGCCGGGCCGCCAGTTCCGCCTGGGCCCACACCCGCGCGGGAGTCTCCTGCAGCGTCGAGCAGTGCATCCCGAAGTGCCGTGTCTCGCCCTCTCGCACCGTGAACACGCCGTATCCGCTGCAGTCGCCGATGCCGAGGGGGACCGGCGTGGTCAGCACGAGCCAGTCGGCGCCGCCGCGGGCGGTCACGCCGCCGTCGACGACGGAAAGGATCGGGCAGATCAGGCCGTACTCCGGCCGGGGCCGGTACTCGATCTCCATCGGCACCTCGCCGCCAAGGCCGGACACCCGTCGGGCGAGCAGGTGCGGCACACCGACGCCGAGCCGGTGGCCGCCGTCGTCCGGCCCGGTGAGCAGGGCGTCGGTGAGAACGACCGTGCCGCTCCCGGTGCGGAAGGTGGTCTCCAGCACCATCGTCTGCGGTAGGTAGCGGCGCGTCGTCTCGTACGGGACGGCCGGGCGGATCGCCCAGTGCCCGGCCTCGTCGTCCAGCAGGCGGGCGAAGACGGACGGCCCGTCGAAGCGGGGAAAGCACAGCCACTCGGCCGATCCGTCCCGGCTGATGAGGCCGGCGGAATGGCGATCGGACACCAACGCGAGGTCGGCGATGGGTGTGGTGCTCATCAGCGCCCGATACCCGCAGAAGACGACGATGTGACGCACGGGCCGGAAAATCGCGGTAAAGGCATGAAAATCGAGCGCTCCGCCCGCCCGAGGCGAACGCGTCCACGTGGACCGAGAGCCTCACGCTCACCGGGACACCGCATCGGTGTCCGGCCAGGCCCTGAGCTACCGGCGCTCGGCGGCTTGCAGGGCGTCCGCGGCCGTCAGCAAGGAGGCTCCAAGAAGCACGACGTCCTTCACCAGGAACTGCCCCGCGAGAGACAGCTTCGGCTCCCCGCGTGTCTCCTGCCACGCCTCGGGCATCGTGGCCAGGAAGCTGAGGGTGGTGGCGAACATGCCGACGGCGGCGAGGCTGCCGAGGGCTGACGCTCGCGGCGCAATCGCTTTTGCTCCGATCAGCGAGCCCAGAACGATTTCAGTGACGCCGAGCAATCTAGCGACCTTCTTCTCCCCCAATCTGGCGATAAGCCACGCGAGCGGGGGGCTTGAGGTTACGAGGGGGCGAATATTATCTACCTCGTAGTCTTCGAATTTTATTCGCCCGATCTCCAGAAGGTTGATCACAAGCCCATACCGGATGGTCGAAATCCCCGCACTATGCACTATTTTTCCGATGCGGCGTATTTCCATAAGATTCTCGCCTACCGCGTCGGTTATATCGCTCGATGTAGGACTCGAAACGTCAACCGACGCCAAGGGTCAGGTCATGCTCCACCATCGGTGTCGAGGCCACCGCCGATGACTGCTACGTGGTCGGCGACGACCACGCGGCTGGACCGTGTCCGCGGCGCCGCCCACTACGCTACCTCTCCTCGGCTTCGTCGCCGAACGGTGCTCGGCGCGGATTCGGTGACGGCGTCGCTATGAGCCAACAGGCACAGCCAGCCGACCAATCTGTAAATGTGGCTCTTGGTGCGGGTCAGGTGCCTTCCCCCCCTGCCGTTGCGGGACCTCCACTGATGAGCGGCAGCCACAGCACGAACCTGGCCCCACGTGGCGAGTCCTCGACCGTGAGGGTGCCGTGGTGGGTATGCGCGATGTCGCGTGAGATGGCCAGGCCGAGCCCGCTGCCTCCGGGCTCCTTGCGCCGGCTGTCGTCCAGTCGGACGAAGGGCTCGAAGACGCGCTCTCGGTCCTGCGGCGCGATTCCGGCACCGTCGTCCTGCACGGTGATGACGGCCGAGCCTGCCGCTCGTCGCACGGTGACCTCGACTGTTGTGCCGGCATGCCGCCGAGCGTTGACCAGGAGGTTGTCGATGACCCGGATCAGCTGGATCCGATTGCCTAGAACGTTCACATCGCGGTCGGCTTCGACGTGGACCGGAACGCCGCCCGCCAGAGCCGCCGCCTCGTCCGTCACCAGCGCGCCGACGTCGATCGGCTCGTACGCGGCTGGGTCGCCGCCGCGGAGCCGAGCCAGCACCAGCAGGTCGTCGACGATCTTTTTCAAACGATCGGTGACCGTCAGGGCCTCCCTGATGGTCTCGTACGGGTCGACGTCGGCGGGGTAGAGCACCGCCTCGTCCAACCGGGCGCAAAGGCTGGCGAGCGGCGTTCTGAGCTCGTGCGATGTGGTGGAGGCGAACCGGCGCTGCTCTTCGCACATGTCCGCGTTGTCCACGGCGAGCCCGGCCCGGCTGGCGATGTCGCCGATAAGGGACAGATCGGCCGAATCGTACACCGGGGAGGTCTCGTACCGGGCCAGGGTGAGCGCACCCAGCACCCGCTGTGGCGTTCGCAGCGGCGCGACGATGACCGAATGGGCGCCCAACTCCTCGTACGGCCGCCGCCGCTGGACGCTGCGCTCCTTCTTCGGGTCAATTCGCTCGGCCAGATCCTCAGGGCCCAACAGCACCGCGGGGCCGCCACGCAGCACTCGCGCCATCGGCGCCTGGGAGGTCTCCGGAAACGCCGGAAGCGGCCCCTCCAACTGCTTGCACTTGACACAGCTCCGGCCCTGCTTGACCACGACCGCCACCCTGTCCACCCCGTTGCCGCTGGGACTGAGCAGGTCGATCATCGCCCAGTCGGCCAGCTGGGGCACCAGCAGACGGGACAGCCGCCGCAGCGCCTCATCCACCTTCAGCGTGGAGGCCAGCACGGTGCTGGTCTCGGCCATCAGTGACAACCGGTCGGTCAGCTTTTCCAGTGACGCAAGGGCGGACGCCTGCTTGTGTTCCACGGCCTTGTGCCGCCACAGGTCGTAGAAGAGGACCACCGAGCCCATGTCCTCCTCCCCGCCCAATGGGAGCGGAGCCACCATCACGCCCAAGGGGACCAGGCCGCCGGACCCGCGAGTGAACCATGACTCCTCGCTGCGGACGTACACCCCCTCGGAAAACGCGCCCGAAATCTGGCAGTCCTCCCGGGATATCGGGCTTCCGTCGGCGTTGCGGTGCAGCAAGTCGTGGGAGTCGGCCCCGATCCACTGCCGTGCGGGACGATCGAGCAGCCTCTCGGCATACGGATTGACCATGAGGATCTTCCCCGTATGGTCGACCACGTAGAGACCCACACGCAGTCCGTGGAACAAGGCTCTGACGAGTTCTTCACTGAAGCCGTACCTCGCCCAACCCTCCAGGTCGCCGGCTGTCATGGCGGTTCCCCTCGCCCCGAGTCCTCAGGGACGAACGCGGATGATCGTCTTCCCCTTGATCCGCTCGGTCGGATTCAAGGCGGCGACGGCATCGTCGAGGGTTGCGATGGTGCCGATGTTCGTCCGCAGCCGTCCGTCACGCACCCGCCGGACGATCTCACTCAGTTGGGCACGATCGGCCTCGACGACGAAGTCGACCGCCAGGCCGTCCGCAGGCCGCGCCTCGGGCGGCCCGACGATGGACACCAATGTTCCTCCGGCTCGAACCAGACCCGCGGATCGCTTCTGGATGTCGCCGCCGATGACATCGAAAACCAGATCGACGCCGCCGACGTCTTCCAGAGCGTCGTTCTCAAGATCGACGAACTCCATCGCGCCGAAGTCGAGTGCCTTCTGACGGTCGGCAGCGCGTCCGGTGCCGATGACGTACGCGCCGAACTCACGTGCGAGCTGCGTCACCATCGACCCGACTGCGCCGGCCGCGCCGTGCACGAGGACGCTCTGCCCCGCCTGGAGGCGGCCGTGCTCGAACAGTCCCTGCCATGCGGTCAGCCCCGAAATCGGCAGGCTCGCGCCCACCGTGAAGTCGACGTCGCCCGGGAGCGGCGCGAGGTTGCGTGCCTCGACTGCCACATACTCCGCCAGGGTGCCGTCGCGATACCAGTCCGTGAGGCCGAACACCCGTTGTCCCACCGACAGCCCCGTCGTGCCATACCCGAGCGCGGTGACCAATCCGGCCAGCTCGTGCCCGGGAATCGACGGTGTTCGGTCACGGTCGCGGCGATCGGTCCAGGTCGAGGGCCACGCCGTCTCAGTCGGGACGAATCCCGACGCATGAACCTCGACGACGACGTCGTTTATCGCCGCCGGCGGCTCGGGCCGCTCCACCAGCGTCATCCCGGCCGTTCCCGCAGCCTGGTCCGTCACCACGATCGCTTTCATGGGAATTGTCTCCTCGGTCATCTGTATCGCAGGGCTCATCGCGGCTCGTCGGAGGAACGCACCAGGTGGGCGCGTGCAGTCCGGCATGATCGATCTCATCTGCTCACGAGCGTTCCTTCGTCTGCCCCGTTTGGGTTCTCGTCAGGGAGACGAGGTGGCCCCTCGAGGTGTGACAGCTCAGACGTGGGAAAGTTTGTCCGGGTTGACGACCCTGCGGTAGGCGGTGATCAGACCGTCTGTGATCTGCAGCGTGTCCACGGAGTAGACACGGCCCTCCCGGTGGCACACCAGGGCGAGCTCGCCGCCGACCTCGACGAGGTCGATGCGGTCCGGACGCCACTGGCGGCCCACGCGCACCATCACCTCAGCGACGCGTTCACCACCGTAGACGGGCTTGCGCATCGCGGCGACCTTGCCGCCGCCATCGGTGACGTAGACGGCGTCGGGATGCAGCAGCCTGACCAGGCCGGCCAGATCCCCGGCCTCGTAGGCGGCGCGAAAGGCCGCCAGCACACGTTCACGCTCCGCCTTCGACGCCTGCGGCGAAGACTGCTTCGCGTTGGTCACCCGCCGCCGCCCCCGCGAGGCCAACTGCCGGGCACCCGGCACGGAGACATCCAGCACTTCGGCGATCCGGACGAACTCGAGGCCGAAGACATCGTGCAGGACGAAGGCCACCCGCTCCAGCGGGCTCAACTCTTCCATGATCAGGAGCATCGCCGAGCCGACGGACTCGTCGACGAGGACCGGCTCGGACGCGTCCGGCCCGGTCAGCAGCGGTTCCGGCAGCCACGGCCCGACATAGGTCTCCCGGCGGAAACGGGCACTTTTGAGAATGTCGTACGACCGCCGTGCGGCCACCGTAACCAGCCAGGCCCGCAGATCATCGATGTCCTGCAGATCTGTTCCGGCCGCCCGCAGCCACACGTCCTGGGTCACGTCCTCGGCATCGGCCACACTGCCCAGCAGCCGGTAGGCCACGCCGAAAACCGCGGGCCGGTGCCTCTCCCATTCGGCTCCGAGCGTGTCCTCGAGCTCAGACCGTCCAGTCGCGTTCTCGTTGCCCATACTGATCGCGACCTCCCCCAGCTTGCGGATCCAGCGTAATAATCCGAGCTCGGGATCTACGCAGAGCCCCGGATGCGAGCAGCGCGCACGCTCACACCGACGACGCGTCGTAGTTCAATCGACAGTGCGGTGTCTCGGGGTGCCGTTAACCAACGTGTCATAGGCCGCCAGACCTCGAAGATCCCGACGCGGGTGTCGTGCTTCAGCCGGCGTGGTGCCGGTAACTGCCGGGCGGTGACCCGTACTGGCGTTTGAAGGCATGGGTGAAGGTGTACTGCGAGCTGTAGCCGACCTGTTGGGCGATCGTGTTGACGGGGGCGTCGGAGGTGCGCAGGAGCCGGGCGGCGGTGGTCATCCGCCACCATGTCAGGTAGGTGAGCGGTGGCTGGCCGACCAGATGGGTGAATCGCCGGGCGAAGGCGGCGCGGGACAGGCGTGCCTGCGCGCCCAACTCCTCGACGGTCCATTGCCGGCTGGGGTCTTCATGGATGGCGCGGAGGGCGGTGGCGACGGCGGGGTCGTGCAGGGCCGCGGCCCAGCCGGTGGCGGAGTGGCCGGAGACGCGCTGTTGTTCGAACCACGCGCGCAGGATGTAGAGCAGGAGAAGATCCAGCAGAGTGAGCAGGATCGTGTCGGAGCCTGGGCGGGCGTCGTTGTCCAGTTCCACGCCGAGGAGTTCGATCGCGGCGCGGAGTTCCCTGTGGCGCCCTACCCGCGTCGGCAGGTGGATGACCTCGGGCAGGTCGTTCAGGAGCGGATGTGGCCCGGAGCCGTCCAGGAGGTAGGCGCCGCAGAGCATGACCACCGTCGGCGGCCGGTCGGCTGACGTTTCGTCGTTGCGGTCATCATCGACTCCGGTGAGCGTTGTGGGCGGCTCGCTTGCCGGGGTGGACGGGTCGTCGGCCAGACCGTGTGCGGATCCGCGCGGCAGGAACGCCACGTCGCCCGGCCCGAGCACGATCGGCTCACCCTGCGACGGGAGAAGCCAGCACGTTCCCTGGAGAACGATGTGGAACCCGGCGGCCGGCACCGGCGGAAACCGCTCGGCGAAGGGAGCGGACTTGGTCACCCGGCCCGAGTGGGGTCGACCGGTCCGCGCCGCACTCACCACATCAGACAGAACATCCACGCAGCCAGTGTAACTACCAATGCCCTCGGCGAAGACGATGACGCAAACTTTGAAGCGCATCACGCATTCAATCGTCTTGTGTCGGCGCCTTACTGTGCTGTTGGCTGAGCGACCGCGCAGCTCCCATCGTGAGGAGACGACATGAAGATCGCCGTTTATGGCGCGAGTGGATACCAGGGAAAGCTCGTGCTCACCGAACTGGCACGACGCGACATCGAGACGGTCCTGGCCGGACGTGATCTGGCGCGCCTGGAGGAGGCCGCCTCGGCGGCCGGTCTCCCCGACGCGGAACGACGCGTGGCCGACACGAGCGACCATGAGGCGCTGGTGCGCGCGTTCCGCGGCTGCGACGGCGTCATCAACTGCGCCGGGCCCTTCACCTCCTCAGGTGAAGCCGTGGTCCGCGCCGCGATCGCCGCCGGCTGTCACTACGTCGACACCTCAGGCGAGCAGCTCTACATCAAGAAAATCTTCGACACCTTCACCACGGAGGCGGAGAACGCCGGGGTCACCGTCGTACCCGCCGCCAACGACGGCTGCGTCCCGGTAGACCTCATGGCCCACATCCTGGCCGACCACCTTGAATCGGTCGAAGAGATCATCATCACCCACGTGATCGTCGGGGGCGGCGGCATGTCGCGCGGCTCGCTGCGCTCGCTGGTCGAAACGATCGACGCCATCAAGGCGGGAGGCATGACCTACGACAACGGCGACTGGCGCCCCGGCATGCCCGCCCGCCACACTGCGATCAGGCTGCCGGGACAGTCGGAGGCAACCCCGGTGATGGCCTTCCCTGTGCCGGAGGTGGTGACCATTCCCCGTCACATCCACGTCCGGCATGTCCAGGGCCTGACCGAGGCCGCGTTGGGCGACCGGCTGAACACCCCGCTCACACCGGAGATCATCGAAAGCCTGCCGGAAGGACCCGATGAGGACAGCCGCCGCACCCAGCACTTCACCTACGTGCTCGACGCCACCAGTATCGACGGCCGCCGCGCCCGCGGCATCGTCCAGGGCCCCGACACTTACGGCACGACCGCGGTGATCGCCGTCGAAAGCGCCCGCCGTCTCATCGCTGACCCCGCCAAGCCGGGAGTACTCGCACCCGCCCAGGCCTATCACCCGACCGCCTTCCTCGACTTCCTCATCCCACATGGGATCCAGTGGATCACCGAGGACGCGCCGGCAACCTGACAAGGAGCCTTCTCCGGTAACGATCAGCCACGGTCTGTGATCGTCTGGACGGCTCGCTACGTAGACAGGTCAGCGCAGGTCAACGGGTCGAGGATCAGTGGGCGGGCTGAGCTCGGCGCGTGGTTCGGGTACGTCGGTCTGGAGCCGGCGGTCGCCGCCGGGCTTCAGTTCGGGGACGTACGTGTAGATGGTGGAGCGGCTGACGCCCAGGAGCCGGGCGATGGAGGAGACGGTGGCGTCGGGCTGGGCGAGCAGGGCGCGGGCGTGCCGGACCTGTTCGGGGTCATCGCGGGTGGCCGCCCGAGACGCACCCCGCGGGCCTTGGCTGCGGCCAGGCCCGCGTGGCTGCCTTCGATGATGAGTTCGCGGATGAACTCGGCGAGGGCGTCTGCTGGGAGTGCTAGGCTGCTGATCGTTGGTGTTGGATTTCCGGATGAGGGGGAGGTGAGGTTTGATGACCGCGGTGAAGACCGCTGCCGTGTGCAGCGCCCGGACATTCCTCACGTCCCGGGCCCCGGTCTGACCCACTTCTTACCCTCGCCGTGAGCCGTCCGGCTTACGAGGCAGGGTAGTGTCTGCGTCTCGTCGGGGCCCCTTCCCGCAAGGTGTCTCACGTTGCCAAACCTCTTCACGGATCCATCCGACGTCGGCCTGACCCGGTACGGATGGACGGAAACACTCGACAACGCCTTCGCCGAACACCGCGAGGCCGGCCTGGTACCGGCCCGGATCGCACGGGTGGATCGCGGCCTGTGTGACGCGGTCACCGAGTCCGGCCCGGTGCGGGCCACCCTCACGGCGCTGTACTCTCCCGACCCGCTCCTGGCGCCCTGCACCGGCGACTGGGCCGCACTGCGCCCGGGTCGCGAACCGGGGCTGGTGGCCCTGCTACCGCGTCGTAGCGCGATCGTACGCTCGTCGTCGTCGCGCACTTCCCACGCGCAGGTGCTGGCCGCCAACGTCGACACCGTTGTCGTCGCCGTCTCACTGACCGCTCCGCTGGACGCGGCCCGGCTGGAGCGACTGCTGGCCCTGGCGTGGGACAGCGGCGCCAGGCCGCTGATCGTCTTGACCAAGGCGGATCTGGCCTCCGACGCCGCCGCCGTGCACGCCGAAACGAGCACGCTGGCACCGGGCGTGGACATCCTGATCACCAGCGCGGCCACCGGTCAGAACATCGATGTGCTGACCGCGCTGCTGAGCGGCACAACGGTCCTGCTCGGATCCTCCGGCGCGGGCAAGTCCAGACTAGGCAACGCGCTGCTCGGCGACGAGATTCTGGCCACCGGCGAGGTACGGGCGCAGGATGGCAAGGGCCGCCACACCACCGTCCGCCGCGAGTTGGTTCCCCTTCCCGGTGGCGGTGTCCTCATCGACACGCCCGGCCTGCGCGGGATCAGTCTCTATGACGCCGCCGACGGCCTGGAACAGGTCTTCGCCGAGATCGAACGCCTCGCCCGGGACTGCCGCTTCGGCGACTGCTCCCACAACGCCGAACCGGGCTGCGCGGTTCTGGCCGCCATCGAGGCGGGCGAGCTGACCGAGCGCCGTCTGGGCAGCTACCGCAAGCTACAACGCGAGAACGCGTGGGCGGCCTCGCGCACCGATGCCCGGCTACGCGGCGAGCGTACCAACCGGCAGAAGGCCATCACCAGCCATCTGCGCGCCACCTACAAGTTCAGGGACCAGCAGTCATGACCGACCGCATCCCATCAACGCCGCAAGCTGAAGGATCCGCCCACCACATCGGCTTCGACACCGCCCTGCGCTCCTGGCGGCGGCTGCTCGCCCGCGGCGGCACCCTGGTCGTCACCGGATGCGAATGGACCACCCGTTCCCCGTCCGCCGAGGCACGGGCGTTCTGGGACCGGCACTACCGGCTGCGCACCCGAGACCAGAACGCCGCCGCGGCGCGCGCTGCCGGATACGCCGTCGCCGCGCTGCGCCCGCTCCCCGACCGCGACTGGTTCGAGGAGTACTACACGCCGCTGTCGGAACGAACCCGCTCAGCCGACCTGACCGTGACCGGGATGCGCGAAGCGGTCGCGGCCACCCTGCAAGAGATCACCTTGCGCCACGAGCACGGCACTGACTACCAGTACACCGGCTACGTCCTGCGCCCCCAGGCAAGCACAGAAACGGACGCGAACACTTCCATGACCACTTCCTGGATCACCCGCCCCGAGACCGCCGCCGACCTCGCCCAGATCCGCGAGGTCAACCTCGCCGCCTTCCCCACCTCTCACGAGGCCGACCTGGTCGAGGCGCTGCGCGCCGATACGCAGGCGTGGATCCCCGGCCTGTCCTGGGTCACCGAGGCGCCCGACGGCTCCATCGCCGGGTTCGCGCTGCTCACCCGCTGCCACGTCGACGACTCTCCGGCCCTCACTCTGGGCCCGTGCGCCGTGAGGCCCGAGCACCAGCGGCGCGGCGCCGGTTCGGCCGCCGTCCACGCCGCCCTCGACGCCGCCCGTGAGCAAGGCGAGAACCTCGTGCTCGTACTCGGCCACGCCGAGTACTACCCCCGCTTCGGCTTCGTCCCGGCCTCCAGCCACTTCATCCGGCCGCCCTTCGACGTCGAGGACAAGTACATGATGGCGCTCGTCTTCGACCCCTCCCGGCCTGTGCCGACCGGCACCATCCGCTACCCGGCGGCGTTCGGAGTCTGACCCAGGCCCTCCAGGACGAGACCACGGCCATCCAGAGGTTCGGCGTCCTCGGCAACTCCTGGACGACAGCTGCTCTGTCCTTGTGACGCACCTGCCCGGCCGGCCTCTGAGGCGGGCGGCCTGCCAACGATGGAAACCCGATCGCCGGCAGGCCGCCCGCCACTCGGCCACGACCACGCGGCGACCATCCTCTCCGGCCGGGCGGCGGTCAGGCCGGCTCCTTCACCAGGGTGGTGACCAGCCGGAACATCTCGGCGGTGTCGGCCACGCCGCCCACGATGATGATTTTCATGCTGGCCCTCTCCTCGTCGTAGATCGTTTCGACGCGCAGGGGCCGCTCGGCGGGGCTACGGCTCACGGCGGCGGCCACCAGCGTGTTGCCCAGGCTCATCATCTCCTCGGGCGAGATGGCGTCGATCTGCACGATGCTCGACGCCTCCATATGACGCCGCCCGGCGGTCTCGGCGGCCGGCTCGGCGGCACCGCCCATGAACGCCTCCAGGTCCTCACGGGCGATCCGGTACTGCTTGCCGATGCGCACCGCCTTGAGCCGCCCGTCGCGCACGTAGTTGCGCACGGTCTTCACGTGCAGGCCCAGCAGGTTCGCCACCTGCTCCACCGAGTACGGCTGCTGCGGCATCCCGCTCCCCTCCGATCAGCTCTCCAACACACCCTATATATCCGTCTCGAAGGGAATGTTGGGGAGGCGTGAGGGATCGTGGCGGCCACGGTCGTCAGAGGGACCGAGCGACGCGGGCAGTAGTCTGCGTGCATGTTCCATCGCAAATCCATCGAAGAGCGCATCGCCGAGCGCGTCGCCAAGCGGCCTCCGCTGAAGGAGGGCAAGCACTTCGAGCACCGCCCCGCGCTGATCGTGTTCTGCGTGATCATCGCGCTCGTCGCGCTGAAGATCCTGGGCGCCTTCGCCCTCATGAAGTGGGGCGTCCAGTAGGACCGCGGCCTTCCCTCATGTCGTGGGCCGGACGCTCGCGCCCTGGTACGCGTCACAGGGCAGCAGCGCGTCGCCGAGCATCCGCCAGTACGGCATCGCGGACCGCCCCGGCTCGATCCCGATGACCTGGATCGCGACGTGGTCGGCGCCGGCGTCGAGGTGGGCGCGGAGCTTGGCCACGATGGTGTCGAGGTCGCCCCAGAACACCAGGTCGTCGACGAGGCGGTCGCTGCCGCCGCCCGTGATCTCCTCGTCCGCGTAGCCCAGCCGCCGGAACTTCGCGATGTTGTACGGCGTGTTCAGGTAGGGGTGCAGGTGCTCGCGCGCGACCGCACGGGCCCTGGCGGGGTCGGACTCGAACAGCACCGCGTGCTCGACGCCCAGGAACGCGTCCGGCCCGAGGATCTCCCGCGCTCGTGCGGTGTGCGCCACGGTGACGTGATAGGTGAGAGCGCCGGAGGAGCGGTCACGGGCCAGCTCGAGCATCTTGGGCCCGTACGCCGCGAGGATGCGGCGCATCGGCGTCCGCGGCAGCGGGTTGGACGTCTTCAGCCCGTCCATCTCGTCGAGGTATCCGGCCATCGCCGCCAGCGGCGTGATCCCGGGCCGCGGCACGCCGCCGAATCCCAGGCCGAACACGTGCCGCCCGGGGTAGGCGTCGGCCAGGAGCAGCGCGGCGCCGTACGCCCGGGGGGCCTCGCGCGACCAGATCTGCGCGATGCCGTTGACGACGGTGATCCGCCGCGTGCAGGAAAGCAGGTAGCCGGCGTGCGTGAACGCCTCACGCCCCGCCAGCTCGGGGATCCAGAACGCCGGCCATCCCCGATCCTCCAATTCCTGTATCGACTCGCGCATCCGCGCGGCCGGCTGGTGCTCGAAGTCGAAGGTGTAGATCCCGAACCTGCCCAGATCCAGGCCGTCGAGGTCGCCCATCGGTGATCTCCTCGCGCTCGTCTCCGCTCACTACATATCGAAGTATCGCAGATTTTCGATATGAGTCGCAACGAGCGAGATCGCCCGTCGTGCGACGTCGGTGGTTCTAGAGCGTCTCCCCCAGGGCGGCGACGAGCTGGGCGATGCGCTGCTCGTCGCGCTTGTAGTGGGTCCACTTGCCCACCCGTGTGGCCTTCACCAGGCCCGCCCGTTGCAGCTCGGCCATGTACGCCGACACCGTCGACTGCGCGAGCCCCGCCCTTGCCTGGATGTGGCTCACGCACACGCCGACCTCGGCCGGATCGGCGATCGCCTCCTCCAGCGGGAAGTGACGCTCGGGCTCACGCAGCCACATCAGAAGCTGCAACCGCACCGGGTTCGACAGCGCACGCAACGCGTCGACCAGCCCGGGATCCGGTGAGGTCGCAGTCTCCGCCATGAGCCCAGGCTACAGCTCCCCCGCCGATGTTTCGGAATTCCTCGATGTGATCGAGGAATCACGATTCCAGGGCGCTGCCCTGCTTCCACTTGCTGAACGGCATCTGCCAGAAGCCCCAGCCGTTGTTCCACTCCAGGATCCGGTTGGTACCGACGATCTTGACGACGTCGCCCCGGTGGAAGTTGTCGTAGAACCACTTGGCCTGGGAGGGGCTGGCGTTGACGCACCCGTGGCTCACGTTGGCCCGGCCCTGCGAGCCGACCGACCAGGGCGCGCCGTGGACGTACTCGCCGCTGTTGGAGATGCGCACGGCGTGGTTGACGACCTCCTTGTAGTAGCCGGGGTCGCCCTCCTTCTTGCCCGGGGAGATCATCGTCACCGGGTTGCCGCGTTCCATGGTCAGGTGGACGCCGCTGGTGGTGGTGTACTCGCGGGTTGTCGCCTTGCCGGCGCTGATCTTCATGGTCTGCACGACCTTGCCGTCGCGCCGGACCACCATCATGTGGGTCCTGGTGCTGACCGAGCTGATCCAGGCCGCGCCGATCTTGATGGTCGTGTTGTGGTCCTCGATGCCGTAGGTGTTCGGCCCGGCCTTCACGCCCGTCAGGTGCGCGGTGAACTTCACCTTCTGGTGCGCGGGCCAGTACTTGGCGGTCCGGTAGATGACGTACTGGTCGTCGATCCAGCGCCAGGCGCCCTTGACCGGCTTCTCCGCGTCCACCTCGAGAGCCTGCTCCACGGCGGCCTTGTCCTGCACCGGCGCGTTGAACCTCACCATGATCGGCATGCCGATGCCGACGGTCTCTCCCTTGATGCCGGGGGTGACGTCCACGACCTCCAGCCCGACCTTGGGCTTGAGCGTGGTGAAGCGGCTGGTCGCGGTCGCCGGGCCGCCCTTGCCGGTGGCCTTGGCCGACACCGTGTACTTGGCGGAGGGCTTGAGCGGTTCCTTGGAGGTCCACTTGGTGTGAGTGGAGTCGAACTCGCCCTCGACCGTCTCGTCGCCCGCCTGGACGGTGACCTCCTCCAGTTCGCCGTCGGCGGCCGTGACGACCACGGTCTTGTCGGGACGCACCTTCGCGCTGCCCGTCGCCGGACTGATCGTGATCTTGGGGGCCGGGACGGCGGGCGCGGTGTCGCCGGAGCCTCCGCCCGCCGAGCCTGGCGTCCCCGATCCGCCGGAGCATGCCGACAGAGCCGCGGCCAATGCCACAGCGACTCCGGCGATCGGCCACCTCGAACGACTTCCAGTGCTCAGCACAACTACTCCCCCATGAGCGCGAAGGGCACCATAAGACCTTATTCGGGGTTGCCTCTTATGTTGGCATTTTCTCCTGCGCTCAGGTCACATTTCGGTCGCTTCTTCGGTGGACTCGTCTCTGTAGACGGTAAGGTGCGCGTCAAGGCTGATCAAGTGGCGAGTCAGCACCCGCTGTGACGAGGGCCTCCACGTCCGTGTACGACGGAAGGCCCGCGGGGATCTGCCCGCCTGTGGCGACCGCCCGGGCGGTCTCGGCCACCGCGTGCAGGGCGGCCCGCAGCAGCAGCGACCCGGTGCTGATCCGGCGGACGCCGAGCGCGGCCAGACCCGCGACCGTGTGGCGGCCGGGCAGGAACAGCACGTTGAGCGGCAGATCGACCGCGTCCACCAGCGCCCGCACATCGTCGTCGGCGGCGACCCCGGGGACGAACACCCCGTCGGCCCCGGCCTCGGCGAAGGCCCGCAGCCTGGCGGTCGTCGTGCCCAGGTCCCCGGCCTCCAGCCAGTAGGTGTCGGTGCGGGCGTTGACGAACAGCTCCGGCGCCCGCGCCTTGACCGCCGCGATCGTCTCGCATCGCTCGCCGAGGTCCGCCAGCGTCCCGTCCGGCCGGCCGTCCTCGATGTTGACGCCGGCCACGCCGAGGGCGACCAGTTCGGCGGCGATCTCGGCCACGCCCTCCGGTGTGTCCGCGAAGCCGCCCTCGATGTCCACCGACACCGGGCACGGCAGCCCGGCCAGCCGCCGGGCCAGCGCCAGCGTCTCCGCCGCGGTGTCGCCGGTCGCGTCGGGTTTGCCCGCCGCCGCGGCGACGCCGAGGCTCGTGGTCCCGATCGCGGCGAACCCGGCGGCGGCCAGGACGGCCGCCGACGCGTGGTCCCAGGCGTTGGGCAGCACCAGCGGCCGCCGTGCATGATGCAGAGCCCGGAACGTCGTGGCGTGGATGCTCATCGGGGTCCTCCCGTTGTCTCGGCGCACTCAAGGTGGAGGCGGGCGGGCACCCGCAGGTTCGGCGACGGCTCGTACGGGATCTCGGGGTCGGCGAGGCGATGCCCGAGAGCGGCCTCCACGACGCCCGCCGTCAAGGCGAGCGCGGTCCGTTCCCCCGGGCAGGGCCTGATCCCGCTGCCGAAACCCAGATGCCCGCCGCCCCCGCGGTGGCCCTGCCGGAAACGGGCAGGGTCGAAACGGTGCGGATCGGGGAAGACGTCGGGGTCCCTGTTGGCCGCCGCCAGGTCCAGCACGAGGACGGCCCCCGCGGGCACGGGGACTCCCCCGGCCGTGGCGTCCTCGGCCGCCACCCGGCGCGTGAGCCGTACGGGCGGATCCCACCGCAGGGTCTCGGCGATCAGCGCCTCGACCGGCCACCGCACGGACAGGTCGGCGGGCAGGCGGGCCACGACGGCGAGGGTGTTACCCACCAGGCCGGCGGTGGCGTCGCACGCCTGGACCAGCGCCCCCGCCACCGCGGCGAGCAGGCCGGGTTCGGGCTCCTCCCCTTGGCCCAGCGCCGCCGCCAGCACGCCCACCGCCGCGTCCCCCGCGGGCGCCGCACCGGGAGCGTGATACGCCGCGGCCATGGCCGTCACCGCGGCGACCACCTCCTCCCGCCGGTCCTCCGGGACGCCGAGCCGCGTGGCGAGGACACCGACCGGGACGCGGCGGGCGATCCTGGCCATCAGGTCCACACGGGCGCCGCCCGCCAGTTCGGCGCCGGTCCGCTCGCGGGCCTCGCGGCGCAGCCCTATGGGGTCGAGGGCGTCGAGCAACCCCATCACGCGCGCGCGACGGCGGGCGTGCTCGGCTCCGTTGCCGAACCTGCTGACCGCTCCCCGCAGCCACGCCATTCCCGTTCCCGGTTGCGCTGCGGGGGCGGCGGGGACGAGAAAGCGGGGATCGGCGAGCACGGCGCGCACGTCCGCGTGCCGGGTGAGCCGCCGGTCTTCTCCGGTGGGCGGATCTGCTGTCATCGGTGGCCGGGGGCGCGCGGAGGCGGCCCCCTTCCCCCCCTTCCCTGGGTGGTCATCGCCTCCCCGGCAGGCTAGGGCCGAGATCCTTCGGCATCCGTCGAAAGATGAACGTTTCACGCCTAAATGTGCGATGCGCGGCGTGTGGGCCTTTGGGCCTTCTCAACGATCGGCGCGCGGGTTATCACAGGGCGGGAGGGCGATTGTGATCCCCGCGCCCCTCTAGAACGTTCCACGGCTCCACGACTGGGCACCACGCGCCGGGCCCGCCCCGGCGTCGACATCTCGTACGCCCGCTGGGCACCACCGCGATGGAGGACGGCATGCGCCTGTTACGAACCGTGGTCACTCGATTACTGTTGTTGTGTGCGTTGGTCGCCGCGGGCGCCACCGCCGGGGCGGGGGCCGCGAACGCGGCGGTTCCCGACGTATGGGGGTTCGCCTACGTCGACGTCACCTCCGGGGTGCCGAACCTGGCCTACCAGGCGGGCAGCTGGGCGCCCGGGCCGACGGTCAGCGTCACGCCCGGCGGCTCCGGCGAGTACTTCGTGCGATTCCCGAAGATCGGCATCCCCAAGGGCGGGATCGCGCACGTGACCGCGATCTCGCAGTCGGCCGAGTGGTGCCAGATCGAGAAGTGGGGGCAGGCCGGCTCCGACGAGATCGTGGCGGTGCGGTGCTACCGGTTCGGCGGAACCCCCGTCAACGCGCGCTTCTCGATCGTCTTCGCCAGCAGCAGCGGGGCGCTGGCCTCGGCGACGCAGGCGTACGGCTACGTCTACTGGGACGGCACGTCCATCGCCTCCGACTACAACTCCTCGCTCGGCGTGAACGCCGTCTTCCCCAACACGACCGGCGACTGGACCGTCTGGCTGCCCGGGCTCGGCTCCGCCGTGCAGGCTGGGAACATCCAGGTCACCGCGGTCGACTCGAGCAAGCCGGCGCGGTGCAAGGTGGGCGCCTGGAGCTGGGCGGCGTCGGGGCAGAAGATCCAGGTGCTGTGCCACGATGTGGCCGACAAGCCGTACGACACCGGCTGGACCCTCACCTACCAGCGTGAGCGGGCGATTACCGGGGCGTTCGCGCCGCCGAAGCTGTTCGCCTACACCTTCGACAACACCCCGGCCAACCCCGGGCCGTACGCGCCGGTCCCCACCGGGATCAACTACAACTCCCAGAGCGGGGTCAACACTGTGCGGACGGCCGGGACCGGCATGCGCCTGGTGTACTTCCCCAGGGTCGGGGCGACGCCCAACAATGTCCAGGTGACGGCGTACGGTCCCGGGCCGGAGTACTGCAACCTGCTCACGCTGTGGACGACCTCGGGTTCGGATGTCTACGTGCGTGACGTGGTCTGCTACAAGGGCACCACCAAGGTCGACCAGCCGTCGTTCGTGACCTACGTCTCCAAGTACTGACGACGGATGGCAGGGGCGGGCGCGCCGGCCAGGACATGAAAGATCAGGGCATGCGGAGGCGGTGGGTCAGCCCGGTGTGGCGGCGGCCCGCCCCCCGCGTGCGCACGGCCTGGCCGAGCGCCCGCCGCGACCCGACGATGACCACGAGCTTCTTGGCCCGGGTGATGGCGGTGTAGAGCAGGTTGCGCTGCAGCATCATCCAGGCGCTGGTGGCCAGCGGGATGACCACGGCCGGATACTCGCTGCCCTGGGAGCGATGGATGCTGACCGCGTAGGCGTGGGCGAGTTCGTCGAGCTCGTCGAAGGAGTAGTCGACGTTCTCGTCCTCGTCGGTCAGCACGGTCAGCTTGCTCTCCTCTGGGGTGATGGCGGTGACGACGCCGACCGTGCCGTTGAACACCCCGGCCGCGCCCTTGTCGTAGTTGTTGCGCAGCTGGGTCACCTTGTCGCCGACGCGGAAGACCCGCCCGCCGTACCGGCGTTCCGGCATGCCCTCGCGGGCGGGGGTCAGCGCCTCCTGCAGGGCGATGTTGAGCGCTCCCGCGCCGGCCGGGCCGCGGTGCATGGGCGCCAGCACCTGTACGTCCCTGCGCGGGTTGAGCCCGAACTTCCTGGGAATGCGCCGGGCGACCACGTCCACGGTCAGGGCGGCGATCTCCTCGGGTTCCTCGCAGGAGAACAGGAAGAAGTCGGGGAACTCCCGGACCAGGGGGTGCTGGCCGGTGTTGACGCGGTGGGCGTTGACGACCACGCCGGACTCCTGCGCCTGGCGGAAGATCTGCGTCAGCCGCACCCGGGGGATGCCGGGGGCGGCCAGCAGGTCGCGCAGCACCTCTCCCGCGCCGACCGAGGGAAGCTGGTCGACGTCGCCGACGAACAGCAGGTGCGCGCCCGGGGCGACCGCCTTGGCGAGCTTGTTGGCCAGCAGCAGGTCGAGCATGGACGCCTCGTCCACCACGACCAGGTCGGCGTCGAGGGGATTGTCGCGGTCGAAGGTGGCGTCCCCGCCGGGGCGCAGCTGGAGCAGCCGGTGCACGGTGGTGGCCTCGTGGCCGGTCAGCTCCGCCAGCCGCTTGGCCGCCCGGCCGGTCGGGGCGGCGAGGATGACCTTGGCCCGCTTCGCACGGGCGAGGGTCACCACCGAGCGCACGGTGAAGCTCTTGCCGCAGCCGGGGCCGCCCGTCAGGACGGCGACCTTCTCCGTCAGCGCGAGCCGTACGGCCTGGGCCTGCTCGGGCGCGAGGTCGGCGCCGGTCCGGCCGCGCAGCCAGTCGAAGGCGGCCGGCCAGTCCACGTCCGTGAACGCCCCGAGCCGGTCGTGGCCGGAGGTCAGCAGGGTGCGCAGCGTGCCGGCCAGCGACAGCTCGGCGCGGTGGAACGGGACGAGGTAGATCGCGGGGACGGTGCTGTCGCCGTTCTCCTCGCCTTGGCCGTTCTCGCCGTTCCCCCTGGCCGGGACCTCCTCGCGGACCACGCCCTCCTCGGCGACGAGCTCTTCGAGGCAGGTGGTGGTCAGGTCGGGCGGCACCTCAAGGATCTTGACGGCGTCGGCGACCAGGTTGGGGGCGGGCAGGAAGCAGTGGCCGTCGTCGGCGGCCTGCGAGAGCGTGTAGCGCAGGCCGGCCTTGACCCGCTCGGGACTGTCGTGCGGGATGCCCACGGCCTGCGCGATGGTGTCTGCCGTCTTGAACCCGATGCCCCACACGTCGTCGGCGAGCCGGTAGGGCTCCTTGCGGACCACGTCGATGGAGTCCTCGCCGTACTGCTTGAAGATGCGCACGGCGATGGAGGTGGACACCCCGACGCCCTGCAGGAAGATCATCACCTCCTTGATGATCTTCTGTTCCTCCCAGGCGGCGGCGATCAACTTGGTCCGCTTGGGCCCGAGGCCGGGGACCTCGACCAGGCGCTTGGGCTCCTCCTCGATGACCCGCAGCGTGTCGGTGCCGAAGTGGTCCACGATCCGCTCGGCCATCTTCGGGCCGATGCCCTTGATCAGCCCGGAGCCCAGGTAGCGCTGGATGCCCTGGATCGTCGCCGGCAGGACGGTGGAGTACGACCAGACCTCGAACTGCCTGCCGTACTTGGGGTGGGAGCCCCAGCGGCCGGTGAGCCGCAGCGACTCGCCCACCTGCGCCCCGAGCAGCGGACCGACGACGGTCAGCAGCTCGGTGCCGGACCGTTCGGTGGCGACCCTGGCGATCGTGTAGCCGGTCTCCTCGTTGGCGTAGGTGATCCGCTCCAGCACGGCGTCGAGCTGCACGCCGGGCGGCCTGCCCGCGGCGCCTCCGGGAGGATTCGTCATGGGTCGCATTGTCTCCCACATGGCGGGACCCGCCTGACCGGAACCGGCGCCGCCGGGGATGGACACCGCACCCGGCGTTCGGGCACTCCCTAGCGCGGCAGGCGCAGTCCTGCGATGAGCAGTCCGGCCAGCCGGCGTGCGTCGTAGTGGGGATCGTGCTCGGCGCCGATGCAGAGGTTCCCCACGCCGCGCATGAGTTCGATGGCCGGGATGTCGGAGCGGATCTCGCCGGCGGCGGCCGCGGCGTCGAGCAGCCGGGTGCACACGGGCACGAGACGGTCGAGGAAGTAGGCGTGCAGGGCGTCGAAGCCGGCGTCGTCCGACCGCAGCACGGCGGCGAGTCCGTGCTTGGTGACCAGGAAGTCGACGAAGAGGCCGATCCATCGCTCCAGCGCGGCGTAGGGGGTCGCGCTGGTCTCCAGCAGGGCTGGTCCGGCCTCGGCGCAGGCCTCGACCTGGTGCCGGTAGACGGCGATGATGAGATCCGCTCGCGTCGGGAAGTGGCGGTAGATCGTCGCCGTCCCGACGCCGGCCTTGGCCGCGATGTCGCGTACGGGCGCGTCCACGCCTGAGGCGACGAAGACCGCGGCGGCCGCGTCGAGCAGGGTCTTCTCGTTGCGCCGTGCGTCCGCCCGTTTGGGCCGGGCCGCCCGCCCCGCACCCCGGTCGCTGTCGTTCATCGCGCGGCTCCCTCCGTCACCGGACTTGCTAAACGGGACATGGTTCCGTATCGTCAAAACGGAACACGGTCCCGGTTGCTCATCATGCCAGATCAGCGGGCCGGCGACCAAGCCATGCGACGCCACCACGCATCCCCCATTCCCCTCCCGGTTGAACGCCGGTGGCGCACCCCACTCCGGCGCTGCCGGTGTCGAAAGGATCGACGATCCCAATGCCGCACTCCCTCCGCCCCAGTTTCGGGATCATGACCGCCCCGCAACAGGTCGCCTACCACGACGTCCTGCGGGTCTGGCGCGAGGCGGACTCGATCCCGGAGATCGAGCACGCGTGGCTCTTCGACCACCTCATGCCGATCGGCGGAGACCCGGACGGGCCGGCCTACGAAGGCTGGACGCTGCTCGCGGCCCTCGCCGCGCAGACCCGGCGACTGCGGCTCGGCGTGCTGGTGACCAGCAACCGGTTCCGGCCGCCCGCGATGCTCGCCAAGATCGCCGCGACCGTCGACGAGATCTGCGGCGGACGCCTCGACTTCGGCATCGGCGTCGGCTCACGGCCCGGCCACCCTCTGGCCCGGCGTGAGTACGAGGCACACGGCCTGCCCTTCCACGACGCCGCGCACGCTGTGGGAAGCCTCGCCGAAGCCTGCACGGTGATCCGGCGGTTGTGGACCGACACCGAACCGTTCGACTTCCACGGCACCCACGTCCGGCTCACCGGAGCGTTCTGCAACCCCAAACCCGTCCAGCGCCCCCATCCGCCGATCCTCATCGGCGGACGCTCGTCCCCGACGCTGCGCGTGGTCGCCGAGCACGCCGACCTGTGGAACATCCCCGGCGGCGACATCGACGACGTCGTCCGCCGCAGCGCGTTGCTGGACCGCTACTGCGCCGAGATCGGCCGCGACCCCGCCTCCATCACCCGCTCCATCCACCTGCCCGTCTCCTACGACCGGCCCGGCCCCACCCGGGACGCGATCGGCGAGGCGATCGACGCCGGCTTCCGGCACATCGTCCTCGGACTGCCGTCGCCCTACCCCGCCGGCGTCGCCCGGTGGGTCACCGACGAACTCATCACCTCGCGAAACAACTGAGAGGAAGACCAACCCATGAACGACGCAGGTGTGGCGACCACGGACGTGACCATCGGCGCGCCCACTCCGGTCATCTCGGTGAAGCCGGTGGTGCTGCCGGCCCCCGGCCGTGGCGAGGATCTGCGCGTACGCGTGTCCGCGCCGGCGACCGGAGACGAGCTGCCGGTCATCGTCTTCTCGCACGGCTTCGGGGAGTCGATGGACGGCTACGGCCCGCTGGTCGACTTCTGGACCGCCCACGGCTTCGCGGTGCTTCAGCCCACCCATCTCGACTCGAGGACGCTGAACCTTGCTCCCGACGACCCCCGTACGCCGCTGATCTGGCGTTTCCGCGTCGAGGACCTGAAGCGCGTCCTCGACGGGCTGGAGTTCGTCGAGGCCGCCGTTCCCGGCCTCGGCGGGCGTCTCGACCGAAGCCGCGTCGCCGTGGCCGGACACTCCTGGGGCGCCCAGACGGCGAGCATGCTCCTGGGCGCGCGGGTCCTCGATTCCGCGGGCGAGCCGGGAGATGACATGTCCGACCCGCGGATCAAGGCGGGTGTGCTGCTCGCGCTCCCCGGCACGGGCGGAGCGGACCTGACTCCGTTCGCCGCCGAGCACTTCCCGTTCATGAACCCGGGCTTCGCGGAGATGACCACACCGGCTCTCGTGGTCGCGGGAGATCGCGACCAGTCCCTGTTGTCGGTCCGGGGGCCCGACTGGTTCACCGACGCGTACTTCTTGAGCCCCGGCGGCAAGAGCCTGCTCACGCTTTTCGGGGCGGAACACTCGCTCGGCGGGATCTCCGGATACAACGTCACGGAGACGACGGACGAGAACCCCGAGCGGGTCGCCCTCGTCCGGCGGCTCACGTGGGCCTACCTTCGCACCGCGCTCGGCCTCGGGGATTCCACCTGGCCGGCGGCGCGTGCCACTCTGGCGCAGGCCGGCGACCCGCTGGGCCGGATCGAATCCAGATGAATCCCTGACGAGCGCACTGCGCGCCCCTTTCACCGCCTCGTCACCGGCGTGGGGGCGCGCGGTCGCTCACCGGCCGAAGCGACGTAGCGGCGGCGCGGTCAGTAGGGGGACGCCGAGTTGCTCGCAGCCCAGCGCTTCTCGGCGTCGGAGCCTGCCGGGGGCGGCGCGATCCCGTTGATCATCCAGAGGTCGTCACTGGTCTCGTCGATGTGGAACTCCCAGTGCAGCGCTGCGTGCCCTTCGAGGTGGGGCTGCAGCATGCCCCTGATCCACCGGGCGGTGCGGCGCCGGCTCTCCCGATCGGGGTTGCTGCGGGCGATGTGGTCGATGGCGATGCGGACCCCGGCCGGGGTGGGCTCCCCACCGACGTAGAAATCCTCGGGCCGGGTCTGGTGGAACAGCGTGACCACGTAGAACCGCGGCAGCCCGACCTGTTCGTAGTGGTCGGCGATACGGGAGGCGAGCTGGTGCTTCTCCTCATCGGTGAAGATTCCGGGCGTGTGATGAATGGTCCACAGTGGCATGGCGGTTCGGTACTCCTTGAGTGCTGAGATGCGATCTCAACGGGCGGCCGAGAAGGTCAGGCCCTCCACGGGGCCGGACAGCGCCGCCTTGGCGGCGACTGTGACGTCGTCGGCGAGCACCTCCGTGGCCCCGGACTCCAGGCCGTCGACGATCCGCGCGGCCACGTCGGCCGGCGTCGCCTTCGGCAGCTCGACGGCGGAGACCATCTCGGTGTCGATGAACCCTGCGTGCACACCGACGACCTGGGTGTTCTGGCGCGCCAGTTCGAGCCGGAGCGAGTTCGTGAGGGACCACGCCGCCGCCTTGGACGCCCCGTAGGCGCCGCTGCCGGCCAGCCAGGACAGCACGGAGTGCATGTTGACCAATGCGCCCCCGCCGTTCGCGGCCAGGATCGGTGCGAACGCCCGCGCCATCCGCAGTGGCCCGAAGACGTTGACGTCGAACGTCACGGTGGCGCGCTCGAAGTCACCCGTCAGCAGCGGGGCCGGCAGCAGGATCCCGGCGTTGTTGAACACGATCTCGGCGTCGGCGGCGACCTCCGCGAGGGCGGCGACCGACGCCGCCGAGCGGACCTCCAGCTCGGCGGCGACCACCCCCGGACGGTCGTCGATGTACGCCGAGCGCGCGGTCGAGTACACCTTTCGCGCCCCGCGCGCCAGCACCTCGTCGACCAGCGCAGCGCCGAGTCCACGCCGGCCCCCGGTCACCACAACCACCCTGCCCGCCACCGCGACCATGACATCTCCCCCTGAGTAACGACCTCGTTAGCGAGATTGCATCACACCATGCTGACTAACGCAAGCGTTAGCTACAATGGCGGGGTGGCGATGAAGTTCGAGGAACGGCTGTCCGACCGGGATGCGTGGTCGATCGGCGACGGATGCTCGGCGGGACGTGTGCTGGACCTGCTCAGCACCAAGACGGTGTTCCTGGTGGTCCGCGAATGCTTCTATGGCACAACAAGGTTCGACGACTTCGTGACGCGGATCGGGGCCTCGGCGCCCGCGGTGTCGCGGGCACTCAAACAGCTGAAGGCCGCGGGTGTCGTCGCGCCCGTCGTCTATCGGGAGCCGGGGAGCCGGGCCCGCGACGAATACCGGCTGACCGAGGCCGGTGAGGACCTGCTGCCGGTGTTCCTGTCGCTGATGCAGTGGGGCGACAAGCACCTGCAGGACGGCCGCCCGCCCCTGTCGTTCGTCGAGGCCGGCACCGGCCGTTCGATACAGGTCCGCGTCGTCGCCGAGCCGGCGCCGGAGACGGCGTGCGACGACATCGAGATCCGGCTGAACCCCGCCTGGAGGCGCGGCTAGCGGCGCACCCTGAACCTCAGGTGCAGCACGCCGTCGCCCTGGATGACCACGTGGGGATCCTCCAGCAGATGCTGCCCGTCGATGCCGCCGAAGTAGCGTTTGCCCGACCCGAACACCACCGGCACCACGTCCATCGCCACCTCGTCCACGAGACCGGCCGCGAGGATCTGGCTGCCCACTTCGCCGGCGTTCACGCTGACGATCCGCTCCCCGGCGAGCTCCTGGGCCTTGTCGATCGCAGCCGTCACGTCGTCGACGAAGTGGTACGACGCCTCGGGGTGCCAGCCCTCGGGCTTGGGCCGGTGGGACACCACGATCACGTGGTCACCCGCGGGCGGCCGGCCCTCCCAGCCGTTCACGAGGTCGAACAGGTTGCGGCCCATCACGATCGCGCCGATCGCCTCCCATATCGGCCGGACGTACTCCGCCGATGCACGGGAGAGCTTGAAGCCGCTTCCGACGCCGGAATGGTCGTACTGCTGGTCGCCGCCTTCTGTGATCGGAGTGTCCCCCTTGAAGTACCAATCGTGGAGTGGCCCGACGTCGTCGTTCTCGTCGGCGATGAACCCGTCCACCGACACCGCGTTGTGCATGATCACTGTGCCCACCGGTTCTCCTCGGGTCGCCTTGCGCATTCACCCCGATCTTGGCCGCCCTGGGGGCGAGCAGGCTTGTAAAAAATCAATCGGCGGGCATCGGACCGCTGTCCGGCGGGAACCCCGGCTCGGCGGGGAATCGGCGCCGCAGGGCCAGGTATTCCGTCGGGGTGTGGCCGGTGAAGTCCTTGAACTCCCTGCTGAAGTGGGCCTGGTCGAAGTAGCCCGCCGTTTGGGCGAGCTCCGACCAGTCGACCGGACGCAGGGCGTCCACGGACAGGATCAGCCGCGCGAAGCGGTAGATCCGCGCCACCCGCTTCGGGGTGACCCCGACATGAGACTTGAACTGTGTGGCCAGGTGATTGCCGCTCACCCCGGCCGCATCGGCCAGCGCACCGACCGGGACGGCGCCGTGAGAGGTCTCCAGACGCCCGCTTGTGTGCCGGACCAGGTCGAGACCGCGCGACGATGCCTCGGCAAATCGCGATCGCAGCTCCTCCTCCACTACCCGCAGCGTCTCGCCGGCCGAGGCGATGTCGCCGAGCCGGTTGCGAATCCGGTCCACCGATCGTCGCCAGACAGCGTCGACCGGCACCCACCGGTCTCGCAGCTCTGTCGCCGGCACGTCGACGAACGGTGACATCCCCCACGGCTTGAAGTGCACCCCGACGAGCCGCACCCGTGTGGGGTACTCGAAGAGGAAACGCCTGGTCCATACGCCCATGAACCAGCCATCGGTGAACACTTCCGGCGGCACCGAAGGGTCGGAATCCCACAGGCGGGCAGGTCCGCCCAGGTTGACGAACAGGTGTGCCGACGGCATCGGGGGGACGTTCATCCGGCGGTGTCGCGGCACCCCGGTCAGGCAGTAGATGTCATCGATGAACCGGTCGAGCGGCGGCGCGGGCACCCGGCCGACGTATTCCATGGACTCAGTGTGGCCGACGAGATTCGATCTCGCGCGAAAAGCCGTACCAGCGCGCCACGCCCGCCGCCGGTCTGCTCCTCGGCGCGGCCGCGCCGCACCGACAGTCGCCGTCGCCAGCATATTGCCTTGGCTAAGTTAGGATGCTAAGTTACTGGCATGGAGCAAAACCTCAGCCTCAACCTGCACGTTCTCACCGCCCGGCTGGACCGGGCAGCCGACCGGATTCTCCGGGCCGAGCACGGCATCTCCTACAGCCGGTTCCTGGCGCTGACCCTGGTGGGAGAGCTGGGAGCATCGACGCAGCGGACCCTCGCCGAATACCTCGGCGTGACCGAGCCGTCGGTGAGCCGCATGACCGGCGTCCTGGCCGCCGACGGCCTTCTCGACGTCCAGCCCGACCCCGCCGGGGGCAACCGCCGGCGGCTGAGCCTCACCGACGCGGGAAAGCGGCGGGTGACCTCGATCCGGCAGGAGTTCGAAGACCGGCTGGCCTCGGTCGTCGCCGAGAGCGGCGTGCCGTACGCCGAGTACGCCGAGCACACCGCGCGGCTGCTGGCCACCTTCGACCGGCTGGAGCGGGAGGCGGGCAAGTGAGCAGGAACATCGACACCCCGCCCTTACGCCAGGGCACGGCCGTCTCGGCCGACGGCACCGTGATCGGCTACCAGACGCTGGGCACGGGCCCCGCTCTCATCGTGATCGGCGGCAACCTTCGCACCTCGGACGACTACCTGCCGCCCGCCGCCACACTGGCCCGCTCCTTCACCGTGCACGTCGTCGACCGGCGCGGACGCGGCGCCAGCGGCCCCCAGGGACCCGAGTATTCCCTGGCCAAGGAAGTGGAGGACCTACGCGCCGTCCAGGCCGCGACCGGGGCGCGCCTGGCCTTCGGGCACAGCTACGGCGGACTGGTCGTCCTGGAGACCGCACGCTCCTTCCCGCTGTTCGACCGCATCGCGGTCTACGAGCCCGGAGTGCCCTGCTCCCCCGTTCCCACCGCCTGGATGGCCCCCTTCCGCGAACGGCTGGCCGCCGGCGACCACTACGGCGCTTTCATCCACTTCATCCAGGGCTCCGGCGGCGCACCGGACTTCATGACCAAACTGCCGCACTGGTATCTGCGCATGGTCTTCCGCATCGCCTTCCGCGGACAGGCCTGGCAGCGGATGCGGCCCCTTCTGGGAGCCTGCCTGGCCGAGCACGAGCAGCTCGCCGCCCAGTACGGCCGCCTCGCCGAGTTCAAAGACGTCACCGCCCCCGTGCTGCTCCTCGTCGGCGGCCGCTCCAAGCCCGAGCACCGAGCGGAGTTCGCCATGCTCCGCGACACCCTTCCCGACGCCACTCTCGAAACCATCGACGGCCTCGGCCATCTGTCCCCGACGGAACCCAAAGCGGGCCCGATCGTGGCCGAACGGTCACTGCCGTTCCTCCTGGGACGATGAGGTGGACGCTGGGGCGCCGGATCACGCTCGGAATCAAGGAGCCGTCCGGTGCACGTCCACGTCGCGGTCGGGTGCCCGGCCGTCGGCCGGCGGCACCGTGCCCCGGCCGGCCACCATCGCGACGATCGTCTGACCGGCCGCAGCGACACACAGCAGAATGATCGGTGCCTGCCAGCCGGAACCGATGGTGTGCAGCAGGCCGAAAATCACCGGTCCTGCGGCCGCCAGCAGGTAACCGATCGACTGCGCCATCGCCGACAATGCGCCCGCCACGGTCGCGTCCTGGGCGCGCAGGCCGAGGAAGGCCAATGCGAGCACCAGACAGGCTCCGCCGCCCAGCCCGAGGACGACACTCCACAGCAACGCCCAGCCCGGCACCACCAGAAGTCCGAGGTAGCCGGCGAGCAGGACCACCGAGCTCGCCGTCGCCACCGCACGCTGGTCGCGTGCCCACCGCAGCGCGGCGGGCACCGCCAGGCTGGTCGACACCGCGACCGCCTGGAACACGAACAGCAGCCATCCCGCCGCCGCCGCGCTTACTCCGCTGTCCTGGAATACCTGAGGCAACCACGTGACGACGACATAGAAGCCGAGCGACTGCAGTCCCATGAACGCCGTGACCGCCCACGCCAGCGCCGATCCCCACGGCAACCGGTGTCCGCGAATCGCCTCCGAGGCCGGCCGCGTCGGCCGCGAAGTGCGCAACTGCGGCAGCCACAGCACGACAGCCGCCAGCGCGAGCACGATCCAGCAACCCAACGCGGTGTGCCAACCACCAGGGGCGACCTGGCTCATCGGTACCGCCACCCCGGAAGCCACCGCGGCGACAGCCCCCATCACCGTGGCGTACGCGCTGGTCAGCAGGCCCACTCTGGTAGGGAACTCGCGCTTGATCAGGCTCGGCAGCAGCACGTTGCCCACAGCGACCGCCGCCCCGATCAGCAGGGTTCCCGCCAACAGCCCGATCGCCGTCGGCGCCCACCGCATGGCGATCCCGAGGGTCAGCACCACGAGCGCACCCCAGAGGAGCCGCTCGGGTCCCCACCGCGCCGCCAGTCGCGGAACCATCGGCGATATCACCGCGAACGCCAGCAGGGGCAGCGTGCTCAGCAGCCCGGCCACGGCCGAATCCAGCTCCAGATCGGCCTGCACACGATCCAGCAACGGCCCGACACCGGTCAAGCTCGGCCGTAGGTTCGCCGCCACCACCAGCAATCCCCACACCAGCAGCGCTCGTCCGGAACGCCCTGCCGACCGCTTCGGGAGCAGCGAGAGCAGGATGAAACGCTCCTTCGACATGTGTCGACCCCTCAGGCATAATCTGGAATGCGGAATCCGTATTCCGCCCCGAAGTCTAGGCAGAGGATCGTTTGGTATGTCAACTCCGCAGGCCCGCCGCAAGACGCGTAGCGACGCCGAACGCAATCGAGATCGC
Organism: Microbispora sp. H10830; assembly: GCF_014161375.1. Taxonomy (NCBI): domain Bacteria; kingdom Bacillati; phylum Actinomycetota; class Actinomycetes; order Streptosporangiales; family Streptosporangiaceae; genus Microbispora; species Microbispora sp. H10830. The sequence continues at coordinate 298,295 of NZ_JABBWX010000009.1, forward strand.
GTCCTGGAGGCGGCTCGCGCGTTGTTCGCCGAGTCCGGCTACGACGTGCAGATGTCGGAGGTCGCACGGGCGGCGGGCGTCGGCATCGGGACCCTCTACCGCAAGTTCCCGACCAGGGAGGCCCTGATCGAGGCCATCGCCGAGCACCGGGCCGCCGACATCATCGCCGCCGCACGCCGGCTCACCGACGCCGACGATCCGGCTCAAGGCCTGGCCCGTTTCCTGCACCACATGGGCGAGGTGCTGTCGGACGATCGCGGCATGTCGGAGGTCGTCGAGAAGGCCATGGGCACGAGCGAACCGCGGGAAGAGACCCGAGAGGCGCTGCTCGCCATCGCCGCGGAGCTGATCGACCGGGCGCAGGCGCGCGGCACGGTCGGGCATGAGGTGACGACCGAAGACGTCAACATGATCATCTGCGGCCTGGCGGCGGTCATCCGCAACGCCGCCGGCGATTGGCGGCGGTACATCGAGGTCGCCCTCGACGGTCTCCGTCCCCGCTGACCGGGCGCTCTCCCGCCCGGACGCGCGCCGTCCTCGGCCGTGCGGGTCAGCGCCGAGTGCAGCCGTGCGTGGTCGCCGTTGCCGCACGTCAAAATCATGTGCGTGCTGCGCACGCCGATTGCCTAGGGTTCTGCCGTGAGAGATCTCCGCCTGTTGCCCAAGGCTCATCTGCACACCCACCTGGAAAGCACCGTCCGTCCCGCCACGATCCGCGAGCTGGGAGGCGAGCCGCCGGTCCAGGACCGGCCGTTCACCGATTTCAGGGAGTTCGCCGACCAACGGGCCGAAGTGCGGGCGCTGCTGCGCGACTACGAGCACTTCCGTCGCATCGCCGAGGAGTTCTGCCAGGACGAGGCCGCCCAGGGGGTTCGCTACGCGGAGGTCACCTTCACCGCGGCGGCTCACGGCGAGCGTCTCGGCGATCCGGACATGCCGCTGGAGGCCGTGCTGGAGGGACTCGCCGCCGGCGCGGAGCGGTACGGCATCCAGACTCGGGTGATCCTCGACCACTCCCGCCGCCGTCCCGTCGAGCGGCTGTGGCACAGCCTCAAGCTGGCCACCCGGCACCCCCAGGTGATCGGCATCGGCCTCGCGGGAGACGAGGCCTACCCGGCGGCGCCGTTCGCCGAGGTGTTCCAGCCCGCCCGCGAGGCGGGGCTGCACCTGGTGCACCACGCCGGGGAGACGGCAGGCCCGGCCAGCGTCTGGGAGGCCTTGACGGTGGGGCAGGCGGAGCGGATCGGCCATGGCATCCGCGTACTGGAGGATCCGGACCTGGTGACCGAACTGCGGAGACGCCGAGTGCCGCTGGAGGTCTGCCCCTCCTCGAACGTCCTGCTCGGACTGGTCCCGTCACTGGCGGAGCACCCGCTGCCGCGCCTGATCGAGGCCGGTCTGACGGTCACCGTGAACACTGACGGGGAGACGTCGCTGGCGGCGGAGTACCAGCGCGCCAGAGAGATCTTCGGATGCAGCGATGCGGAACTGGCGAACCTGGCCCGTGCCTCGGTCGAGGGCAGCTTCGCACCTGCCGAGTCGAAAGCGCGGATCGGCGCCGAGATCGACCGATGGCTGAGCGGATGAGAGCCCGCGTCCCGGCACCGCCGTTCAGGGGACGAAGCGCTGCCTGGGCCGACTCCCGGGCCGCGTGGGCGGCGGGACGCTAGCCTGGTGCGGATCACGGAAAGGGGAACGCCGGAATGGTGCTGGAGGGGACGGCCCGCGCACTGCTGCGCAGGCTGGCGGCCGAGCAGGCGGAGGCACGGGTGCCGTCGCTGGTGGCGGCGATCGTGCGGGGTGGCGAGATCGCCTGGTTCGGGGCACGCGGCCGGGTCGGCGGGGAGCCGCCCACCCGGGACACCCAGTATCGCATCGGGTCCATCACCAAGACCCTCGTGGCGACCGTCGCCATGCGGCTGCGCGACGAGGGCCGGCTCGACCTGCTCGACCCCCTGGACAAGCACGTGCCCGGCACACCGCTGGGCGACGTCACGGTCGCCCAGCTGCTGTCCCACAGCGGCGGACTGACCGCCGAGTCGCCCGGCCAGTGGTGGGAGCGCACGCCGGGTGTGCCGGTGGGCGACCTGATCGCCGCGCTCGGCCCCGAGTCCGCCCGGCACCGGCCCGGCCGCCGCTACCACTACTCCAACCTCGGGTTCGCGCTGCTCGGCGAGCTGGTCGCGCGCAAGCGGTCGGCGCCGTGGGACGAGGTCGTACGCGAGGAGGTCCTGGAGCCGCTCGGCATGCGCGACACCACCCCGCGTCCCCGTGCGCCGCACGCCACCGGATACGCCGTGCACCCGTGGGCCGACGCGCTGCTGCCCGAGCCGGAAAACGACCACGCCGCCATGGCCCCCGCAGGGCAGATGTGGTCCACGGCCGCCGACCTGGCCCGGTGGGCGGCCTTCATCGGCGGCGACACCGGCGAGGTGCTGCGCCCGGCCACGGTCGCCGAGATGCGCGAGCCGGCCGTCGTCGAGGACGGCGACACCTGGACCCGCGGCTACGGGCTCGGCCTCCAGCTCACCCGGCACACCGGGCCCGGCGGCCCGCGGCGGCTGGCCGGCCACACCGGGTCGATGCCCGGCTTCCTCGCCACCGTGTGGGCCGACCCCGCCGACGGCGTGGCGGTGCTGTGGATGGCCAACACCACCTCGGGCGTGCGCAACCTCGACACCGCCCTGCTGGACATCCTGGCCGAGCACGAGCCGCCGCTGCCGGCCGAGTGGTCGCCCTCCCCCGTGGACGAGGACCTGCTGGCGCTGACCGGGCCGTGGTACTGGGGGCCGACGGCGTACGTGCTCCGGGTCCTGCCGCAGCGGGGCCTGTCGCTGACCCCGGTGAACGGGCAGGGCCGCGCCTCCCGGTTCGCCGCCCGGGCCGACGGCACCTGGGTGGGGCTCGACGGCTACTACGCCGGGGAGACCCTGCGGGTGGTCCGCTCCCCCGGCGGGGTGACCCACCTCGACCTCAACACGTTCATCTTCACGCGTGAGCCGTACGACCCGGCGGCCCCGGTGCCGGGCGGCGTCGATCCGGCCGGCTGGAGATGACCCGTCAGGTGGTGGCCAGCGCGACCGTCGGCGACAGGCGGGCCGCGCGCATCGCCGGATAGAGGCCGGCGAGGGTGCCGATGACGAGCGTGGCGCCGACGGCGCCCGCGAACGCCCAGGCCGGGACCACCGGCGGCCAGTCACGCGACAGCGCGTAGCCTGCGGTGGCCAGGCCGCCGAGCGCCGCGCCCACGATCCCGCCGAGCGCCGACAGCAGCAGCGACTCGGCGAGGAACTGCAGGCGCACCTGCCCGCGGGTGGCGCCCAGCGAGCGGCGCAGGCCGATCTCCTTGCGCCGCTCCAGCACCGAGATCACCATCGTGTTGGCCACGCCGACCCCGCCGACCAGCAGCGCGACCGCGCCGAGGCCGAGCAGCAGGTTGGTGAACGCGCTCGCGGCCGCCGCCCGGGCCGCCAGCGCGTCGGAGGGCCTGCTGACCGTGACCTCCTCCGGGTTCTCCGGGTTGACCGTGCGCGGCAGCACGGCCCGCACGGCCTCCACCGACTCCTCCGCGGACCGCTCGTAGACGGTCGTCGGGTGGCCGTCGAAGCCCAGGTACTTCTCTGCGGCAGGGAACCCGACGAGCGCCGAGCGCTCGATCTCCGGGGCGAGCGGCATCGGGCCGAGGACCCCGACGACGGTGAACCACCGTTCGCCCATCCAGACCTGTACGCCGGTTCTGGAGATGCCGAGCCGTTCGGCGGCCTTGGCGCCCAGCACGACGGCGGGACGCGCCTCGGTGGCGGCGTTCAGCCAGGCCCCCTTGACCACCCGGCCCTCCAGGGTGGTGAGCAGGTCGGCGGTCGTGGCCTGGACGGCGATGCCGCCGGTCACGGCCTTGGGGATGCGGTCGGTGCGCCGGATCGTGGTGTCGACCGTGCCGGTGGCCGAGGCCGTGCGGACCGGCCCGATGCGCCGGACCATGCCGAGCGCCTCGACCGGCAACTTGGCCTCCTCGCCGAACACCGTCTGCCCCGGCGCGACGGTGAGCAGGTTGGTGCCGAGCCGGTCGAGCTGGCGCAGCAACTGCTCGCGGGAGGAGGACGAGATGCCCAGCACCGCGATCATGGTGGCGATGCCGATGGCGATGCCCAGCGCGGACAGGACCACCCGCGCGGGGCGGGTGCGCAGCCCGGCCGCGCCGGTCCGCAGGACGTCGGACGGCCCGAGCCTGGCGGGGGTCAGCCGCTGACGGGTCATCGTGGTGCTCCCTTCGCCGCCCCCGCGGTTTCGGCGTTCGGCGCCGTTTCAGGGGTGCGCTTGGGGTTGGGCCCGGGTGGGCGGCGTCCGGTGCCCGCCCCGGCGTCGGCGACGACGTTGCCGTCGCGTACGCGCACCTGCCGGGGGCACCATTCGGCGATCTCGGGGTCGTGGGTGATGACCGCGATCGTGGTGCCGGCGGCGTGCAGGTCGCGCAGGACCCCCAGCACCTCGGCGCCCGCCGCGGAGTCCAGGTTGCCGGTCGGCTCGTCGGCCAGCAGCAGCGGCGGGTCGCCCGCCACGGCGCGGGCCACCGCCACCCGCTGCTGCTCGCCGCCGGACAACTGGTTGGGGCGGTGGCCCAGCCGGTGGCCGAGGCCCACCCGCTCCAGCGCGGCGGCGGCGCGTTCCCGCCGCGCCCGCAGCGGCGTGCCGGTGTAGAGCAGACCGTCGGCGACGTTGTCCAGCGCGCTCACTCCGGGCGCGAGGTGGAACTGCTGGAAGACGAAGCCCAGGTGGCGGGCGCGCAACGCGGACAGCTCGCGGTCGGAAAGCCCGGCCACGTCGTGCCCGGCGATCCGTACGGTGCCCGTGGTGGGCCGGTCCAGGGTCCCGATCAGGTGCAGCAGGGTCGACTTCCCGGAGCCGGACGGCCCGGCGATGGCGACCAGTTCGCCGCGTCCGACCAGCAGGTCCACGCCGCGCAGGGCCCGCACGCCGCCGCCGTACACCTTGGTCACCTCGCGTAGCTCCACGACGTAGGGCTCCTCGGGCTGCTGGATGCTCATGTGGCGGGCACCCCGACCTTCATGCCCTCGGCGAGCCCGGCGCCGGTGATCTCGACCATGCCGCTGCCGAAGGCGCCGAGCTCGACCGGGACCACGCGGGTGGACGCGCCCTCGGCCACCTCGACGCCGAAGCCGCCCTCGCGCAGGGCCAGCAGCGCCTCCACGGGCACGGCCAGCACGTTCTCGCGCCGCTCGCTGACCAGCTCCACCTCGACCGGGGCCTTGTCGAGGCGGGTCTTCGGGGTCTTGCTCAGGGTGATGTCGACGTCGATGGTGCTGCCCTCGTCCTGGCCCTGCCCGGAGGAGACGGCCTCGGCCACCGTGCCGACCGCGGTGATCTTCCCGGTGACCCGCTCGCCGCCGGGCAGTTCCACGGTGACCTTGGCGCCCTTCCTGGCCAGCGTTTGGTCGTCTGTGGACAGGTCGACGTGCACCAGCCGCCGTACGCCCGACACGGTGAGGGCCGGACGTCCGGGCGTGGTCCTGTCGCCGACCTCGACCTTGGCGTCGGTCACCCGGGCGGCGGCGGGCAGGAAGATCACCTGGGAGGCGTCCACCTGCCCGGTCTCGGGCAGCCCGGCGTCGTCCTGCCACTCCTTGACGGCCACGTAGGTGGCGTAGCTGAAGTGGTCGTCCACGGTCAGGTCGTCGCCGTAGCCGAGGACCTTGAGGTTGCGTTCGAGCTGCTCGACGTCCGGGCCGTCGTCGACGCCCTGTCGCAGCGGGCGGTACATCGGCAGTGATCCGTACATGAGGACCACCGGCCTGCGGTCGACCCTGAGCAGCGGACGGCCGCGCCGGACGACCGCGCCCTCGGCGGGGGCCCAGGTCACGGTGCCGGAGGCGTCGGTGCTCACCTGCCGCTCGCCGGAGTAGGTCAGCGACCCCTCCACGGTCTTGGTGTCGACGAGGTCCTGACGGGTGATCGACGCGGTGGCGGGGACCGGGGGCGGGGAGGGCTCGGCCGCGCCTGCGCCGTCGCCGCCCGCCACGGCGACGGCCGTTCCCGCGGCGGCCAGAGCGAGGACGCCGGCGCCCGCGATCACCAGGCCCTTCCTCACGGCTTCCTCCCCGGCGCGAACTCCTCGCAGGCCTTCTGCGCCTCTTCCATCGCCTTCTCCTGGCCCGGCTTGAGCTTGATCTGGATCCCCTGCCCGGGGGCCGGGTCGGCGATGTCGATGCCGTGCTCGCGCATGCACTGGGCGAACTTGACCATCCGGTCGCGCGCCTCGGGGTCGTCGCCGCCGAGCTTGTCGCCGACCGCGTCCTTCATGAAGTGCTGGCAGGCCTGCATGGCCTTCTGCATCGAGGCCTCGTCGCCCTTCTTGCCCATGATTCGGACGCGGCCGTCGGGACCGGGGTCGGGCACGTCCACTCCGTGCTCGCGCATGCACTGGGCGAACTTGAGCTGGGCCTCCTGGCGGTCAACCGTGGCCGACGCCGACGGCCTGGCCGTCGCGCCGCCCGCCGTGCCCGGCCTGGCGCCGCCCGCGCTGGCGATCCCGTCGTCCGCGGGGGCCGCGCCGCAGCCGGCCAGTGCCAGTGCGAGCCCCAGTGTGAGCCCCAGTGCCGGGCCCAGCGCGCGCAGTTGTCGTATGCGCATGGGTCGTTCCTCCTCTGTCGTTCCTTCTCATCCGGGGCGTTCACCCGGGACGGGGCCCAACTCCAGCGGAGGCGGTGCTAAACGCGGATAAGCGAGATCCGCTTATCCGCGGCTAACACCGCCTGCGCCACTCTCGGAGCGAGCGGGAGGTTGGGATGCGGGTGCTCGTGGTCGAGGACGAGGAACAGCTGGCCGAGGCCGTCGCACGGGGGCTGCGGCTGCACGCGATCGCGGTGGACGTGGCCTACGACGGTCAGGAGGCGCTTGAGCTGGCCGCCTACGTCGACTACGACGTGGTCGTGCTCGACCGCGACCTGCCCGAGGTGCACGGCGACGAGGTGTGCCGGGAACTGGTCACGGCCAGCGGGACCGGCCGCATCCTCATGCTGACGGCGGCCGGGCGGGTGCGGGACCGGGTCGGGGGTCTGTCCCTGGGCGCCGACGACTACCTGGTCAAGCCCTTCGCGTTCGCCGAGCTGGTGGCCCGGATCCGGGCGCTGGCCCGGCGCTCGCCCCGGGTGGTGCCGCCCGTGCTGGAGCGGGCCGGGATCCGGCTCGACCCCGCCCGCCGTACGGTGGTGCGCGACGGGCGTGAGGTGGCGCTGGGCCGCAAGGAGTTCGACGTGCTGCGCGAGCTCATGTGCGCCGGCGGAGGGCTGGTGACCTCGGCCCGGCTGCGCGCGAGCGTGTGGGACGAGCACGCCGACGCCGGCACGGGCGTGCTGCGCGTCACGATCACCTCGCTGCGCCGCAAGCTGGGCGAGCCCGCGGTTATCGAGAACGTGCCGGGCCGGGGGTACCGGCTGTGACCCGCGTCCTGTCCCCGTGGAGCAGGCTCGGCCTGCGCATGCGGCTCACCCTGCTGTACGGCGGGCTGTTCTTCCTGGCGGGGTCGGTGCTGCTGTGGTTCACCCACCTGCTCACCGCGCGGGCGCTCAACCAGCGGTTCGTGGTGGCGGTGGCGTCGAAGGTGACCGGTACCCCCCAAACCGTGTTCGGGGGCAGGTTGCCCGACAGCGACATGCTCGCGCAGCGGGTGCGCACCAACGTCGAGCAGGGGGCGGCCGACGTGCTGACCGACGTGCTCAGGTCGTCGGTGATCGTCATGGTCCTGGTGGGGGTCGTCGCGGTGGTGCTGGGCTACCTGGTGGCCGACCGTGCCCTGCGCCCGCTGGACCGGGTGACCGAGACCGCGCAGCGGCTGTCGGAGAGCACGCTGCACGAGCGGATCGAGCTGCGCGGGCCGCAGGACGAGGTCAAGCGGCTCGCCGACACCTTCGACGCGATGCTCGACCGGCTGCACGGGGTGTTCGACGCCCAGCGCAGGTTCATCGCCAACGCCTCCCACGAGCTGCGCACCCCGCTGGCGGTCAACCGTACGGTCCTGGAGGTGTCGCTGGAGGAGCCGGCGGCGTCGGAGGACCTCAAGGCGCTGGCCCGCACGCTGCTCGGCACCAACGCGAGGTACGAGCGGCTGATCGAGGGCCTGCTCATGCTGGCGCAGTCGGAGCAGGAGCTGGCGGCCCGCAAGCCGGTCGACCTGCGGCAGGTCGTCCGCATGGCGATGGAGCAGATCGACCTGCAGCCGCGCCGCAGGAAGGTGGTCGTCCACGAGGACCTGTGCCCGGCGGTCGCGCACGGCGACCCGCTGTTCCTCGAACGCTGCCTGGTCAACCTGCTGGAGAACGCGATCAAGTACAACGTGCGGGACGGGGAGGTCTGGGTCCGGTTGCGGGAGGAGGAGGCCGGGGTGAGCGTGACGGTGGAGAACACCGGGCCCCTGGTCCCGCCATACGAGGTGGACGACCTGTTCGAGCCGTTCCGCCGGCTCGGCGGCGACCGCGTCCGCTCCGCCCGGGGGGCGGGGCTGGGCCTGTCCATCGTCCGGGCCATCGCCGTGGCGCACGGCGGCGAGGTGGAGGCGCTCGCCCGGCCGGAGGGCGGCCTGACGGTGACCGTACGCCTGCCCGGGTGAGCCCGGATTCTCCTGCCGCCGGTGATCGCGGCGCGCCCGCTACCCGTCCGCGCCAGGTTTGCTGCCTACTGCCCAGTAAAATCTGAGTTGTTCTAACTTGACCGGTTTGACCTGGTCTATTACGTTTTAGGCATCTCAGGGCGCACTTGCTCATCTCAATGGTCAAGAAGCCCTCCTCAGACCGACGCGGCCGGCCGACCCGGCCTGCCGCCCGGCCGCCGAGTCCGCGTCCGCGCGGAGCCGGGGACCCACCTCTCCTGGGGTGAATCGGCATGCGTGCCGTAGGGCGACTTCCAGCCCGAACCCGTCAGCTAACCCGGTAGGCGGCATGGAAGTAAGGGAGTACGCCCCACCATGCACGTCCTCAACACCTGTCTTCGCGCTGCCCTCGCGGGCGGGGCACTGGCCTCGGCGGTGCTGATCGCGTCGCCGGCAGCGCACGCGGACAACCCGGCCACCGGCAAGGGCGCGGCGGCCGCGAAGTCCATGTCCGAGATCGCCTCCACGCTGCCCAAGGTCAGCGCGACCGACGTGCTGACCCTGGCCAGGAGCCAGGTCGGGATCAGCGAGAACGCCAACGGCGGCGGGACCAAGTTCCAGCAGTGGTACATGTCCACTCCCCGCGCCCGCGAGACGCTCGCCCGCGACGGCGGCACGCTCAAGGGCTACCTCAACGCGGCCTGGTGCGACATGTTCGTCTCGTGGGTGGGACAGCAGCTCGGCATCGGTCCGGTCATGGGCTCCGACGCCTACACCGTGGAGCACGCCCGCTGGTTCGCCGACCACGGCCGCTGGGGCCGCACGCCCAAGCCGGGCGCGGTGGTGTTCTTCAACTGGAACGGCAGCAAGGACATCGACGACGTCGAGCACGTCGGGTTCGTCGTCAAGGACAACGGCGACGGCACGATCCGGACAATCGAGGGCAACACCGGCGACGGCGGTGCCGTCGAGGCCCGCACCCGTCCCACCTGGCAGGTGGCCGGATATGGCTACCCGATGTATCCCGGGGACGCATCCGCATCCGCATCCGCCTCCTCCTGACGGACGACCGCCCCGAAGCGCGCCGGTGATCCCGGCGCGCTTCGCCGTCCCCACCGAGAGCGTCCGGCTCCCTCCAAATTGACCTATATAAGCGTGAGCTGCGAGCCTGGCGGCATGCACGCGTTCGACGTCCTCGGTGATCCGGTGCGCCGCCGGATCCTGGAACTGCTCGCCGAGGGAGAGCGCCCCGCCGGGGAGATCGGCGCGATCGTGCAGGAGGAGTTCGGGATCTCCCAGCCCGGGGTGTCCCAGCACCTGCGCGTGCTGCGGGAAAGCGGCTTCGCGACGGTCCGGGCCGAGGGCACCCGGCGCCTGTACGCCGTCGACCCCGCGCCGCTGCGCGAGGTCGACATCTGGCTCGACCACTTCCGCCGCTTCTGGAACCAGCGCCTGGACGCCCTGGGCACCGAACTCGCCCGCGGCAGGCGGGAGCGCCGCCTGCGGGACGACTCCCGTCCGTGAATCGTGCGCACCTGACGCATGGCCGTACCAGCCCGCCGGTGCGGGGTCACCGCGATCACGGTGCCTGGGTGCCCGAACCGACCAGGTAAGGGGCGGCGTAGGACATCGCCGCCGCGTGCACGGCGGGCCGGGCGCAGAACGCGAAGCCCGAGTCGTACGGGAGGTTCAGCCATTTGTGGCCGTCGCAGGCCCAGGAGTCGGCCAGCTCCAGCCCGTTCACCAGATGCCGGGTCGCAGGGCTCGCCGCGGCCCACAGCCCGAACGCCCCGTCGACGTGCACCCACCCACCGTGCCGGCGAACCAGTTCGCACGCCTCCCGCAGCCGGTCGAAGGCGCCGGTGTTCACGTTGCCGGCCTGGAGACACACGATGGCGGGGCCCGGGGAGCCGCCTCGCAGCACATCCCGCAGCGCCCCGGGGTCGATGGCGCCGCTCGGCCCGGTGGGCACCGGCTCCACCACGTCCGTCCCGAGCCCGAGCAGGCGCAGCGACCGGTCGATGGTCCCGTGCCGCTCCTCCCCCGCGATCACCCGGATCGGCGGCGCTCCGAGCAGTCCGCGCCGTTCCACGTCCCAGCCCGCGTCCGACAGCACCTGGTGCCGGGCGGCGGCGAGCCCGACGGTGTTGGCCGCTTGGCCGCCCGTGACGAAACCCGGCCGACGCCGACGGCGGGATCCCCAGCAGCTCCTTCAGCCAGGCGCCGGCGGCGGCCTCGGCCGCCATGGCCGCCGGCGACGTGACGGAGTTGGTCGCGATCTGGTCCCAACCGGCCGCGAGGATGTCGGCCGCGGTCGCGGCCGGTGTCGCGCCGCCGACCACGAACCCGAAGTATCGCGGGCCGGCGCTCGCGACCAGGCCGGGCTCGGCCGCGGCGAGCAGGTCCGCCAGGACCTGCTCCGGCCCGCACCGGCCCGTACGCCCGCCGCAGCCGGCCCACGTCCCCGGCCTCCTCGACGACCTGGCTCAGGCGCCGACGTAGGCCGCGAGGTGCTGGCCGGTGAGGGTGGAGCGGGCGGCGACGAGGTCGGCCGGCGTGCCCTCGAAGACGATCCGGCCGCCGTCGTGACCGGCGCCGGGACCGAGGTCGATGATCCAGTCGGCGTGCGCCATGACCGCCTGGTGGTGCTCGATCACGATGACCGACTTGCCGGAGTCGACCAGCCGGTCGAGCAGCCCGAGCAGTTGCTCGACGTCGGCGAGGTGGAGGCCGGCGGTCGGCTCGTCGAGGACGTAGACGCCGCCCTTGTCGGCCATGTGGGTGGCCAGCTTGAGCCGCTGCCGCTCGCCGCCGGACAGCGTGGTGAGCGGCTGGCCGAGGGTGAGGTAGCCGAGCCCGACGTCGGCGAGGCGGTCGAGGATGGCGCGCGCGGCGGGCGTGCGCGCATCACCGGAGCCGAAGAACTCCTGGGCCTCGGCCACCGGCATCGCGAGCACCTCGCTGATGTCCCGCCCGCCGAGCTTGTGCTCCAGCACCGCCGCCTGGAACCGCTTCCCCTCGCACTCCTCGCAGGTGGTGGAGACCCCCGCCATCATCGCCAGGTCGGTGTAGATGACGCCGGCGCCGTTGCAGGTGGGGCAGGCGCCCTCGGAGTTGGCGCTGAACAGTGCCGGCTTCACGCCGTTGGCCTTGGCGAACGCCTTGCGGATCGGGTCGAGCAGTCCGGTGTACGTCGCCGGGTTGCTCCGCCGCGAGCCGCGGATCCCGCCCTGGTCGACCGACACCACATCCGCGCCGGCGGGGACCGACCCGTGGATGAGCGAGCTCTTGCCCGACCCGGCGACTCCGGTGACGACGACGAGCACCCCGAGCGGGATGTCGACGTCGACGTCGCGCAGGTTGTTCGCCGTCGCGCCGCGGATCTCCAGCGTGCCGGTGGGCTTGCGCACCGTCTCCTTGAGAGAGGCCCGATCGTCGAAATGGCGGCCGGTGATGGTGCCGCTGGTCCGCAGTCCCTCGACGGTGCCCTCGAAGCAGACCATGCCGCCCGCCGTGCCGGCGCCGGGGCCGAGGTCGACGACGTGGTCGGCGATCGCGATCATCTCCGGCTTGTGCTCCACGACCAGCACCGTGTTGCCCTTGTCCCGCAGCCGCAGCAGCAGATCGTTCATCCGCTGGATGTCGTGAGGGTGCAGGCCGGTCGTGGGCTCGTCGAAGACGTAGGTGACGTCGGTCAGCGAGGAGCCGAGGTGGCGGATCATCTTGACGCGCTGCGCCTCACCGCCCGACAGTGTGCCCGACGCGCGGTCCAGCGACAGGTAGCCCAGCCCGATCTCCACGAACGAGTCGAGGAGCTGCTGCAACGTGGTGAGCAGCGGCGCGACCGACGGCTCGTCGAGGCCGCGGACCCAGTCGGCCAGGTCGCTGATCTGCATCGCGCAGGCGTCGGCGATGCTGATCTCCTTGATCTTGGATGACCGGGCGGCCTCGCTGAGCCGGGTGCCGCCGCACTCGGGGCAGGTGGTGAACTTCACCGCCCGCTCCACGAACGCACGGACGTGCGGCTGCAACGCCTCCTTGTCCTTGGACAGCATCGACTTCTGGATGCGCGGAATCAGACCCTCGTAGGTGAGGTTGATGTTGTCGACCTTGATCTTGGTCGGCTCCTTGTAGAGCAGGTCGTGGAGCTCGGCCTTGGTGAACTTGCGGATCGGCTTGTCCGGGTCGAAGAAACCGCAGCCGCTGAAGATGCGGCCGTACCAGCCGTCGACGCTGTAGCCGGGGATCGTGAGCGCGCCCTCGTTCAGGGACTTGGAGTCGTCGTACAGCTGGGACAGGTCGATGTCGGAGGTCCGGCCCAGGCCTTCGCAGCGCGGGCACATGCCGCCGGTGATGCTGAACTCGCGCCGCTCCTTCACGGTCTTGCCGTCGCGCTCGAACTTCACCGCGCCCGCCCCGCTGATCGAGGCGACGTTGAAGGAGAACGCCTGGGGCGAGCCGATGTGCGGCTTGCCGAGCCGGCTGAACAGGATGCGCAGCATCGCGTTGGCATCGGTGACGGTGCCGACCGTGGAGCGGGGGTTGGGGCCCATCCGCTCCTGATCGACGACGATCGCGGTAGTCAGCCCGTCGAGCACGTCGACCTCGGGACGAGACAGCGTCGGCATGAAACCCTGCACGAACGCGGAGTAGGTCTCGTTGATCAGCCGCTGCGATTCGGCGGCGATCGTGCTGAACACCAGCGAGCTCTTGCCCGAGCCGGAGACACCGGTGAACACCGTGAGCCGGCGCTTCGGGATCTCGATGCTGACGTCCTTGAGGTTGTTCTCGCGCGCGCCGTAGACGCGGATCAGGTCGTGGGTGTCGGCAACGTGCAGCGCAGGGGACTGCGCGTCCGTCCTCGTGGCCATGCTTATCGTGTTCTCCATGTGGTCAGGCGGGGCCGCCTTCGCGGTCTCCGTCGGCGTCGCCGGGCTCGATCTAACCAGCTTCGAGCGGTACGTCTGGTTCTCTTCGCCGGGGCGGGAGATGAGGAACCAGCGGTGCGGCGCGGCCGGTTCAGCGCAGTTCGTTGATACGGATCATGTTGCCGGCGGGATCGCGGACGGCACAGTCGCGCACCCCGTAAGGCTGCTCGATCGGCTCCTGCACGACCTCGGCGCCGCCGGCCTGCAGCCGCTCGAAGAGGCCGTCGAGGTCGTCGACGGCCAGGGTGATCATGGCGTAGGTGCCCTTGGCCATCATCTCGGCGATGGTGCGGCGCTCGTCGTCGGTGACGCCGGGGTTGCCACCGGGCGGGTACAGGACGATGGACGTGCCGGGCTGGTTGACGGGGCCGACCGTGATCCAGCGCATCCCGCCGTAACCGACGTCGTTACGGACCTCGAACCCGAGGACGTCGCGGTAGAAGGCCAGGGCCGTGTCGGGGTCGTCGTGCGGGAGGAAGGTCGAGTGAATGGTGACGTCCATGGCAGTCACGCTAGCTGCGGCTCGGTGACTCGTGCTTCTCGATTCCTGACAGGCCGGGTCACCTGTTTCGCGACACACGGTGGCATTCCGGCCGTCGCGCTCGCCGCCTGGCGCCGGTAGGTGCTGGGCGGCACACCGACCAGCTCGGTGAAGCGGGTGCTGAAGGTGCCGAGCGACGAGCAGCCGACCGCGAAGCAGACCTCGGTGACGCTCATGTCACCACGACGCAGCAGCGCCATCGCGCGCTCGATCCGCCGCGTCATCAGATAGCTGTAGGGCGACTCCCCGTAGGCGAGCCGGAACTGGCGGCTGAGGTGCCCGGCGGACATGTTCACGCCGCGGGCGAGCGCCTCGACGTCCAGCGGCTGGGCGTACTCCCGGTCGATCCGGTCACGGACTCGGCGCAGCAGCGCGAGATCGCGCAGATGCTGTTCCGAGGCGGGTTTGCTGCTCACGCGAGAATCGTACGTCGCGCCACCGACAATTCGGCGTGCCGGGCAACCCACACCTGCCGCCTGACCTGCGGCGCGGCCGGATCACCGTGACGCCGCGCCCTCAGGCCTGTGCCCATCCCGTGGTGTTGCGCGAGTGGCAGGACCTCGCGTCCGCGGTGAGGATCGAGCAGGGCGGCTGCTCTGTGCGGAACCGTTCCAGGCCGCGCCGCTCGGCGACCCACTGGGCATCGACGATGTCGGAAGCGGCGAGGAACGCTGGTGATTCAGTATCCGACGGCTTCGCGGAGCAGCAGGACGGTGCCGCGCCCGGGGTGGGGTTCTGCGTTGAGGATGAGAAGGCGGTTGAGGGCACTGGGCTGCCCGTAGGCCTTCATGGCGCGCTCGTTTTCCAGCGGAAGACAGTGGTCTTCGACGCGCCGCAGCGCGGTGCCCAGGTCGGGTACCACCTTCTGCGCCCCGACGATCCAGATCGCTCGGGCCGCGGCGCCCGAGTAGCCGGCCAGTTGGCTTCCGACGGCCGAGGCGGCCACGAGGGCTCCGGTCTCGGTGACCGCGGCGACGCTGCCCACAATGACGTCGGGGCAGGCGATCATCCGCCAGATCTCGGCCGATTGGGTGGCGCGGTCCATGGTCCTGCTGCGTGCCTTGACGGACTCGTATCGCCCGCTGCTGTTGATGTCCTCATCGATGCCGGACAGGCGGAGGGTCTCGCTGGCCCCGGTGAACACGGTGGCACCCTTCGGTATCAGCTCTTTGACGCGGGTACGCGCGGCGGCGGTGTCGTCCAGGATCTCGACGGTGAAACCGTGTGCGGTCAGCGCGGCCGCCGCCCGCTCCAGGCGCTGCGCGGGCGCCGGGTCGGCGAACGGCGTCGTCGGCATTGAGGTAGTCATGATGTCTGTGAGCTTCCTGTTCGCTGGATGTCGTGTTCGTCTCAGCGGTTCGACCACACAGCCCCCCGGAATGTGAGGCCGGTGCGTCGCCTCACATTCCGGGGGGCTGTCTTGTCGAGCTGGTGAGGGCAGATGCGACCAAGGGAGCCGTCGGCACCATGACCACCCGATTCCGGCCAGGACACGGCCGGCCCGATCCCGGCCTGGACGCGATCACGAGCGAGCGGCACCAGCTGATCAATATCGCCTACCGGCTCCTGGGCTCCCTGGCCGAGGCCGAGGACGCCGTCCAGGAGACCTACGCCCGCTGGTATGCCATGTCCCCGCAGCAGCAGGACGCCATCGAATCCCCCGGCGCCTGGCTGACGACGGTGGCCAGCCGTATCTGTCTCAACCTGCTCGGCTCCGCCCGGGCCCGGCGAGAGACCTACGTGGGCGAATGGATCCCCGAGCCGCTACCCGAACATACGGAGCGGAGCACCGGGCGGCCGGGCGGCACCACCGTCGACCCGGCCGACCGTGTCACCCTGGACGAGTCGGTCAATCTGGCCTTCCTCGTCGTGCTCGAATCGATGACCCCGGCCGAGCGCGTCGCGTTCATCCTGCACGACGTCTTCTGCCACTCCTTCGCCGAAGTGGCCGAGATCGTCGGCCGCACCCCGGCCGCATGCCGCCAGCTGGCCTCCTCGGCCCGCCGCCGCATCCGGGCCTCGCGGCTTTCCGCGACTCCGGCAGCCCAGCGCGCGGGCATCGTCAGGGACTTCAAGCAGGCGTGGGAAGCCAAAGACATCCACGCCCTCATCGGCCTGCTCGACCCCGACGCCACGGCGGTCGCCGACGGTGGCGGCCTCGCCACCACCTTCCTGCATCCCATCGAAGGCGGCGAGCGGATCGCGCACGCCTGGGTCGAAATCGCCCGCCGGAGGCCCGGCAACATGACGTTCCTGGAGCGTACGGTCAACGGTCAGCCCGGCCTGGTGGCTCAGCAAGACGGCGTCACCGTGACGGTGTACGCGTTCGACGTCGCGGGCGATCGGATCAAGCACATCTGGGCCGTACGCAACCCCGAGAAACTCCGTCGCTGGACGACGGGCTGACGCGCGTTTTGATACCACCGGTCCGCTCACAGCCGCCACCCAGCAGCGGAACACCTTCAAGTGATGTGGATGTCACACTTAAGCCCGATCTTCGGTCTTTATTTTCGTCCACATTGTCATCTGACCGGAGAACGGGGATCGACTGATGCTGACTCGCAGGGATTCGCTGCGCCTGCTCGCGGGCGCTGTCGTGGGAGCCGCCGCACTGCCCACCCGGCAGGCGGCCGCCGCCGTACTGCCCGCCCGCTCGGCGACCGCGACCGACACTCCTCCTCCCTGGACGGTCACCGGTTCGAGTTCGTCGTCGCTACAGGGCTTCGACGACCTGATGAGAAGTGTCATGGAGGCGCAGAAGATCTCGTACGCCTCGCTCGCCGTGGTGCGGAACGGCAAGCTGATGCTCGCGCGGGGATACAACTCCACGTCGGGCCCCGCCCTGGCCCAGCCGACGACGTTGTTCCGCCTGGCCAGCGTGAGCAAGCCGGTCACGGCCACCGCGATCATGAAGCTGGTCCAGGACGGCAGGCTCAGCCTGTCGGCCGCGGTGGCGCCGATGCTGGGGCTCAGCACGGCCGCCGACTCCCGCCTCGGTAACGTCACCGTGCTCCACCTGCTGCACCACCTCGGCGGCTGGGATCGCGACGCATCCAGGATCGATCCGATGTACCGGGCGGATTTCACCATCAGCGGCACACTCCACGTGCCGCTGCCGGTGACGCAGGCGAACATCATGGACTTCATGTCGGCGCGCGTGCTGGACTTCGACCCCGGCTCGAAGTACGTCTACTCGAACTACGGTTACATGCTGCTCGGCAAGGTCATCGAGAAGGTCACCGGCCTGCCGTACGCGACCTACGTCCAGCAGAACGTGCTCGCCCCGGCGAAGATCACCCGCATGGTGCAGGGCCGCACGGCGCAGAACCTGCGGCGGTCCACGGAGATCACCTACTACTCGGACTACAGCGACACGACCGTGCTGGACAACTCCGGGGCCCAGGTGCCGATGCCGTACGGGACGTTCAACCTCGAGAACATGGCCGCGCACGGCGCCTGGCTCTCCTCGGCCGTCGACATGGCGAAGTTCACCACGATCTTCGATGCTCCCGGCCTGCTCACCTCGTCGACGATCGGGCAGATGTTCGCCCCGCCCCCCGCCAATGTCCCCTGGAGCGAGTGGTACTACGGCAAGGGCTGGTCGGTCCGTCCCACCAACGGCGCCCTGAACACCTGGCACGACGGGACGTATCCCGGCACCTCCACCCTCATGGTCCGGCGGTATGACGGGCTGAGCTGGGTCGTGCTCTTCAATCGGTGGAACGACGCCACTGAGCGGAGCTTCACCGATGACATCGACTACCCGTTGCACGTGGTGGCCAACAAGATCACCGATTGGCCGACCACGGACCTCTTCCCCTCCTACGGCCTGTGACCCTCGCCTGATCAGCCGCAGCGTGTGCCCTTGGCGGGGACCGTCCCGTCGAGCAGGTACGTGTTGACCTCGTGCACGCGCCCGCGCTGATCACCGTCGGCGCGGAGATCGGGTGTGTTTCTCCAGCCGCCGGGCCGGCTCCTCGGCCTGGGCGACCGAGGCCGGCGGTGCTGTCGACGCACAGCACCGCCGGCGGGCGAGAACCTCAGGGTCGAGTAGCTGCCGTCCGGCGTACTGGTCGGCCAACCTGTGCGCAGTTCAGGCTCTCCGCGAACGCGAACGCCCCGGAACCGGCGGCGGCGGTTTCGGGGCGGGCGGTCGTTCCGGGATCGGCCTCCGGGATCAGGTCGCGAGTGCGGTGCGGCGGCCGCGGCGGGCCACCTCGCGCTCCAGGTACCACTCCACGGTCAGCAGCGGGATGGTCCAGCCGAGCCAGCCGGACAGCCCGGAGATCGTCCACGCCATCAGGTCGGGGTCGCCGTGGAAGACGGTGTCCTGCAGCGGGGGCAGGGCGATGATCAGGATCCCGGTCCACACCCGGTTGGTGATGATGGAGTAGGTCAGCACGGCACTGCGCAGCATCCAGCGCCGGTGGTCTGCGTACCGGCGCGCGCGGGCGGCGCGCCAGCCCGCCACGGTGAAGGCGAGCCACAGCAAGGCGAGGAGCACGTCGCTGACCGCGAGGAACAGCCCGAACGGGCTGCGCGCCCCGATGACCACGCCGGTCAGCCCGGCCGGCAGCACCCCGGCGAACACGTAGACCCGCCCGGCGCGCCGGTGCCCCACCGGGTGCCTTCGGCGGAACCACGGCCACACCTGGAAGAACCCGGTGACCATGGCGACCGAGGCGAACAGCACGTGCGCCACAAGCAGCGGGTAGTGCAGGCCGAACCCCTCTGGCTGCGGCACCCGGGACAGCGACGGGTCCCCGGTCAGGTACGGCGGCAGCGAGAACGCGAGGAACCCGGCCGTGACCAGGCCGAGCGGCACCGTCCAGCGGCGCCGCCACCACGGACGCCGGCGGGCGGATATCGGCGGAGGACTGTCGATCGTCGTGTGCATGACGGCTCCAGGGGGCGGTCGAGTAGATGCGTATGCCATACGCTTAATGCGTACCATATACGCAACGCGTAGGCCATACGCAAACTGGTAAGCTCCCTGGAATGCCGGACGACATCGGAGACGAGCTGCCGCACGCGCTGAACGTGCTGTGGGGGCGGGCCAAGCCGAAGGGGCGGGGACGCACGCCCGCGCTCAGCCTGGAGCGGATCGTGGCGGCGGCCATCGCCCTCGCCGACGAGGAGGGCCTGGCCGCGCTGTCCATGGCCCGGCTCGCCGAACGGCTCGGCTGCGCACCCATGTCGCTGTACCGGCACGTGGCAGGCAAGGACGACCTGCAGCTGTTCATGCTGGACGCCGCGCCCGGCCCGCCGCCGGAGTTCGGCACGGCGCCGGCCGACTGGCGCGGCTCACTCACCCGCTGGGCCGTCGAGCTGTTCGGCGTCTACCTGCGGCATCCGTGGATCGTCCAGCTGGTGAGCTCCCCGCCGATGGACCCAGGCCAGCTCGCCTGGCTGGACGCCGCGCTGCGCTCCCTCGGCGGCACCCCACTGGATTGGCGGGCCCGGTTCTCGGTGGTCATGCTGGTGCTGCACTACGTGCGCGGCGCGGCCCAGCTCCGGACGTCCGCGACCGCAGAGCCAGAGGAAATGGCCGACGAGGCGTACGCCGCCCTGCTCACCGAGCTCGCCGACCCCGGCCGGTTCCCGGCGCTGTCCCGCGCCGTCGAAGCCGGGGTGTTCGCCCCCCACACGGGGGCCGGTCCGGACGACGACTTCCGCGCCGGCCTGGACCACCTGCTCGACGGGGTGGGAGTGGCGATCGAACGCGCCGCTCGGGCCTGAGCCGGGTCAGCCGGACGGCGCGGCGCCGCAGGAGGCACGGACCTTCAGCTCGGGCAGCAGTTCGACGTGGTGGACCGGCAGCGCGGACCCGCTGCGAAGGCGGCGCAGCCGCGGCCGGTCTCACGCTGCTGTTGATCGGCGCAGTGGGATTCCATCTCCGCGCCCGCGACTTTGCACACCGGCGCCACCGCTCCCACGCCGTGGCGCCCGTGGTGCTGGCCGTGGTCACCGGAACACCATGGCCTTGTTGCTCGCGACTTCCTGAGCGAAGAGCGCGGTGACAGCACCGCTTCATCGCTTGGGTCGCATGGAACTCCCGCCGCCGAATCCGCCGGCTGCGAGCCCGAGGAGCGACCAGACAGAACTTGCCGCCCTCGCCCCCGCACCGCCGCCGACGCCGGCCGCCCACCGCCTGTGGGAACGCTCGCAGGAACTGCTGGACTGAACGCACAGTTCAGCTCAGGGCACGTCGGGGTGGTGGCTGGAGCCGTTCGGGCCAGTCAAGGCGAAGCAGCACTGGAACCGCCGGTGGCGACAACCCGAGCCCCGACGGCTCGCTAACGCCACTGGCCGGTCGGTTGCTGCTCGCCCTCCTTAGAAACCCCATATTGGCCGCCTGCAGGGCGACCGCCTCGGCGAGGACCGCGACGAACGGCGATCATGCTCGTTTGGGGCTCATGACACATTTCTTACCGTCACCCCAACAAGGTTCCGGGCTATCCGGGACTGAATACCCTGCTAACGGGGAAGCGCGCCATTTATGATCATATTGACGCCGAACCACCCCCAATACACCCGGTGGTGCTGGATCAGCCCGCCGCGGATTTCCATGACCTCCAAGATGTCCATCTGCTCGCCATCAGGCGTCTGGCGAGGATACTCCCAGGTCAAGGTCGTCCCGTCCGACAGGAAGCCGGTGCGGAATCGGCGTCGCTGTGGCGGGTGGTGGGCGAAGACCCGCTCGACGAACTGACGGAGCTCGTCACGACCCCGGATCACCCCCTCCTCAACGCCGAGCAGATAACACACCAGCGGGCTCTCCAGGGTGGCGTCCTCGTGGTAAAGGGCCATCGCCGCATCCAGGTCCTTGGCCCCCAACGCCTCATCCCACGCCTGGAAAACGTGCTCAACAGTCGCATCGGCGTACTGGTTCGTCATCCGGCTACTCCTCGGAATGCTCCCTGCCATGGATACGGAAAGCCTACGAGCCAAATTGTTCGACCCGTATCTAAAAATGCCCTGCTCGGAGCGCCCGGCCCGGCTTTCGGGCCGGTACGGTGTGGTCGAACAGGGCCTCCGCCCCGCGTTGATGTGCTGGAACGGCACCAGCATGATTTCCGCGAGGCGGGGCATACCGGCGCATTCAGCCGCCGTCGGAGTGGCCCTTCCCCGGCATCCGCGGAACCGGTGATCGACCATATTTCAGCGGTCGGGACGGTTGCATTGAGGGCCGCGGGGAGGGATGAATATGCCGGGCGGGCTTACGACCTTCGCCATGGTGACGGTGGTCGGCATGTGGGCCTTCATCATCATCCTGGGCTGGGCCATCGTCTACTGGCCCCACATGCCAGAGGCGTTCCCTTTCCACCTGGTTCCGGACTGTCGCAGGAGCCGGAGCTGCTCGATTCCATCTACCTGTCGCTTGTCATGGTCGCCACCCTCGGGCTCACCGCGTACGCGGCCGACCACGGCCGCGCCGTCACCGGGTCCTGACCACCTGCCCGTGCCTTCGGCGCCCCGCGGTGTGATGCCTGGCCCCCGTAACAGGAGTCAGGTCAATCGCGGAGGCTGCCATCCCCAGGTGGAGTTCCATCAGGCGAGATGCCCTTACGCCAGAGCGGTGCGGGCACCAGGCGCAGCATCGGCGTCATCAGCCGGTAGGCCCCCCTTGGAGGTGCTGCGGGCGCCGTCCTTCCATGCGCCCATGGCGGTGTCCTGAGGAACCGGGCAGGTCACTCAGCCTGGCAGGAATTGGTACACGCCGGTAACGTCCGATCCTGTGGGGCGATTGAGAACCAATTCCGGGCCGGCCGAGGACCTGCTCATCAAGCTGGACCGCGACGCCGGGGTGCCGCTGCACCGGCAGATCGAGACGTCCATCCGCGCGGGCATCCGGGCTGGCCTGATGCGAGCGGGCGCGTCGCTACCACCCACCCGCACCCTCGCGACAGGCCTCGGGGTTTCCCGCGGGGTCGTGGTGGAGGCCTATCAGCAGCTCGTCGCCGAGGGCTACCTCGTCAGCCGATCGGGCGGTTACACCCAGGTCGCCGCGTCGATGCCGCCCGCCGCCGCGGGCTCCGCGGCCTCGACGGCGCAGCCGACCGCGCGCAGTGTCGGCTTCAGGGTCGACTTCGGGTACGGGCGCACCGACGTTTCGCAGTTCCCGCGGGCCGCATGGCTGCGCTCGGTCCGAACCGTGCTCACCACCACGCCCAACGACCGGTTCGCCTACCTCGACGGGCGTGGCGTGCCGGAACTGCACGAGACCCTGTGCGACTACCTCAATCGGGTGCGCGGCACATCGGCCCTCCCCGGCAACGTGGTGATCTGCAACGGCTATGGGCAGGGCATCTCGCTGCTGATCCAGGTGCTCGTTCAGCACGGCGCCAGGCGGATCGCCCTGGAAGACCCGTCGTCCAACGACGATGCCCGAGTCCTGGCCGGCGCCGCCGGTCTGGACGTGGTCGGCATCCCGGTGGGACCGGACGGCGTTCAGGTCGATGCGCTCCATCGGGCCGACGCCGATGCGGTCGTGCTCACCCCGTCGCACCAGTGGCCCACCGGGGGGTGCTGTCGGCCGCGGCGCGGGCCGAGGTGATCCGCTGGGCGAAAGGCCGCGGTGCGATCGTGGTCGAGGACGATTACGACGCGGAGTACCGCTACGACCGGTCGCCGGTGGGCGCCATGCAGGGCCTGGCGCCCGATCATGTCGTCTACTGCGGTACGGCCAGCAAGACGCTCGCGCCGGGGCTGCGGCTCGGCTGGCTGGTCGTGCCTCCCCGGCTGGTCGCCGACGTCGCCGCGGCAAAGGTTCTCGCCGACCGCGGTTCGCCGGTCATCGACCAGTTGACGTTCGCCGACTTCCTCGCACGCGGCGAGTTCGACCGCCACCTGCGCCGGATGCGTCCGCTGTACCGCCGCCGCCGCGACGCGCTGCTGGGCGCCCTGCGCACCCACCTGCCCGATCTTAAACCGGCCGGAATCGCCGCCGGGCAGCATGTGGTCGCCTGGCTCCCGCCCGACCTCGACGAGGCGGCGGTGGTGACGGCCGCCGCCCGGCACGGGCTCGCCATCCACGGCGTCGGCCCATACCGGATCACCGACACCGGACCGGGTGGCCTCATCTTTGGCTACGCCACTCTCGGAGAGGCCGCCATCACCGAGGGGGTCGCGCTGCTGGCGACGGCCATCCGGGACGTACGGGGACCCTGATCCCGCGCAGACGCTCCTCCGGCGGCACATCCAGGACATGCGCATCAGCATGCCGGGCGGATGTTCTGGTTCAGATGGAACACGTTGGCCGGGTCGTACGCGGTCTTCACCGCCATCAGCCGGGCCAGCTTCGCGGCCGAATACGCCCGCCGTACGCCGCGCTGCCCATCGGCCAGCTCGTCGGCCGTCAACGAGTTGACGTACACCCCACTGGCGTACGGCTCGAGCGACGCACCGGCGGCGCGGGCGGCGCCCATCCTGGCGTCGTCCTCGGCCGGGTCGCTCCAGCGGGAGCCGGCACCGAACTCGAACATCGTGCCGCGGTGACTGAACGCCGCGTCCGTTTCCGGGACGTCGTCGATCGCGCCGCCGTGCGCCTGCAGGCCGACGCCCGGCAGGTCCGGGCTCGCGCTCAGGTCGGCGGCGCCGCGCAGCAGAAACGCCTCGATCGCCGCGGTGGGGAAGCTCCGCAGGTAGTGCCCCTTGGAATAGCGGCGGTAGGCGTGACCGCCGGTGGAGTCGTCACGTCGCTGAAGTTCGACGTACGACGGCGTGGTGACGCGGGAGGCGACGGGGCGCCCGAGCGCCCGCATCGCGGGGAGCAGCCGGCGGCCCTCGTCCGGGTCGCCGACCCACACGAACCCCAGCGTGGCGATCGGGCCGGCGGGACCGCTGCCGACACTGGCGGTGAACGTCGCCTGCCGGGGCGCGACGGCGTTCAAGTCCCGCCAGCCCTCGATGACCGGGACGGCGTCCTCGGCGCGGAAGTCGAACTCGGCGACCAGCGTCCGCGTGCCGATGCGATGCAACTGGAACTCGAACTCGGTGACGATGCCGAAGTTGCCACCACCGCCGCGCAGGCCCCAGAACAGGTCGGGGTTCTCGGCGCGGCTCGCGGTCACCACGTCCCCCTCGGCGGTGACCACCGTGTAGGAGACGACGTTGTCGCAGGCCAGTCCGTACTGGCGGGCCAGCCA
The DNA here is from genome assembly GCF_014161375.1 of Microbispora sp. H10830. Classification (NCBI taxonomy): domain Bacteria; kingdom Bacillati; phylum Actinomycetota; class Actinomycetes; order Streptosporangiales; family Streptosporangiaceae; genus Microbispora; species Microbispora sp. H10830. The sequence goes on from NZ_JABBWX010000009.1 coordinate 322,514, forward strand.
GCCCATGCCGCCGCCGAGCGTGAGCCCGCCGACGCCGGTGTGCGAGACGTTGCCCGCGGTGGTCGCCAGGCCGTACGCCTGGGACGCCCGGTCCAGCGCGCCGAGCAGCGCGCCGCCCTGCACCCGAGCCCGGCGACGGGCCGGGTCGATCCGCACGCCCCCCATGAGCGTCAGATCGATCATGAGCCCACCGTCGGGCACGGCGAAGCCGGCGACGTTGTGCCCGCCGCAGCGCACGCCGATCTCCAGGTCCAGTTCCCGGGCCATCCGGACGGCGGCGACCACATCGGAGACGCCCACCGCGCGGGCGATCATGCGTGGACGCCGGTCGACCATGGCGTTCCAGACGGTGCGGGCGGTGTCGTAGCCGACGTCGCCAGGCGTGAGGAGCCGGCCGTCGAAGCGGGTCGCTGTCGTTGTCATGCCACTCAGCCTGACAGGAATCGGTACACTCGATGAGGTCCGATTCTGTGGTCTTATTTAGGACCAATTCGGAGGCCGGTCGAGATCTGCTCATCGACTTCGCACTCTGGGCGTGCATGTGCCCTTCGAAGATCGCCTCATGGCCTCCGGAGGCGAACACGCTTGTAACAATCGATCTTGCAGCCAGGATCAGAGGGTGGCTTCAAACCCCCAGGTAGGCGCGGCACCACCGATGTGCTCAGCATCGCTGCGGGGACCTGGACCGGGTGGCGGGCTGGTTCAGCTTCGCATAGGGCGGCTGCTCGGCGAAGACGTTCAACACCCGGCTGACCGCATGGGCTCGGCGTGCGGCTTCTGGCGCCAGCAGGAGTGGCTGGCCGGGGATCCGTTGGTGCGGCTGCGGCACCGGCCGATGCCGCCGGACAACAGCAAGGCGCTGACCCGCCCGCAGGTGGCCACGGTGCTCGAACTGTACGTGCCGATGCGGGGAGCGGGTGCTGTGGACGCTGCTGTACGAGCCCACCGCCCGCGCCGAGGAGGTACTGCTGCGGAACGTGCCGGACCTGGACACCGCGGACCGGCGGGCGGTGGTGACCCGAAAGGGCGGCGCCCGCCCGAGGACGGCGCCTCCACACCGATGCTGTCCGGGCACACCTCGGTGCGATCACTGGCCAAGTACGCCCAGGTGTCGGCCGAGGCGCTCGGCCGGTGGCAGGCCGAACGCGACCGTGCCGGGCGCGGAGCTGGTGGCCGGCGATGACCGGGCCGGACTTCGCGGTGACCCAGTGGCGGCCCAGTGGCGGCCCTGCGAAAGGTGCTGGACCCCACTGGCCCTTCAGTAGCAGGCGCCGAAAGCAACGCTTAGCTGCGTCGGCGCTGGTAGAGAGGTAGGTACTCGCGAATCTCGCGGCGTACGTGCGGCCGCTGGTCGCCGAGCGAGATGCCCAGCGTCGGGAACTGCTCGGCGATCTCCAGCGCGGTGAGAGGGCCCGGCGCTGCAGCTGGGTGACCAGGCGCTTGCGAGGATGAAACCGAGATCGGGCCGGTGGTGCTCGAGCCCGCCGAGTACGCCGTGCTGAGTCCGGAACGCGAGGCCTACCTGCGGACGCAGATCGCGCACCGATTAGGTTTCCGCGCCGCGCCCGTCTGTACGTGTGAGATCGACTCACAGGAGGCTGGCACGATGCGGAAACTGATCTTCGGCATGAACGTGACCCTGGACGGCTACATCGCCGCGATCGGCGACGACATCGGCTGGAGTGGGGGGGAGGGACCGGACTCATCGCCGAGCGCCGAGCTGTTCCAGTGGTGGCTCGACCAGGAGCGGGCGAGCGAGATGTCGCTGTACGGGCGCAAGCTGTGGGAGACGATGAGCTCCTACTGGCCGACCGGCGACCAGCAGCCCAACGTCACCCCGGCGGAAATCGAGTTCGCGCGGAACTGGCGGGACACGCCGAAGGTGGTGTTCTCATCGACGATCGACAAGGTCGACTGGAACACCCGCCTGGTCACCGGCGACGCGGTCGCCGAGATCACCCGGCTCAAGACCGTAGACGGCGGCCCGATGAACATCGGCGGCGCGACCCTCGCCGGGGCGGCCATGCGGGCCGGGCTGATCGACGAGTACGCGCTGGTCACCGTGCCGGTCCTGGTGGGCGGCGGCACGCCGTTCTTCACCGCGCTGGACAGCTGGGTGAACCTGAACCTGGTCGAGACGCGGACATTTCCCGGCGGCGTGGTGCTGACCCGATACGAGACGAGGCGATGAGCACGGGCCGAATCCTCGGCTCGTAAGACCAGGTCGAAATCCTTCCTGGCGTGCTCACCGTGATCCTCCGCGATGAGGGGACCCTTCCCCGGGCCCCTCCTCGCGTTCCAAGTGAGCAGTGGAGATGAGGGCGACGGCGTCGTCGATCGTGACGATGATCTTCGCGCATGAAGATGCCCCGCCGGCAACGCCGGCGGGGCGGTGGTGTTCGCGTTACCGCGGTGGTGTTCAGCTGGTCGGGGTGCTCATTCGGCGGTGACTTCGGTGACGGCGGCCCGTGCCCTGGACTCGTCGACGATGGGGCCTTTGTCTGATCACAGCGTCGCGGGCAGGCCCAGCCATGGTTTGTCGGTCGCGTCGAATCCGGTGAGCTCGGCGAGCTTCCCGTCGACGATGTGCAGGACCGCGATGTTGAATAGCCGGTGTTCCGGGTCGTCGGGGGTGCGGAGGTACAGCACGGCGGCAGGCATGCGGTTGACCGTCGTGGCGATGCAGCGCCAGTCGTCGTAGCCGCGCTGGAAGAGCCCACCGGAGACCCAGCCGTCCACCGCGTCCTTGGCCGTGACGATCAAGGTGCCCGGCTCGGGCAGCATCGCGAAGCGCAGGTCGTCGCGCAGCAGGGCCATCAGCCCGTCGAGGTCGTTGCGCTCATGGGCGTCCATATACGACTTCACCACGCCGCGCTCGTCATCCGACAGCTCGTGCGTGGCAGGGCTCCGCCAATCGAGGCGGCGGTCGGGCAGCTGCTCGCGCATCGTCACGCGCGCCCGCTGCAGTGCGCTGGTCACCGATGCGACGGTCAGCTCGAGGGCGTTGGCGGCCTTCGACGCCGGCCAGCCGAGGACGTCGCGCAAGATGAACACCGCCCGCTGCCGCGGCGGCAGGTGCTGGACGGCGACGATGAACGCCAGCTCGATCGTCTCCCGCGCCACCACCGATTCCTGCGGGTCCTCCGGGAGCATCCGGTCCGGGTAGGGCTGCAGGTAGTGCACTTCCGAGCCCGCGCCCGGCAGCTCGGCAGGCACGGGTGTGCGGTCGTTGCGCTTCTCCAGGAAGTCGAGGCAGGCGTTCGTCGCGATCCGGTACAGCCAGGTCCGCAGTGCAGCGTGGCCCTTGAACGACTCCCGCTTGTTCCACGCCCGCAGGAACGTCTCCTGCGTCATGTCCTGGGCGTCCTCGTAGTTCGCGAGCATCCGGTAGCAGTGCACCTGCAGCTCACGCCGGTAGCGCTCCGTGATGAGCGCGAACTGCGCTGCGTCATTTGAGCGGGCCGCCGCGATGAACGCGGCCTCGTCGTCGCCCAGCAGTCTGGCGTCGGTCATGGTCGTCAATCCTTCCGCAGGTGGCGAGGGGCCACCAGAACTGACGACGTTACGGAGGATTTCTGAGCGGTGAAGCCGCTGACACCGGGCCGTTCGTCAGGCCGGATGGGCCGGGTCGATCCAGGGAACGTGTTCGGGTCGGGCACACCCTCGATGTCGAGGTGGGGTCCCCGTAGTACTGGGGAAAAGATCGGGCGGATATGGCTGGTCCTTGGTAAAGGGGTTATCTGTGGCGTACTTGACGTGAAACGTCACGTCGTCGCGGCGGAGATGGCATACCTCGATGTGCCGGCGGTCATGCTTACCGTGACCCGTCCGACGTCGCTCCACTCGTCGCTCCAGCCGTATGCGTCGGCCTAAGCAGGTGATGCGGCGAGCAGCAGGCAGCCAGCAACCAGCATCGGGTGAGACCTTTATCCAGGTCCAGCGTAGCTTTCATCGATTGACTCACAAAGCTTGCTTCTATTGACGCTACCTTTCGCTGAGGCTGGAGGTTAGTGTCTGCATTCAAGACCCGGACACCTGCGACATATGGCCCCATCCCCCAAGCTCACGCCGTCCCCCACATCTCACAGCGAGGTGAACCTTTGCCCTCGTCTCGTCGGAGCGCTCAACAAGGCCTGATCACGCTGGGCCTCGCCGGCACGCTGACCACCCTTTCGGGCTTCGCCTCTCCCGCGCGTGCGGTCGGCCCCGCCCCGAACGGGGCCGTGCCTCACGTGTCCACAGCGACCGCATCATGGAGGATCGATTGAGAGTGCGACAGCCAAGGTCACGCCGCAGGCTGAGTCGTAAGGGTAGAGGTGTCGCGGGCCTGGTACTGGGTGCGCTTCTCTCGGTCTCGTTCGCGGCGACGCCCTCGCAGGCTGCCGAGGAGACGCTGAACGAGGGTCTGGTGCACCACTTCGCCCTCGATGAGACCAGTGGGACAACGCTGGTCAACTCGGGTAGCGCGGGCTCGGCGGCGAACGCCGCGCTCGTGCATCCGGAGAAGGCGACCTTGACCGGCGATGGAGTCAGGTTCAACCCCGGCTCCTACGAGAGCGCCCTCGACGGTGCGTACGTGGCGCTGCCGAACAACATCACCGCCGGCATGTCGAACCTCACCATCGACTATGACGTGTGGATCGACCCGGCGAACGTCGGCGAGCACCAGATGTGGAGCTTCGGCGCGAAGTCCGGCTCGTGCGACGCCGACACCGGCGCCCAGGGCTCCATCTTCGCGTCGAACACCCAGCGGTTCCGTATCGCCGTGGGTTCGGCGAACCTCCAGCAGAACCGGGTCCGCATGCCCGAGGGAGCGTGGACGCACGTCACCTACACCCAGTCGCTGAACGCGAACGGTACGAGCTGGACCGGCAGGCTTTACCTCGACGGCATGCTGCACGCGACGTCGACGAACCTGACCACGGCGCCGTCGGTGAACGCTGCGGGGACCAACTGCAACTTCCTCGCTCGCTCGCAGACGTCGGGCCACTACTCGTTCCGCGGAACGATCCGGGACTTCCGGGTCTACGACCGGGCAGTGAGCGTCGACGAGACGCTCGCCCTGGCGAAGAAGACCGTCTCGAGCGGCGTTCGCGCCGACGCCGACGCCATCGACCTCGGCCTGACCAATGCGGTCGTACGCGACATCGTCCTGCCCAAGGTGGGCTCCGTGGCGGGCTCGACCATCACGTGGACGAGTTCGGACCCGTCGGTCGTCGACGTCTACACCCCACCGGCCGTGCCCAGCGCACGCAAGGTCGCGGTGACCGGCAGGATCACCCGACCCGCGAAGGGGCAGCCCGACGCGACGGCCACGCTCACCGCGACCGTCCGCAAGGGCGGACAAGAGGTCACCACACGCGAGATCCCCATCGTGGTGAAGGCCGAGTTCGACGACGCGCAGGCGGTCGACCGGGACACGTTCGACCTGACCCTGCACGCCACCGACCACGTGCGCGGAAACATCGACCTCCCCGCAACCGGCGAGTTCGGATCCACGATCACCTGGAAGTCGACCAGCGACCTCGTCACCCCGACGGGTGAGGTGACCCGCCCGGCCTTCGGCCGTCCGGATGTCGACGCCGTCCTGACGGCGACCATCACCAAGGGTTCGGCCTCGAAGACGAAGTCGTTCCCGGTGACCATCACCGCCATGCCCCGTTCTGAGGAGTACGAGCGGTACTTCCTGGGGTACTTCAAGGGCGAGGGGATCGCCGACGGCGAGCAGATCATGTTCGCGACGTCCAACGGAAACACCGCTCTGGACTGGACCGGTCTGACCGGAGGCCGGCCGTCGCTCATCTCCCAGCTGGGCGACCAGGGCCTTCGTGACCCGCACATCGTCCGCTCGCCCGACGGCGACACGTTCTACATGATCGCCACCGACCTGAACTGGTACGACCAGGGCGGATACGCCATCAACGACACCCAGTACATCGAGGTGTTCGAGTCGCACGACCTCGTGCACTGGACTCCTCAGCGGCACGTGAAAGTCGCGCCCGACAACGCGGGCAACGCCTTCGCCCCTGAGTCGCTGTGGGTCAAGGAGATCGGCGCCTACGCGGTGTTCTGGGCACAGTCGCTGTGGAACGACCCCGTGAACCGCACCGGTCAGGGGAACGCGCAGTTGTGGTACACGACCACGCGCGACTTCCAGACGTTCTCCGCTCCCAAGGTCTGGCAGAACCCGGCCCCTCTGTCGCGGATCGACACGACCGCGATCCGGGTCGGTGACTACTACTACCGCGTGACCAAGAACGAGGCCGGCAACCAGGGCTCGGACATCTTCTCGGAGAAGCACACCGACTTCCTGGACAGCAACGTCAACAACTGGACGTTGGTCGCTCCGGCTCTGGGGCGCACGACGTGGGTCGCCAACCAGGGGTACGAGGGTCCGATCATCTTCAAGGCCAACCCCGGTGACACCTCCTGCCCCGGCCAGTTCTACCTCTGGGCCGACCGGTACACGAACGGTGGTGGATACCAGGCCGCATGCCACGAGAACATCGAGGCTCCGACCTGGAACGCCAAGGCGATCACGATGACCAACGCGGGCGTCGTCCGTCCGCGTCACGGCACCGTGACCCCGATCACCCTCCGCGAGTGGAACGACATCCGCAAGATCCCGAACAGCGACGTCACGACCACCACTGAGGTGGCCGCCGAGCCGTACGCGAGCGGGGCCCAGGCGACCACGGCCACCGCCACGGTCAAGGCTGCCGACGGGTTCGAGACCGGCGGTCAGGTGCGGTTCAGCATCGGCTCGTGGTCGAAGCTCGCCTACCTGAAGGACGGCGCGGCCACGGTCACGCTGCCGACGGGTCTGCCCGCGGGTACCCGGACGGTCGAGGCCGAGTACCTCGGCTTCGACTACCTGAAGGCGTCGGAAGGTACGGCGTCGTTCGAGGTTCCCTCCGGCCCGGACGCCGTCAAGGTCCATGCGAAAACCGCGCCGGCGTCGGTTGTCCGCGGGGACACGTTCAAGCTGAACGTGACTGTTGGGCCGGCGCGCGGGCAGAAGCAGGCCGCTCCGACCCCGACCGGCGAGGTCACCATCACCTTCGGCGGCACCGTACAGGTCGTGCCACTGGCGGACGGTGAGGCCGTCGTCACACTGCAGACTGCCGATCTGCAGCCCGGGGCGTACACGGTCCACGTTGCCTACTCCGGCAACCCGACCTACCAGCCCCACGCCGCCAACTACCAGAAGTTGACGGTGCGGTAGCCGACAGGTGGCGGGCCGGCGAGCTCATCCTCGTCCGGCCCGCCACGAGCGGCCTGTATGGGTCGGTGAGCTCACCCTCGTCCGCCCGCCCAGTTGTAAGGCATCGGCCCCGGCTTCGTTGCCGGTGCTGTCGATGATGCCGACCGGTGACCTGGAGAGGTCCAACCGGATCACCGGGGTAGAACCCGGCCGCGACGCTGGTGGCCTCGCCGTCGAGGTGCAGGTCGTCGAGACAGTAGTGGCTGCCGAAGCCGACCTCGGCGAGCTCGCCGGCGGCTACGGCGTCAACGATGGCCGCGAAGCTAAAGAGCACAGTGGGCTCATTCGCCCGTATACCTTCGAGCCAGGCGCGGGCCTGGTCGTCGCCCTCGATCTGGCGCAGCGCCTCGACGGCGCCCTGCCTACGCGGAGGTATCGAAAGGCCGCATAGCGGACGCTCGATCCCGCCGCAGCGGCGGCCGCAGGCAAGCCTGCAGCTGGCAATCGGGCAAGCCGCAAGGTTCCGGCCTCCAGATCCGGCAACAGCTCATATTCGAAGGAATGAAGTTTCTGTCTGGTTAGATTTTTGAGCGTCCCCCGCCGAATTGCGCTCGTAGGAGATCAATGGCGGCGTTGCGCGCCGCCTCACGGCCCTGCGCCCGCTCGGCGGCCGGGCATGCGGCCTGGGGGTCGGTCCCGGCCGCCAGCAAAGGGGCTCCGACGAGAGGCGCGGCTACGCGGAGCTCCTAACCAGGTGGACAGGCTTATGCTGACGCGGAGGGTGACAGGGAGCGGACCCCGACATCGGCGCACTGGTCATCCTGTTCGAGCGTCCCTCCGGCGATCGCGATCGCACCGACGACGACATCGCCGCGCCGGATCAGCCGAGCGGCCCTGCCGGCCACGATGGGTGTTCCCGCCACGTCAACTATCTGCGCGAACACCGCCGGGTAGGCCTGCTGCAGGCCCATCAGGTCACTGTCGTCGCGACGAAACAGCGCAACGCTGGATGCTTTCGCCGGGGCGATACGGGCCGACATCGGAGACGCGCCGTCCATGCGATCGAGAACCTGCAGGTGCCCGCCGCCGTCGACGATTGCGACCGTAACTGTCGCGCCGATTGCGGCAGCGTGCTCGCGCACGCGGTCGCTGACGGCCCGAGCTTCGTCCAAGGTGAGCGACATCGTTCCTACCTTCAATCTCTTGGGTCGACCAATCTTGGTCGGGCCAAGAGTACACCGGATTCGTTGGATGGACCAAGGGATTGGCTTAAACTTCGTGCGTGGAGATGAACGGAGCGCCGGCCCGTCTGCGCTGCAAACCCAGCTGGCTGATCAACAGGGCTTCCGCTCGGGCGCATCGACTCATAAAAGAAACGATGGCCGCTGCCGGTGGGCACGCCTATCACTTCGCGATCCTCGCCGCACTGGACGAGTTCGGCCCGGACAGCCAGGTGCAGATCGGCCAACGATGCGGAATCGACCAGAGTGACATGCACACGATGCTCAATGAGCTGGTAGAACAAGGCCACGTCGCGCGCACCCCAGACCCCGCCGACCGGCGCCGCAACCTGATCACCCTGACCGCCGCCGGGCGACGACGGCTCGAAGACCTGGATACGACACTCACGGGGGTTCAACACGACATCTTGGACGCCCTGTCGGCCGCCGAGCGCGACACGCTCACCAGCCTGCTCACCCGTATCCTCGGCTAGCCTTCGCCTCCTCTCGGGAGATCGGCAGATCAACATCCGTGAAGAGGGTCGCCCAGTACGGCTCGTTCGAGGAACTCCTGGACACCAAGGGCCTGGAGAAGGTCAACCCGGCCAGCCCCGCGACCAGCAGCTCGCCAACAGCCGCCGCATCTTCGGGCCGGAGAAGGACGCCCTCGGCGTGCTGGCCATCGAGATCGAGCTGGTGACCAGCCCAGCGACCTGACCTGCCCCGATGCGCTCCCGGCGCCTGCCAGGTGTCAAAGGTCGTCGTCCTCGGCGGCGTCGGGGTCGCGCAGGTCGCGGATGATGCCGGGCGCCAGCTCGGGCAGGACGAAGCTGTAGGCGCCGTGGACCCCCAGGTGCCGGTTCACGAATGGTGACAAGCGGGCCATGTCCTCGTCGCGGACCGGGCAGCCTTGGGCCTTGAGCTGTCGGACGGCGGCGTCCAGGTAGACGGTGGTCCACAGCACGACGCAGTTCAGGACCAGGCCGAGCACGCCGAGCTGGTTCTCCAGGCCCCGCTCATAGCGGTGGTACAGCTCACCCTTCTTGCCGTGGCAGATCTTGCGGGCCAGGGCGTGGCGGCCTTCCTGCAGGTTGCGGATGTGCTTGATGTCGCGGCGGTAGGTCTCGTCGGTGTTGATCCGCCAGCCCTTCTGGTCGGGCAGGTCGGCCAGCGCGGGCCGGTAGGAGATGCCCAGCAGTTCCAGCGGCCCGAACACCACGTCGGAGTAGGAGCCGGTATCGGTGACCACGATCTCGGGCAGCTCCCCGCCGTCCAGGCCGAAGATGACGTCGACCATGTGCAGCGAGCCGCGGATCGTCCCGGAGATGACCTTCGCGCCCCGCCCGATTCCTTGGTCGTTAACGGCGTTCAGCCAGGTCATGCCGCGCCCCATCCGAAGAACTTCCTGTTGGGGCGGGCGAAGGCGGCAGGGACCGGGACGATGAACCGCATCCCGTCGACCGCGGCGACCATCCCGCCGCCCCACACCTGCGCCAGCGGGAGCCCGGCCTGGCGGGCGACCAGGGGAAGGTTAGCCGGGGCGAGAGTCTCGGGCCGGAAGTAGTTCTGGAACACGCGAGACAGCCGCGACCGCTCCAACGCGGGCACACCCTGCTTGGCGATCGGCCGGTACCCGACGTTCATGGGGGGCAGACCAAGTACGGGAGAAAGGGATAGTGGAGCATCGAGGTACTCGGCCAGGCCGGGCAACGGCCCGCCGTCGTCGGGGCGGACGAGCCGCAGATGCCGCTCCGTCATCGGCTCAGCCGCGGGGCTGGGCCGCCAGGTAGCCGATGATCTCCCCGGCCAACTCGTAAGAGCAACGCCGTGCACAAGCTCAAGGCGTTCGGGCTGGACAAGTGGATCGACGTTGAGGTGGGCGGCTACGGCGAGGAGGTGTACCCGAAGGCCACCCTGCTCCAGGTGGCCCAGGGGCGGGCCAAGGCCCGGTACGGCGCCGTCTTCACCGCCGGCAACACCGTGCTGATCGGCGACTCCACCCGCGACGTCCAAGCGGCGATGATCGCCGTCGCGTCGGGCAGGTCGACGTCAGCCGAGTTGCAGGAGGTGGGCGCCGACATCGTGCTGCCCGACCTATCCAACCCCTCCGAGGTCGTCGCCGCCGTCGCCCGCCTCACCACCCCGGCCGACCGCGCGGCCCGCTGACGCGGTTCCGGGCCCGGGGCGGGCAGGCCGGTCTCCGCGGGCTCCGCCGGGTGAAAGTTACACGTCGCGTGCCACGGCGTCCGGCATCGGCGCTGCATGCCGGCCGCCGGCGCGCGGGGGGTTGCCAGGCGTTCCTCCGCAACGTGCAATGCGAGTGTCTGATCACGACCTTCTTCAGAGGAGATCACGTGCGTCACCGACTCGCAGCCCTGCTGATCCTCGCCACGGCCGTCGTCGTCCCGGCCATGGCCTCGGCCGCCCCCGCGAGCGCCTCGACCCTCCAGCGCGTCTACTCCAGCCTGCCCTACTCGCTGTGCATCACGTGGGGACAGTCGGGCTACCAGAACGGCCAGTGGGGCACCTGGTGGTGCAGCACGCATCAGCCGCAGAACGACCCCTGGAACCCCACCTACGACCTGTGGGCGTACGTGAACTGACCAGGGCCGTCCGCATGGCCCTGAGGAAACGGGCCGCGACCTGCGCGCCGGGCCGCTCGTGTTCGGGGTGTCGGTAAGACTCACGTCACCAGGCACACGCGATCGCGTCAGTACAGGTGGCAGCCATGGCGATACCGGATGGCGCAGCCACCTTGCCGAGTCTGCCCGGTCGGCAGGAGGAACCGCTGACCAGGCCCGATGCGACCGCGTGTACCTGGTGCCAGCAGCCTTACCGACACCCCAGCTCCCCTTGTAGGGACGCTGACGGTTCCGTCGTGATGCCGGATGGGGTCGTTTTCTGGTCGGCAGAGTTCTACGAGCAGCCCGGTGTCAACGGACTCCCGATAGTGCTCTGGCACTGATTTCGTGCGTTGACCCGTCTCAGTCGGCGAGGAGGATGCGTTTGCGCAGGAGGTCGGGGTTGGCTCGGCCATACATCTGCCGCTTGAGCATCTTGACGCGGTTGACGTGGCCTTCGACCTTGCCTGAGCTGTAAGGCCTGCAGGTGCTGGTGTTCGTCGGCGTCGAGGCTGTCGGGGTGGCGGAGGAACCAGCCCGTGACCTGGCGGACGGTAGGCGGTGATGGCGGCGGCAGGGCGATGGTGGTCTTGGACCTCCAGGGCTGGACGTACTCGCGCACGGACCTGCGTGTGCCGCGGAAGCCCATGGCCGTGATCTCCTGGTAGAGCTGCTCGGCGTTGGTGCAGCCCTGCTCCCAGCGGTGCCGCAGGTAGCCGGCGCACTCTTCGAGCATCTTCGGGCGCTTGCCGGCGCCGTTGTGCACGAGCAACTTGAACCGCGCCGAGTTTCGTGGAGGTGTGATCCACCCACAACGTGCACCTTTCGTCTCGCGCTGCCGCCCTGCGGGATGCAGGCCAGCGGGTCATGGCCTGACCAGCGGAATGAGCACCTCATCGACGGTGGAGGCGATCTCGCCGGAGTCCACGAGACCGCCTTCCCATGCCTGGAGGAGGATCAGGCGTGGCCCGACTGAGACAATGCGCGGGGTGAGGCTGCGGGGTGAGGCTTCGCCGCGTTCGACCGCCTGGCGCAGGACGGACAGCAGTACTTCCTGGTGCGGGCGGATCACCAGCCGGTGGACCTGCTCGAACAGCTCGGGGTGGCGGTGGCGGTGGGCGATGAGCGGGAGCAGTGCGCGGCCGCGCGGCTCGTCGAGCGCCCGTACGAGGTGCTCGAGCAGGGCGATCAGGTCATCGCGCAGTGTGCCCGTGCCGGGCGGCGCCGGCGGGTCGCCGAAGCCGGTCGCGGGGTCGCTCAGCGCGGCGAGGACGAGTTCGGCCGGGGTGGACCAGCGCCGGTACAAGGCCGCTTTCCCGGTTCCGGCCGCGGAGGCGATCTTGTCGAACGTCAGCTCCTCGAAGCTGCTCCCGGCCAGTTCGCTCAGGACGGCCTGGAAGATCGCGGTGGTGAGGGCGTCTCCGCGGCGGCGGGTGGGACTCATGAGGACGGATTATCACGTACTTCGCCGTGCTAGCCTCCGTTAGTGAACAAATTTGTTCCTTATTTGGGGACGGGTGACCCATGTCCACTGACGGCAGGACAGCCTTACGCAATGTGCGGGTCTTCGATGGCAAGCGGCTCGGCGAGCCCCGTACCGTCGTCATCGACGGTGCGCTGATCGGCGACGATCCCGCAGGGGCGGAGGAGATCGACGCGGCGGGGGCAGCGCTGCTGCCCGGGCTGATCGACGCGCATGTCCACCTGCACGGCCCGGGGAACCTGGCCGCCCTGGCCGCCTGGGGGGTGACGACCGGACTCGACATGGCCTGCTGGCCGGCCGAGCGGGTGGCCTCGCTGCGCGAGACCGAGGGAGCGGCCGACTTCCGCACTGCCGGACTGCCCGCGATCGGGCCGGGCGGCCACCACGCCCGCATGCCGGGAATGCCGCCGGAAGCCGTCATCCTGACGGCAGCCGATGCCCGGCGGCACGTCGAGGCGCGGGCGGCGGAGGGTGTCGACTACATCAAGGGCGTCGCCGAGGCCCCCGGCGAGGGCGGGCCGCCCGCGGACGCGCTGCGCGCGCTGGTGGAGGCGGCGCGCGAGTACGGGCTCAAGACGATCGTGCACGCCGCCACGCCGGGCGCCTACACGATGGCCGTGGAGTCGGGAGCGGAGTTCGTCACGCACACGCCGATCGCCGGCGGGGTCAGGGCGCACGACGTGGCCGCGATGAGGAGCGCCGGCCAGAGGTCCATCCCGACGATCACCATGATGGAGGCGTTGCTCACCGCCTTCGTGACCTCCGGCCCGCCGCCTGGGCGGGCCGACCACCTTGAGGAGGTGCTGGGCGACGTCGGCCGCCTGCACCGGGCCGGTGTTGAGATCCTCGCCGGGACGGACGCGAACGCTGAGTCGTCCACGCCGGTGCCGGTGCCTCACGGCGAGAGCCTGCATCACGAGTTCGAGCTGATGGCGCGGGCCGGGATGACGCCGGTGGAGATCCTGCGCTCGGCGACCGTGCTGCCCGCCCGCGCCTTCGGCCTGACCGACCGGGGCGCCGTCCGGCCGGGCATGCGGGCCGACCTGTTGCTGGTCAACGGCGACCCAACCCGGGACATCACGGCCACCCGCGACATCCGCGCCGCCTGGTGCGCCGGTCGCCCCGTCACTCCGGCCACCGCTCGCAAGACCTGAGACGCGAGCGGAGGTTCCCGTACCCGCGGCGGCGTCGAGCAGATCGAGGTGGCTTGCCGCTCACGGCTTCACCATCGTGCGGACGAACGCGGCCGCGCGGGTCATCGCCGCGTCGGCCTCGTCCCACGAGGCGGCGAATGACTGGAAGACGTGTGTCGCGTGCGCGGTGACGTCCAGCGTCACCGACACGTCGGCCGCCACGAGCCTTGCCGCGAGCCGGGTGGAGTCGTCCAGCAGCACCTCGTCAGTGCCGACCTGGATCAACGTGGGTGGCAGACCGTGCAGGTCCGCGAACAGCGGGCTGCGCTGTTCCGCCGAGGATGCGTCGCCGAGGTAGTCACGCACGCGGCGTTCGAGGGCGGCGCGGTTCACGATGAAGTCCGCCTCGGCCCTGACCGTCATCGAATCGCCGCTGAGGGTGAGGTCAACCCATGGCGAGAACAGCAACGCCGCGGCGGGCATCGGCTCGTCGGCGGCGGAAAGCGCCGCCAGGAGGTCGAGCGCTACCCCGCCGCCGGCCGACTCGCCGGCGACCACCACCTGTTGCGGATCGACGCCGGAGGCGATCAGGGCGCGATAAGCGCGTACCGCGTCCTCGGTGGCGGCAGGGGCGGGATGCTCGGGTGCCAAGCGGTAGTCGATGGTGATCACCCGTGTCTGTGACCTGCGGGCGAGGTCTGCGACGATCGCCAGCGAGCTGCGCGCCGACCCGAGGACATACGCCCCGCCGTGGAAGTACAGGACGGTGCCGGCGCAGGGCTCTTCCGCGAGTTCGACCAGAAGGCCAGGGATCGTGTCGTAGTGGGCTTCGGTGACGATGACGTCCTCAGGGACAGGATGGTGGGACAACAGCTGCTCGAACAGGGCGCGCTGTTCGTGGACCGCACCGCCGAGATCGAGGGGGGACGACGCGCGCAACTGCCGGATGGCCTCTCGCTGCTCGCGGCTCATATCTGCTCCTTGCTGTGGGTTGGTCGGCTTTGTTCCGTACGGGTCTTGACGTTCAGCTCAGGCGGCCCGGGCGTGCTCGATGAAAAGGTCGGCGAAGGCGTCCGGCTGGTCGATCGGGGTGATGTGACCGCAGTCCTCAAGCAGGTGCTGGGTGAGGCAGCCGGTGATCGGTTCGAGCTGGCGGGCGGTGGCCGCGCCGATCGCGCCACCGCCGATGGCGAGGGTCCGCGTCGTCAGTCGGTGGTCCTGCGCCCAGTTCCCGATCCATTCCGCGGTGGCCGGCACCGCGCGGTAGTGGTCGAAGGCATTGCCGAGACTCGGTCTGCCCCGATAGGCCTCGACGATCAGCCGTGTAAGGTCTGCCGGCACACCTCGGCGACTGCCAGCGGAGAGAAAGAAGCGGACGTAGCGCTCCGCCGAGTTCTCCAGAACGTCCTCGGCCAGACCACCGGGCGCCTGGTGGAAGCCGAACCACCACGGCGGCCCCTGCCGTAGGAAGGCCTCGGCGCCGGGCAGAAATCCGATCAACCCTTCGGACAGGGTCAGACTGGTTACGCGCTCAGGTGACGATGCTGCCAGGACGAATGCCGGAGTGACACCTAGATCGGTGCCGACGACGTGTGCCTCGCGGTCACCGAGGACGTCCAACATTCGAAGCAGGTCCGTGGCGATCGCGGATGCCTGGTAGCCGCGGACGGCGGGTGTGCTGTCGCCCAGCCCGTGCAGGTCCGGCGCGACGGCCCGGAAACCCGCCGCGGCCAGCCGGGGTGCGACATCGCGCCAGATAGCGCGGGTGTGCGGGAAGCCGTGCAGCAGCAGCACAGCCGGCCCCTGCCCGAGAGTCTCCACGGCGAGTTCGACCCCGTCGATCGGTATCCGGTGCACGGTCGCGCCGGGAAGGTGAGGAGAAAGAGTCATCTGGCGCACGAGTGCCCTCCTTGGTTACGCTTGGGAACGTGGTAACCGTAGGAGACCTTCAATGAACGGGGAAGACGGCACTTTCCCGACACCAGGTGACCTCGTGGTGACCGCCTCGCGGCAGGGGAACCTATTTGATCCCCTGTGTCCGACAAGGCTCCTGCTCGACCGAGTGGGGTCGCGATGGACGACCATGGCGGTGCTGTCGCTTGCCGCCGCCGAGGGCGAGCTGCGGTTCACCGAGTTGAAGCGTGAAATGACCGGCGTGTCGCAGAAGATGCTGGCGCAGACCCTCAGGGCGCTGGAGCGAGACGGACTTGTCGCTCGTCGTGTCGAGGCGAGCAAGCCTCCACGGGTGTACTACCGTCTGACCGACCTGGGCACCACGCTCGTCGGACCGCTGCGAAGTCTGCGAGCCTGGGCTGAGCAGTACATGCCCCTGATCCAGCACAACTGCGACACGTTCGACGCCGCCGACCGCCCGGACGGCCACGGCTGACAGCCGCGAGCCGACGAAGGACTCCTCACAACTGCGGTGGTACTGGCATGGATCTCGAAAGGCAGGTGAAACTGCCGTTGTTTCGCGCGCTACCACGCTTCGAACAAGAGGATCGCTGCAACGATGCCGGGCCGCACTCCTGATCATCGGTCGGCTTACTCGTACGGCTCGCTCGGTTCTGGGATTTCTGTCACCTGGATGGCGGTCATCTCCGGTGGCACGGTTCCGTTCGGGATCTTGCGGGACCTTGGCGGTCCGGTATGACTGCCGCCCGGCGAAGTAGCCCTGCAGCACGCCGCCACCGGAGGGGTCGCATTCGGCGAGCAGCACCGGGTCGGGCCAAGTGAACGCGGCGGCCACACCGTGGTGACCCCGGGCGCCCCGCCGGGAGACGCGACCGCGATCAGCGCCATCCGCCCACCCCCCGGCCAGACGACAGCGGCACGGCGAACACCGGAGCACCGACGACCGGTCCGCGCGAGCCGTACCGGCAGAAGCGCGACCACCACACGACGAAACCTCGCCCGGTCACGGGGTGTCCCTCCGGGAGGTGAGGATGAGGGCGATGTGGCCGCCCATGGCCTCACGCGCGATGAACCCGCCACGAGGCCGACCAGCAGGTCGACGACCCGCACCCCGTCGGGGTCGGCCTCCCCCACCCGGTCGACGACGGCGGGAAGGTCCTTCACCACGGCCCTGGTCTCCTGGCCGGGGTCGGTCAGTTCGGCGGCGACCAGGACGCGGTCGCCGGCACGCAGGCCCCTGGCCGGAAGCTGACCCGGCTTGAGCGCGAGCGGCACCAGCTGCTGGCCGGGCCCCTGCGTCATCGCGTCTGTCGTCCGGGTCTTCGCCAGGAGCGTGCAGGGGAAGGGCCGTGAGGCTGGAGAAACGCATCGATCTTCGCGCCGACGGCGATCAGCGCGGGATCGTGCAGCGTCCGGCCGGTGCCGGAGGACAACGCCGGGTCCGATCCCATTCTCGTGGTTCAACCCCGGATACGAGCCCGTCTCGCTCCTGAAATCGCGCGGATCTCACCGGGGCGGCCTGACTCACCGCCGCGCGGCGCCGTGATCGGCGGGCGAAGGGAGGCCGACCGCGTCGGAGGCGGCGCTCGCGTACAGGATCTCGCGCATGCCGGGGAGGGTCTCGCGGTCGGCCCTCCACACCAGGCGCAGGCTCAGGCCGGGGACGTCGAACGCGAGCCGGGCGAGGGCTCCGGCGGCGACCTGATCGGCGACCGCGAACCACGGCAGCAGCGTGATCCCGAGGCCGCGCTCGGCCCACGCCCGCATGACGGGCACGCCGCCCGCCCGCACCCGCTCCACCCGGTCGCCCAGCAGGCGCTCCCCCGCCAGCCAGAACGAGCAGGCGGGCACGTTGACCAGCAGCCGCTGGCCGTACAGGTCCTCCTTACGCAGCCGGTACGCGGCGGCCAGCGGATGGTCCGGCGCGGCGACAAGCGCGAGCGGCACGGGATCGAGGTCGAGGAAGGCCAGCGGCGCGGCCGGCGCGCCGAAGCCGAGCCCGCCCAGATCGTTCCCGTTGTCGAGCAGCAGCGCCGCGTCGAGGTCCGCGGCCGCGACCGCGTCCAGGAGACGGTCGCGGGCGCCGTCCGACCGCACCTCCACCACGAGGTCGGGACGGCGCTCGGCCAGCCGGGCCAGGACCGCGGGCACGTGCACGGCGGCGATCGTCTCCAGGGCGCCGAGCCGCAGCACCGGGCGGGCCTCCACGACGTCGCGCCGGGCCTGGTCGGCCTGGTCCAGCAGACGGCGCGCCCAGCCGCGCAGGCGCTCGCCCGCCGCGGTCAGGCGCATCCCTCGGGGACCCCGCTCGAACAGGGCGACTCCGAGGTCCCGTTCCAGCGTCCTGATCTGCTCCGACACCGACGACGGCGCGAGATCCAGGGCGACGGCGGCGTCGGTGACCGTCCGATGTGCCACAACCGCCTCGAAGGTGCGCAACTGCCGCAGTTCCATGCCGCACCGA
Organism: Microbispora sp. H10830; assembly: GCF_014161375.1. Taxonomy (NCBI): domain Bacteria; kingdom Bacillati; phylum Actinomycetota; class Actinomycetes; order Streptosporangiales; family Streptosporangiaceae; genus Microbispora; species Microbispora sp. H10830. Next base: position 340,553 of record NZ_JABBWX010000009.1, read on the forward strand.
ACGGGCCGGGAGCGTTCGGTTATTCCGAACGCCGCCTGCGGCTTGGACGGTGGAGCCCTACGGCGGCCGACGCCACAGTGACCCCAGGTTGTCTACCTCCTGGAGATCCTCGTGACGTCGACTGTTTCCGCCGCTCCCCCCGCGGCACCCGCCCGGGCCCGCGCGCTGGCCGGGATCGCGCTTGGTTATTTCATGGTGCTGCTCGACACCACCGTCCTGTCGGTCGCCGAGCCCGACCTCGCCCGGTCCTTCGGCGGCGCGGGCGTCGCGGGGCTGCAGTGGACCGTGACCGGCTACACCCTCGTGTTCGCCGCCGCGCTGCTGACGGCCGGGTCGGTGGCCGACCGGTACGGCGCGCACCGCGTGTTCCGGGTGGCCGTCGCCGCCTTCGGCCTCGGCAGCCTGCTGAGCGCGTTCGCGCCGTCGCTGTTGGCTCTCGTCGGCCTGCGGGCACTGCTCGGCCTGGCCGCGGCGGGCTGCGTCCCCGCGTCGATGGCGATGATCTCCCGGCTGTATCCGGTGCCCGCCGAGCGGGCCAGGGCGGTCGCCGTCTGGGCGGCGACAAGCGGCGCCGCGCTCGTGGCCGGTCCGGTGGCCGGCGGGGCGCTGACCGACCTGGCGGGCTGGCGGGCGATCTTCCTGATCAACGCCCCGCTCGCCGCCGTCACCCTCGCGCTCACGGCCGGAGCGGCCGTACGCTGCCCGCGCGGTGACCGGCGTATCGACTGGGCCGCCCAGATCCTGGCCTGTGCGGCGGTGGCGCTGCTGACCGACACGCTGATCGCGCTCGGCGCCCACTCCTTGGTCCACGCCGCCTGGTCGGCGGGTGCCACGGCCGTGGCGGTGTGCGCCTTCGCCGTACGCGAGCGGCGCGGCCACGCACCGGTCCTGGCGCCCGCCGTGCTGCGGACACCCGGCGTCCCCGGCGCGCTGCTGGCGGGGGCGGCGGTCAACTTCGCGATGAGCGGGGTGCTGTTCGTGCTGCCGCTGTTCTTCCAGCAGGCGCTGGGCCTGACGCCGGGGCAGATCGGGGCGGCGCTCCTGCCCATGACGCTGCCCTTCGCGGTCAATCCGCTGCTGACCGGCAGGATCGTCGCCAGGTCCGGGCCGCGGCCGCCGGTGCTGGCAGGGCTCGGCCTGCTCGCGGCCGGCGGCGTCGCGTTCGGCGCGGCCGTCTGGGCGGGCGCCTCCTACCCGTTCCTGCTGGCCGGGCTGGTGGCCACCGGCTTCGGTGTGTCGTTCGCGCTGCCCGCCCTGGCCACCCTGGTCGTGACCGCGGCCCCCGAAGGCACCGCCGGGGTGGCGGGTGGGCTGCTCAACGCGGCCCGGCAATGCGGCGCCACGATCGGCGTCGCCGTGACGGGCGCGTTCGTGACCGTCGGCGTTCCCGATCAGGGGCACCGCGGCGCGGCGTACGCGCTGGTCGTGCCGGCCGTGGTCTGCGCCGCGGCGGCCGTCGCCATCGCCCGGCCGACCCGGCGCCCGGCCGGGTGAGGCGCCGCGGATTGACGCTCGTGGTGATGGTTGCGGGCGCGTTCATCTCTTTTTCCGTGGCCCGTTCGGGGGCCTACCCCGTTGACCTGCGGCCTCGGGGGAATGGAGAGGGCACGGCCGTGGGACGGACGGCCGGGAGGCATGCCGACTGCGGGGGCTGGAAGACGGGGTGCGAGAAGGACACCGTGGTCATGAGGTCAGAGATCGACTATGAGGCGGTGTTCAGGGCCGGCCAGGCCCCGTCGATGCTGCTGACCGCCGATTTCGTCGTGCTCGCCGCCAACGACGCCTGTCTCAAACTGGCCGGGCGCAGCGCGCAGGACATGCTGGGCCGCAACCTGTTCGACGTCTTCCCGCCCAATCCCGCGGGACCGCAGGACGCCGAGCAGCAGGGGGCGCGGATACTGCGGATCTCCCTGGAACAGGTGCTGACCACCCGCCGCCGCGACTTCATGCCCCTGCAGAGGTACGACATCGAGGCACCGGGCCGGCCCGGGGTGTTCGAGGAGCGGTATTGGAGCACGGTCAACACACCCGTGCTCGGCCCGCACGGCGAGGTCCGATGGATCGTCCTCAGCAGCGAGGAGGTCACCGACTTCGTTCGCGCGCTGCGGCGCTCCGGTGTGGCAGGCGAGCAGGATTCCCTCGCCCTGCAACTGCAGACTCTCAACGACCAGCTCAGGCGGGCGCACCGGGAGCAGCGCGAGACGACCTCCGCCCTGCGGGAGGCCATCGAACGGCAGCGGCGGCTGGTCCACGACGCCTCCCACGACCTGCGCAACCCCATCACGGGCCTGCTCACCGAGCTGGAGGTCGCGCTGTCCGAACCCGGCACCGACCTGCAGCGGATCTTGCGCAAGCTGCTGCGCGACGCGGAACGGCTCAACGACATCGTGGCCGACCTGCTCGACCTCGCCCGCCTCGACAGCGAGACGCACGAGGGCGAGCACCTGATCGACCTCGCCGAGTTCGTCAGCGAGGAACTGGACCGCCGCACCCCGTGCGCCGCCGTCCTCACCCGCCTCGACCCGGACGTGCGCGTACGCGCCTCGGCGATCCGCCTGGCCCGCCTGCTGGGCAATCTGCTGACCAACGCCGAGCGGCACACCCGCACCACGATCGAGGTCGTGGTCGCCGCCGACCCTCCCGACGCCGTCCTCGAGGTCATCGACGACGGCCCCGGCATCCCGCCTGAGGACCGCGAACGGGTCTTCGAGCGCCGCTACCGCCGGGAGGAGGCCCGCGCACTGGATCCCGGCGGGTCCGGGCTCGGCCTGTCCATCGCCCGGGAGATCGCCCAGGAGCACGGCGGCCGGCTGTACGCCGCGGAACACCACTGCGGAGCCCGCTTCGTCCTGCGTCTTCCCCTCGCCACCGAGTGATGCCCCTGAGAATGCGCGTGCGCGGAGGCTCCAGCGGGGCCGTCATCCGGCGAGGGCCTCCCGGAGGAACTCGACGATCTCGGCTCGCGCGGCCCTCGCCTGCGGCACCAGCCTCGGCATGCTGAGGAACGCGTGCGTCGCTCCGGGATACTCGGTGAACCGCGCGGGCGTCCCCGCCGCTCGCAGTCGTTCGGCGTAACAGCGGCCGTGATCGGCCACCGGGTCGAGGGTCGGCACCACCACGAGCGCCGGGGCCAGCCCGCTCAGATCGTCGGCGTACACCGGCGACAACGCACGAGGATCGGTTCCCGGCGGAACGGCGAGCCGCTGGAACAGCCGAATCTGCGGCATGGTGAGGGTCGGGCTGTTGGCGTGACGGCTCATCGAGGCGTGCTCGAACCCCGTCGAGGTCAGGTCGACAGCGGCGTTGACCAGCACCTGCGCCCGTAGGAGCAGGCCGCACTCTCTGGCCCGGATCGCGGCCAGGGCGGTGACCATCGCGCCGGTGCTCTCACCGAAGACGGCGGTCCGCGCCGGGTCGATCCCCCACTGCGGGGCGTTCTGCACGACGTGCCGGAGCACGTCCCAGGCGTCGTCGACGGCCGCCGACAGCGGAGTGTCATGGTCGAGGAGGCGATGCTCGACCGAGACGACGACCGCGGGCAGTCGTGCGGCGAGGTGGCTGTTCACCCAGTCGCTCTGCACCGCCGTGCCCACGAATCCGCCTCCGTGCACGTGGAGCACGAGCGGCAGGTCGTCGCGTACGCCGGCCCGGCCGGGTGAGGGCCGGTAGACCCGGACCTGGAGCCCGCGGCCGGGCAGCGCCACCTCCTGCCACTGGATTGTGGCGTCCCGGTCCGGGAACCCGGTGATCAGCCGTGCCAGAGGGGACGCCCGCTTGCGGTTCACCGCCTCGCGTAGGGCGGCCAGCTCCTCGGCCGTCATCGCCGGCCAGTCCGGTTCCTTCTGCAGGGCATGCAGCAGCCGGATGCCCATCGGCGGCCGTTCCGCACCGGTGACCTCGTTCATGTCTCCTCCTCGACCCGATAGTTTCGCTACCGCGAGTATCGATACCCATGGTAGCGAAAGAGGTTATCGTGTGGTCATGACTCGAGGGACCGCATCAGCCAGACCACCCGGTCGCCCGCGGTCCGGCGTCAACGCCGTGGTCTTCGCCGCGACCCTGAGCGCGGTCCACGAGCTCGGCTACGCGCGTGCCACGGTCGACCGCATCGCCGCCAGGGCCGGTGTCGCGAAGACGACGATCTACCGTCGCTGGCCGTCGAAGGGCGAGCTGATCGTGGACTGCCTGCTTGACGCGCTCGGCCCGGTGCCGCTGGAGGGCACCGGCCAGGCGGAGCTGATGTCCTCGACCATCCGCTGGATCGCGGCGAAGATCGGCGAGCCCGGCATCGGCGACGCGTTCGCCGGCGTGTTCAGCGACGCCGTCAGCGATCCGCCCCTGCGCGAGATCTTGTCCGCACGGTTCCAGGACCCGTACCGGCTCCAGTTGCAGGACGCGCTCGGCGAGCCGGAGAACCGGGTCCTGTTCTTCATCGACGTCGTCGTCGGAACCCTGCTCCACCGGATGGGCATGACCGGCTCGCCGATGGCCGACGCCGACGTCACCGCACTGGTCGACATGGTTCTGCGGCACTTCGCCGACGGCGCCGAAAAAGCCGAGACCCGATGACCGGCCTGCTCACAACGCGTACGGCGAGCAACTGCGGGAGCGGATGCGACGGCGGCGGTGCACGCCGCCCGATCTAGGATCGGGTCATGCCCTTGACCGCGGACGACGTCGACCGGTTCGAGGCCTCCCGGCCGCGCCTGGAGGCCATCGCCTACCGCCTCCTCGGCTCCGCCGGCGAGGCCGAGGACGCCGTGCAGGAGACGTTCCTGCGCTGGCAGGCCGCCGATGTCGGCCTCATCGAGGTCCCCGAGGCCTGGCTGACGAAGGTCCTCACCAACCTGTGCCTCAACCAGCTCACCTCGGCGCGTGCGCGCCGCGAGACCTATGTGGGCCAGTGGCTTCCCGAGCCGCTGCTCGCCGGGGACCCGATGCTCGGCCCGGCCGACACCGCCGAGCAGCGCGAATCGGTCTCGTACGCGGTCCTCACCCTCATGGAGCGCCTGTCACCCAACGAGCGGGCGGTGTACGTGCTGCGGGAGGCCTTCGACTACCCGCACCGGGAGATCGCCGAGATCCTCGACATCACCGAGGCCGCCAGCCAGCAGATTTTCCACCGCGCCAAGAAGCACGTCGCGGACGGTAAGGCCCGCACCGAGATCGACGAGGTCGTCACCCGGCGCATCGTCGAGGAGTTCCTGACGGCCGCCACCAGCGGCCGGATCGAGCCGCTCGTGCGCCTGCTCACCGAGGACGCCATCGCGATCGGCGACGGCGGCGGGAAGGTGCCGGCCCGCGCCAAGGCGTTCCAGGGCGCCGTCGCGGTCGCGAAGTTCCTGCGAGGCCTGTTCAAACCGGCCGAGGTCAAGCGCGCCATGGTCGGCGGCACGCCCGAGGTCTACATCTGGACCGCCAACGGCGAGCCCGCCGTGGTGGCCGTCGTGGACGGCCGGGTCGTTGGTGTCATGTGCCTGGAGGTCACCGCCGAGGGCATCGCCGCGTTCCGCAACCAGGTCAACCCCGACAAGCTCGAACGCGCGACCGAGCAGTGGGCAGTCAGCGACCACGGGGAGCCCCTGTTCACGGCTTTCTGATCGCTGTGTGAGGTGCTTCACACCGCGTTCCTGTCAGGAAACGGCGCGCCGCCCGGTTCAGGTGGCAAAACGCGCAAGGCAATCGCGCAAGACAGGAGCAAGGGCATGCAGCACCGCATCATCGTCCTCGGAGGCGGATACACCGGAGCGATCGCCGCCGGGCGCCTGGCCAAGCGGCTCCGCCGCGATGACGTCGCCATCACCCTCGTCAACGCCGAGCCCGACTTCGTCGAACGCGTCCGCATGCACCAGCTGGCGACCGGCCAGGACCTCAAGCACCGGCCGTTCAGCGAGATGTTCGCGGGCACCGGCGTCGAGCTGAGGCTGGCGAAGGTCACCGGCGTCGACGTCGACCGCAAGACCGTCACCATCACCGACGCGAACGGCGCCGGCGTGACCGCACCCGGGTCCGGCGCCGAAGAACTCGCCTATGACACGCTCGTCTACGCCCTCGGCAGCGGCTGGAACGCCCAGGACGTCCCCGGGGCAGCCGAGCACGCCTTCGAGATCGCCGGCCGTCCCGGAGCACTGCGGCTGCGCGAGCGCCTGGCCCTCCTCGACGCCGGGCAGACCGTGGTCGTCGTCGGCGGCGGCCTCACCGGTGTGGAGGCCGCGACCGAGATCGCCGAGGCCCGCCCGGACCTCGATGTCGCACTCGCCGTCGGCGGCGATCTCGGCGACTGGCTGTCGCCCAAGGGCCGTGAGCACCTCCGGAAGGTCTTCGGCAGGCTGAAGATCACCGTGCACGAGCACACCACCGTCACCGGCGTCGAAGCCGACCGCGTGCTCACCGCCGACGGCACGGCCGTCCCCGCCGCGGTCACCGTGTGGGCCACCGGCTTCGCGGTCCACCCGATCGCCAAGGCCACCAGCCTGGAGGTCACCGGCACCGGCCAGATCGTGGTCGACGGGACCATGCGCTCGGTCTCCCACCCGGACGTGTACGCCATCGGTGACGCGGCCATGGCGATGGGCCCCGGGAACAAGCCGCTGCGCATGTCGTGCGCCTCGGGAACCCCGGCCGCCTGGCAGGCCGCCGACGCGATCGCGGCGCGCCTGACCGGTGGGAAGCTCCCGAACGCGCCGATCCGCTACTTCAACCAGTGCATCTCCCTGGGCCGGAAGGAGGGCTTGATCCAGTACGTCACCGCCGACGACCGCGCCGTGCGGGCGGTCCTGACCGGACGGCTGGCCGCCGTCTACAAGGAGCTGATCTGCAAGGGCGCCGCCTGGAGCGTCGCCAACCCGACGCTCGGGCTGCCCACCCGGCGCCGCCGCGTCACGCGGAAGCCGGCCGCGGCGGGCTCGGCCGTGAAGGCGCCGGCGTAGAGCCAAGCAGGCGGCCGGAGGAGGCGACGGAGCGTCGTCACGGCCCGGGCGGGGGCTCGGGAGCCTCCTGGCGCAGCCGCAGCTCGGCGGCGACCGCGCGTTCGCGCAGTTGGGCCGCCTCGGCCCGGGCCACGTCGAGCTGCGCGCGCAGGTCGGCCAGCCGGGCCCGTTCCAACGACAGCTCCGCCTGGATCCGCTCCCGCTCCGCCGTGGCGGCCCGGGCGTCCTGCTCCGCCCGGGCGGCCTCCGCGTCAGCCGCGCCGGCGCGGGCCTCGGCCTGCGCGGCCTCCGCGCGCAGCCGGGCGGCCTCCGTGACGGCCTGCTCGCGGGCCGCCTCCGCCGCCTCGGCCCTGGCCAGCACCCGGTCACGCTCGTCGTGGGCCTGCGCCACGGCCCGATCGCGCTCGGCCTCCGCCCGCGCGACCGCGCGGTCGCGTTCGGCCTCGGCCGCCTGGGCACGGGCCAGCGCGGCGGCGCTGGACTGCTCGGCCTCGCGATGCGCGCGGCGGGCCAGCTCCGCCTCCGCCCGCGCCGTCCGCGCATCGGCCCGCGCCTCGTCGCGTTCCTGAACGGCCTGCTCCGCCTGCTCCCGGGCCAGGCGGACCTCGGCCGCGGCCTGGTCCACCCGGTCGGCCAGTTCGCGTACGGCCTGCTCGCGGGCGGCCTCGGCGATCTCGGCCCGGCGGACGGCCTGGTCGGCCTCCTGCCTGGCCCGGCGTTCCGTGCTCGCCGCCTCCCGCAGCGCGGCCAGGGCCTGCTCGCGGGCGGTCTCCGCGTCGGCGAAGGCGGTGTCCCGCTCGGTGTAGGCCTCCTCCATCCGGCGACGGGCCTCCTCCGCCTCCCGCCGGGCCTCCTCGGCGGCCTCGCGGGCCAGCCGCACCTGCTCCAGCGCCTGCTCGCGCTCGGCGCGGGCGATGGCGACGCTCGTGTGCGCCTCGGCCTGGATCGCGCTCAGCTTCGCCTCGACTCCCGCCGGGCTCAGCTCCTGGGCGAGCACCTGCGCCAGCGGATCGATCGCCGCCGCCAGGCCTTTCTCCATGCGCTCGTACAGGTCTTCCACGCGCGCCAGCGCGCCCTCCAGGCCCGGTGTGGCGCGGCGGAGCTCCCGCTCCCTCTTGGCCGCCGCCTGGCAGTCGCCGTCCGGGCAGTACTCCCGCGGTCTCCCCCGCCGGACCGGCTGCTCGATGGGCGCGCCGCAGTGCTTGCACGCGGTGATGGTCACGGAGGTCGTCACGGCGGCCCAGCGTAGCGAATTTCTGGATTTCTGGAAATAGAAAACAGAAAAGGCCATCTGTTGCGTGGCTGCAGCGCTCGGATCACTTGGGAGATGGGTAATTCTCGCAAGCTATCGAAACCGGACAGGTCTCCCCCGTTTCCGGCCGGTTCGGTGCATGATGAGCATCCGAACGAAAAGTCCCGTTAGCGGGTGGCTCCAGCTCGTCCTGCTTGCCTGGCCTGCCCTACCTTCGGCGTCTATGCCGGTTGAGTTCTTGAGTGATGGTGAGGCGGCCGCGTACGGCCGCTTCTCCGGGTGCTCCGTCGCAGGCGGAGCTGGACCGGTTTTTCTACCTGGACGACGCGGATCGGGCTCTGATCGTTGAGCGGCGTGGGGCACCTGCGGCGGTGGAAACTCTGCTGGAGGTCACTGAGTATGGCGAGGAGCTCAGGCTGGATCAGGTGTGGGAGGCGATCGACGCGATCGTGCCCCGGCGGGAGTTGCGGGAGGCCGTCGCGGCGGTGACGGAGACGGTGCCGCCGTCCGACGCCGATGCCAATGCCGATGGTGAGATGCGGGCGCTGCTGGCCTCGCGGATCGCCACCGTGTCGGGGTTCCTCAAGACGCTGACCACGGTGATCGAGTTCGGCACCAACGCCGAAGGCGCGCGGGCCCTTGTGGCAATGAAACAGTTGCCCCGGCTGCTGGACGGACGCAAGAAGAAGGTCACCGAGGCCGACATTGACTCCGAGCTGGTGACCGGGTCCTGGAAGCGGCTTGTGTTCAAGAGCCTGCCGAACGGCAGCACCGTGGACACGAACGCCTACACCATGTGCGTGCTCACCCAGTTTCACCGGCACCTCAAGCGCCGCGACGTCTATGCCGAGGCCTCGGCGCGCTGGCGGGATCCACGCGGGCAACTGCTGGACGGTGCGAAGTGGGAGGCGGCCAAAGGTCCGGCGCTGGTCGACCTCCAGCTTCCCGAGGATCCCGGGCGGCTGCTCGCCGAGCACGCGCTGGTGCTGCATCTGGCACTCAACGATGTCGCGGGCCGGGCCGGGCAGGATGGCGTGGATGTGAGTGTGGATTCGGAGGGACGGCTGCACGTGGCCAAGCTGGCCGCCCTTCCCGAACCGCCCTCCCTGATCGACCTGCGCAAGCGAGTCCTCGCGATGCTGCCACGGGTGGACCTGCCCGAGCTACTGCTGGAGGTGATGGGCCGCGTTCCGGAGTTCGAGGCCGCGTTCACCTCTGTAGCTGGCGGGGTGAGCAAGCTCGCCGACTTCCACGTCTCGGTCGCGGCCTGCCTGACGGCTCAAGCGCTGAACATCGGGTACGCGCCGGTGGTGAAGGCGGGCACGCCGGCGTTGGAGCGCGGACGGTTGTCGCACGTGGTGCAGAACTACCTGCAACCCCGATGAGCCGGATTGGGAAGATGACATCCTTTAGCCTCTGAGGCATGTGTGGCCAACAGGATCCCCAAGGGAGCAGCCTGTCCGTGCCTGAACCGCATGCCATCCGGCCAGGGGTGGTGCAGCGCCCGACGAAGAAGATTTCAACATCTTGATAGGCAGCTGGCGCGGCGCTGCCTGAGTCGAACGCTGCCACCGGCGGGGCCGTTGTCCGGGGATGGGAACAGCGTGCGGTAGCGGCCTTGTCGAGACCGAGGACCTGCAGCAACTCCAGAGGCCTGGGCTCGCCGGCGTGCACCCGGGCCATGCAGGCATCCGGCGTCCTCAGCATCCGTCGACGGCTTCAGGGACCGCCGGGCCTCAGGACGGAGCGCAGCTTCCGGGGCAGAATTTTGCCTCGGGGTAGCGCGAGGACGGCTGGTCCAGGAGGGGTTGCCGCTTGCCCTTCAGGTGCTGGTCGAGGAAGGCCGCCACGTAGGTGCGGGTGAGCTCGGCGGCGCGCGCCGCGGGCAGCACGCCGGGTAGGGGCGTGATGCCGAGGGCGTCGGACAGCAACGGGGTGTCGGTGAAGGACTGGTGTTCGGCGCCCGACAGCACGATCCAGCGTTTCCACCCGGTGAGCAGCTTCCAGTCGCGGTCCCAGGTGGGGGCGGGGCCTCCGGAAACGTGCTGCGCCGAGCCCAGGAACATGAACGGCCGGGAGAAGCCGCTCTTGGGGATCCGGGCGTAGGCGGTGCCGTCCATGTCGATTCCGGCCCGCACGCGGGGGTCTTCGAGCATGGTCGCCATGGCGCTGGACCCGCCGATCGACTGGCCGGCCATGGCGATGCGGGCGCGGTCGATCCGGCCGGATCCGTCCCACTTGGAGGGCAGCTGGTCGAGCACGAACGAGACGTCGGCGGCCCGGCCCTGGACCAGGCCGGCGCCGAAGCCGGGATCGGAGTTGCTGTCGCAGGCGAGGCATTCGGCCACCCGCCCGTCGGGAAAGGTGGTGGCGTAGCTTTCGTAGGTGTGGTCGATGCCGGCCACGACGTAGGCGCGGCTGGCCAGGTCCTCGGCCAGGGAGGTGAGGGTGCTCATCGGCTTGGTGAAGCCGGGAGAGAGCACCACCAGCGGCAGCATCTTGCCTGCGGGTTCAGCGTCTTTGATGGCGTTCGTCCGGGTCTTGCTCAGTGTGTCGTACGGCGCGCTCGCGATTCCGGTGCCTTTCAGGAGGAGCTCGGATTCCTTGGGCGTCATGTACGGAGCGCGCTGCCCGTCGCGCTGCTCGGTCGGGTACCACAGGGTGAGCTTGAGCTCCCGGGCTTCGGCGTCGAGGTTCCAGGGGTCGGGGCGGGAGGTGTCCTTGAGATAGAGGGCGGTGGTGCCGACCGGGTGGGGGCCGGTGGGGGCGGGCAGGGTGACGGGGCCGGCCGGCGTGGGTGACACGGCGGCGGCTCGGGGCGGGGTGGGTGCGGAGCACGCGGACGTGGCGAGGAGGGCCAGCCCTGTGGCGACTGCCAGGAGGTGTCTCATCGGGAGGTCCGTTCACTTGTGCAGCAGGGTCAGGGCCTTGGCCAGGGCGGAGTCGCGCCCATTGGCCGCGTCCTGGGGGGTCAGGGGCATGTGGTGGTCGGGCGGCACGCCGATCCGGTCGATGACCTCACGGTTCGGGCCCAGGTGGTGTCTGGCGGGCAGGCTCAGGATGGTGTTGTTGGCGAGCAGGTACGGCTGCACCGGTCCGGAGATCATGCCGGCGGTTCTGGTGCCGACCAGCAGGCCGACCCGCAGATCCTTGACCGCGGAGGCGAAGTGCTCGCAGGCCGAGGCGCAGCCGCGGTCGGTGAGCACCGCCAACGGCAGGCCGAGCAGTTCGACGGTGTCGTCGGTCCGCAGGCTCTGGCAGGTGTTGCCCGCGGTGCAGTGATAGGCGGTGACCTTGCCGTGGACGAACGCGCTCAGCAGCCGGGTGGCTTCCGTGGTGCTGCCGCTGCTGTTGCCGCGCAGGTCGAGCACAACGCCGGACAGTGTCCGGTCCTTGCGCAGCCGGGAGATCGCCCGCAGGATCCGGTCCGCGGAGTCGGGCAGGAAGCTGGTCACCCGTACGTAGGCGATGTCGTCGTTCAGCAGCTTCGACCGCACCACCTGAAGGTCGGCCAGGTCCTGCCGGAACAGGCCGGGCTGGAGCGTCACGCTCCAGCGGCGGCCGGTGCTCTGCCGCAGGAGGCTCAGCTCGACCGGGCGCGCCTGCGGGTAGCGCGGGTAGAGCGCGGCGATCGCGTGGGTGGCCTTGCCATCGATGAAGGGCGCCGATCCGTTGATCGATTCGATGACGTCGCCCGGGCGTAGGCCGGCGGCCTGTGCCGCGCCGCCCGGCACGGTGGTGAGGAACAGCGGCGGTACGGCGGCGGCGAGGTTGCCGCCGGCCTGCGACGTGTTCACGTTCGCTTCGAGACCCAGGCCGTAGCCGTCGCCGTCGTAGTAGTCCGGCGGCTGCTCGACGTCGTGCGTCCAGGAGGCGTGCTCGTCATCGAGGGCGGCCACGACGGCCTCCAGGGTGACGACGGCGAGCCTGTCGCGCAGGTCGGGCACCTGATCGGTGATCTTCCGGTAGACGGTTTCGAAGGCGGCCCAGTCGGCTTTCCGGTCGCCGTTCAGCGTCGGCATGCCCGCGTCGGGCAGGTCGCGTCCGTTGCGGTTGAGCTCCTGGGTCAGGGCGGCGAATCCGGCGGCGAGCAGGGAGCGGGCGTCCAGTTCGGCGCTGCTGTAGTGGTTGCCGAGGATGCAGAAGTAGGCCTGTTCGATGACGTCGATCGTGGTGGCGGTCTCCTTGCCGGGGGTGCCCTTGGGGGGTGCGCAGACCGTACCGGCCGTCGTGCCGGTCTCGCCGCGCGGCGGCGCCGGCGCTGTGCAGGCCGCCGCCAGGAGGAGGGCGAGCCCGGCGGCCGCGACCCTGACGGCGGTCATGACAGGCCTCTGCCTACCCGCCGGAAGCAGAGCCAGGTGAGTCCGAGGGTGAGCAGGGCGTAGATCCCGGTCTCGATCCACTGCAACGGCCAGAAGCGCTCCAGAGGCTGGTAGGTCGCCTGCTGCCGGTAGCCGAGATGGTTGATCTCGGCTGTGCAGGCGTCGGCGCCCAGTCCCCGCGTGGGCGCGCAGGGTCCCGACGTTGTGGAAATCGGGACGGACCGCGCGATCGTCGAGGACGGCCCCGAGGCTCCATCCCCGACGACGACGCGTCCGGACGGATCAATTAGATCGCTGGACAGGACCCAGGCGCCCGCGTGGCCGGGCACGGCCGACGTGCTCAGGAAGATGTGCATGGCTCCGCCTTGCCGACCTTGCGGCACAATTCCTTCCACGTTGGTAGGGCCGAGCTCGAACGTCGACGTGACTGGCGGCATCAGGTGGGGCCGGACCAGTAGAGGCATGGCGAGCTGAATCGCGGCGAAAGCGATCAGGGTGAGGGCCATGGCGGGCAGGGTGCGGCGCACCAGCACGCCGACGGTCACCCCGAGGACAAAGGCGAAGGCCTCGTACCCCATCGGGGTGATACCGCGCGCGCCGAACACCAGAGGAGCCATGCGCGCCATTTCCGGAACGGCCGACTTGTCCAGCGGGTCGGACCACCAGGTGACCGCAAGACCGCACAGGCCGGCGGCGGCCATGGCGACCAGGCCGGTGAGCCCGAGCTTGACGGCCAGCCAGCGGGCGCGGGTGATGCTCTGGTTCCACACCAGCAGGTGCGTGCCCGCCTCCAGCTCACGGGTGACCAGCGGGGCACCCCAGAAGAGCCCGGCCAGCGCCGGCAGGATCAGCACGACGAGGGTGAGGGCCAGGAAGGGGATCTGGTACTCGCCGAAGAACCGGTCGAAGAAGTCGGTGCAGGTGTCGTTCGGGGCGCAGTCGGCGATTCCGGCGGCGTAGCGGGAGGCCAGGCCCGGGCCGGTTACGGCCAGGGTGATACCGACAACGGCGAGTACGGCGGCCGTCATCGCGGCCGAGCCGCGGAACTGGCGCCAGGTCAGCCAGATCATCCCCGCACCTCCTGGGAGGCCCGCCGGTGCTCGGCGGTGCGCCGGTCCATGTAGGCCAGGACGAGGTCTTCCAAAGTGATCCGGCTGACCGTCCAGGCCGGATCGTGCATCGGGGCGCCGGCGCGGACCACGAACGTGCTCTGCCGGTCGGTGTGCCGGGCGGAGACCACGTACTGGCCGGCGGGCAGCCTGCCGGGATCGCAGCGCGGACCGGTGAGCCGGTGATGGGTGGCCAGTAGGTGGTCGGCCCTCCCGGCGATCTGGACGCGGGAGTCGACGAGCACGACCAGGTAGTCGCAGACCCGTTCCAGGTCGGAGACCAGGTGGGAGGAGAGCACCACGCTCAGCTTGTGCTCGGTGGCGGCCTCCATCAGGTGCTGCAGGAACTCGTGACGGGCCAGCGGGTCGAGGGCGGCCGCGGGCTCGTCCAGGATCAGCAGGTCGGGCCGCTTGGCCAGGCCCAGGGTGAGGGCGAGCTGAGCGCGCTGGCCGCCCGACAGCCTGCCTGCCCGATGCGCGGGGACGAGGCCGAGCCGCGCGATGCGTTCACGCGCCATGCCGTCGTCCCAGCGGGGATTGAGCCGCGCTCCCAGCCGCAGATGTTCGGCGACGGTCAGGCTCGCGTAGACCGGGGTGTCCTGGGCGACGAACCCGACCTTGGCCAGCTGCGCGGGCGTGCTTCCCGGTCGGCCGCCGAGCACGGCGATGCCGCCCGCCGTGGGTTCGAGCTGGCCGCAGGCCAGCTTCAGCAATGTGGACTTGCCGGCCCCGTTGGGGCCCACCAGCCCCACGATGTGGCCCGCCGGGATGTCGATGGTGCACTCGCGCAGCGCCCAGCGTCTGCCGTACTTCTTGCCCAGTGCCTGGGCTCGCAGGACAGCGGTCACGCTATGTCCTCCTGAGCAGAGGTTCGAAAGGATGGTCATGAACAGCGCCTCGATCGTTGAGGCCGCCATGCGGGTCCGCGGCTGCACCGCGGCCTGGCGCCGGGAATGAAGCTAGGCGCCGCTCCTGCCGTCGCGCTTCGGCCGTGCTGCCGAGATCACCTAGCGCTTGAGAACGAGGGGCGGCCAGGTCATCCCTGCGGCCTAGTCCCGAAGAGCGTGCAGCCCCGTCACGACGGCCGATGTGGCACATATGGGGCGGGCGTGACAATGTGCCGGTGGAGACCAGCGAACGACGGCCGTGGTGGCGGCGTGTGCTCGACCTGTACAGCCGGCTGAACGAGGACGGCTCGGCTCGGGACGCGCCAGGGCGGGGCGGCGGCGGGTCTCCGGGACTGTCTCTCCGGGCCCTCGCCTTCGACGTGGTGGTCGCGATCGTCCTGACGGTCCTCGCGGTGACCGTGGCGGCGCAGTATCCAGCGATCGGCGCCGCCGCGCACCAGCCCGGAGTGATCGAGAGCCTGCGGCTGCGGGCTGACCCCCCACCGCCTCCCCGCGTCCTGCCCCTGAGCCCGTCGGAGCTCGTCGATCATCCGCGTGTCGAGCTTCCGTCCCACGAGGCGCCCGCGTTCCTCGTGGCGCTGACGGCGTTGCCGCTGGCAGTCAGGCGCCGGTACCCGCTCATCGCCTTCTGGGTGGTGCTGCTGGCGGCGCGGGCCACACACGCGGACGCGACCTGGATCACGGTCCTGACCTGCACGATCGCCGCGTACGGCGCCATCGTCCACAGCCGCAACCGGGTCCTGGCGATGAGTGGCCTGGTGCTCGCGGGCGGGCTCCTCGGCGCCGGGTTCGGGGACATCACGCCTGCACTGCCGGGCTGGATGGGGCCGTTCTTCGCCCTGCTGAGCGCCGGCGTGCTCGGGAACTTCGTCCGCTTCTGGCGGCGCCGGCTCACCGAGGTGCGGCAGGAGCAGGAGGACGCCATGCGCCGGGCCGTTGCGGAGGAGCGCTCCCGGATCGCCGCCGAGCTCCACGATGTGGTGACCCACAATGTCAACGTGATGGTGATCCAGGCCGGCGCCGCCCGCAGCGTCATGGACGCGGAGCCGGAACAGTCGAAACAGGCTCTGCTCGCGATCGAGTCCGGCGGCCGGGCCGCCATGGCCGAGCTGCGCCATGTCATGGGCCTGCTGGCCGGCCCAGGCGGCGAACGCCTCGACGGGCCGTCCGACGGCCTCGAACCCCAACCCGGGCTCGACCAGCTCGACGCCCTGGTGGAACGGGTCCGGGCCGCCGGAGTGCCGGTGGACGCCGCGGTGTCGCCCCCCGGGCCGCTGCCTCCCGGGATCGACCTCGCCGCCTACCGCGTCGTGCAGGAAGCACTCACCAACACGATCAAGCACGCGCCCGGAGCTGCCGCGTCCGTGACGATCGGCCATGACGGCGACTGGCTGGAGATCCAGGTGACCGACACCGGCGGCACACGCGGCGCCGAGCCCCGGACCGGCGGCGGCAGGGGGCTGATCGGGCTGCGCGAGCGGCTCGCGGTCTACGGCGGGACCCTGGACGCCGGACCGACGGCCGGGGGCGGATTCCGGATCAAGGCCCGCGTCCCGTGGAGGACCGCATGACCGAGCCCTTGCGCGCCGTCATCGCCGACGATCAGGCACTGGTCCGCACGGGTTTCCGCATGATCCTCACCGCCAACGGCATCGAAGTGCCGGCCGAGGCCGCCAACGGGGACGAAGCCGTCGCCGCGGTCCGCCGTACCAGGCCCGACGTTGTGCTCATGGATATCCGGATGCCGCAGATGGACGGCCTCGAAGCCACCCGACGCATCCTCGCGGGCGGCAACGAGGGCACCCGCGTGCTGATCCTGACCACCTACGACCTCGACCACTACGTGTACGCCGCGCTCACCGCGGGCGCGAGCGGGTTCCTGCTCAAGGACGTCTCACCCGAGCACCTGGTGGCCGCGGTACGCCTGGTGCGCTCCGGCGACGCTCTGCTCGCGCCCACCATCACCCGCCGCCTGGTCGAGCGCTTCGCCCGCCGCGACAACGCCAAGCCCACCCTCCACCGCGACCTGTCCGACCTGACGCCTCGCGAACTGGACGTGCTGCGCCTGCTGGCCACCGGCCTGAGCAACGCGGAACTCGCCGGCCAGTTGTCGCTCAGCGTGGCCACGGTGAAGACCCACGTCGCCAGCATCCTGTCCAAGCTCGGCCTGCGCGACCGTGTCCAAGCCGTGGTGGTCGCCTACGAGACCGGCCTGGTCTCTCCCGGCGGCACCGGATGACCTGAATCCACCTGGACTACAGCTTCCGGCCAAGTCCCCAGAACATACGTGACGGCCCGGAACTTCTACATGGGTGATCGTCTGGATACCCGGTCGAATAACGAGCAGGGGCCGAATCGGTCGATTGCGCCCCCTTAGGCGGATCCAATCAAGCCGCCGTCCGCCACCAGCGGAAACGACCGGTCGATCCAATGGAATCCGCTACAGACTTCCGCCTTTCCTTTCCGCCCCCTTGCAGTGGTCGCAGACACCCACCGGCCACCACAAGGTCGGCCTTCGGGAAGGGGACACGATGGCCCTGGTCAAGCAGACCGACTGGAACGGCACGGAGGTCCCCTTCATCAGCAACCACTCCGCGGATGCCGGGCGTGGCTGACCTGGTCTATCTGCGGCACTCCACCGACAAGCAGACCGACGCCTGCCAGCGGCACGCCCTCACCGCCCTGCTGATCGCAGGCGCCCCGGTCTATGAAGACCCCGCCATTTCCAGTCGGCAGCTCTCCCTCGACCGCGCGGGCTTCACCACACTGCTGCATGAGGCCGCCGTCGGCGACACCATCCGTATCGCCGACGCCGCCTGCCTGTTCCGCTCCGTCGCCGACATCCTCGCCCTGCGCCCCGTGCTCCTCCGCCGCGGCCTCCACCTGCGCGTCGAATCCGGGCTGCTCTCCGGCATCGACCTGGCCGGCGACGACCCCGGCACCAAAATGATGGTCTCCGTCCTGGCCGCCGTGCTGGAGTTCCAGCGCGACATGATCGCCGAGAACACCGGCGAGGGCGTCGCCGCCGCCAAGGCCGCCGGCAAGACCCTCGGCCGCCCCGCCGCCTTCGACCACGACAAGGCCACCACCATCGTCGAGGAGTACCGCCAGGGCGCCGCGGTCAAAGCCCTAGCCCGGCGGCACCAAGTCGCCCCAAGACCATCCGCCGTGTCCTGGACGCCGCCAACGCCCGCAACCTGCCCGGCCAGCCCGACGCGCCGCCGACCGACATCGGCGAGCCGCATCGCCTGCCCGCGCTGGGCCCGGACGCGACCCTCGATCTGCCGGGACTGCTCGCCGATCACCTGCGTACCACTGGTGATGAAACCGTCCGCCAGGCCCTCGCCTGCACGGCACCTACGGGGTTCCAGGCATCCACGCCGTCCTGCGCGGTGAGGGCCGGCGGTGTGGCCGTCGGCGGGTGGCCCGGCTGATGCGCCAGGCCGGCCTGGAAGGCCGTCACCGGCGCCGCCGCCCACTGACCCCGGCCAGCGTACTGACAGTTTCATGGCATTTCTCACCGGTATCGATGAGGTAGAGCTCTGTCACATCAGTAGGCGTGGGCCGGCGAGAGTGTCCAGTGGCAGGACGGCTCCGGTCGGCAGCGTGACGGTAATGGTCAATCCGCCCTCGGCGTTCGGTGCTGCCGTGACCGTGCCGTCATGCGCGCGCACGATGGACCGGACGATGGCGAGGCCCAGACCCGTCGATTTGGAGCCCGCGGCGCGGCCCGACGACAGCCGTTGGAACGGCTCGAACAACCGGTCCACTTCCGTCGGGGGGATCGCCTCACCGCTGTTGCGGACGCTGACGCGGGCGTAGCCGTCGCCGCCGCCGGTCGTCACGTCGACCCAGCCGCCCCGGCGATTGTGCCGGATCGCATTGTCCACCAGGTTGCGTACCAGGCGATCGAGCAGGACCGGGTCGCCGACGACCGGGGCGGAGCGAAGGTCGGTGGTCATCGACAGACCGCCGGTCGCGGCCTCTTCGTCCGCCTCGCTCAGCGCATGGGCTGTGACGACGGCCAGATCGTGCGCCTCGTGGGCGATGACGCCGCTGTCACTGCGGGCCAGTGCCAGCAGGCCGTCCACCAGGCGTTCGGCCCGGCCGGTCGCGGTGAGCACGCGCCGGCCCATGGCCTCCCACTGGGCGATGTCGCTCTCCCGCTTGGCCAGCAGCACCTCGGCGCCGGTACGGACGATCGCAAGGGGCGTACGCAGCTCGTGCGAGGCGTCGGCGACGAACCTTCGCTGGCTGTTGAAGGAGGTCTCCAGCCGGGCCACCATCTCGTCAAAGGTGTCGGCCAGCTCCTTGAGCTCGTCCCGTGGCCGGGTGAGCGCGACGCGCTCGTGCAGCCGGTCCTGGGAGATCCGCCGGGCGGCGGCGGTGAGTGTTCGCAGCGGCCGTAGCATGCGGCCTGCGACGACCCAGCAGACACCGAGTCCGAGCATGCCGGTGATCGCCAGCCCGATCGCCGAGGTTCTGGCGGTGCTCAGCAGCGTGTTGGCGCGCAACTGGGGGATCACGGCCTGCTCCATCCGGATGTACTGCTGCTTCTGTATGTCCGGGGACAACGGCGGCTCTCGTCTCGCCTCAGCGCCGGCAGCCGCATCCATCTTGGCCCGGATCTGGCCGCTCATGTCGGTGTAGAGGCTCTGGTACAGCAGCGCGTAGTTGAGTGCGAGGAGCGCCGCGCAGGTGGTCACGAGCACGACCGTGTACACGAGGGTCAGCCGCAGCCGGATGGACGGGTGCTTCCCACGTGGCCTCACAGCCGGTACCCCGCGCCGACGACGGTCTCGATCAGCGGGGGGTCGCCCAGCTTGCGGCGCATTCTGGCGATGGTGACCCGGACGGTGGCGGTGAACGGGTCCGCGTGCTCGTCCCATGCCCGTTCCAGCAGGTCCTCGGCGCTGACGACGGCGCCGTCGGCGCCCATCAGGATCTCCAGCACGGCCAGTTCCTTCGTGGTCAGCGGGATGACGCGGCCGTCGCGGGTGACGACCCGCCGCGCGGTGTCGAACGTCAGCCCGGCGCGCCGCAGAACGCGCGGGGCGTTGTTGGCCCGGCGGGCCAGCGCGCGGATCCGCAACACCAGTTCGTCGAAGACGAACGGCTTGGGCAGGTAGTCGTCGGCGCCGAGGGTCAGGCCGGCGACCCGGTCCGCCGCCTCACCCGCCGCGGTGAGCATGAGAATCCGGGCATCGCCGCCGCCCGCGGCCAGCGCGGTG
Source organism: Microbispora sp. H10830 (assembly GCF_014161375.1). Lineage (NCBI taxonomy): Bacteria > Bacillati > Actinomycetota > Actinomycetes > Streptosporangiales > Streptosporangiaceae > Microbispora > Microbispora sp. H10830. The sequence continues at coordinate 360,304 of NZ_JABBWX010000009.1, forward strand.
CACACCTGGTCGCCATGGACGAGCGGCAGGTCGCGGTCGAGCACGACCACGTCGTAGCGGTTCGCCCCGGCCTTGTGCAGGCCGTCGAGCCCGTCGGCCGCGAGGTCCACCGCGATGCCCTGGTCCCGCAGCCCGTCGGCGACCTGTTCGGCGAGCAGCACCTCGTCCTCGATGAGCAGCACCCGCACCGCAAACCTCCTTGACCGGCAGTCTCGGTGATCGGGCATTACACCGGTGTTACACGGACGGTAACAGTGCCGATGCCTGCCTCCTGCTCCACTGGGCTGACCGAACCAGAGGAGATCGCCGATGAGAACGGGATTCCTGGTCGTCTGCCTGCCACCGCTCTTGCTGGTCACGTCGGCCGCCTGCACCAATGCGGCCGACGGTAAGGGCGTGGCCTCGGTGGACGGCTCCGCCAGGCCGAGCGCTTCGCAGAGCCTCAGCCGGGTGGACCAGTTCCTCAGGTACTCGCAGTGCATGCGGAAAGAAGGCGTGCCGATGACCGACCCGGAGGTCGAAGGAGACAACGTCAGAGCAGGAACATACGACAAGGATTCCGTCGACATGCGCAAAGTGGCCGCGGCGGAAGAGGCGTGCAAGCAGTACCGCCCACCCAGGGAGACCGGCCCCGGGATGGCGCTGAAGGACGAGTTGGCGCGCCGGTTCGCGCGGTGCATGCGGGAGCACGGAGTGAAGAAGTTCCCCGACCCTAACCCGGATGGCCCTACCCAGACCGGCCCGGAGGTCGGGCAGGACCCGCAGTACCGCGAGGCGAGGACGACCTGCGACGCGCAGATCGATGCGGTGTCGGCGTCGTTGCGGCCGAGCCCGTCGTGAGCGCTCCCTTGGCCGACAGGGTGGCGGAGGACCGGCCCCCCGTTCGCCGGCGGCGGCGCGGGCGGGCCGTCGCGGCAGCCGGTGCGGCCGTGCTCGCGGTGGGAACGGCGGCCGTGGCCGCGATCGGGTTCGGTGGGGGCGGCACGGATACGCCTGCCGTGTCGAGCCTGCCACCGGCCACCGCTCAAGTGACCCGGCAGACGATGCTGGACACGGAAGAGGTGTCCGGCGATCTGGGCTACGGCGCCACGACCACGCTGGCCGGCCGGATCCAGGGTGTCATCACCAAGGTGCCGCTGCCCGGCGCCGTCGTCCGCCGGGGCCGAACGATCTACCGGGTGGACGACAAGCCAGTCGTGCTGATGTACGGCACCGTCGCCGCGTATCGGACGCTCGGCCCGGGCGACAAGGGCGCGGACGTACGGCAGCTCGAACGCAACCTGAAGGCGCTCGGCTACGCCGGGTTCCCGGTGGACGACACGTACACGTGGCTCACCGCTACCGCGGTGAGGCGGTGGCAGCGGCACATGGGCCTGCCGCAGACCGGCCAGGTCGAGCAGGGACGGGTGGTTTTCGCTCCGGGGAGGATCCGGATCGACACGGTCACGGCCGGGGTGAACCGGTCCACCGGCGGCGGGCAGGAGGTGCTGCGATACACCGGGACCAGCCGTCAGGTGACCGCCAGGCTCGAGGTGTCCGGGCAACGGCTGGCCCGGAAGGGGGTCAAGGTGCAGGTCCGGATGCCCAACGGGAAGAAGGTCACCGGTCGGGTGGCGGGGATCCATACGGTGGTCGAGCAGCCGGCCGACCCGGGCGGCCAGGCGGAGACCCTGATCGAGGCCGTCATCCCGCTGGGCGGCTCCGGGGCGGCCGCGGGGATCGAGGCCGCCGTGGTCACCGTGGTCTTCCGCGCGGCCGAGCGCAAGGACGTGCTCACCGTGCCCGTCGCGGCGCTGGTGGCGCTGGCCGAGGGCGGGTACGGCGTCGAGGTCGTCGAGGGATCCACCACCCACTACGTCAGGGTGACGACCGGCCTGTTCGCGAACGGCCGGGTCGAGATCACCGGCGACGGGCTGAAGGAGGGTATGACTGTGGGGATGCCGCGGTGATCGAGCTGACCGACGTGACGAAGGTGTACCCCGGGGGCGTCCGTGCGCTCGACAACGTGACCCTGGACATCGGCGCCGGCGAGTTGGTCGCGGTGGTCGGCCCGTCCGGCTCGGGCAAATCCACCATGCTGCAGATGCTGGGCACGCTGGACCGGCCCACCTCCGGCCGGGTGGTGGTCGACGGCCACGACGTGTCGCGGCTGTCGGACCGGCAGCTGTCGGCCCTGCGCGCGACCAGGATCGGCTTCGTGTTTCAGCAGTTCCACCTGGCCTCGGGTGTACCGGCCCTGGACAACGTGGCCGACGGTCTGCTCTATGCCGGTGTCGGTCTGGCCGAGCGGCGGCGGCGGGCCGAGGCGACGCTGGAGCGGGTCGGGCTCGGGCACCGGCTCGACCACGAGCCGCACGAGCTGTCCGGCGGCGAGAGGCAGCGGGTGGCGATCGCCCGGGCGGTGGTCGGCGGCCCGGCGCTGCTGCTCGCCGACGAGCCGACCGGCAACCTCGACTCCGCCTCGGGCGAAGGCGTCATGGCCCTGCTGCGGGAGTTGCACACCGCCGGCACGACGCTCGTGGTCATCACGCACGACCGGGAGGTCGCGGCGGGGCTCGACCGCCAGGTGCGCATGCGCGACGGCCGGGTGATCGCCGACGGTAAGGCGACGCGGGGGGAGGCGCAGGTGGCCCGGTGGTGACCGCGCAGGAGACCCGGCGCAGGCTCACGCCCGCCCGGATGGCTCCGCGTGACGTGGCCCGGGTGGGGGCGGCCGGGCTGCGCACCCGGCCGGCTCGGGCGCTGCTGTCCGCGCTGGGCGTCGCGATCGGCATCGCCGCGATGGTGGCGGTGGTGGGCATCTCGTCCTCCTCCCGCGAACAGCTTGACCGTCAGCTCGCCGCGCTCGGCACGAACCTGCTCACGGTCTCCCCCGGGCAGACCATGGAAGGCGGGGACGCGAAGCTGCCCGCCGAGGCCGAGGCGATGATCTCGCGGATCGGCCCCGTCACCGCCGTCTCGGCGACCGGGGCGATCCGCAACGCCAGGGTGTATCGCTCGGACAGGATCCCCAAGGTGGAGACCAACGGGCTGGTCGTGATGGCCGCCCGGACGAGCCTTCCGCGGACCGTCGGCGCGGCCCTGCGCGCGGGCGCCTGGCTGAACGGCGCCACCGGCCGGTATCCGGCCGCGGTGCTCGGCATGTCGGCGGCGGAGCGGCTCGGCATCGTCCGGCCCAGCCCGGATGTGGCGATCCTGGTCGGCGGCGAACGGTTCACCGTGATCGGCGTGCTCGACGAGGTCGCACTCGCGCCCGAGCTCGACAGGGCTGTCCTGATCGGCTGGAACGTCGCGGCGGACCTGTTCCGCTTCGACGGGCGTGCGACAACCGTCTACACCAGATCGCGGGACAGCCAGGTCGAGGCGGTTCACGCCGTGCTCGCCGCCACCGCCGACCCGGAGTCACCGGGTGACGTCGCGGTGTCCCGTCCCTCGGACGTGCTGGCCGCGCGGCAGGCGGTCGACACCGCCCTGAACGGGCTGTTGCTGGGCCTGGGCGCGGTGGCGCTGCTGGTGGGCGGTATCGGGGTGGCCAACACGATGGTGATCTCGGTGCTGGAGCGCCGGGCCGAGATCGGTCTGCGCCGCTCGCTCGGCGCGACCCGGGGGCAGATCCGGGTGCAGTTCCTGGCTGAGTCGCTGCTGCTGTCGGTGCTCGGCGGAGTCGGCGGGGTGCTGCTGGGCATCACGGTCACCGCGGCGTACACCGCCCACCAGAGCTGGCCGGCAGTCGTGCCGATCTGGGCGACAGCGGGGGCACTCGCCGCCACCACGCTCATCGGCGGCGTCGCCGGGCTGTACCCCGCGATCCGCGCGGCCCGGCTGTCCCCGACCGAAGCACTGGCCACCCCCTGACCGGGGAATTCGACGACCTCTCTGGCGCACGCACAGGTCGTTCCCCGCCGATGAGGCGACGGCCCCGCCCGGTGAGACATGTCGGCTCAGGCGGGATCGCTCAGTTCGAGGGCGGCGAGCTCGGCGCGGGAGGCGACACCGAGCTTGGGGTAGGCCTTGTACAGGTGGTAGCCGACGGTGCGTGGGCTGAGGATCAGCTGGGCGGCGATGTCCTTGTTCGACGAGCCTTGGGCCGCCAGGCGTACGATCTGCAGTTCCTGCGGCGTGAGGTCGGCCAGGATCCCCCTGGCGCGGAGCTTCGGGGCCCTCGTACCGGTCGCCTCGAGCTCCGCCCTGGCGCGGTCGGCCCAGGGGCGCGCGCCCAGCCTCTCGAACGTCTCCAGCGCCTCACGCAGGTGGCCGCCCGCCGCCGCCTTCCGGCGGGACCGGCGCAGCCACTCGCCGTACAGCAATGACGTGCGGGCGTGCTCGAACGGCTGGCCGCGGTGGCTCAGCGCGGCCAGGTAACGGTCCTCGACCTCGTCCTCCGCGCCCAGGAGTGCGCGGCACCGGTCCGCCAGCGCCTGGGGCAGGGGCTGCTCGGAGAGCAGTGCCCAGCGCTCGTAGCGGGCGAAGGCGGGCCGGGCGCGCGCGGGCTCGCCGTGACGCACGGCGGCCTCGACCAGGTCGGGCACGCAACGCATGGCGGAGATGTGGTACCAGCCCGGTCCCTGGGCGAGGGCCTCCAGCCGGGTCAGGGCGGCCTCGACCCGCCCGCACCCGAGGTCGAGCACGCCACGCGCCCAGTCGACCCACAGCGCCCCCTGCATCGGGACGACCGCTCCGCCCACCGCCTCGTCGCAGAGCCGGCGGCACCCCTCCTCGTCACCGGCGAGGGCGGCCAGATAGGCCAGGACACTCTTCAGTTGGATGACCCACTGGTGCTGGCCGGTGTCCTCGGCGATGCGCAGCGCCGAGGACACCGTGGTCAGCGCGTCGTGGTGGCGCCCCTCGTGGAAGAGCTCCGCCTCCGCCAGGAAGAACAGCACCGTCGGCAGGATGCCGATGCGTCCCCGCGCCCGGCACTCCTCCGCCAGGCGCGTGGTGATCTCCAGGGTGTGGAAGTCGGCCCCGATGACAAGCGGGGCCCCCGCCAGCAGCACCTGCTCGCGAGGGTGATCGCTCGTCAGCAGGGCCCGCGCGTCGGCGACGGCCTCGTCGAGCGGAGGCAGGCCCGCGGCGGTCCCGCCGACCAGCCGGGCGAACGCCCCGGCCTGTACCCGGGCGACGGCTCCCATCGGGTCACCGGCCGGGATCGGGATGCGGCTCAGCCGCCGCGCCACGTCCTTGAGTTCGGGTTCGCCGACGTACCACCCGGTGTGGAATGCCTGCGTCAGCATGCGCACGGCCTGAGCCGGGGCGATCTCGCGGACGAGGTCGGCGGCCGACAGCACCAGCCGGTGGGCCTCGCCGTACCGCCCGCGCCAGAAGTCGGCGGTGGACCGGACGTGGAGGAGCCTCGCCTTCAGCAGCGGGTCGGTGAGGTGCTCGGCCGCCTCCCCGGCCAGCGCCCCCGCCCGGTCGAGCTCGCCGGCCTCGGTGGCGGCCTCGGCGGCCAAGGCGAGCCGTCTTCCCCGTGCGCCGGCGTCGTCGGTGAGCGCCGCGGCGCGTTCGTACGCGGCCGCCGCGGCCGCGTAGCCGCGGCGGCCGGCGGCTCGCAGAGCGGTGCGCTCCAGCTCCGCCGCGGTCTCCTCGTCCGGCCCGACAGCCGCCGCGGCCCGGTGCCATGCCCGGCGGTCGGCGTTGTGGTCACCGGACAGGACGTCGGCGAGCGCGGCGTGGACGGCGAGGCGGAGGCCCACCGGCGCGCGCTGGTAGACCGCCTCCCGGATCAGCGGATGGCGGAAGGTGACCGCCCGCTCGTCGACCGCCACGAGCCCGGCCTTCTCGGCCGGCAGCAGGGCGTCGGCGCCGAAGCCGAACCGCTCTCCCGCCGCCAGCACCTCGCCGAGCCGGTCGGTCATGGCCGCGACCAGCAGCAGGGTCTGGGTCGCCTCGGGCAGGTGGTCGACCTGTCCGGCGAACGCCGCCCGCAGCCTGCTGGTCAATGGAAGGCCGCCGGGCCGCGACGGCGAGGCGTCGCCGCTCAGCGCGGCAGGCAGCTCGATCAGCGCCAGCGGGTTGCCCTGCGCCTCGGCGAGCACGCGGTAACGCAGGGCCGGGGTCAGCGCCGCGTCCTCCAGTACGGCCGCCGCTGCGGCCGCGCTCAGCCCCCGCAGCCTGATCTCCGGCAGGCCGGGCATGTGGTCGCCTCGGGTGGCCATGATCAGTGCGACGCTCTCGGCGCCGAGCCGCCGCGCGGCGAAGGTCAGCGCGTCCAGCGAGGAGCGGTCCAGCCAGTGCGCGTCGTCCACCAGGCAGAGGACCGGCCCGTCCTCGGCGGCCTCGGCCAGGAGGGAGAGCACGCCGAGGCCGACGAGCAGGCGGTCGGCGCCCCGCGCGTCGGCCAGGCCGAAGGCTCCTTCGAGGGCCTGCCGCTGCGGTTCGGGCAGCGCCGCGATCCGGTCGAGGATGGGACGGATCAGCAGGTGGAGCCCGGCGAACGCCAGATCGCTCTCGGACCGCACGCCGACGCTTCGCATGATCTGGAGGTCGCCGCCGTGCGCCGCCGCGTACTCCAGCAGCGCCGTCTTGCCGATGCCCGGTTCACCGCGCACGACCAGTGCGCCGCTGCTTCCCGCGCGAACCTCGGCGAGAAGCCGATCGATGGCCGATATCTCCGGTTCCCGTCCGTGCAGCATGGAGGACAAGTTACCTATACGAATCCGGTCACAGCGATCACGGTTGCCTAAGCACGACGGATTCCCCGTCCGGTGATTCTCCGTACCTTCGTGACCTGCATCGACACGAAGCACGAACACCGGAGGAACACATGTCCGACGTCAACGACCTCGTCGCCCGCTACATCGCCACGTGGAACGAGACCGACCCGGCCGCCCGCCGCGCGGCGATCGACGAGATCTGGGCCGAAGACGGCGCCTACACCGACCCGATCGCGGTCGCCGAGGGCCGCGCGGAGATCGACGCCACCATCGCCGCCGTGCAGGACCAGTTCCCGGGCCTCACCTTCACCCTGGCCGGCCCGGTGGACGCCCACCACGACATCGCCCGCTTCTGCTGGGAACTCGGGCCGGCCGGCCACGAGGCCCTCGTCGTGGGCTTCGACGTCGCGGTCCTCACCGCCGACGGACGCATCGGCAAGGTGTACGGGTTCCTCGACAAGGTGCCGGCCGGGATCTGACCCTGGGGCGCGGCCCGCGCCACCCGCGCGGGCCGCACGCCCCGGTCAGTCCCCGCCCGCATCCGCACGGGCTTCATGACCTCAGGCGTAATCGCCGTAATGCCGTACCCACGGCGAAGCTGGGCGTGGAACGGCGCGAGCAGGAGGAGAACATTGACGACCATCACGTCACCGCGGTCCACGCGGGTTGCGGCGACCGGCGGCGGCGCCGGGTGGGGAAGCCTGCTGGTGCTCCTCACCGGTGTCTTCATCACCACTCTCGATTTCTTCATCGTCAACGTCGCGATTCCCGCGACACAGCGCGAGCTGAACGCGAGCCCGTCGGCGATCCAGTTCATCGTCGCCGGATTCGGTATCGCCCTGGCCTCCGGGCTCGTCCTCGGCGGACGACTGGGTGACCTGTACGGGCGCCGGCGGCTCTTCTCGATCGGCCTGGCCGTCTTCACCCTGGCCTCGGCGGCCTGCGGCGAGGCCCCGACCGCGGGGTTCCTCATCGGTGCCCGGGTGGCCCAGGGCGCCGGGGCGGCTCTGCTGATGCCGCAGGTCCTCGCCCTCATCAACACCCTCTACACCGGCGAGCACCGCACCAAGGCGTTCAACGCCTACGGCATGGCCCTCGGCTTCGGCGGCGTGTTCGGGCAGCTCATCGGCGGCGCGCTCATCAGGGCCGACATCGCCGGCCTCGGCTGGCGCACCATCTTCCTGATCAACGTCCCGGTGGGCGCGGTCACACTGCTGCTGACCCGGCGGCTGATCCCCGAATCACGGGCCACCGGGGCCCGCCTGGACCTGACCGGGGCCGCGTTGGTCTGCCTGGGCCTGGTGGCCATCGTGTACCCGCTCGTCCAGGGCCCGCAGCAGGGCTGGCCGGCCTGGACGTGGCTCTGCCTGGCCGCCGCCGTCGCACTCCTGGCCGCCTTCGCCCTGCACCAGCGCAGGACGGCCGCGCCCCTGATCGACCCGGCGCTGTTCCGGCACCGCTCGTTCTCCGCGGGCGTGGTCGTCAGCCTGATCTATTCGATGACGACAGGCTCGTTCTTCCTGGTCCTGGCGCTCTACCTCCAGGAGGGCCGCGGCCTGGACGCTCTCGGCTCCGGCCTGATCTTCCTTCCTCTGGGCCTCGGCTACTTCGTCTCCTCGGCCCTGTCCGGCCGGGTCGCGGCCCGGCTCGGCCGCCAGGTCATCGCCCTGGGAGCCCTGGTCGTCGCCCTCGGGTACGCGGCCCTGGTCGAGACGGCCTCGGCCCTGGGCACCGGGCGTCCCGTCGCGTGGATCATCCCGGGCCTGCTCGTCGCCGGTGCGGGAATGGGCTTGATCATGGCCCCGTTGCCCGCGATCGTCCTGGCGGGGACCGATCCCCGGCACGCCGCCGCGGCCTCGGGCGTCCTGAGCACGGCCCAGCAGGCGGGCGGCGCGATCGGGGTGGCGCTGGTCGGGATGGTCTTCTACGGCGCCCTTGGCGCTCCCGCCCCGGCCCACTACCCGCACGCCTTCGCTCTCGGCCTGGCGCTCCTGGTCGGTCTGGCCGCCGCCGTCGCCGCGCTGGTCCAGGCGCTGCCCCGCCCCGCCCGCTGACCCGGGGCCGAGCCCGCGAAGTCCGAGAAGGTCGACGAGCCGTGATCCGCCCAGGGAAGGGGCGGATCACGGCGTGCCCCGCCTCTGCGGCTTATGGGACTCGGCTCACCATTCCCGGCCGGCGATCAACTCCTCCGCGTCCGCCTCCGCGAACCCGTATGCCGACGCCACGAACCAGAAGTCTTCGGCGATCGCCTCTCGTGCGCAAGTCTCGATCTCACTGCCGGCCGCCTCGAACTCCGCCTCCAGCGCGTTGAACTCCTCTGTCGCAGCCTCCGTGAGCACGTACAGCGCCGCCAGGTCCGGCGGTCGCTCGGCCTCGATCCGCTCGCAGAGCCGCAGGAGGATGGCTTTCCCCTTGCCGACGACGTGATCGGGGAAGTACTCGTCCTCGTACATGGCCTTCAGAAAGGCATGCTCGGCCACCTGCCGGTTCGTCGGCGCCACCGCGATCTCCCATTCCGTCGACAGCTCGGTGATCCGATGCTGCACTACGCCACCGACAACATCTGCCTGGTCTGGGGCGACACGTTCGGCCGTGAGCCGGATCCCTTTTTGCGGTTGTGCCGACATATACGGATACGCCAGAGTCTTTCCGATCACTGTTGTGGATCTACGTCGACATGGGGGGAAACGGCATGGCGGGTCGCCGGTACGCGCGGCTGAAGAGTCCGGTCCGGCGGACGCGAGGGCCCCTGGCGTTGTTCTCGGCGGCGCTGGCGTCGTCCCTCCTGGTCGCGGTCCCCGCGGCGGCCGTCCCTGCGGCCGGTGCCGGGACGGTCCTGGCGAAATCCGCGGCTTCCACGGCCTGGATCGCGAAGGACGACCTCCTGGCGCGGCTCAGGGCCGTCCCCGGTCTCCGGGTGGTGAGGGTGAAGAAGGGGCGGGCGAAGGGCTACAAGGACTACACCCTCACCTTCACCCAGCCGGTGGACCACCGGAACCCGCGCGGCGGCACGTTCCAGCAGCGGCTCACTCTCTCGCACCGGTCCGTGGACCGGCCCATGGTCCTCTACACCAGCGGATACTTGATGCCGGAGAAGGTGTGGCTCCAGGAGCCCACCTATGGGCTCGACGCCAACCAGCTCTCCGTCGAGCACCGTTTCTTCGGCGCCTCGCTTCCGAAGCGGAAGGATTGGGCGAAGCTCGACATCTGGCAGGAGGCGAGCGACGAGCACGCGATCGTCGAGGCGCTCAAGCAGGTCTACGGCGGCGCCTGGATCGGCACTGGGGCCAGCAAGGGCGGAATGACCGCCGTCTACCACCACCGGTTCTATCCGGACGACCTCGACGGGGTCGTGGCCTATGTCGCGCCCAACGACGCGGTCAACGATGACGACCGCGTCTACGAGCGGTTCTTCACGACCGTGGGCACGCCGTCGTGCCGGGCCGCCCTGCGTACCGTGCAGCGGGAGGCGCTCAAGCGTCGCAAGAGCCTGGTGCCCCGGCTTACGGCCATGGCCAGGCGCGAGGGCCTCACCTTCCGCCGCACCATCGGCACGGCCGACCGCTCCTTCGAGATGAGCGTGCTCGACTCCGCCTGGACGTTCTGGCAGTACTTCCGGCAGCAGGACTGCAAGGGAATCCCCGGTGAGAAGGCTTCCGACGCCGCCATCTTCCGATGGGTGGACAAGATCCAGACCTGGAAGCAGTACACCGACCAGGGCATCGAGCCGTACCTGCCCTACTACTACCAGGCGGCCACCCAGCTCGGCTGGGCGTCCCTGAGCTTCGCCCACCTCAAGGGCCTGACCCGGTATCCGGGGCTCTACCAGCCGAACTCGGTGCTGCCCGCGTCCCTCCGCTCCCACTTCGACGGCAGGGCCATGCGGGACGTGGACGCGTGGGTGACCCGGCAGGCGAGCCGGATGATGTTCGTCTACGGCGGGCGGGATCCCTGGAGTGCCGAGCGGTTCACGCCGAAGGGGACGGACTGCCATGTGTATGTCGCCCCGAGCGCCAACCACGGCGCGAGCATCAGCCACCTGTCCTCTCGCGACTACGCCGAGGCCACGGACACCCTCAGGCGGTGGGCCCGGCTCACCTGAGCGCCTCCGGGCACGGATGGACCAGGGTGCCTGGCCGATTCTCAGAAGTCGTTAAACACCAAGGACAACAGCAGTATCTCGGCACCGAGCACCAACAGGAACTTCACGGTGAATGGGCCAGGCCGCACCTGGCCCGTTTCCCCGTCCGGGTTCTGCAGTGCGTGAGCGGCCGCTTCTCTGATCTCCTCACCCTGCGCGCGGCTCCGTACACTTTCATCCTGTCCCGTGCCTCCGACAGAGCAACCGTGGCCAGTCGGGCACTGGTGACGAAGGATCAGTGCCTTGACACTTCCCAGCACTCAACCCAGCGCTCACCGCGCGCTGGTGAAGCTGGTCGTGGTGGCTCTCTTGTTGGGGGTCGCAATCGGATCAGGCGTCTTCCGGACACTCGCGCTGCTGTGGGGTGAGGGGCCGGTAGTCCTGGCCATGGGCCCCCAGAGTGCCCCGGCCCGCTACGCGTAGTCGGCGGGGGGCTGAACAATGCCGACCCCACCCGTGTGCGGCGTTGGCACATAGCCCTCCGAAGGAGCGGGAAGCGCGTCGATGCAGTCCAGCGAACAGGCGTTGACCAACAGAGGAAGAGTGTCGGTGCCGACCCGTAGAGAGATCCATACTTGGTAGAGGCCGGCGTCGGCGATCGGCCGATCGCAGACGCTGCATGCCCGAATCATCTCGGTCCCCCACATCGCAGGGTCGAGGTTCATGAGATTGAGGTCCCGGGTTGATGTTCTGTTCGGCTGCAGTGGAGGAAACGGCGGTCGAATCTTGGAGTTGCCGTACAGCGAACGGGTGCTGACCGTGCTGGCCTTCAATTGTCGGCACCGGGTCAGCTCGTAAGGGAACCAGTGCAGGCGATGCGACGTGTAGGGGGTGAACTCCTGCAAGTTGGTCATTGCGCCGATCTCCGGTGGGATCCGCAGCAAATTGCTGCCGTAGAGGACCAGATGCTTAACCTCAACAAGCTTGGCAATGGTCGGTGGCAGTGTAATGATCTGTCGCCGTTCGGCCGGGCTGAGCTCAAGCAGGGGCCGGAACACCTCTCGGCCGTCAGCCGCCGCTTCTTCCACGAGCTCAAGCAGGTGTTGCCACCCAGAAGATGCAGTGTCCTGACGCTGTCCGTGGAAGCGCACCACGCGAGGTGGACGTACCTCGTACTGATCGAAACACCGGCAGATCTCCCTGTCGGCCAAGTGCTCACCTTCGCCGACGGCGTCAACCCATCGGTTCGCTAGAGGCGGGGCGGCGTCGTCCTCCATACGCGAACGGTAGCGCGATCCGCCCTAGTCTGATCAGCCGGTCTGGGGATCGTCAGCGCCTGTTCGGGCGGAGGACCTCGACGGCGTCGGCGAGGAACCGTACAGGCTCGCCGCGCTCGGCTGCGGCGGGTTGTCGTAGATCGGGTTCGTCATGTCCTCCGCTCACGGCCGCCTCGCCCGACCGTATGGCAGGCGAGGCGGCCTCATTGTCAGAAAGGCCAGCCGGCGTGACGGCCCGCCTCCAGCAGCGGGATCAGCCGGAAGCACGCGTCGGAGAACCCGCCGAACTCATGGCGGTTGCCCGAGCCGGTCGGCATCGCCGCCGCCTTGTATCCGACGAGGTTGAACCCGTACAGCGGCACATGCGCCGGGACCGCGGTCGTGACCCCGCTCGCGTAGTAGCCCGTCATGGTCTGCATGTCCGAGAGGATCACCGCCCGGTCGTGCCCCTTCCAGGACCTGCTCAGCGCGTCGGCGACTTGCGTGCCGTGGCCGACCTCGCCGATCCGTCCGCAGAAGCGCTCGACCTCGCGCAGCACCGACGCTCCCGGCCGGATCTCGTGCCGGAACGTGCCGTCTGCGAAGCCCACGAGGTCCACCTGGTCGCCGCGCGCCGCCAAGGTGACGCCGAACAGCGCAGCGGCCTGGACCGGCGTGACCGTCGACCGCGCGGAGACCGCGCCGGACGACATCGACGCCGACGTATCGACGAGCACGAGCGTCCGCCCCGGGAATGAGGGCACGTTCCGGGTGGCCAGAGTCAGCGCCGTGTCCAGCGCGTGGCCCCACCGCAGCGACGGCGCCGTCCGGTACGCCGAGTAGAAGCGGAACGGCAGCTGCCGCGACCGCGCGACCTCCTCCGGGTTGGTCAGCTTTGTGATGATCTGACCCGCGAGCTCGTCACTGATGCCGGCCTCATCGAAGTTGCGCAGGTTCCGAAGCAGCGCCATGTACCCCATGGAGGGAATGACCGCCGCCCAGGCCTGGGCGTCCATCGGGCTCTGCAGCCAGCCGGCGAGCGCCTCCCAGGTGATGCCCGCGGCAGCCAGGCGGCGCGGGTCGGCCAGCACGGAGCGTCGCTCCCCAACCGGGATGGAGAGCAGCTCGGTCCGGTCGCACAGCATGCGCAGCGACTGCGGGACCGGCTTGTCCCGGCCGTGACGCCGGTCGAGCGCGTGAGCGAACAGGTCGCCCTGCCACAGCCGCTTGTCGCCGGCCGGGGTGGGGTGGACGAGATCGATGACGTCGCCGAAGCGGAAGCCGCGGGCGTCGCTGTCGTACTTCGCCAGGGACCGCTCCGTGTAGAGCCGCTGGACGGCGTCGGCGATGCCGCGCTTCACCGGCTTCGGGACGGCCCGGCCGTATCGCGACGTCCAGTACGCAAGTGCCTCGCCCGGCTCGTCGGCACGCTGCAGCACGGAGGCGACCAGCTCGCGGTTGCCGCCCTGCTGTCCAGCCGCCAGGCGGGCCCGTACGGCCTCCAGTGCGGCCACGACCGGTGCGGACCGCATGTTCGCCTCGCCGCGCAGCCAAGGCAGGAAGCGGGCCATCCAGTCCCCGTCCTCGACGGCTACCTGGTGGACGAGGGCGCGGAAGCGCCCGTCGCGGTCGCCGGCCTTCTCATAGAAGGTGTCCTCGCCGACCATGTTCGAGACGGCGAGCAGGAACAGCTCGGACTTGGCGTCGCGGATGTAGCCGGGCGCACCCTCGTGCGTGCGGCCGGTCGGCTGCGCCTCGGTGGTTACCGGGCTGTTGGTCGCGGCCTGGGTCGTGCCACGGTTGAACTTGGACATGAAAACGGGCCCCTTCCGCGATGGGAGGAGCCCGCGTTCAGAGACCGTGCCCGAGATCAAGTCGGTGAAGCCACGTGGTGCTCTGCCAACTGAGCTACGGAGACCGAAGCCCCCGGCTGGACTCGAACCAGCGACAACCCCATTAACAGTGGAAGTAGGCCTCGCCTGCGCACCGAGCACGCTCTGAAGTCGTGTTCCCCCCGAGATCAAGGTGACTGCGGCTTGCCCGCCAATCGGGCGACAGCCCCAGACGGGGGCTGCAAGGAATCGAACCTCGAAGTATCCGCTGTCGGCGCACCGGGAGGTGCATATGAAGTTGTGCCCCCCGAGATCAAATTCGGCGACGGGATACGTAAGCGTCTTAGGCCACTAGACGACGCCGAACAAGTCGGCGGCGGGATTCGAACCCGCGTTGCTCCTTTGGAAGAGGAAGTAGCCGTTGCCTTCGCACCGGGAGGTGCATATCAAGTTGTGCGCTCCAGAGGTCGGGGACGACAACCGGCGTAGTTTCACCCAAAGAAGTAGCCGGAGCCTTCGCGCCTGGAACACCAGGAAGCCTAGCTCTGTCCTACGCCTCGCCGCTTCCCATTTTTGCCATGCGAACTCCGTATACCCGGGAAGCATTGTCCGGATTTGTCGCGTACTGGATGTGGGCCAGCCGGATATGTAGGAACGCTGAGTAAACCGGCCAGATGAGCGGGCCTTGCCGGTGCGGCAGAGGGAGCCACGGCCGGCGTGGGGCGCGATGGCGGCGTCATCGGGGGGTGCCGACGCCGGATCGCCGGCACCGTGGACTTCCCGTGCCGGACGGATACCCAGCAATACGCTCTATTTCGGTGCGTGGAAGCCGCCGATGTTCTGCTCGAGCAGTTCGGCCAGCCGCAGCGGGGTGCGGTCCTCGAACATCGGACCGATGACCTGCACTCCGACCGGCAGGCCCTCGGGGGACCGACCCGCTGGTATGGCGGTGGCGGGCAGGCCGGGCATGGTGGCCAGGCCGGCCCAGACGAGCTGGTCGAAGTACGGGTACTCGACGCCGTCGATGTCGATACGCCGTTCCAACGGATTGGGGTGGTGGTCGTGCGGGAACGCGGGCGTCGGCGTGATCGGGCACACCACGGCGTCGAACTCGGCGAACAGCTGCCGCCAGCCGTGGCGGTGGAGCTCGCGGCGGTTGTTCGCCTCCATCCAGTCGCCGTGGCTGAACACCATCGCGCGCAGCCGCACGGCGTCAAGACTCTGGTCGTCCGCGCTCAGTCCGGCGGCGCGGGTCCGCAGCTGCTCGTGCGATTCGATGGGAAAGCGCGCAACGGAGCCCGAAATTAGCAACTGCATGTAGAGCGTCGCGGCTTCGGTCAGATCGGGCAGCAGCGGACTGTGCCGTTCGACGCGGGCGCCGCCGTCGACGAGCGCGGCGGCCACCCGGTTCACGCCCGCCCGCACGGCGGACCCGGTCGGAATGAGCGGATGCTCGTCGAGGACCAAGACCCGGAAATCGCAGAGCCGCTCGCGGCGGGCGGGCGGCAGTGCCAGACGGTGCGCCACGCCGAGCGTCAGCGGGTCCGGTCCGGCCATGACGTCGAGCAGGAGCGTGAGGTCGCGGGCGGTGCGCGCCATCGGACCGACGACGGCGAGGTCGAGGTCGGCCGGCAATGCCGGCTCGGACGGCGGGACCATACCGCGGCTAGCCGCCAGTCCGAGCGTCGGCTTGTGCGCGTAGACGCCGCAGAAATGCGCGGGGGTGCGCAGCGAGCCGGCGATGTCGGAGCCGATGGACAGCGCGCCGAACCCGGACGCCAGAGCCGCCGCCGACCCGCCGGAGGATCCGCCCGGCGTGCGACCGTGATCCCACGGGTTGGTGGTGGTGCCGTAGATCTCGTTGAAGCTCTGTATATCTTGCAGCCCCAACGGCACATTGGTCTTGCCGAGCAGCACCGCGCCCGCGGCCTTGAGTCGCGACACCTGTACGGCGTCCTCGGCCGGCATATAGTTCCGGTGCGGCGGCATGCCCCAGGTCGTGGGCAGCCCGGCGATGTTGTACGACTCCTTGACCGTCACCGGAATGCCGAGCAGCGGCCGGTCCTCACCACGCGCGCGTGCCTGGTCGGCACCGCGCGCGGCGGCCCGCGCACGGTCGAAGTCCGGCACGCAAATAGCGTTGATCACCTCGTCGTCCCGCTCGATACGGGCGATCGCCTCGTCGGTCAGTTCCACCGAGCTCACTTCACCGGCACGCAATGCAGCTGCGAGGTCTTCGGCCGCCTGAAAATTCCATTCCATGGAGTTGACTCTAACGGCCTGCCGTAGACGCTTGTCCCCACACACGTCGCCCGCATTCGCCGGAAAAGTCGAAACGGCCACCTTCACTGGCCGAAGTCACGCACTCGTTCTGCCGTCCGAGATGGTCCACCCCCAGGTCAGCAGGGTCGTCAGCAGGTCGACTCCACTGGCAAGGGCATGAAATGCCGCTTCGCGCAACGAGATAGACATCTCAATTTTCATCACATATCTCCCCGGCCACTGACTATTCGTTCGGCTGCTGGCCATAGCGTGCGGGGATTGTCCAGTGAACGGGGTAACTAATTTTGAATTGGTTCTATCGAGATGGCTGGGGTCAGCGGCCTTCGAAGCGGGCGCCGGGGGCGGCTCAGCGCGTCATTCCCACGTATGGATCGCGGTGAAGCTGCCCGGATCCTACGAGGGCGATGACGACCTGCCCGAAGGTGCCGCGGCCCGTCGCTGGACCACGGTGGTGCTGTACTCCGACGAGCTGGGCTGGCTGCGCGAGGCCTGGCCGGTCACAGGGGCCACCGGACGCCTTGAGGAGTGCCCGGTGAGCGATCGCCTTACGGAACACCACCGGGCTTCCCGTGCGAGATGCGTCCGTGGGCGCTACCGCAGTTGGTCGCGACGGCGGGTCAGGTAGGCGGTCTCGGCGGTGTTGCCGGCCAGCTCGATGGCCCGGTCGTAGGCCGCGCGCGACTCATGACCGCGGCCCAGCCTGCGCAGCAGGTCGGCGCGGGTGGCGTGGTAGGCGTGATAGCCGGCCAATGCCTCGGCGAGGCGGTGAACGATGGCCAGTGCCAGCTCCGGGCCGTCGAGCTCGGCGACCGCGATGGCCCGGTTGAGGGCGGTGATCGGCGAGGGGTCGAGGCGGACGAGCTGGTCGTAGAGGGCGAGGACCTGCGACCAGTCGGTGTCGCGGATGTCGCGGGCGGAGGTGTGCACCGCGTTGATCGCGGCGAGGATCTGATAGCGACCCGGAGCCACCCCGGCGGCGGCAGCGGCGAGGCGCTCGCGCACCAGCCGGTGGCCCTCGGCGATCAGTTCCGCGTCCCAGGCGCCGCGGTCCTGCTCGGCCAGGGGGACCAGTTCGCCGCTGGCCGAGACCCGGGCGGGGCGGCGGGCCTCGATGAGCAGCATCAGCGCCAGCAGGCCGGCCACCTCACCGTCGTCCGGCAGGAGGGCACGGATCAGGCGGGTGAGCCGGATCGCCTCGGCGGTCAGGTCGTGCCGTACGGGATCGGTGTCGGGGCCGCTGGCAAGGTAGCCCTCGTTGAAGACGAGGTAGAGGACGGCGAGGACGCCGGAGACGCGCGCCGGGAGATCGTCGGCGGACGGCATCCGATAGGGAATGCGAGCCGCCTTGATCTTGGCCTTCGCGCGGGTGATGCGCTGCCCCATGGTGCTCTCGGCCACCAGGAAGGCGCGGGCGATCTCGGGCATGGTCAAGCCGGCGACCATACGCAGCGTCAGCGCCACGCGCGCTTCCATCGCCAGCGCCGGGTGACAGCAGGTGAAGATCAGCCGGAGCCGGTCGTCGTCGATGGCGCCGAGAGGCTCGGGCGGGTCGTCATATGACATCTGAGCCTCCTTGTGCTTGTCGTCGCGTTTGTTCTCGCGCCGGATCCGGTCGATGGCCTTGCGGTTGGCGGTGGTGGTCAGCCACGCGCCCGGGTTGGGCGGTACGCCGTCGGCCGGCCACCGCTGGACGGCGGTCGCGAACGCCTCGGCCGCCGCCTCCTCGGCGATGTCGAGGTCACCGAACCGCCTGGTCAGGGAGGCGACCACCCGTGCCCACTCCTCATGGTGGGCCTGGGTGATCGCCTCGCGGACGTCGATTCTGTTCACAGGAACGGCCGCACCTCGACTTTCCGATTGCAGGCCTTCGACCCCTCGGCTGCCAGCTTGAGCGCCACGTCGAGGTCGACTGCCTCAATGATCCAGAAGCCGGCGAGGAACTCCTTCGATTCCAGGAAGGGCCCGTCGGTGACCATCGCCTCCCCGCCCCGGTTGTCGATGACGGTGGCCGTGTCGGGCGAGGCGAGGCCGCCGGCGAAGACCCAGTGGCCCTCGGCCTGGAGCCGATCGTTGAACACGTCGATCGCGGCCTCCTCGTCCGGGGTGGAGAGGCCGGCCTGGTCGTGGATCACGGAAACCAGGTACTGCATCTAAAGATCATCTCCTGTGGTGTGAAGCCGGCGTGGTTCGGTGGTCAGGGACTTCAAGCTGTCGCATACCGCGGACGCCCGGCCGGCCGGTAGACCTGGATCGTCACGCCCTTCGAGTCGACGCGCGACTCGACCAGGTCGAGCGCAAGATTCTGACCGGCGTCCGGGAACAACCGCGCGCCCTGGCCGAGAATCACGGGAACGTTAATCAGAGTCATCTCGTCGACCAGATCGTTCTCCAGCAGCCACCGGGTCAGGGTGCCACTTCCGTGCACCTGCAGCTCACCGCCCGGCTTGGCCTTCAGGTCCGCGATGGCGGTCACAAGGTCGTCGGACAGGACGGTGGTGCCCGACCACGCCGGATCGGCGAGTGTGGTCGATGCCACGTACTTGGGCCGTGTGTTCAACGCCCGCGCGACGGGCTCCCAGCCCGGGACATCCTGGGCCGTCCAGGACCCCCACGAGTCGGCGAACAGCTCGTAGGTCCGCCGGCCGAGCAGGAACGCGTCGGCGCGCTGGTAGGTCTCGTTGATGAACGCGTGCGTCTCGTTGTCGCCCTTGCCCAGGGCCCATCCGCCGCGCTCGAATCCGTTCCTGCGGTCCTCATCCGACGCGCCGCCGTTTCCCTGCATCACTCCATCGATGGTGACCTGAGTCATGGTCGTCAGCTTCATGATCGCGGTTCCTCTGCCTTGGCGCCGCCCCCTTGCGGGCGGTCTCACCCCTGCTACGAACACCACCACCCCGATCCGACACCGCCTCCCGGACTTCTTTGAAGAATTTCCCGGGAAGCCGGTCGTCAGTGATCCGACAGCACGACAGCTTCACGGCGACCGCGCTCCACCTCCTCAAGCGCGCCCAGTGCGGACAAGCTCGTGGACCAGATCGATCGCAGAGCTCACCGGCACTGCCGGCATCGCTCGCTTCAGCGACAGCGACGCCGACCGTCTCCTGCGGACGCCGGGATCGTACGGCACAGGGACAAGATCGAGGCCGTTGTCAACAACGCCCGCCGCGCCGAAGTGCTGATCGACCGTGAGGGCAGCCTGGCGGCGTTCGTCTGGCGTTATGAGCCAGCTGACAGCGAACTGCCCGAACCGCAGACCCGCTCGACGTCCTCGGAATCAGCGGCAGGCCAGCCGCGCCACCGAAGCGCCCGAACGCACCTTCGCCTTCGACGAGTTCAGACCCTTGGGCATCCGGCCCACCGCCGGATCCGGCTGGGCACCTGCGGGTAAGCCGGACCGGCTGCCGGCCACCTACCGCCGCACCCAGGGCGTCACCTACTTCCATGGCTGCTACTCCGTCGGCGACGACCTGCTGTGGGGCGTCAACCGCGCACGCAAGGCCCCCACCTGGGCCGCGCTGAAATCCATCCGTGCCGCCCGGCCGGATGGTGCCCCGATCTACGTCATCCTGGACAATCTGTCGGCGCATAAGAACTGGCGCATCCGCGCCTGGGCCGAGAAGAACAAGGTCAGGCTGCTGTTCACGCCGACCTACGCCTCCTGGGCCAACCCGATCGAGGCGCACTTCGGACCGTTGCGCCAGTTCACCGTGGCCAACTCCAGCCACCGCAACCACACCGTCCAGACCGGGGCCCTGCACGCCTACCTGCGCTGGCGTAACGTCCACGCCCGTCACCCCGACGTGCTTGCCGCCCAACGCCGCGAACGCGCCCGCATCCGAAGCGAGAAGGGTCTCCGCTGGGGCGGCCGACCCCTTGCACCAGCCGCCTGAAATCCCCACCCAACCTGATGATCGTTTCCGGTGACAGCACTAGGCGCGCCGGTGGTCGCCGCTCGCGCCGTCGATGAGCTCGCGCACGATGTCCATGTGGCCGACGTGCCGGGCGGTCTCCTCGATCATGTGAATGAGCACCCAGCGCAGCGTCATCCTCTCGCCGCGCTCGTTGGTGCCGAGGTCCTCGAGGCCGAACTTCTCGATGACCTCGTCCGAGGACGCGCGGGCGCGGGCGTAGAAGGCGAGGATGTCGGCCGTGGTCTCGCCGAGGTCGACGCGCAGGTCGGCGTCCTCGTCATCG
This sequence comes from Microbispora sp. H10830, assembly GCF_014161375.1. Lineage (NCBI taxonomy): Bacteria > Bacillati > Actinomycetota > Actinomycetes > Streptosporangiales > Streptosporangiaceae > Microbispora > Microbispora sp. H10830. The sequence continues at coordinate 380,606 of NZ_JABBWX010000009.1, forward strand.
TCGTCGAACGGGAGCTCCTCGTGCTCCTGCCCGAACGTGTCGGCGAACCACCAGTACTCGACGGCCGCCAGATGCTTGACCAGGCCCAGGAGGTTCGTCCCAGACGGGGTCATGGGGCGTCGCAGCGCCTCGTCGTCCAGGCCCTCGACCTTCCACAGCACCGCGTCGCGATGCCGGTCCATGCTGGCCTGGAGGCTTTCCTTCTCACCACCAGTGAAGGGGACTCTTTTCATGCCCGGAACGTAACAGTCGCCCCGTCACTCGGGCTAACTGGTGGGGCCACCCGGCACACCCGCCATGGACCTGGAACGGCGTGTCATCAGACCCGGTGAACGTATGTGGTCAACGCACTAGTAGGACTTTGTTAGTTGGAGATCTTGTCTGAGATGATCTCGGGGTGACTCCGGCTGAGTTGGCTGAGGTGCGTGGCCGTCTTGAGGATTTTGCGGGTGAGGTGTTCACCTCGTTCGCTCGT